>CAJUMZ010000003.1 GCA_910587665.1 uncultured Muribaculum sp.
AGTCACTTACGGACACGAAAAAAGGGCCACTGAAAAGTGACCCTTTAGTGATCCGGATGCGACTCGAACGCATGACCGTCTGCTTAGAAGGCAGATGCTCTATCCAGCTGAGCTACCGGACCTACCTTAATGAGTGCGCAAAGTTACAAGTTTTTATTGACTTTGACAACACTTCACTCTAAGTTAGCAAAAATTTATCTATTTTTTAACAGCCACATGCCTGCTTGATTTAATATTTGTTGCTACTTTTGCACCACATAATCCCCTAATCATCTTCACGCAATATTTATGATGAAATTACTAAAAATTCGAGTTTTTACCATTTTCATATTTTCCCTTGTTTCGGCTGCCTCCTTATCTTATGCTGAAGAAAAAATCGACTACACCCCACATATCCACGGCACCGTAAGGACACGATTTGAACTTGCCACAGAATCAGGCAAATACCGTTTTCAGGTGCGCAACGCCCGCGTCAGCCTTGACGGAAAGATAGCCCCAATGATCGATTATTATGTAAACGCCGACATGTGCGATCGCGGCTCGATAAAAATACTCGATGTATGGGCACGCATATATGCCACCAAGACCCTTGGCTTTCAAGCAGGTCAATTCCGAATGCCTTTCGGAGTTGACCCGTTCCGCGGGCCAAACACCTATATATTCGCCAATCGCTCGTTCATAGGCAAGCAGGTGTGCAATGTAAGGGCTGTCGGAGTCAAGGCTATGTACGCTCTTCCGTCTGTCCCCCTCTCAATTGAAGCAGGAGCATTCAGCCCCACGACAATAGGCAATCACTCGGGCTGGAACAACAGTCTCGCCTTTGCAGCCAAGGCCACCTATACCATCGACAATGTTAAGATAGCCACCGGCTTCCAGTCGATAATCCCCGATTCGGTGCGCACCAACCTCGTTGACGCCGCAGTATCATGGAGCTCCGGGCGATGGTTTATAGAGGGTGAATACATGTACAAGCACTACGCAGCCCGGCGTCACAAGGCGTGTCATGCCTACATGTTGCAAGCCGACTACCAAATGCCGATAAAGGCGGGGATATTCAACCGTCTGTCATTTCAGGGCAGGTTTGACGGCATGACCGACCACAGCAATGCCCTGCGCGATGAAGACGGACTACTGACCACCAACGATCCTGCGCGCAACCGCGTCACCGTGGGTGCTACTATAAGCTACATCAAGAGCAAGAACCTCTTCCTGCATCTCCGCGCCAATTATGAAAAATATTTTTACCGCCATGACGTCACCACCACACCCGACTCCGGCGACAAGGCGCTGATCGAACTCGTTTTAAGATTCTGACCCACTATACCATGGAAAATATCGAAGCGATACTCAAAAGCCACGACGTACGCCCTACCGCAGTGAGAATACTCATCTATAAGGCGTTGACGCAATTCCCCGACACTTTCAGCATGACCGATGTTGAAACAGCGGGTGAAACCCTTGACAAGTCAACAATATTCCGTACACTCACACTTTTTGCCGAACACCATCTGCTCCACGAGATCGAGGATGGCAGCGGCTCTAAAAAATATTGCCTTTGTCATAATGATCATGAGTGCAGCGTCGAAGAGCTGCACTGCCATTTCTACTGTGAGTCATGTAAGAAAACATACTGTCTCGATGACGCACACATACCGCCCGTCACCCTCCCCTCCGGCTTCACGCCACTACAAGCCGAATACATCATCAAAGGCACATGCCCATCATGCTCCGAAAAATAAAGACCCGGACAAAATGAAAAAGGGCAGGAGAATCCTAATCAAGAATCTCCGCCCTATGATATATCTAAGGGATACCTTATAGCTTAACCTTAAACACCTTACCTGCGACGCTCACAATATAATATCCCGGCACAAGATCACGGATATAACGCTCCAACGTATCACATACCGGCACTCCCGCGCAATTATAGACGATCATCCTATCATAAGTACCCGATATTATTATCATTCCTTCCGACACTCTGACGACCACTTCGCCATCGTCAACAGTATCTATAGCCGTTACCGGAGGATAATCACTCACAGCGATGCGACATGTTGCGCTCAGCCCACTGCCATCAAGTGTCGACACTGTAATGACTGCGTTACCCGGCGAAACCGCCGTCACCTTCCCTTCGCTGTCAACCGTTGCCACGCCCGTATTACTGCTTTGCCATGCAAGATCTTTATTATCTGCATCGGCGGGAGTTACGGTAGCATGCAGTTGCAGTATTTCACCCGGTTTAAGTTCAGACTCTGTCACATCAAGAGTCACAGACTCCACAAATATCACTCGGCGGACAACCTTGACATTACAGCTCGCGCTCAGCTCACTGCCGTCAAGCGTCGACACCGTAATCACGGCATCACCCGGCGAAACAGCAGTCACCTTTCCTTCACCGTCGACCGTAGCCACCTCATCATTGCTTGATGTCCATTTCACACTCTTGTCATCCGCATCGGCAGGGAGCAATGTCACGGTAAGCCCGTGGGTATCACCCTCTGTAAGTGTGATCGTCGATTCTGACAGTTCGACACATTCGACAAGCGACTCTATCGTCACAAAGCTATATACCTTCCACACATCAGCCGTGCGATATTCTTCTATAAGCCGTGCCGGGACATGAAATGTGACCCCTTGGCTTTGCCTCTCGCTATACCAGAACGGGCCTTCCGCTACAGGCACCTCATCGGCAAGAATCGTGATATCCTTTACCCAACTCTCATCAAACACATACTTTCCTATAAAGCTGACAGCCGCAGGAATAACAAGTTCCCTAAACTTACAGCCGGCAAAGGCATACATCTCGATTTTAGTCGTATTGCGCGGCAATTGAATCTCGGTCAGCTCAGTGCCGGAAAAACAATGCATCCCTATCTCAAACGAGGAGGGGATCTCATTGTCATCCTCTACTTCATTTGCCTTAAACACAACCTTTTTCAATCCCGGAAGTCCGAACAATCCATCGCTGAGTCTTTCGACATTTTTACCTATAGTCACCTCACTTACAGCTTCGTCACCATCAAACGGATCGCCTATCCACTGGTTTCCGCCCGTGATTTCCGGATTTATACAATTGTATTCAACCGTAGTAAGATTCTGACAATCGCCAAAGGCACCAGCACCGAGAGTCAGCAGTGACTCAGGCAACGACAATGATGTTATCGAGGGACAACTTTGGAAAGCACAGTAACCTATATGGCGGCAACCGTCAAATGTCAGCTCAGGCAACTTTTCACAGCCGGAAAATGCAGACGTAGCAATGGAATCCAACAACTGCGGGAAATTTACAAACTCCGCTGTAGCGCATCCGTAAAAACAAGAATTACCTACAGACAGGGGCGTCTTGCCGTCACGCTGTTCAAACTCTACTTTTCTGAGATTTTTCGCATCATAGCAAATACCTGACGGCAAATAACTTACTTTTGAGCCTACCACCAACTTGCCGAGCCCTTCTCCGCCAAATCCTATATTGTCAGAGCCTTTCAGGTCAGGCGCATATATCTTAAGAAGTGACACGCCATCACAGCCGTCAAACGCATTTTGACCCACCGACTTAATATTTTCACCAAGCGTAATCTGCGTCAGCGAGCTACAATAGCGGAACGCATCCTCTCCGATTACCTCCATGGAGGCGGCCAGGTTGTCAAACCATAATTTCCCACACCCGTAAAATGCCCTTGTGCCGATATATTCAAGTCCGGCCGGAAGCTCTATGTCGCCCAGATTACCGAATTCCCGGAACACATCGTCGCCTATCGACTTTAACGACGAGGGCAGTTTTACATTAGTGACAATATCTTTAAGCCAGTCGCCGCCCACACTTGTATTCATCCATGGACCGCTTGCAAGAACCCGAGTGCCCTCCTTGATTGAAATAGCTCCGTCGATTACTTTCAGGTCGCCGGTCGGAGCCACCGCGATATCGTTTATATATATGATGCCATCCTCGCCCGCAAGTAAGGCAAACCACGGGGTGCCGCTAAACGAGCTTGCGCTCACACTCTTGAGCGACTCCGGCAACCTCACGTCACTTAACTTCGATTGTGCAAACGCATAATCCCCTACCGATTCCAGACTCTCGGAAAATATAACCCTGTCGTAATCACCACTGTAAAAAGCATAATCGGGAATCTCCTTCAATTTTCCGAGATTCAGGGTGCCGGTCAGCTTTACGCCACTGAAAGCAGCGGCCCCGATCGACTCGATTCCGGAAAAATCATACTCCCCTGTAAGCCCGGTGGCACAGAACGCGCCGCTTCCTATCCGCTTCACCGACGACGGTATATCTATCTCCGTTATCGAGGTCTCGGAGAAAGCCTCCTTTCCTATCTCTTCCACTCCGGCAGGCACGGTCACACTCGTAATTCCGGTATTTGACGTGAATATATAATCACCCACTCTCGGCAACGATTCCGGCAACGCCACTTCTTTCAATGATGTGGCGGCACTTCCTCTTGCCTTGTAAAATGCTCCGGAGAGATCATTTGTGCCGATATAGTGCGTGATATTTGTGCCGCCGAGACCGGTCGGCTCTTCAACCGTATTGATTGTATAACTGTCGGCTATATGATATACCGCCGTGGTCTTGCCCATACCGACATCCGATCTCGCCACCACGACCGAGGCATAAGGCTCTTCACTCGCTACCAAGGTGACTTTTGACAAGTCAAGGGTCTCGACACCCGCCATCTTGCCGGTGCCTGAGGTAAGATACAGAATGTCCGCACCATTTATCCGGCCGGTGACGGTAAGCGATTTGATGCGGGTCGATTCAAGGTCAACCACCAGCCCCGACAATGTCCCGGGGGTCTCCACGTTAACCGTCTCCGATGTGGCTTGCGCCAATGATGCGACAGCCTGACATAGCGACACGGCAATTAGAAGTAACTTCTTTCTCATAGTTTCATGTTCCGCCGATCGCCCCCGTAGGCGGTGTTTTTCCATTACAAAAAAAGCGCAGGGCAATAGTTCAGTTTATCTTCACGGAGGCATCGCCAAACACCCAACAGAGAAATAAACAGCCCACCCCACGCCATGTTTATCCGTGACATCCCCGCGTGAGGGATGGGTATAAACACGCATGAGCGTTCAAGACTGCTCTCCTTTCTCTGTCTAAAATTTTGGCGAATTTTCCGTGAAAGGATAAAGCATGAAACGCTTTAAAAATAATATGTCACCGCACTGCCCAACTCTTTGGGACATCTACGGATAATGCAAATTTAACCGATTTAAATCAATTCTCCAATCAATCCACTGCTTTTTACATCAAAGAGTCACACTTTTGACAGCATGGGCGCGCAGGAGTTGTGATCCTTGCGCGCCCATGTCAATTAATATCGAAATTTATTATTCTACAGCTTGACCGTGACGGCGTCGCCGGTATAATGTACTGTCGAACGGCTGTCACTGCCTATGAGTTTAACATTGAAATCACGCTCTTTGAGCATGCCGGGGTATTCGCCTTTGCGGCGGTCAATAGTCAGTTGGTGCTTCTTGTCATCCCACTTGAACTTGATTTCGGTATACTTGCCCTTTTCATAGTTATAGTTGTCACCCTCATCCTCATAGAGAGTAAACGACCCGTCGGCACCCGGATATACACGGATCTCAAGATTATCCCACGGCTTTTCCGTGGCATACTGCACGTCAGGACCAATCGGCAGGATAGACCCGCTCTTCACATATACAGGGATCGTATTTATGTCGGCACTCTTTTCTATGCTCTTTCCGCCGGCATGACGTTCTCCGGTCTCAAAATCCCACCATGATGTGCCTGCGGGGAGATATACCGAAATGCTTATGGGAGCCAGGAAGTCATAACCATCCGCCACCTTGACATCAAATTTCTCTTTTCTGTCCCAGCCGGTGTTTTCATCGGTGGTCGTGATCAGCTCCGGAGTATAGTGAGCCTTGACGATCGGAGCAACGAGCAGATTGTCGCCAAACATATATTCATCCGTCATGTTCCACACCTTCTTGTCCTTCGGGAAGTCCATCGGAAGGGCTTTCATCATGCTGCCCGCACCCGATGTCACGTTCCATGAGGTAGAATATATGTAAGGAAGCAATGAATAGCGCAGGCGTATCGCATTGGCAAGGGCGTCATACACAGGATCACCATCTTCTCCGAAATAATATATCTCGCGCTTTATGTCGGCACCGTGGCTACGCATCATCGGCGTGAACACACCCATCTGCATCCACCTTACGTACAGCTCGCGGAACAAAGGATTCCTCACCGCCGACTCAGGACCGGCGTTATTGTATGCGCTGCAGAAAAATCCGCCGAGGTCACTGTTGACATTGGGATTTCCGGTCAGCGAGAAGTTGAGCATGGCAGGGACCTGTTTGCGCAGGTTCTCCCAGCTTGAAGTGACATCACCGGTCCACACGTTACACCCGTAACGCTGCTGTCCGGTATATCCAGAGCGGGTAAGGATAAACACCCTCTTCGTGGAGTCGACGGCACGCTGGTGGTCATACACACCGCCTACAGTCATAAGCGGATAGGCGTTTCTCACCTTGCGGAATGACCCTAATGCCGTAGGAGTGGCAAAGTCCTCCTCCGTGGCATTGAAATGATCCGGCTCGGTAGAGTCCATCCACCATCCGTCGATACCCATGTCATGCAGGCGGCTGAGGTTTTTCCAGTAAATGTCACGAGCCTCAGGGCTGTATGCGTCATATACCCTGACTCCCGACGGATAGTCCATGCGCGGAGGCCACATGTGGGATATGCCCGACTGCGGCCATGTCTCTATATTGAAGAGCAATCCTTTCTCGGCAAGCTCGCGGTAAGGCTTGGTCTGAGGACCGAACGACGACCATATCGAGATAATCATGCGGGCGTTGTTGCCATGAATGTCGCTGATCATCTTCTGTGGATTGGTAAAGTCGGGACTCATGAACTCCATGGCGTTCCATAGATAATTGTTGCCCCAGTACTGCCAGTCCTGTATGATACCGTCGAGCGGCACCCCTATCTCACGATATTTCTTCACTACCCCTGTGATCTCTTCCTGCGACTTGTAACGCTCACGGCTCTGCCAAAACCCGTAAGTCCACAGCGGGAACATCGGCACATCGCCCGTTAGCCCGCGTATTCCGGCAACCACACCGTTCATGTCGCCGCCATAGATGAAATAATAGTCAATGCCGGTGGCTACTTCCGACACAAATGCGGTCTCCTTGCCGTTATCCACAAAATCCGTGGGCGAATAATTGTCCCATATAACGCCATAGCCCTTGACCGACACAAATACCGGTATGCCGTCTTCCACATTACCCGGCATAAGCTTGCGGGTGACCCCTCTCTGCGAGAGATTGCCGTTTTCAAGGTTTCCGAGTCCGTATACCGGCTCGTTTTTTTCAAGAAGAAACGCCTGCTTCACGCGAAATGCAGGTTCGCCGCAATCGTCGATCGGCGTCAGCGACATACCCTGCTCCTTCAGCAGCATTCCCTTGCCCTGCGCGTAAAATGACACATTACCGCTCTTCTCGTCGATATCCACAGTCAAGCCTGATGACTTAAGCCTTATGGTGTGACCGCTTTCCTTTGCGGTAAAATCAACATCGCCGGGCTTGCCTGTAACCGAATAGCTGTCGCCGGCCAAAGCCATGCTTTGCGGCAGTTTTGTCACCCTGACCGTCGACGGTGAATAAAAAGTCACCTCCACCGTAACCGAGTCGATTTCAGTCCTCACTCCGTGGGGAGTCTTCTGAAACCCGTTTGCACCAAATGCCGCGAGACCGGGCAGTACCGCCGCAAGTGCCGATAATAATAGTCTGTTCATGAAATTATGATTTGGTTTATGATTAATAATTCAATTGCAAAATTATACCGCCGACAATCTAAACCGGTGATAATTTTGTTGATTTGTATGCTAATTTTGTTGATTTCGAGTGTAATATTCCGATGGAGTACACCCCCATTGCTCTGAGAAACAGCGGCTCAGGTAACTTGCCGAGCTGAACCCTGTCAGTTCGGCAATCTCGGCGATACTCATCTTCCCTTCTCTGACAAGAGCCGCCGCACGATTTAATCTTATGCTTTTTATAAATGCGCTCGGTGTCTTGTCAAGTAGCATTGTCATTTTCTTGTACAGTCCGGTACGCTCCATACAGAGGTCACGGCTCAGTTGCTCCACGTTGTAGCCCCGTGTGGCGATATTTTTTTCGACAAGTTCCATCGCACGGTTGATAAACCCGCGCTCCTCCTCGTTAAGCCCCGTGTCTTCACGAGTCTCCTGCAAGTTGTTTGTCGACGCCTGATTCTCATAAAAGTCACACCGCTCAATCAGGCTTTTTATACGCATAAGGAGCATCTCCTCGCGGTGATTTCGTTCGATACGGCGACGTGTCACGCGCTGATATAACGCGACACCCACAACTATCATTGCAATTACGATGCACATATACAACGCCTTTGCGACAGTCGACTTCCACCATGGCGGCGAGATGACAAAATACAGTTCGGTGACAGCCGACTCTTCTGCACCGGGTGATGACGCAGCCGTCACCTGCAAGCGGTATTCTCCGGGAGGCTGATGCAGAAATGACAGATGCAACACACCCGTTTTGTCGGCAGCGCTACCGGCAGCGGAACTATAGTGAATGATCCACGCCGTATCGGCGGGAGCACTGTCCGACAACAGGCGCGACCTGAACACCGTATGCCGGGGATCGACATAATTTAGCGATGAGACATCCACGCTAAGCGAGTTTTGCCAATATTCAAGCCTAAGCCCTTCATCGGTTAAGGCGTCAAGACGCGTACCATTGACCCATAAACCTGTAATTAACGGCGATAAAGCCACATCGGCAAGCTTCATGCTGTCGGGATGAAACGTTGTCCACCCCGAATGACCGCCGGCGGCAATCATCCCGTCGGTGAAACGCAGCAAACTCCCGGGCAGATACTCCCCCGCCATTGCCCCGTCATCATCCGTAAATCCGGTGATTTCATATTGACCGTCTTTGCCGACGGCTATGCGCGAGATTCCGTAGCTTGTCGTGACCCATATGTCACCGTTACGATCCTCAATTATCGACTTGATATTATTGTTGCTCAGCCCGTCATCGGTATAGAGCATGGCTACAGTGTCGCCACGGCTTACACGCAGGCCGTCGGCAGTGGCCATCCATTTCAATCCCCGGCAATCGGAGATTTCACCCGCTCCGGTTATAGCGTCATCCTCCTCCCTGACCAATGATTCCGGCAAGACATCCCGGCTCTCCATATAATGCCGGCGGCGGTTTCCTGTAATCACACCGTCATGATACGAGCCAAGCCACATACCGCCAAGATAGTCAAACGATATCGTGTTCATGCCCCGCAAAGAGATATTGCCGTCAATACTTTTTATTTCAGTCAAGAGTTCGACGTCGCCGTCGGTTTCATCGACTGTCCAGAGTCCTTCCGCCGAGGTAATATATACCGTTCCGTAACCATCTGTCACAAGGGTATGCAGTACATAAGGCAGCCTCAGCAATTCACTTACCGCCCCGAATGACAGATCCAGCCGCAACAACACCGAGCCGCCATAGCCGGTGCGTATCTGATACATGACATCTCCCCTACCCGGTTTTACAAGCGATGTACCGCTAAACCGCGACTTGTCTTCATTGACGTCAAATGCTGTTATCCGCATCGACTCTTCACCCGAATCACGCGCCACAACGACCGCCTCGCCATTATCGTAAAAAAACGCCACGTGGTCACCATGTGTTTCCATGTCCTGAAGAAGCCCCGCCGACAGCGGCAGGGGAATCATCGCTTGACGCGAAACATCTATGGCTGAGTCACCGGTTATAATCCAGGCACCATGATTCTTGTCAACAAAAAAATCACGCACTTCGCCCGACCCGTGCGACCGCATGGTCGACAATAGGCTGTCAATATCATGAATGTAACTGAACGTCTTCAGATTAAAGCACTGCAGCGACTTATAAAACTTTATCCATATCATGCCATCGTCTCCCTGATAGACATGATAGGCGCCATTATAATCGGGAAGCCTGTAATTTCCCGTAGTGGAGTGATGAACATAGCGGAATGTGGAGCCGTCAAATATATTTATGTTACCCTCGGTAGTGATTGCCATCCTGCCGTCATCAAGACTCATTATATGCTGCACGCGATTGTCGCTGAGACCGTGGCGCGCATCAATGCCGCGAAACGTATATTCGTCGAAACGCATCGCAGATGCCACCATGGCAGCCAGGCAAAAAATGAAAAAGAGCTGAAATCGCAGGCTCATGGACAATGGTCGTTAACCTTATTTATAATAAAACCTCTTCGTATCTCTCGCAAATTTAATAAATTCGCAAAACAGAAACAAGCGAAAATTTAACATTTCGCGCAACCGACTGAGCCGTTTCTGTGTTTTATCTTTAAAACTACAACCAAAATTCAATAGACATGGACAACCGACACATCAAATCATCAGAGATGATCATCAACCCCGACGGTACGATATTTCACCTGCATCTCCACCCGTCGCAGCTGTGCGACCGCATAATTCTCGTGGGTGACCCCGGGCGCGTCGACATGGTAGCGTCATTTTTTGACACAAAGACATTTGAAGTGTCGTCAAGAGAGTTCCACACTATCGGCGGGACATACAACGGAAAGCCTGTCATGTGCCTGAGCCACGGCATCGGTCCCGACAATATCGACATCGTGATCAACGAGCTTGACGCCCTCGCCAACATCGACTTCGAGACCCGCGAGATAAAGCCCGAACACCGCACCCTCACACTTGTCAGAATCGGCACATCGGGCGCGCTGCAACCCGAGCTTATCCTCGGCACACCGGTAATCGCCGAACACTCCATAGGCTTTGACGGAGTGCTCAACTACTATGCCGGGCGCAACCGCGTAGCCGACCTCGACTTCGAGCGCGAGTTTTGCCAAGCGGTAAACTGGAGCAGCCTCCTCGCAGCCCCCTATGTGGTAAAAGCCGACAAGGATCTTGTCGAGCAGATAGGCAAAGATGACATGGTGCGCGGATGCACGATAAGCGCAGTCGGATTCTACGGTCCACAAGGGCGCGAACTGAGATTGCCGCTCGCCAATCCCGACCTCAACACTATGATCGAAGCATTCCGCTACAAAGGCCGGACTGTCACCAACTACGAGATGGAAAGTGCCCCGCTACAGGGACTTGCCCTGCTGATGGGGCACCGCGCCATGACCGTATGCTCCATCATAGCCAACCGCGTCAACACCACCGCCTCCCCCAACTACAAGACCGCCATCCGCGACCTCGTAAAAACAGTACTCGACCGCATCTGACCACAGCACCCCACCCCC
Source organism: uncultured Muribaculum sp. (assembly GCA_910587665.1). GTDB lineage: Bacteria > Bacteroidota > Bacteroidia > Bacteroidales > Muribaculaceae > Muribaculum. The sequence goes on from CAJUMZ010000003.1 coordinate 11,318, forward strand.
TCAGCCGCCATCTCACGATGGCGGCTCAACCGCTTTGCATCCCACCGCCACTAATCCACATCGAATTGGTCCGCACTGCAATCCGCTGTCATGAAGTCATCCTCTCACTCGCGTCATTCACGACTTGGCACACTCAGCCCACACACCTCCTAACCAGTTTCTGCTACAACCGGTTCAATACCCTCCAAAAACGCCTAAAACGAATATCAAGAATGAGCCAAAGATTACCTTTGGAATACAAATGTCTATATTTACGCACATTTTGAATGTGCCGTTTCACTATTTCCCGATTTTCCCCATTAGAGACCGCATCTCTTAATGTATTTATCACACCCCATTTGTCTTTGTATTTGGCTGGCGGATTTTTCCTCATAATTTTACCAATGATTGACGTAACACTTCTTGCATAACATACATAAGTACCATCAGGAATGTAGCTGATATCTTTTAACTTACATTTTCCATAGAATACTACTACTGAATAAAACGGCACATCAGCAATGCCTACTAATTTCTTTTTAAGAGCTGCTATATGTCCTTTGTTTTGAAGAATTGGATTGTAAAATCTATGCTTTTCTTTTCCATATGCCAATACCTGTGTCCAGTAATTCTGATATCCTTTGCCAAAAATCCAACCGCTATAATCTTTAACCTCAAATACAATTATCCCAACCTTTGTAACTACAACCGCATCAATTTGCGAATAGTGTCCACAATATTGTTCAACATACAAGTCGTGATACACTGTTATTGCTGGGATACCGTGCTTAAGTAGTTTAAGAATTAATTTGCGTTCTGATCCTGTACCCCTATGCCTGTTAGTTACGGTACGCAATAAAGTCATATTCTTATGCCACTTATTGATGGCAAAGAATATGACAATTACTAAGATTACTACGAATATGACACAATACATTGAGGACATAGACATAACAGTTTAAAAATTATCCATAGCCTTTACTTTGACAGCATCCGTATTTATCTTATCACAATATTGGAGCTTAACAAAGCATGAACTTACACCCTGGCGTTCCAATGAAAGTTGAATGTCGCCTTTTGGAGTTTCAAATACAGTCGCATAAGTGCAACTATCAAATTTTAAGCGATGCAATCTATCCATTCATACATTCCAAACCTTCCCATCCGCCTCCTTGATCTTCCCATTTATGAGCATATCATTATACACTCGGCGCAGAGAAGACACTATGTTTTCGCCTGTGCGTCTAAAGCCAAACACGCGGGCGGTTTCAATAAACAAATCCTCTGTAATGATACCAAAACTATGTTCTACAATAGTAGTCATCGCCAAAGATAATTCTTCATCACTGATATTAGCAATGGGACGAATATAATCTTCCGTGCTGTTTGGAACGCGGACTTGTAAATTATCGAAATCAACAAGCGTGATGAACTCTTTCTCCCGTTTTATCACATTCGATAGATAATATTTGAATACCTGTGTAACCTCACTACGAATCTTTGAAGTGACCTTCTGATTACCATACAACGGCGCAACCCTGCGGCACAACTCCTCAAAATGAATCGGTTGTTCTATCTCAATGACCTTCTTAATAATATCCCTTGTGCTCAAATCGGAATAATAATCATAAATATTCGCCTGCTTGTACTCAATAAAACCATAACCCTTTTGTGACTCGGCTGTAATTTCTGCGGGCTCTTCTATAATAATAGCCTCAGCTGGTGTTTCGACAATTTCTGCCCCGTTATCAGGCATGTCAATCTCAGCCGCGTGGTTCAATGCGTTCTCGACTGCCGAGACTAATTTTCGCTCTTGGGTTCGTTGGTCTTTAATCCAGTCTGTCGACCATATGCGATAGATAGTCCAACCCATTTCTTCCAAAACAGTTTGGCGCAGACGATCGCGCTCACGCACTGTTCTAGAACTATGATATGACGCACCATCACACTCAATACCAATGACGAAGCGACCGCTATATTTCGGATGTTTGACCGCCATATCGATTCTGAATCCCGAACATCCAACCTGCGTAGTAACATCATATCCTTTAGATCGCAAGAAATCAAAAACAGATTCTTCAAATGGAGAGTCAAAAGCCACTTCGCTACTGAATTTCAATTCTTTTTCAATTGCACCTATCCCATTCTGCGCAAATTCAATATAAGACCGTAACATTTTGACGCCTTCTGATGAGGTCTTTTCAATATCTATATCAGTCGACACAATAGAACCAACAAGTTTGACATTGTATTTTGCACGAGTAATGGCTACATTAAGTCGTCGATAACCGCCATCTCGACTTAACGGACCAAAGTTCATATGCATTATGCCATGTTGATCCTTGGCATATCCGATACTGAATATAATCGTATCGCGCTCATCTCCTTGCACATTCTCCAAATTCTTTATAAAGAACGGTTCTTCTTTATCCTCTACAAAATATGGCTCAAATGCTGCATTCTGATAACGCTTACGCCTTATGGCTGCATCCACTGCATTCTGCTGCGCTTCACTAAATGTAACGACGCCCAAAGATCTATTTGGATATTTGCTGAAGTGTTCAAATACTATGTCTGCAACCTTTTGTGCTTCGACAACATTATTTCGCTTACCGCTTCTGTCATAGACACCATCTGAAACATAGATATATTCCACTCCGCAATCCGGCGCATTCTCTATTGATGCCGGAAATGTAATTAAGGAACCATTATAAATTTTGATATTCGAGAATGCAATCAAATGCTCGTGACGACTTCTATAATGCCAACGCAGACTTCGTTCTGGCAATACTGTTACAGCTTCTTCAAGTATAGAGTCGTATGCTCCATCATCACTATTATTTGTGTAGTCATCATCATCTGTGTCGAAATCTTCATCATTGAGCGATGATGCAAAGAAGTTGGTCGGAGGCAACTGCTGCGTATCTCCAACAATAATAACTTGCTTGCCGCGCATAATTGCTCCGATTGCATCTTCAGTATGAACCTGTGAAGCTTCATCAAAGATTACCAAATCAAAATCATAACTATGCGCTTCAAGAAATACACTCACAGATAGCGGTGACATCATAAAACAAGGGCGCAACGACGTGAGGAGATTGGGAATTGTCATAAACAACTTGCGCAACGGCATCAATCGCCGCTGTTTATTCAACTCTCGCTTCAATATCCCGATCTCGTCGCGTGTTGATGTTACTGCGTCAAAGTCTGGTATTCTGTTAACAACACGTTCTCGTACCCGTGCCTGTGCAATCTTAAATTGAGCTTTGTCAAGTTGGCAAAACTCACTGATATTCTGCTCTTGTATTCTACTTCTGAAATTTAACACAGCAGGAAAGTGTGGTAGCATTGCATCAAGCCACAATCGGTAAAAACGTTTCAGATAAGCATCAACGAGTTTGTCTGGATTAATATTTTTCCTCTCAAATTCGGAGATATATGGTAACAATCCCGCACCCTCACATTTCTGTTTGTTGGCATAGTAATCTACCCACTCTTCAAGAAGATGTTTTTTATCTTTACAAACTGTCAACCTGTATGTGAGTTTTTTTAATGAATATGTGTGGAATGGTTCGGAGCCGTCAAACAACGATACATACCATTTTAATGGCTTGTCAATTGCTTCAATAGTAGGCTTTAGCATAGATAGTACAGTCCGACAGAGCATTACACTTTCTTCGTCTACACAGATCTTATGTACGAATTTATCAGACAAGCTATACTCTGACACAATCTCTTTAAACACCTTGGCGAATTGCAAGGCTACAATCAACTTATTCCAGTCCGTGTCTTCATTAGCATAATAAGCATCATAACGCTTTGATAGGACCTCCCTTTGCTTGATAATACACTTTCTCTCAGCCTGAATAAACGCTAGTTTATCAAGATCTGCCAGCAATGTGTCATAGTCAGTCATTTCTATACGCAACTTCCGCAATGCGTCATATTGTATAATAAATTCTTCTAGTAACGACATTGCCTTTTTACCCTCATTGATAATTTGCTCGCACGATGTATTATCGTCTATTTGGAGTCTCATCAACGCATTTATTTCGCCTTGCAGGTTATCCAAAAGATATAGTTCGCACAAACTATTGAATTTCTTTATCATATCAATGGGCAATGACCTATTCTTGTATAGAGCCCGTAGTTTCGATGGGAAGGATCCGACTGCGGAAACAATCGATCCAAAAAGATTCAGAACCTCCTGCAATGTATCCCAACGAGTTTCTAAACCGTTATAATATTGACCGTAATTTGCCACATACAGCTCTCGGTTACACTCTATCTCCCTTGTCTTATCATTCACTGTTTTTAAAGAATTCAGAAGGTCAAGAGCATCTTTGTATGTCAGGTCTGCACCGTTAGGCAAATAATGTTTCAGAGTACGCATATCCTTACGGTAACCGCCTTTTAACACTCGAAGGAATGAGGTATAATCGCTTCTGAATCGCTGCAACATAGGGTAAAAGTCCTGAGTAAAGATTTCTTTGTCACATGTTTGCAGTAACTTCTGTTTTGTTGCAACAAGTTCTTCATGGAAGGACTGACAAGCGGACAAGGATTGTTGAACCTCACGCAAAGAATTTGCTTCAAACCATCTGTCGGCAGGGACTATGCCAGCAGACTTAGCGACCGCCTCTGACAACGAATAAAGCTCATTTATTTGCACAAAACCAGAAGGTTTAATAATTCCGAAAACATCTGAGAGTTCAGAGGCTTTGCAATATATGTCATCTGTCGCTTTTATTATGCTCGATAATTCCAAGCAAATCTTATGTGCATTTTTTGTGAATTCGCAGACAGAATCAGACTTGATTTTATCCAACAGAATGCTGATTATTTCACTAAGTTGCAACTTCCTTTGCTTACCATCGCAATCAAAGAACTGTTTGGCATAAGCATCTTGCAGTTCTTTTTGAATCAAACAAATCTGCTCACATTGCTTCTTATATCGGTACGCATCATCAAGCAGATAAGATATATTATCGTCAAGAATCCATTGTAAGGGGATAAGTGGAGAGTTTTGCGAAACTGTCAACACCTTAATCAGTGAATTCAAGCCTTCAACCGACTTGTCAATTGATATATCTAACTTTTTATGGCATTCGTCAAAAATCTGTTCTGCATCGGATAATAATGGCAACAACGCAGATATATTAGAATCGATATCATGGCGTAACTCATTCGATAAAAATTTCACAATCGAATTCCGCCATACATTATCCGAATAGTCCTCGCTACGCTTGCCAATAGTCTTAGATAATTCGCGTAGAAGATAAATGCGGTTATCAAGTTCCTGCACCTTAACTTTATCGACATTTTCAATACCGAATATTACTTCAGGAACAGCTGACAGGCTGGCAAGTCTTCCGTTTATCTCAAATATAGTCTTGTTCAATCCAGAGCATGGAGTGTGCAATTCCTGCTGATATTCATTTAGAGCTACTCGTTTCCGTTCAAGGTTATGCAATTGCGACAAAGCCTCATCGGTAACCTTTTTCCTATCTATAGAGATAGAATTAGCCAATTCACGCAGTATATCTTTTTTATTTGCCTTATGGCTGTGTAGCGTAAAACAGAAATCACCCAAGCCAGCACTAACCAACCGATTATATACTACTTGCAGAGCAGCCATTTTCTCCGATACGAACAGTACTTTTTTACCATCAGCGATAGCCTCCGAGATTATGTTCGTAATCGTTTGACTTTTGCCTGTGCCCGGAGGGCCCTGCAAAACAAAACTTACGCCTCGTTTTGACAGCAGCACTGCATCCTGCTGACTCGAATCAGCATCCATAACCTGGAATGTATCAATCGGTTTTACTTCCTTGTCATGGTCGAATCCGCCAAGTCCCTCTGATACAAATATTGGATCGTGTTCACCTGCTATAGCAGCAATAACATTATGGGAGTTCAACTTCTCTTCGTTACGTTCCAAGTCTTTATACATATTAATTTTCAGGAAAGAAAGATTGGTTAAATGAACACTACGCTCAATCTCCCAGCCCTTCTTGCTAATTGTTTGCTCTAAATTATCAAGATAGTCGATAATTTCATCATGTGCCCCGTCGAATTCCGGCAGCTTAATTCTAAAATCATTATTCAATTTATGCAGCAGAGTTGGATTTACAACTGTTTCATCTTCATGTGGTATCAACTTATATGGGGATGTTAGCGTCTCAATTATAAGTTTTACAGGAACAAGTACTATAGGCGACGACAATATTTGTTCGGAGTCCTCCCGTTCCGTCCATTTCAATAGACCAAATGCAAGGTATAAGGTATTAATACCTTGTTCCTCAATAGATGTATTTGCTCTATATCTAAGGATTTTCAGCGTCTTTTGTAAGTCACCAATAGACCTCGATGTCTCTACATCGCCTTTGATCACAGCATCGTAAGTTTCTTCACCATCGCTATCAATATGAATTTTTGTTGCATAAGAGAATCTGAGCTCTTTTTCTCGGACAGCGATGTGATCAAACAATATATCATATGACGGAGCAGTGATTTGTACATTGGATCGCTTACCTTCTTTGAAGTTAATAAGACGATTTCTCTTGCCAAAATCCAGCAAAAGTTTTTTCCAAGTCTCAATCCGATTGTGTAATTTGTCTCCCATTATAACTTTATAAATTGAGTCCCATCTAACCACGAAAGTCAGGTTGTAAATAAGTCATATTAACCCCTAATTCATTGGTGCGGACTCTTTGGCTCATGATATTGTCTTATAGTTATAATATCAAAAACCAACGTAGTAGCTATGCAAGACCGACCAAAGCCAATAAACGACTGCGTTGGAGCATCCATTGTTTTATTTACTGTTTTCGCTGTTATTTGTTGTGATATTCTTGGTCATTTAACATGTAATTGCTTATTACACAAATATACGAACATCTTTTGACTTTACAATCAATTATGCTATAAACTTTCACATTTTATTTAATTATTCTTGAATTTATATGGTAGAGAAATCCGCATAGCAATCTCATGTCTTTGCGGGAGAAAAAGTGATTTCTTCATTCTGTCGGTGCAGAAATTTCGCGATTTATGCGTAAATTTGCAAAAGAATAACTATAGCTGCAATATCATATGGCACAGAAACCGTCGATTCCCAAAGGTACGCGCGACTTCTCCCCGGTGGAGATGGCGCGCCGCAATTATATATTCAACACCATCCGCGAAGTGTTTTATCTCTTCGGGTTCAAGCAGATCGAGACCCCCTCGATGGAAAATCTCTCGACCCTGATGGGTAAGTATGGCGAAGAGGGCGACAAGCTCCTTTTCAAGATACTCAACTCGGGCGACTACCTGCGCGGGGTCGACCGCTCGCTGCTTGACGGCGAGGCGTCGGGAAAGCTGACGTCACAGCTTTCCGAAAAAGGATTGCGCTATGACCTCACAGTGCCTTTTGCCAGATATGTGGTGCAACACCGCGCCGACTTGCAATTTCCCTTCAAGCGGTTTCAGATACAGCCCGTATGGCGCGCCGACCGCCCTCAGAAAGGAAGATACCGCGAGTTCTACCAATGTGACGCTGACATCATCGGCTCCGATTCCCTTGTCAACGAAGTGGAGCTTCTACAGCTTATCGACGAGGTGTTCAGCCGCCTGAAAATCAACATCGCGATAAAGCTTAACAACCGCAAGGTACTTGCCGGAATAGCCGAGCTAATCGGTGCGCCTGAAAAAATCGTTGACATCACCGTCGCAATCGACAAGATCGACAAGATCGGCATCGAGAATGTCAATGCCGAATTGCGCGAGCGCGGGCTGGGAGAAGAGTCAATCACGGCGCTAAAGCCGATTCTTGCCATCGACGGAACACTTGAAGAGCGTCTTGCCAAGCTTGACGAGGTGCTTGCCTTCTCCGAGACAGGTAAAAAAGGAGTCGAGGAACTCCGTTACGTGGTCAACGAGACCATGGCTCTCGGACTGAAAGCGGAGCTTGATCTTGACGTGTCGCTCGCCCGCGGACTCAACTACTATACAGGCACAATAATCGAGGTAAAGGCCAAGGATGTGCAGATAGGTTCAATCACAGGCGGTGGTCGCTACGACAACCTTACCGGAATATTTGGACTTCCGGATGTATCAGGCGTCGGAATCTCGTTTGGCGCCGACCGCATCTACGACGTGCTCAATGCCCTCGACCTCTATCCTGAAGATGCCTCTGCGGCTACCACGGTCATCTTCACCAACTTCGGCGAGCGCGAGGCCATGGCGTCAATGAAAGCTATCAAGGAGCTGCGCGCCGCAGGCATCACCGCAGAGATATATCCTGACTGCTCGAAGATGAAAAAGCAGATGGCATATGCCAATGCCTTGTCCATCCCTTATGTGGCGATAATCGGAGAGACAGAGCTTGCGGAAAGGAAAGTGACACTCAAAAACATGGCTACCGGAGAGCAGGCATCACTCGACATGGAAAGCCTGATCGCCGCGCTGAAAAAATAAGAGGGTAAACGGATGATCGAACGCCATCAAGAGAGCGGCGACCTGCGCATCTGCACAATCGACACGTCAACCTCAATGAGGCTACCCTATGCCGACGGAGGCATAAAAGCCGGATTCCCCTCCCCCGCACAGGACCGCCTCAACGAGTCCATCGACCTCAACAGCGAGATTGTAAGCCATCCCGCCTCGACATTCTACGGGCGTGTGACAGGCGACTCCATGATCGAGGAAGGGATCGACGACGGCGACATTCTTGTGATCGACCGGTCGCTCGAGCCGCTCAACGGAGATCTCGCCGTGTGCTGCATCGACGGTGAGTTTACCGTAAAACGCCTTAAGGTAGAGCGTCACCGCGTGCTGCTTCTCCCTGCCAACCACCGATATCAGCCAATCGAGGTAAGCGAGGATGACGACTTCACCGTATGGGGCATCGTGACCCATACCATCAAGAAAAACCGGCGCAGGAGATAACCGTCAATGATAGGGCTTGTAGACTGCAACAACTTTTTTGTGTCGTGCGAGCGCGTGTTCCGACCGGAGCTGCGTTGCCGCCCCGTGGTAGTGCTCAGCAACAATGACGGATGCGTGGTCGCGATGTCCAACGAGGCAAAGGCATTAGGCATAAAGCGCGGAGTGCCCCTGTTCAAGATCCGCGACATCGTGAAAGCCAACGACGTAATCGCTTTTTCAGGCAACCACCGCCTCTATGGCGACATGTCGCGACGGGTCATGGCTACACTCAACTCCATAGCCGACGACATCGAGATTTCGTCAATCGACGAAGCATTCATCGACCTCGAAAACATCGACACAACGGAACTGTCGGCATTCGGCGTAAATCTCGTCAGGAAAATCAAGCGCGACGTAGGCGTACCCGTCTCGGTAGGCATCGCACCCAACCGCACCCTCGCCAAAGTGGCGGCGCGCTTCGCCAAGAAATATCTGGGATACAAAGGGGCATGCGTAATCGACACCGCCGAGAAAGCCCGCAAGGCATTGTCATTGACAGCGATAGGCGATGTGTGGGGAATCGGACCGCGTATCGCGCGGCGACTCACCGAGTCAGGCATCACCAATGCGCTCAGTTTCGCCGATCTCCCGAAAGAGACCGTCGCACAACGCTACAACGTAATGCTCCAACGCACATGGCGCGAACTCAACGGTGAAAGATGCATCGAAAGCGACACCGAACGCCCGGCACAAAAGACGCTCACCATATCGCGAACTTTTGCCACCGACTTTTTCAGCTATCAGGAGCTGGAAGACGCGGTGAGCCGGTTTGCCGCCAATGTCGGCGAACGGCTGCGACGCAAAAACCTTTTCTGCGCGGAGCTGACGGTATTTATCGCCACCAACCGACACCACACCGACACGCCCCAATACTCCAACTGCTCGCAACGCACGATGTATGAGGCGACCGACGACTCCATCACCCTGTGCAAAGAAGCAAAGACGGCGCTAAAATCAATATTCCGCCCGGGTTACGGCTATAAACGCGCAGGCGTCACGGCAACACGCATCGTGGATCGCGAGCACCTCCAGCCCAATCTTTTCGAAGACGCGGAAGGTAAAAAACGCCGCAAAAAGCTTATGGACACAATCGACCGCATAAACCGCGCCGGAGTAGAACAGGTGCACCTCGCCTCCTCGCCCGACATGGACAGCTGCACACATCACGAAAGATCGTCACGGCTCTACACCCAGCGTCTGTCCGACATAATCGAAATCAACTGCCGCCGATAAAAAACAAGCCGCGGGACTGCGATTTGCAGCCCCGCGGTAGAAAAACCGGGGATCGGACGATCAACCCAGATATGTCTTGAGCAGCTTGCTCTTTTGTCCTTTAAGCCGACGTATCGCCTTCTCCTTGATCTGGCGCACGCGCTCGCGGGTCAAGTCAAATTTAGCACCGATCTCTTCCAGAGTCATCTCCTGGCAACCTATGCCGAAGAACATCTTCAAAATCTCGCGCTCGCGCTCATGGAGCTGGCGAAGCGCACGCTCTACCTCTTTCGAGAGCGACTCCTGGGTAAGAGTGGCATCAGCCATGGGAGAGTCATCGTTGGTGAGCACGTCGAGAAGGCTGTTGTCCTCACCCTCGACAAACGGGGCGTCGACCGAAATGTGTCGGCCCTGCACCTTGAGGGTATCGGCAATCTTCTCAACCGGCACATCAAGCGCATCGGCAAGCTCTTCGGCTGAGGGGCGGCGTTCATTTTCCTGCTCAAACTTGGACAGGGCCTTGCCTATCTTGTTGAGCGAGCCCACCTGATTCAACGGAAGACGCACAATACGCGATTGCTCCGCAAGAGCCTGAAGGATCGACTGGCGAATCCACCATACGGCATAGGAGATAAACTTGAAGCCGCGGGTCTCGTCAAATTTCTGCGCCGCCTTGATAAGTCCAAGGTTACCTTCATTGATCAGGTCAGGGAGCGAAAGGCCCTGATTCTGATACTGCTTTGCGACCGAAACAACAAAACGCAAATTCGCACGAGTCAGCTTTTCAAGTGCCACCTGATCGCCCTGCCTTATACGCTGGGCAAGCTCGACCTCCTCCTCTACAGTGATAAGATCCTCACGACCAATCTCTTGCAGATACTTATCGAGTGATGCACTCTCTCGATTGGTGATTGACTTAGTAATTTTTAATTGTCTCATCTGTTATTACACAAGATTTTAAACGTACAAAGATACAAAATTTTATCGGTACATCATATCTCCGCAGGCATGTTTTTTATTGATATTATGGTAATACAACGCGACAGCGGCATTAAAAATTGTAATATTATACTTTTTCAAGAATAAATATACTCCATTAAGAGCCGTAGTCGCGATACCACAATAGCCCGTATAAAAAAAGCGGGCACCCCGGAAAGGATGCCCGCACCTTGCATTATGTCATAAATCACACTCGTCAGTCGGCAAGATCGACCGCATAATATACCTTGCGCCCGGTGGGATAGATACCGGTGATGAACATCACCTTGTCGCTATCATTGCTCTTCATGATGGCGTCATAGATCTTCTCTACATCCTCCTGGTTCTTCACGCGCGCATTATTGATATCAAGGATTATAAAGCCGTCTTTGATGCCCGCTTCCTTGAACTTGCCGTCGCGAAGCCCGATCACCTGTACTCCGGAAGTAAGCTGGTGCTCCTTAAGCTGCTCCTTGCTAAGGGGCTTGAACGCACACCCGAGCGAGGTCACATCTTTAGCCTTGGTCACCTTGGTGCCACCCTGGCTGTTGCGCAGCGTAACGTCGGTGGTATAAGCCTTGTTGTCGCGGATATACTTCACCTTTATCTTGTCGCCGGGGCGGTACTTGTTGATCGCCTCCTGCATCTGGGCGGAATTATGCACGGGAGAGTCGCCGATAGCCACAATCACGTCATCCACCTTGATGCCGGCTTCCATGGCCGCGCCACGCTCCACAAGCTCCATCACAATTATACCGTCATTGACCGCCGTGATGCCCTTATCCTTTATAAGCTGCGGATTCAACTCACGGAACATCACGCCAAGCACAGCCCTTTGCACCGCGCCATATTGCTTTATATCGGTCACCACCTTGGTAACGATCGAAGTCGGGATGGCAAACGAGTAACCGGCATAGTTGCCTGTCTGCGAATATATCGCCGTATTTATACCGATCAGCTCGCCGTTGATGTTGACAAGCGCGCCACCGGAGTTACCCGGATTGACGGCGGCATCGGTCTGGATATAGCTTTCTATACCCATCGCCCTGCCGTTGGTGGCACTCGATATGCTTCTCGCCTTCGCGCTGACGATACCCGTGGTCACCGTAGAGGTGAATCCGAAAGGATTGCCCACGGCAAGCACCCATTCCCCTACTTTAAGGGCGTCGCTGTCGCCTATAGGTATGACGGGTAGACCGTCAGCCTCTATCTTGATCAAGGCGACATCGGTCGACGGGTCGGTACCGATCACCTTGGCATTGAAAGTTCGGTTGTCATTCAGTGTGATCTCAAGACGCTCGGCACCGTCGATCACATGATTGTTGGTCACGATATACCCGTCTTTGCTTATGATCACACCCGATCCAAGCCCAAGCTGCTGCTCCGACTTTTCTCTCTGTTCGGGTTGCTGCTGACGGCGGTTGCCGCCCGGCGACCCGAAGAAAAAGTCAAACATGTCAAAGGGCGTCGACTGGTAGCCGTTGCCATACCCGCGCGGGGTTGCATAGCTCTTGATGCTCACAACGCCGTTGATCGTGCTTTCAGCGGCATGAGTGAAGTCGGTAGGCGGTGTCACGCCATGAGCCACGGTATACAGCCCGCCGCCGGAATTGCTGTCGCCCGTAGCGACGGCAAATACCGGGGTGTCGTGCCTGTCGGCAAAAGTGTTGACGGCAACCACCGTCATCGCGGAGCTTACCATAGCCACTCCACAAGCCATTAATGCGATTTTGCTATACAAATTCATAATATGAAGATTGGTATGTTAATTGTTAAATTTTAAAATTTCCAATGTTAAATTTTAACTGTTTATTCTTGGACACAAAAATAACGTATTATTTTAATCGTTGTATCATAAAAACGCGCGCCTTAAATCTATTTAATACTAATCTCCCGATTATTAAGTGAATTTGACAATAAATATGTGAAATAAGCTAAATAAAAGCGGCGTTCCATACATTATTCAATGACGGAACGCCGCGTTATTGTAGTTGAAGAATGATCTTAGATAAGATACTGCGAGGAGATCGACTGATTTTCGTGAACGCGTCGGATAGTGTCGGCAAACAGGCGTGCCACCGACAGGATGGTGCATTTCTTGCAGTCGCCCTTGTAAGGGATACTGTTGGTAAACATCATCTCCACGATGCCGCTCTCGTTGACACGGTCGGTAGCCGGATCGCTCATTATGGCATGGGAGCAGAGGGCCCTTACGCTCTTTGCGCCTTTCTCCATCATAAGGTCGGCAGCCTTGGTTATAGTTCCGGCTGTGTCCACCATGTCGTCGATAAGGATGACATTCTTGTCTTTCACGTCACCGATCACGGTCATTGACGCCACCACGTTGGCCTTGGCGCGCTGCTTGTGACACAGCACCAAAGGCACGTCAAAATATTTCGCATAATTGTTGGCACGCTTTGCACCGCCCACATCGGGAGTGGCAATAACCATATCGTCAAGATGCAGTGACTCAATATAGGGGATAAACACCGATGAAGCATAGAGGTGATCGACGGGGACATTGAAAAATCCCTGGATCTGGTCGGCATGGAGATCCATGGCGATCACACGGTCAACGCCGGCGGCACTCAGCAGGTCGGCAACAAGCTTGGCGGCGATTGACACACGCGGCTTGTCCTTACGGTCCTGACGGGCCCATCCGAAATAAGGCATTACAGCTATGATCGAGGCAGCCGACGCACGCTTCGCCGCGTCAATCATGAGCAGAAGCTCCATAAGATTGTCGCTGTTGGGGAATGTTGACTGCACCAAGTACACTTCACATCCGCGGATTGACTCTTCAAATGACACTTCAAACTCACCATCGGCAAAATGCTGTATGTTCATTTTGCCAAGCTCGACACCGAGATCCTTGCAGATCTCTTCTGCCATATACTGTGACTTTGTTCCGGCAAAGACCTTAAATGGAGGTAACATTAAGCAAGAAATTTTAGTTTTGGAATTATTGTGCAAAGTTATCGCTTTTTGCCGTTATTCCTTCTATCGGAAAGCGATTTTTTATCTTGCGGCAACACATTTTTGTGCTTTATCTTCCACACCACGGCGTCATTCGGCGCCACCTCGGTCACAAACGGGCTGTCGGGAGAGAGGGTTTTCCTCATCATGTCCTTGGACAGCAGCTCGGTAGCCACACAGTCACCTTTCGGAAGGCTCAATACGTCAAAAGCGTGACCGGGGATATTGATATTGAGCTTACACGGCTCATTGCTGAAATTGACCGCTATGACCAGAGTCTCGTCGGCATAGCTGCGTAGAAACACATACTGCCGGTGAGGATTCAGCGTCGGATTATCGTAGTTCACATACATAAGGTCAAAGAACCTGCCCGACGAAATCGCCTTTTCAGAGTTGCACATGCGCAGTATCGTGCGGTACTTGTCGCGCAGCCACCGTTCGTTTCCGGTAAGCAGGTCGTCGTTGCACTTGCCTCCGTTGAGCCAGCGGCGCAGCGTGGGGATACTCCAGTAATCAAATATTGTGGTCCGGCCGTCATACCCGCTGAACCCCTCCGCGTCGAGAGCCTGCTCCCCAAGCTCCTGACCGGCATAGATCATCATGGGACCGGTGCTGAAAAACGCGCTTATCACCAACGAGGGTATCACAAGCGACGGATCGCCGGCATAATACTTCGACCCGAATCGCTGCTCGTCATGGTTTTCAAGAAAGTTTAGCATATTGTCTCCTATGCCGTCGACCGTCTGCCAGCAGTGGGTGAGCTGGGCCGCCGACACATTATGGCACTGTATGCCCCTGAGGGTGTCGTAAAGATTCACCTTGTCATACAGGTAGTCAAATTGACCGTACTTGATAAAATCGCGGTAAAGCGCCACATCATATATCTCGGCGATAAATATAATGTGGGGGAAATGCTCCTTGACATTAGGGACAGCCCATTGCCAGAACTCGATAGGCACCATGTGCACCATGTCACATCGGAATCCGTCGACGCCCTTTCCCGCCCAGTACAGCAGTATGTCACGCATCTGAAACCATGTCTTGGGGATAGGGTAGAAATGATGCGAGCCGTCGCCATAGTCCACGCCATAGTTGAGCTTCACCGTCTCATACCAGTCATTTGTGGTGGGGAAAGCGGTAAAGCAGTCATTTCCCGACGCTTTTGCCGGAAATTCGATATAGGAGTCCTTGCCCTCTCCAAGATCTATCCCGGCAGGGGCAAAAAGCTGGTGAGGGATATAATAGAAATTGTTGTTACGCTCAAAGAATCGGTTGCGGTCGTCACCTACACCGAAATCCTCCACCCCGCGTGGCTTGGCGTCGGAAAGATACTGGCGCGACACATGATTGGGGACAAAGTCAATGATCACGCCCATACCGTTGTCATGGGTGCGGTCGACAAGAGCCTCAAATTCATCAATTCGGTGATTGACGTCGACCGCAATGTCGGGATCGACGTCATAATAGTCTTTTATCGCATAAGGGGATCCGGCTTTTCCCTTGACCACATGCGGGTTGTCGCGGCGTATGCCGTAACGGGAATAGTCAGTCTGATTGGAATGTTCGATAACTCCTGTATACCATACGTGGGTAACACCCAGATCCTTTATCTTTCGGAGCACTGTCGCCGTAATGTCGTTCATTTTACCCGAGCCGTTCTGCTCGATGGTGCCGTTGGGCACACAATGATCGTTCATGTTGGCAAACAATCTCGGCAGCATCTGGTAGATTACTGTTTTCTCACTGTTCATCATGTAAAGTTTAGATTCACTAATTTTTCACAATTCCTGAATTTATCAGAGCTTCCTTTGTACACTTATATCCGCTCTTGAACATGCGCTCCTTCTCACGCATGTTAAACACCCGCAGGTCGGCGATAGAGTCGGTCGACACTACAAGGTCACACATATTCATGTCGCCCACGGCATTGGTACGGGCCATCAGATGGTAAGTGCGTAGCGCCACGTCGATGATAGTGCCGCTGTAGGCCTTCTGCTTGGACACGGGGCTTACATTTACCCCTATGAGGTATTCACACTCGTCTCTCACAGCCCATGAAGGCAGGTTGTGCAGCACACCGCCGTCGACATAATGCTTTCCGTCGATCTTCACCGGTTTGAAGATGATAGGCATCGCACACGAGGCCATCACCCTTTCCGTTATTATTCCCTCGCGCCATTGCACGGGAGTGCAATCGTCAAGGTCGGTGGCACATATCACGAGCGGCACACGGCAATCCTCCATGCGCTCCACCTTCAGGTTTTTCCGCAGAAACGCCTTGAAGCCATTCATTTTGAAAAAGCCGTCTTTGGGTACACTTATTTCGGCAAAATCAGAAAACTTCTGGGTGAAAAAAAGTTTCATTATCTCCAGCGGAGACAAGCCGGAGCAATAGAGTGACGCCGCGATCGACCCGGCGCTTACACCGGCGATTATGTCAGGCTTTACACCAAGCTCTTCCATTGCATACAAGGCCCCGACATGGGCAAAACCGCGCGCGCCTCCTCCGCTTAGCGCAACACCCAGTTTATATGGTCTCTTTTTTGACAAAATATAGATGTTTTCAATTAAAGCGCAAATTTATAACTTTTTCCCGACAAAAGTCCAATCAATCCGGCTTTTTAACAGCCAGTCCGACCAATATATATATGCCCGACAAACTAAACCTAACTATATTATATATGGACTGGTGAAAAGAAAAATCAGCGATGTCCTCTGAAGATGCTTTCTATTTTTGCCACTCCCTCAAGTATGTCCGTGAAAGACGGAATCTTATCTTCGTAAATCATATGAGAAACCATCGTTTCATAGTCATTCTTCCATTCTTCGAGGACTTCTTCCGGTGGAACAAGACAAATGCGTTTGCGGATGTCGGGAGTATAATCCACATCGCGCACCGAGGTGAAAATCTCCCGATGATGGCGTATGATTTCCCATAGCTCATCATTGACAATCGCTTTCTCCGCAAAGTCGGTATCCATCATCTTGTATAAGTCATACAAATGCCGTGATTTACGGTTGGCATTGCGGCATCCTTCGGTAGTAAAGAGTTCGTGTAAAAGAAAGGATTTTTCAAGAAATGTCTTTTCGGCGACAGCTGCGACTATTTGAACTTCTGTATCTCTCGATGTCAAGTGAGGAAATTCGGTTGCCACAAATGAATCAACCAAAGCATTCGCAGTAGGCTCGAATAGGGAACGCGCACCAACCTCTAACAGCACTTCATCGCGCAGGTATGTGTTGACCTCCGGCGGTAAAACTGATTTATAGAAGATATGAATCTGCCGAGGTTCGGGATATGTTGCATCTCCTTCACCATCGGGGTCAGCTTTCACTGTCAAAAACTTATGTAACCCGGCGTTTTCTATCGCTGTGACCAAATCAGATGCAAGAGTATCCCTGACAAACACCGACGACGCTTTGCGCAACTTCTTTAATTGCTTCTTGGTAACATCGCCCTCTATCCCGAACATACTGCGGTCAATGGCAATGTCTATATCCTCGGAGAAACGCTGTATCACGCCCCACACCTTGCTGAGTGATGTGCCGCCCTTGAACACCATTTTATCGGCGTAAGGTAACGAGAAAAGAATATTGAGTATCTCTGTCACCCAAAAATCTTTCTCAATGGCAGCTGCCGGAAGATGAATCCTTGTCGCAGTTTCCATGAAAACGGCCCGGCATTGCGCTTCGGGAAAAGTCAGAAATTTATTCATAAGCGGTCAGTATTATTTTACGAATCCATGCCGGAATAAGTGGGAAATCCCTTTTAATGGATTCAAGCGGCACAGGCTTTATTATTTTTCGTATGTGCGCAAGCTGATTTTCCGTCAACTTGTCCTCCCCGATTTCGCGCAAGGCAAAGGTAAGAAGCATAGCAAAATCATTCTGAAATGCCAGATTCTTTTTTGCCGTGTGCTTGAATTGAATGCCTCTTTCTCCATGCAATTTTACTTTCCGGGGAGAGCCGTCGGTAAGATATACCACGTTCATCGGCACTTGGGTTGACAATCCCAGTTTATTCAGTGCATATATTCCGGTGGGAACAATTCTTGCTTTATCCCTTCGGGCAATGGCTGCGGCAATTTCCTCAAAAGTAGGATGCAGGACACCTAGCCCTAAAACCTTATCAATCTTCGGATAGCAGTAGATCCCACGTGCAACCCTTATGAGTTTTTCAGCAACAGTCAACCGTTCAAAGGCTTTTTGGACTGCCTTTGAGTCTCCATAGCTCGCATAATCAAGAGGCGAGATTATCGACCCCCTCCCGCGCTTGGCAATGCTTGTAAATATTCTATTTTCAAGCGACTGCATCTAATTTGGATTATTTTCTCGTCGCAAATTTACGACATTTTTGCGACAAAGCCAAATTGATTTTCTATAAGATAAATGTGTCGATGCGGCTTAGCCCGGCAACATCACAGCGGGGCGTGACCCAAGAGCCTCTTCCCTATGTCGGGAAGTGCCATTAGCTTTCCGAAGAAATCCACAAACCGCCTCATGTATGCCTCCTCCGAATCGACCTTTTCGGTTGAGTGAAAAAGATAGTCGTTGAAGAAACTGATATTTCTCACGACATCTTTCACCGTCACCGGCTTACGGCATCGCCTGCTTGCCTCTGAAGCGATCCTCAGCAGCCTGTCGCGATCATTTTCAAGACGCTCGCCGTACATATCGGTCAATAACGTCGGACTCCCCGTCACCGCGCAGCCATGACTCGGCTTATCCTCCAGCTTGCCCGGCTCAGCCTCGGTTTCAGCGGCAGGCTCAACAAGTCGTGGCGCACAGGCATTCGCCTCTCGGCGTAGTCGTGCTTTCTCGGCGTTGCGGCGGCGCCTGTCAATCGTAGGGCGGAGAAAGTTGAATGCCACCATAAGAGCGGGCGGCAAAATTGGCTCGGTGCAGTCGGTCTGATAATCAAGGATTGCAGCGGTAAGAGCCTCGCGGTCGGCGGCATCGGGATAAAGCGCGATTGCTTCATGCCATGCCTTGTCAAATCTGGGTCGATGTGTCTTCATAGTGATAAATATTGGTGTACCGCAAAGATACATCGCCCAACGCCCCTCCCAATGTACAAATGGGAATTTTTTCAATGCAAATTGTAACTATTTTACGCCATTCGGTAATTTGGCGCGATTCTGTTCGGTGATTTGGCGCGCGGAGAAAAAAGGGTTTGATACAGCACAATCTAAAAGAATAGTTTATCCCACGGCTTTGACCGTCGGCAAGCACTTGTTTATCAAAAGCATAAAAAGATAATTGGCAAAATTTGGTATTGTGTGAGAATAAATTGCTATTTTTGTAGGTTAGAAAGAAAAATCAAAATCATATATAATCATGAAATTTAATGTCTCCAGCAAGACGCTCTACAGCTATGTTTCGGCTGTCAGCAAAGTGATCAACTCCAAAAACGCCTTGACTGTGCTCAACAATTTCCTGTTTGAGCTCAACGACAACACACTCACAATCACCGCCTCCGACCTTGAAAACACCCTTGTGGCAAGCCTTGAGGTGATGAATGCCGACGGCGAGGGAAAATTTTGTGTAGACGCCCGCCGCATAGTCGACCTGCTGAAGGAGATGCCTGACCAGGGCATGGAATTTATCGTCAACGACGACAACCTGTCGGTTGAGATCAAGTACAATAACGGCAACTACGCTTTCATAGCCCTTAACGGCAACGAATATCCGTCAAACGAGGATACCGACGCCGCAGAAGGTGTATTCACATTCACCTACCCCGCCGACCAGCTGCTCAAAGGCATCGACAACACCCTCTTTGCAGTGGGCAACGACGACCTGCGCCCGCAGATGATGGGTATACTCTGGGACATCAAGCCCGATTCGATCACATTCGTGGCCACCGACACCCGCAAGCTCGTGCGCTACCGCAACTCTGTCGGCGAGCCGGGATTTGAAGGCTCGTTTATCCTCCCGGTGAAACCCGCCACCGTCATAAAGAACGTATTTGCCAAGGAGAGCGAGATAAAGGTGACCGTCGCCCCGAAGAGCGTGACATTCGAGAGCGCGGCCTACAAGTTTAAATGCCGCTTCATCAAAGGGGCGTTCCCCGACTACAACCGCGTGATACCGACCAACAATCCTTATGTCATCACCGTCGACCGTCATTCGTTTCTTAACGCCGTGCGCCGCGTAGGCGTGTTCGTCGACCAGGGTCACGGGCTTGTGAAGTTCAAGATCGAGAGCGACAAGATGACCCTCCGCGCCACCGACAACAATTTCTGCACCTCGGCACGCGAGGAAGTGGCATGTGACTTCACCGGCAAAGAGATGGTGATAGGCTTCAGCGCTCCCTACCTCATCGAGATTTCAAGCACCATATCAACCGACGAGCTTGTGATCAAGCTGTCGGATCCCAGCCGCCCGGGCGTGTTCCTCCCCTCCGACGAGAAAGAGGGCGACGACCTGCTGATGCTGCTCATGCCAATGACCGTAACCGACTTCTAAGCAACTGCCACAATGGAACTTGCCCTAAGAAACCCGATAGTATTTTTTGACCTCGAGACTACCGGTACCAATGTATTGCGCGACCGCATCGTCGAGATTTCCTATATCAAGGTGATGCCCTCGGGCGAAGAGATCGAGCGGACAATGCGCATCAACCCGGAGATGCCGATACCCCCCGAGTCGACCGCCATCCACCATATCAGCGACGATGACGTGAAGGATTGCCCCACGTTCAAGCAGGTGGCAAAAGAGCTCGCCCACGTGTTTCTCGGCTGCGACATAGCGGGATTCAATTCCAACCGCTTTGACGTGCCGCTGCTGATGCAGGAATTTTCCCACGCCGGGGTAAACATAGACCTTGCGCGACACAAGTTTGTCGACGTGCAAAACATTTTTCACAAGATGGAACAGCGCACACTTGTCGCCGCCTACAAATTTTACTGCGGCAAGGATCTTACCGAGGCTCACTCGGCAAACGCCGACACCCGCGCCACCTACGAGGTGCTGAAAGCGCAGCTTGACCGCTACCCGACGCTGAAAAACGACATCGCGTTTCTCTCGGAATTTTCGTCGATGAACAAAAACGCCGACCTGATGGGGCGCATCATCTTCAACGAAGCGGGGAAAGAGGTGTTTAACTTTGGCAAATACAAGGGTCAGACGGTGGAACATGTATTCCGCACCGACCCCGGATATTACAGCTGGATGATGCAGGGAGAGTTTGCCGAAAACACCAAGCAGGTAATAACACGCATAAGAATGCGTTTAAAGTAATAGTAACCCATAATACAATCAATGCTGAAAGGCAAACATATCATACTGGGGATAACCGGCGGCATCGCCGCCTACAAGTCAGCCTCGCTGCTCCGCCTGTTCATCAAGGCTGGAGCCGAGGTACAGGTGGTCATGACCCCCGCCGCCAAAGAGTTCATAACTCCGGTGACGCTGTCGGCACTCAGCGGCAAGCCGGTGGTGAGCGAGTTTTTCACCGCCAACACCGGTGAGTGGCACAGCCATGTCGACCTCGGCCTGTGGGCCGACGCCATGGTGATAGCCCCCGCCACCGCATCCACGATCGCCAAGATGGCTCACGGCGTCGCCGACAACATGCTCGTGACCACCTATCTTTCGGCCAAGGCGCCAGTATTCGTCGCCCCGGCAATGGATCTTGACATGTTTGCCCACCCCACTACAAGCCGCAACCTCGAGCTGCTCCGCTCCTACGGCAACAGGATAATCGAGCCGGCGGCGGGCGAGCTTGCCAGCCATCTTATCGGGAAAGGCAGGATGGAGGAACCGGAAAATATCTTCAAGGTGCTTGAGGCATTCTTCGCCGGGCGTGACGACCTGAAAGGGAAAAAAATGCTTGTCACCGCCGGTCCCACATATGAAAAGATCGACCCGGTGCGCTTCATCGGCAATTACAGCACCGGCAAGATGGGCTATGCCATCGCAGAGGAAGCGGCGAGCCGCGGCGCGGAGGTGGTGCTCGTAAGCGGTCCGGTCGACATCACTCCCGTCAACAAGTCGATACGGCTTGTCAAGGTGGAGTCGGCGCGCGAGATGCTTGCGGCATGTGAGGCGGAGTTCCCGACATGCGACTACGGGGTGATGTGTGCGGCGGTAGCCGACTATGCCCCCGCCGAATATGCCGAAAGCAAAATCAAGCGTGCGGGCAACGAGCCGCCGATGATACATCTCGTAAAAAATCCCGACATAGCCCGTACGCTCGGCATGAAAAAGCGCGACGGCCAGAAGCTCGCGGGATTCGCGCTGGAGACCGATCACGAGCTGGACAACGCCATGGCCAAGCTGCGCTCCAAAAATCTTGACATGATAGTTCTGAACTCCCTCCGCGACAAGGGGGCGGGATTCGGCACCGACACAAACAAGATCACCATTTTCACCGCCGACGGCAGAGAAACAGCCTTCGCCCTGAAAAGCAAGCGCGAGGTAGCCGCCGACATAATCGACACCATCATCACCCTATGAGACAACACGCCTTTATCATTTTCCTCTTATCGCTGCTGGCCTTGCCTGCCGCCGCCCAGGAGCTTAACTGCCAGGTGACGGTCGACCACTCGCAGGTGCAGGGTACCAACACGTCGGTGTTCAAGACCCTCGAAGGCGCGATATCCGACTATATCAACACACGCAAATGGTCCAACGCCCAGTTTTCTCCCGCCGAAAAGATCGAATGCAAGATGTTTTTTACCATCAAAAGCTACGAGGAGCCTACGATGAGCGGCGACCTGCAGATACAGTCGTCGCGACCGGTCTACAACTCCTCATATACCACCACGCTGCTCAACTTCAAAGACAACAAGATAGAGTTTGACTATCAGGAGGGCGAGCCGCTCATATTTTCCGAAAATTCCATGGAGAGCAACCTTACGGCGATAATCAACTTCTATGTCTATCTGATACTTGGGATGGACTTTGACAGCTTCTCGCCAAAAGGGGGCGACCCGTACTATCAGCTTGCCCGCAATGTGGTGCAGATGGCGCAGTCATCGGGCGAGAGCGGGTGGAAGGCGTTTGAGGACAACCGCAACCGTAACGCCGTGCTTTCCACGTTTACCGAACAGCCTACGGCCGGATTGCGCGACCTACTCTATGAGTATCACCGCACCGGGCTTGACGAGATGTCGATGAGTCCCGACAAAGGGAGGGCGAAAATCACGTCGACCCTCGACTACGTGAAAGCGGTGTATGAGGTCCAGCCGATGGCGGTCGGTGTGTCGATGTTCAAGGATGCGAAGCTCGACGAGCTTGTCAACCTGTACACCAAGGCTCCGGAAGAAGAGCGCAAGCGTGTCTACGAACTGCTTTACTCAATATATCCCACGGAGACACAGCGGCTTGACATGATCAAGCGCGGAGTCAACAAATAAGAAAAATACCATCAAGCGATGCTGAAGTCATTACATATATCCAATTACGCCCTTATCGACACTGTCGACATCAACTTTCACCACGGGTTTAACATCATCACCGGCGAGACCGGCGCGGGAAAGTCGATAATGCTTGGCGCGCTGTCGCTGATACTCGGAGGGAGGGCCGACCTGAAGGCGGTGCGCGATTCCGGCAAAAAGTCGGTAATCGAGGCGTCATTCGAGGTGAGCAAATATCCCAAGCTGAAAGAGTATTGCCTTGACAATGACATCGAATGGGACGACACGCTCTGCATACTGCGCCGCGAAATAGCACCGGCGGGAAGGTCGCGCGCGTTCATCAACGACTCTCCTGTGACTCTCGACCTACTTTCCCACGTGGCGATGCAGCTTGTCGACATCCATTCGCAGCATCAGAACCAGTTGCTCACATCGGGCGACTTCCAGCTACGCGTGATCGACAACCTCGCCGGCAACGGCGAACTGCTCGCTGAGTACTCGCGCCGATATAACGCCTACCGCAATGCCGTGAGGCGACTCCACGACACAAAAAAGCAGCTCGAACAAAACCGTAACGACGAGGATTTCACCCGATTCCAGCTTGAACAGCTTGACGAGCTCGGACTTACCGACGGAGAACAGGAGCAACTTGAACATGACCGCGACATACTCTCCAACATCACCGACATAAAGACCACCATAAGCGGTGCGCTCGACTCCCTGTCGGAGGGCACTCACAACGCCCTCGACCTGCTCTCCGAGACAAGCGACTATTGCGAGGAACTTAGCCGTTTTCTCGAAGACTCCGACAATATAGGCGAACGACTTGAGACAGTGCGAATCGAATTGCGTGACATAGCAGAGACACTTACGGCCTACGACCAGGAATTTCAAGCCGACCCGGAAGAACTTGAGGCGATCGAGTCGCGCCTTAACACGATATACTCTCTTCAGCAGAAACACAGGGTGTCGACCGTGGCGGAGCTGATAGCCCTGCGCGAGGAGCTGCGCGACAGACTTGACAAGCTTGAAAACAGCAGCTTTACCGTGGAAGAACTTGAAAAAGAGGCGCGCCGGGCTAAAAACGCGGCAAAGCAGCTCGCCGTCGAACTCTCGCAGCGACGCTCCGAAGAGGCGGCACAGCTTGAAGAGACATTGCGGCAACGTGCCATGCCGCTCGGCATGAAAAACCTGCGCACACAGGTGAAAGTGACGCAAGGAGAGCTTACGCCGACAGGCATCGACAAGGTGGAATTTCTGTTTGCATTCAACAAAAACCAACCGCTCATGCCTGTGGGCGGCACCGCGTCGGGCGGTGAGATCTCTCGACTGATGCTGTCGATAAAGGCGATAATCGCGACAAAAATGCAGCTCCCTTCCATAATATTTGACGAAGTGGACACCGGAGTGTCGGGCGACGTCGCCGACCGCATGGGAGGGATGATGCACGACATAGCGCGCACAATCCAGGTAATCACCATCACCCACCTGCCGCAGGTAGCCGCCAAGGGCAACGCCCATTTCAAGGTATATAAGGAGGATGACGACGAGTCGACCCACACGCGCATCCGCGAGCTTACCGGCGACGACCGCGTAGGCGAGATTGCAGTCATGCTCAGCGGCTCCACCGTCGACGAGGCGGCCCGCGCCAACGCCCGCTCATTATTAAACAACATCGACAATAAATAACCATATGGATTCAAGCGATTATATATTCGGCATACGTGCCGTCATGGAGGCTATCGAGGCCGGCAAGGATATCGACAAGGTACTGGTGAAGAAAGACCTTAACGGCGAACTCGCGTCGGAATTGTTCGGCATGCTGCGCGCCAACCGCATACTGACCCAGCGTGTGCCGGTGGAAAAGCTCAACAAGATAACACGCAAGAATCATCAGGGAGTGGTGGCGATACTTTCGGCAGTCACCTACCACAGGCTCGACCATCTCGTGCCGGAGCTATATGAAGAAGGGGTACTGCCTTTTATTGTTGTGCTTGACGGAATCACCGACGTGCGCAATTTCGGGGCGATCGCCCGCACGTGCGAGTGTGCCGGCGTCGACGCCATCGTAATCCCGGAGCACGGAAGCGTTTCGGTGGGCGGCGACGCGATAAAGACCTCGGCAGGCGCGCTGCACCATCTTCCCGTGTGCCGCGAACGCAGCGCGGCGGGTGCCGTGCGCTTCCTCAAAGATAACGGTTACCGCATAGTCGCCGCCTCGGAGAAGGTCGACATCAACTACACGCAGGTCGATTACACGGTGCCTGTGGCCATCGTGATGGGAGCGGAAGATGTAGGCATATCTCCGGAGGTGCTGAAACTCTGCGACACCTTCGTGTCGATCCCCCAGTTCGGTCACATCGGCTCGCTCAATGTCTCGGTAGCCGCCGGCGTCATAATGTATGAGGTTGTGCGCCAGCGCCTAAACGCCGACATGGAAGTAATCTGACCGTATCCGTCGACAAAGGATCTAATCTTTTATGGGGTGGGAGTTGTGGATGACGTATTCCTTGACTTTCTGGAAGAGGTCGGTAGCGAAGACGAAGTGGCTCAGGGCCTCGTTGGTGGTCTCGTAGATGAGATCCTTGTTGCCTACCCACCCGCGGTAACCCTTGTTGATGAAGATGATGTTTTCGCCGATGCCGAGCACGGAGTTCATGTCATGGGTGTTGATGACGGTGGTTATCTGATACTCGTGGGTGATGTCGCTCAGTAGCTCGTCGATAAGTATCGAGGTCTTGGGGTCAAGACCGGAGTTAGGCTCGTCGCAAAACAGATATTTAGGATTCAGGGCTATGGCGCGGGCTATGGCCACACGCTTCTGCATACCTCCGGAGATCTCGCTCGGGTACTTGTCGTCGGCGCCTTTCAGCCCCACGCGCTCCAGACAGAACTGCGCGCGCTCCCGGCGCTCCGCCCACGACATCTTGGTGTACATCATCAGAGGGAACTCGACGTTGCCGAGCACTGTCTCGGAGTCAAAGAGCGCCGAGCCTTGGAAGAGCATTCCTATCTCGGTGCGGAGATGCTGCACTTCCTCACGGTTCATCGTCAACAGGTCGCGCCCGTCATACAATATCTGCCCCTTCTCCGGGCGGACAAGTCCTACTAGCGACTTCATCATCACAGTCTTTCCGGAGCCTGACTGACCGATAATCAGATTGGTCTTGCCGGTCTCAAACGTGGCACTCACGCCCTTGAGCACCTTAACCCCGTCAAATGACTTCTCAATATCCTTAACCTCAATCATTGCATCAGGAGTTTAGTGAGTATCACGTCAAAAAGAAGAATCAGAATCGAGCTTGCCACGACAGCGTCGGTAGAAGCCTTTCCGACATCAAGCGCGCCGCCCTTGACATAGTAGCCGTAGTAAGACGCCACCGAAGTGATTATGACAGAAAATACAAGCGCCTTGATTATGGTGTACCACACGTACCACTCGATAAACATGGTCTGTATACCGTAGATATAGCGCGACACCGGTATCATATCGGTGAACGCGGCTATGATCCATCCGCCGAAAAGGCCTGTGGCAATGGAGAATATCACCAGCACGGGGATAAACACCATGAAAGCGAGAATCTTGGGAAGCACAAGGAACTGAGCCGAGTTGATGCCCATAATCTCCAGGGCGTCAATCTGCTCGGTAACGCGCATCGTGCCTATCTCCGAGGCGATATTTGACCCGACCTTTCCCGACAGGATCAGACAGAGCACCGCTGAACTGAACTCAAGCAAAAGGATGTCGCGCGTGGCAAGACCGGTCGAATATGCGGGCATGATCGGCGAGGTCATGTTAAGCTGCATCTGGATACATATCACCGCCCCTATAAAGATCGAGATGACGATCGTGAGCGGTATTGAGTCGATACCGAGCTTTCCGATCTCCTGAACGAACTTACGCCCGAACACGCGCCATTTCTGCGGGAGCGAAAACACCCGGTGCATGAATATGCAATATTTTCCGAAAGTTTCTAAAGATGATTCAATAAACATATATAAGTAACATCTATGTCGGCACAAAGTTAAGGAAATTTCTTGTGTTGTAAGGGATTTTTTATTTACTTTGTGTGTCGTAAAACTCTTAAACCGTAGTCGAAAATGCTTGTAATTGGTATTGCCGGAGGCACCGGTTCCGGTAAGACAACCGTAGTCAACAAGATTATCAGCAGTCTACCCGCAGGCGAGGTGGCGGTAATACCGCAGGATTCCTACTACAAGGATTCAAGCCATATCCCGCCGGAATTGCGCTGCAACATAAACTTTGACGAGCCTGCTTCGATCGAATGGTCGCTGCTTGAACGCCATCTCGACATACTCCGTCACGGAGAGGCTATCGAGATGCCCACCTACAGCTATCTGACCTGCACGCGCCAGAAAGAGACCATACATATAGAGCCTCGCGATGTGGTGATCGTAGAGGGCATACTTGTGTTGACCCAGCCTGCGTTGCGTGACGCCATGGACATAAAGGTATTTGTCGACGCTGACGCCGACGACCGGCTTATACGCGTGATCGCCCGTGACTGCATAGAGCGCGGCAGGACGCCGCAGATGGTGATCGACCGCTACGAAGGGGTGCTCAAACCGATGCACCAACAATATATCGAGCCGTCAAAACGCCATGCCGACCTGATCATACCGCAGGGTGGCAACAACACCGTGGCGATCAACCTGCTGACCGACTACATCGCCAGCCGCCTGCACCTGTCGTGCAACTGGCATCCACTTATCAAATGATTCACTTATGGAAGAAGCAACAAGCATAGACAATGTAACCGAAGCGGGCAACAATGCCGATCCTGACGCAGGCAAGACCCTGTATGAGGGAAACATGGTGCTCCGCACTGAAAACCTGGTAAAGAAGTACGGCAAGCGCACCGTGGCAAATCATGTCTCCATCAATGTGACACAGGGGGAGATCGTAGGACTTCTCGGGCCCAACGGAGCAGGAAAGACCACCACATTCTACATGACCGTGGGTCTGATAACCCCCAACGAAGGCGAGATATACCTCAATGACCTCAACATCACCAAATATCCCGTATATAAGCGCGCGCAGAACGGGATCGGCTATCTCGCACAGGAGCCGTCGGTGTTCCGCAAGCTGAGTGTCGAGAACAACATAAGGGCGGTATTGGAGATGACCAATACCTCAAAGGAGTATCAGCAGGAAAAACTTGAAAGCCTGATTTCGGAATTCCGCCTGCAGAAGGTGCGTAAAAATCTCGGCGACCAGCTTTCGGGAGGCGAGCGACGACGCACCGAAATAGCCCGTTGCCTTGCCATCAACCCAAAGTTTATCATGCTCGACGAACCATTCGCGGGAGTCGACCCGATCGCGGTGGAAGACATCCAGTCGGTCGTATATCACCTGAAAGAGAAGAACATCGGCATCCTTATCACCGACCACAACGCGCAGGAGACATTACGTATCACCGACCGCGCCTATCTGCTATTCGAAGGAAAAATACTTTTTCACGGCACCTCCGAGGAACTTGCCGAAAACCCCACGGTACGCGAAAAATATCTCGGAAGAGACTTTATGTTCTATCGTAAGAAGTTTGATTGATCAAATAGATCATGAGAGCCGTGGCAAACACGCTTATCACCGCGACCATTATGCTATAGAACGACCCATCGTAAATGAGACCGTTGACATCATAGTCGATTATCCCGGAGGCAAGCATCCAGTAATTTATCACGACAAGCGAATTGTTAAGGGCGTGGGCAAACACCGACGCCCATATCGAACCTGTCCACAACACCATATAGCCGAAAAAAGCCCCCATAAGCAGGCGCGGGAAGAAACCGAAAAACTGCAGGTGCACCGCGCTGAATATAAACGCGGTCGCCCACACGGCAAAATGCCGGTTACGCATCAACTGACCGAGAAGCGGCTGCAATCCGCCACGGAAAAACAATTCCTCGGCAAAACCGGTGAGCACTCCCATTATCAATACCGAGACAATAAGGTCGGCGACTGAAGTGCCGCTCATTATCCGCTCCACGGTAGCCTTTGCAGCATCCTCGCTGTTGCGCAAAACGGTCTCGATGCCATGCAACGACTCCGGGAAACGTATCGCCTCATTCAACGCCACAATATCGTTCATCGCCGGAATCGAGACTATCGCGGCAAAGACAATCATGATGAATATTCTATAATTCACCGTACGGTCAATCCCGGTAATACGCATTGGAATCGGCGATACAATAACCATCGTCAGCAGAACCGGCAAAATAAACAGAAAGATGTCCTGAATCACTATCGCGCAGCGAAGCTTGCCGACACTTCCGATACCGATCACATTTATGAGGATAGAGCCGAGTATGGTACAGAGCACCCACCAGCACACAAACAGAAACAGACTTTTACCGGGAGTCACCCGCAATTCTCGCTCCATATAGTTCATATTAAAAGATGCCGTCTGACCGACAATGATGCTACAAAAATAGTCAATTCAGTTGAAAAGAGGGCAAGGTGTTTAACTAATATTCACAATAGCAAGGTAAATATCGCGATTGTCGTGCATTTGAATGTTAATTACGGGGGATATATATCGAGGTCATCTAATATTTTTGCACAGAACTACGGGCAAATCTAAATTTGCATCGTGACCAAAAGTATTTAGAGGATGTTTAATAACAAATATCAAAGCATGAAGCCCCTGATCATCACACTTATGCTCTCTGTGTCGGCAAGCGTGTCAGCACGAGAGTGGACCTACTCCGACTGCGTTGAATGGGCGCGTGAGCACAACATCAGCCTGCAACAGTCGCGCCTTAGTGAGGAATTGTCGGGTTACACCCTCGAGGAATCCAAGGCGCAGTGGCAACCGTCGCTCGACTTCGCCACATCCCATAACTACAGCAACGCCCCCTGGGGCAACGGCAACAAAAACAGCTATACGAGCAATTACGGGATAAATGCCGGGTGGACATTATGGAACGGCGGCATCCGCGAAAACACCATAAAGCGTGACCGGCTACAGATGGATGCCGCCGCACTAAACACGGATGACATGATGCGTTCGCTTGAAACGGACCTGCTGTCAGTGTATATAAACATATTGTATGCCGGCGAGTCAATATCCATCTATGAGGAGGCGGCAGAGCTGAGCAAGGCACAGGCTGAACGCGCCCGTCAGCTGATGGAAGCAGGAAGGGTGTCGAAAGTGGACTATGCGCAACTTGAAGCACAATACGAGCAAGACCGCTATGCACTTGTCAACGCGCGTGGCACATACGACACGCGGCGCATGGAGCTTAAACGCCTCCTTGAACTCGGAATCGAAGAGGATATAACTCCTCTAAATATAGAATGGAGTGAGGAGCAGGTACTTGCCGAACTTCCACCGATAGAAGAGAGCTACCGTCTCGCCGCAGCAACCGACGTGAAACTTAAAGCCCTTGAATTGCAGCAGGAAAGCGCGGACGCCGACATAGCCATAGCAAAAGGGAGCCGCCTACCCAAAATATCCCTTAATGCCGGTGTCGGCACGGGATATTTCGCCCCCGGCGACGGATTCGGGACACAGATGAAACAAGCATTCAACGAATCAGTGGGACTCACACTGTCAATCCCCATCATTGACAACAAGAAAAGCAAGACGGCAATCGCAAAAGCCAATGTACAGCGCATCAACTCAATGCTTGACATACAGTCACGCTACAACGATATAGCCCAGACAGTCGAGTCGTGGTATATCGACCTGCGTGCCGCCCAATCGCGCTACAAGGCGGCTGAGGAGCAAGTGAAAGCCACCACCCTCAGCAACGATCTCGTTAACGAGCAATTCAGTCTCGGACTGCTCAACACGGTAGAGTTGCTAACCGCCCACAACAACATGCTTGAGGCGCGACACTCATTGTTGCAAGCAAAATACATGGCGATGCTCGGACACAAAATGATAGAGTTTTACCGCACCGCCACAGTGACAATGCCATAACAAATAAAGACCATACACATATGAAGCTAAACAGACTGCTTATCACCGCATCATTAGCCGCGCTCCTGACAGCATGCGGCAAGGATGCAAAAATAACGCTTGAGACCGCGAAGGTGGAACGCGGCGACATAAGCGAGTCGGTGACCGCGACAGGCACCGTGGAATCAGTCACCCAAGTCGACGTCGGCACACAGGTGACCGGTATAATCGAAAAGCTATATGCCGACTACAACTCTGTCGTAAAAAAGGGGGAACTTATAGCCGAAATCGAAAAGACCCTCCTTGAAAGCGACCTTAAAAGCGCAAACGCCAATATGGAATCGGCACGCCTTACATATGAATACAACAAAACAAACTATAACCGCGACAAGGCACTTCATGACAAGCAACTCATAAGCGACTATGAATACCAGACATCGCTAAAGGAATATGAAGTGTCGAAAACCGCCTACGACAAGGCCTGTGCCGACCGTGTACGCGCGGCAAAGAACCTCAATTACGCAGAAATATACTCGCCCATCGACGGAGTCGTGATCTCACGCGAGGTAGAGGTAGGACAGACCGTAGTGTCAAACATGAATGTCGCCAACCTCTATGTAATAGCCGACCTTGACAACATGCAGGTAGTGGGCGACGTAGACGAGGCAGACATAGGCAGGGTAAAACTCGGACAAAGCGTGGTTTTCACTGTCGACGCATATCCTGATGACAAATTTGAGGGAAAAGTGACACAAGTCAGGCTCAATCCCACCACCGAAAGCAATGTTGTGACCTACGAGGTTATTGTAGCCGCGCCCAATCCCGATCACAAGCTTATACCCGGGCTTACGGCCAACCTTATCATCTACGTGACGCGGGAAGATGACATAACCGTCGTACCCAACGAGGCATTGCGCTTCACCCCGCGCGATTTCCCCGACGACGGCAACATGCCTGTAGCCGAGACTGCCCCACAACCCGCCAACGGAGAGAAACTACTCTGGATAGTTGAAGGCGAACGCCTTGTGCCAAAAGTTGTACATACGGGCGTAACCAACGGCATAAACACCCAGGTCATATCGGGAGTGAATCCGGGTGAGACCGTCGCTACCGGCTACAACATCTCGGCAGCAATACCTGCACCCGCCGACGACAACGGAGACGAGCGCAGCCCGTTTGCCCCACAGCCACCGGGCAGAAAGAAAAAGTAACATTATTAAACACCCTCTAATTTCTCACTGACATGCAAAAAGAGAGAGAAATAATAAAAGTCATCGACCTGCGCCGCAACTTTACGGTAGGTGACGAGACAGTTCATGCCCTTCGCGGCATAAACTTCACTATCCGGGAAGGTGAATTCGTGACCATAATGGGAACTTCCGGCTCCGGTAAATCTACCCTGCTCAACCTGCTCGGATGTCTTGACACCCCAACCTCCGGCGACTACCGACTCGACAGAGTGTCAGTAAAATCAATGAGCAAGAATGAACGCGCGGTGACACGAAACAGAAAGATAGGGTTCGTATTTCAAAATTACAACCTGCTGCCAAAGACCACAGCCATAGAAAACGTGGAGTTGCCTTTGCTCTATAATCCAGGAGTGACGTCAAAGGAGCGACGCGCCAAGGCTACTGCGGCACTCGAGGCGGTAGGTCTACACGACAGGATGTATCACACCAGCAACCAGATGTCAGGCGGACAGCAGCAACGCGTGGCAATAGCGCGCGCACTTGTCAACGACCCTGTGATCATACTCGCCGACGAAGCGACGGGCAACCTTGACACACGCACCTCATTCAGCATATTGGTGCTATTCCAGGAGCTGCACGCGCGCGGGAGGACAATAATATTCGTGACCCACAATCCCGACCTCGCCGCTTACTCGTCGCGCAACATAGTGCTCCGCGACGGCAAGATCGTATCGGACACACTCAACCCGTCGCCTGCCTCGGCACGCGAGATGTATGCCTCACTACCTAAAGAAAACGACTGACATGAAATTTGCCAACTTATTGAAGATAGCCTTGAAGGCACTGAACAACAATAAGCTCCGCTGCTTCCTGACGATGCTCGGAATAATAATCGGCGTGGCATCCGTGATAACCATGCTTGCCATAGGCCAAGGCTCGAAAAACAGCATCAAGGAGCAGATTTCCGAAATGGGCTCCAACATGATCATGATCCATCCGGGCAACATGCAGCGGGGAGGCGTGCGCCAAAGTGCCGATGACATGCAGACACTTGAGGTCGCCGACTATGAGGCAATACGCGACAACACAAGGCATATCTCAGCCGTGTCGCCTTCGGTAAACAGCGGCGGACAGTTTATCAACGGCAACAACAACTATCCGTCGACCATCTACGGTGTCACCCCCGACTATCTTGACATACGCAAGGTAAAAGTCAAGGAAGGCACGATATTCACCGACCAGGATATAAAGTCGGCGGCAAAAGTGTGTCTTCTCGGAAAGACAGTCATCGACAACCTTTTTCCAAACGGAGAGGATCCGATAGGCAGGGTTGTAAGGTTCAACAAGATCCCGTTTACCGTAATCGGCACACTTGAGGAAAAAGGCACCAACTCTATGGGCATGGACCAGGACGACGTAGTGCTTGCCCCCTACACCACTGTAATGAAGCGAGTGCTTGCCATTGACTATATCCAGGGACTGTATGCCAGTGCGATTGACGAGAACATGACCGACGAGGCAATCGACGAACTGACGGAAATCCTGCGTACGCGCCACCGACTCAAAGAAGAGGCCGACGATGACTTCGAGATACGTTCGCAGCAGGAACTCAGCGAAATGATGAACTCCACAAGCGACATGATGACGGTATTGCTTGCCTGTATCGCCGGCATATCACTTCTGGTGGGCGGCATCGGCATCATGAACATAATGTATGTATCAGTAACCGAACGCACAAGGGAAATCGGACTCAGGATGTCAATAGGCGCACGCGGCATCGACATATTGTCGCAATTCCTTATCGAGGCGGTAATAATAAGCGTGACCGGCGGCATAATCGGGGTGATCATAGGCGCACTCGCCTCATGGCTTGTAAACATTGTAGCCCGATGGCCGGTGTATATTCAAATTTATTCTGTAATTTTGTCATTTGCGGTATGTACACTGACCGGAATATTTTTCGGCTGGTATCCGGCAAAAAAAGCAGCCAATCTCGACCCGATAGAAGCCATACGTTATGAATGACCGTCACGACTGCGGATCCACAACCACAAGACAGAAATGGATCACCGCCATCACCCATTTCCTCTGCCTGTGCATAATATTCATCCTTCCCGAGGTGATGATGAGTCGCAGTATCCCGGTAGGAGGCGAGTCATGGCGAATGTATATAAAATCCCTCATATTCGTTGCGGCATTTTACATAAACTACTACATCCTGATTGACCGCTGTATAGGCAAACGCCATTGGGTGATAAGCCTCATCGCATGGAATATCGTGGTCATCGCCGTGTCGATGACAATAGTCTATTTCACGATATTTTCAGGAAACCCCGCACATAACCGCCCCATACGCCCCGGCGAGCCTGAAAACGCGGAATTCATCAGGCGTGTGACATTCATGCTGCGCGATATCGTGATGGTGGCATTGACAGTGGCGCTAAGCGTGGCGATGAAACTAAGCGACTATTGGTCAAAACTACGCTCACAGCAACAAGAAATGCAGTCGGCACAACAGAAAGAGGAGCTGCAAAGCCTGAAGAATCAACTCAACCCTCATTTTCTGTTCAACACCCTGAACTCGATATACGCCCTCATTGCCATCAACCAGGGAAAGGCACAGAAGGCAGTCCACGAGCTTAGCCGACTGTTGCGTTACGTGCTTTACAAGGATACGCCTACAGTGGCCCTCTCCGAAGAGCTTGCTTTCATCGACAGTTACGTCAAGCTGATGAAACTACGCATGAGCGATGCCAATCCGGTCAACGTCACCCTTGACGCCGGAGACTACGGAGACTACCCTATAGCCCCGCTGCTGTTTATCTCCCCGGTTGAGAACGCGTTCAAGCATGGAAACACCGGACATGCCGGCGACTCGATAGATATCTCTATCATCGCCCGTGAAGGGAGGGTCAGCTGCGTCGTATCAAATCATTTCATCACCTGTGACCGCCCGCAAGACTCAGGCATAGGCAATACAAACCTTAGACGAAGGCTTGAACTGATCTATGGTGACCGGGCAGAGATAACGACCGAGACCACAGGCGACATCCATACCCTGAGACTAACCATAAAAATATAGCATGACCATGACTCCCCTACGCTGCTGCATAGTTGACGACGAGCCTCTTGCCCGCGACCTTATAGCATCATATATCGAGAAGACGCCTTTCATGGAACTTGCCGGAAAATTCGGGTCGGCACAGGAAGCCGTGAAGACAATACTTGAAGGGAAAATCGACATTGTGTTTCTCGACATACACATGCCTCAGCTTAACGGCATGGAATTTGCACGCATACTCCCGTCGACATGCCGCATCGTGTTTACCACCGCCTACGAACGTTATGCGGTCGACGGATTCAAAGTCAACGCGCTCGACTACCTGATGAAGCCGGTGAGCTATGAGGAATTTGCCTGTGCGGCAAACAAAGCACTGGAATGGGCAGAACTGCACCGGCGAGCTGACAATAACGCGCCCAACCGGCATTTCATCATCGTGAAAAGCGATTACAAGCAAGTGCAGATTGCGACCTCCGACATCCTGTATATCGAAGGGCTGAAAGATTATGTAAAGATATATGTGGAAGGTGAGAAATCATCAATCATGACGCTCATGAGCATGAAGGCACTTGAAAAGCATCTGCCCGCCGACGAGTTTATACGCGTACACCGCTCATTCATAGTCAATACGTCAAAGATAAAGACTATCGAGAGAAACCGTATAGTGTTCGGCAACGCGTATATTCCCGTCAGCGACAGTTACCGTCAGGCATTCAATGACTTTATAAGCCTACGCAGCATATCGCCGGAGTAGCCTTACAATCTTATTATATGATTTTGTCGAGGGAATCGGTGTTGGCTTTCACGTCATCATCGGTGACAAAATAATTCTGCAAGTCACCGGAAATATATGAGTCGTAAGCCGCCATGTCGATAAGTCCGTGACCCGACAGGTTAAAGAGAATCACGGGAGACGTGCCCTCTTCCTTAGCCCTCTTCGCCTCGCGTATCGCGGTGGCGATGGCATGTGAGCTTTCCGGCGCGGGTATAATGCCCTCCGACTGTGCAAACAAAGTAGCGGCGGCAAATGTCTCAAGCTGCGGGATGTCGACCGCCTCGATAAATCCGTCTTCCTTAAGCTGACTGACGATAGCACCGGCACCATGGTAGCGGAGACCACCGGCATGGATATTTGCCGGGGCGAAATTATGACCGAGCGTATACATAGGTATAAGCGGTGTATAGCCCGCCTCGTCGCCGAAGTCATATTGCAGCACGCCACGCGTAAGTTTCGGACATGAAGCCGGCTCTGCAGCAATGAAACGGGTATTGCGCTCTCCCGAGAAATTGTGGCGCATAAACGGGAAAGATATGCCTGAGAAGTTACTACCGCCGCCGAAACAGCCTATCACAATGTCGGGATACTCCTCCGCCATCTCCATCTGCTTCTCGGCTTCAAGACCTATGACGGTCTGATGCAGCGCCACGTGATTAAGCACCGATCCGAGAGTATATTTACAATTAGGCGTAGCCATCGCAAGCTCGACAGCCTCTGAGATTGCAGTACCGAGAGAACCCTGATAGTGAGGATTTTCCGTGATTATCTTTCTACCCGCCTTGGTCGACATACTCGGCGAGGCGATCACCTCCGCACCGTAAGTCTGCATGATCGACCTACGGTAAGGCTTCTGATGATAAGACACCTTCACCATGTACACGGCAAGGTCAAGCCCGAAATGACTTGCCGCAAGCGAAAGAGCGGCGCCCCACTGCCCGGCACCGGTCTCGGTGGTGATATTTGTGACACCCTGCTTCTTGGCATAGTAGGCCTGCGGTATCGCGGAGTTGAGCTTATGAGAGCCGACCGGGCTTACACTTTCATTCTTAAAATATATGTGGGCCGGGGTGTCGAGCAATTTTTCAAGCCCGCGCGCACGGACAAGCGGCGTCGGTCTCCATATCCGGTACATCTCGCGCACCTCGTCGGGAATACCGATCCACTCGTCGGTATCATTAAATTCCTGACGCGACACCTCTTCCGTGAAAAGCGGGAAGAGATCCTCCGCCTTCAACGGCTCCTTTGTCACGGGGTTAAGCAAAGGGCGCGGCTTATTAGGCATGTCGGCCATCACGTTATACCACGCCTCCGGTATGTCTCTTTCCTGCAGAATAAATTTCTTAGATTCCATAAGCAGCTTATTATATAGTATAATAGAGTTTTATGTTAAACATTGTCAGATGGTCTTGTCAATAGACCAGGTAAAGGCGCGCAATCCGAGTTTGGGCGTTTCGAGATCCCATTCATGCAATTTTTCCAACACGGTATTGACGCGCGAGTCCTCGATAATCGTTATAATAGCCGAAGCGAGCGAGGGCCATGCGTGGGAGCCGAAATGCGGCTCCCCGTCGACCGATCCCCTGCCCTGCACTTCCTGCCAGGCGGTAAACCCGCGGCAGTTATTGCGCTGGAGCATATCTACAATACGCTCGTAATATGCCTGGTCAAATGTTATCAGTATGGCTTGCATAATATGCGGTTATTTAAGATTTAGATTTAACAATATGGTTGTCGTCAACCACGATATCGCGCATCTTCTTACGGTTGCGGCGCACACCATTGTAGGCAAAGATACAATAAAGAGCCGGAACAAACAAGAGGGTGAGTATGGTGGAGAATGTAAGACCGCCGATCACAGCCGTACCCATGGGGCGCCACATCTCCGCACCTTGCCCGGTGCCGCATGCCATAGGCACCATACCGAGGATGGTCGTGAGAGTGGTCATGACCACAGGGCGCAGACGCGACTTACCGCCGGTAATCACCGCCTTTGTGATCGACATGCCGCGCTCTCGGTTGAGCGAGATATAGTCGATAAGCACGATACCGTTTTTCACCACGATACCGATAAGCATGATCGCACCGATCATCGACATGATATTGAGGGTGTGACCCGACAGCCACAGGATGATGAACACACCGGAGAATGCAAATAGAAGCGATGTCATGATGATGCCGGGATATGTGTAGCTTTCAAACTGCGCCGCCATCACGATATATACAAGGATCACGATGAGCGCGGCAAGCATGAGGAGGTCGCGGAAAGAATCCTGCTGATCCTCGTAGCTACCGGCGATATTAATGCTGATGCCCGACGGTAGTTCCATCTTGTCGATCTCCACCTGAGCCTTCTCGACAATATCGCTCATAGGCACATCGGCAACCACCGCACTCACGGTGATGATGCGCTGACGGTCCTTACGCTCGATTGTAGGCGGGGTGAACCGCTCTACCACCTTACCGACATCCTTTATGCGCACCGCCTGTCCGGAGGGCGAATAAATAAGGATGTTTTCGATATCCTGAAGCGACGTACGCTTTTCAGGCGCGTACATCACCTTTATGTCATATTCCTCACCGTCTTCACGGTAAAGCGAAGCTATCGAGCCATTGATGCGGTTACGCAGATAAGTTGCCGCCGTCTGTAGGTTAAGTCCGTATAGGGCAAGCTTCTCGCGGTCGAAATCAACCTGATATTCAGGCTGGTAATCGGAACGCGACACACGCACGTCGGCAGTACCCTTGATGCCCGACAGAAGCCTGACAAGTCTCTGAGCCACAGAGTCGGTCTCTGTAAAGTCGTAACCGTACACCTCATAATCGAGCTGAGACTGACCGCCCATACCCATGCCTCCTCCGACGGTTACCTGAGCCTTGCGGAACTCGGGATAGTGCAGGAGATCATTACGCATCAACGCCGCAATCTCGGTGATTCCGCGCTCACGGTCGCCCGGATCGAGGAGTCGTATGTTGGCGGAGATTATATGTGTACCGTTGTCGCGGAGCGAGGCAAATGTATTGTCGCTTGAAGCCGATCCTGTAGTATAGTTCATCACCTGAATCTCCGGATACTTTTCACGCCATTCCGCATACAGGCGCTCCATGGCATCCTTGGCGATCTCCACACGTGTACCGATCGGCAGCTCGAGATTCACTGACAAGCGGGCGTCGTCGGCCACGGGGAAGAACTCGGTGCCGACACTCTTCATCAGGAACAATGAGCCTACAAAAGTGGCAAGGCAGACAAGTATGGTTACAGTCTTGTGACTTACCACCTTTCCAAGCAGCCAAGCATAACCGTTGTCAAAGGCGTCGAGAGCCTTGCGCACCGGCGTGTAAAGGACAGTATATACCTTTCCGTGTTTCACATCCTTGCGCAGAAGCTGCGAGCAAAGCATCGGGGTAAGAGAAAGCGCACACACCGTTGAGATTATCATCATGATAGTCACCATCCATCCGAGCTGACGGAAAAGCACACCGGTCATACCGGTCACAAGCGTCAAGGGGAAGAACACGGCAATAAGGGTAAGCGTGGAGGCGATTACCGATACAGCCACCTCATTGGTGCCATGTACGGCAGCCTGGCGCGGATCGGAACCGCGTTCGATATGGGTTGTGACATTTTCAAGCACCACAATGGCATCATCAACCACCATACCGATAGATATGGAAAGTGCCGATAGCGAAACGATGTTGAGCGAGTTGCCCGTGACGGCAAGGTATATAAACGACGCGATGAGCGAGATAGGAATCGTAATGGTAATGATGAGCGTGGCGCGCCACCTTCCAAGGAAGGCAAACACGACGATTATCACAAACAGCAACGCGTACATCACAGTCTCGACAAGAGAGGCGATGGTATTGCGGATATTGTCGGAAGTGTCGACAATGACGCCGAGCTTCACGTCGGAGGGGAGACGCTTCTGCAGCGAAGGCAACATCTTCATCACCTCCTCGGAGATCTGCACAGAGTTGGCGCCCGACTGCTTCTGCACGATAATCATCGCGCCCTGCTCGCCATTGTTGAAAGTCTCCTGGGCACGCTCCTCAAGAGTGTCCTCGATACGGGCCACGTCGCGGAGATAGATATTTCGGCCACCCTGCGACGCCACCACGAGATCCTTCAGGTGGTCGGTCGAAGAAAACTCACCCTGCACGCGCAGCGAGTAAGTGTCGCTACCGATGTCAAACGAGCCGCCCGGTATATTGCGGTTTTCAGCCGCAATCAAAGCGGAGATTGTCTCGACCGAAAGGTTGTATGCCTCAAGACGCTGCGGGTCAACATAAATGTGGACCTCGCGCTTTGGCGCACCCGAAATCGACACGGAACCGACACCGCTGATACGCGCCAGCGGGTTAGCCACATTCTCGTCAAGAATCTTGTAAAGTCCGGGCATACTCTCCTTAGCCCTGACCGACAGCATCACGATAGGAATCATATCAGAGCTGAACTTGAAAATTATGGGATTTTCGGCAGCATCGGGGAGCATACTCTTCACCATGTCAAGCTTGTCGCGGACATCATTGGTGAGCACGTCGATATCCTCGCCATATTCAAACTCAAGAGTGATCACCGAGATATTCTCGCGTGACTTTGAAGTGATATGCTTGAGGTCGTTTACCGCGTTAAGGCTGTTTTCGAGCGGTCGCGTCACATTCTGCTCTATATCGGGGGCACTCGCGCCGGCATAAGAGGTCATCACCATGATAGTGTTGGTCTCCACGTCGGGATAGAGGTCGATAGGTAGTGTCGAGAGTGAGAACAGACCCAGAATCACCACCGCCACAAAGCAGAGGGTGGTCATGATGGGGCGTTTCACCGCACTTGCATATAAACTCATTGTTGCAGTATAATTGGTTTATTATTTATCTGTTTTGTCTAACACGTTGACTTCAACCCCGTTTGCCAGGCGGGATTGACCGGAGATAACCACCTCCGCGCCATTATCCACTCCCGAGATAAGCTCATAGGTGTCGCCGAGACGCTGTCCGACCTCCACCCTGTTGAACGACACTTTGCCATCCTTGTATACATATACAAACTTCTCACCGGAGCCGGTCTGCTTCACAATCGCGCGATCGGGAACGACGACACGGTTTTCAGTGCCGAAATTCATAACCACCCTTGCAAACATACCGGGGCGTATGCGCTCGTCACGGTTGGGTATGTTGACCTCAACGGTGAATGTGCGCGTAGCAGCGTCGATAGTGGGATGAATCAGCTCGACAGTACCTTCAAACATCTCATCGCCGTAAACATCAAGATAAACGGCAACCTTCATGCCCTTGTGAACCTTTGTAAACTCAGTCTCACTCACGTTGATGAGCACCTTGACGGGCTGAATCTGCTCTATGGTCAGTATCGGCAGCTGCCCGGTCATGTCGCCTGCATCATAATTGCGTTCGGTAACGACACCGTTGACAGGCGATACAAGGAATGTATTTTCAAGCTGGTTGTCATACTGGCGGCGCGCGGCGTCAAGCTCGGTTTTCATCTGATCGACCGACTGCTTTGTGCCGCCACCTATATTATATAGTTCAAGCGCACGGTTATATTCACGCTCAGTATTGTCAAGCCTTACTTTCAATTGGTCGATGTTGACATTATCGAGCACTACGAGGCGCTGTCCCTTAGCCACCTTCGAGCCGACATCAACAAGAATGGACTTTATACGGTTGGGCGTCGAGGTGGTGATATTGTTGGTCTTGTAAGCCTCGACGGTCGCGGTGTAAGAAACGAGCTGGTCAACACTCTGTTCATGCACCTGAAGTATCTCCACATTAGGGCGTTCGTCAACATTCTCCGCTTTTGCCGCCTCATCCTTTTTACCGCCACAAGAAGAAAGCGTGGCTACCATCATGGCACCGAGCATAAGGCAAGCAGCGGCACCGTGCATTCTGACTGACATAATCATTATCCGGGTTGTTTTATTATTCTATATTACTGTATTTTTCAAGATCGGCGTTGCCAAG
The DNA here is from genome assembly GCA_910587665.1 of uncultured Muribaculum sp. Lineage (GTDB taxonomy): Bacteria > Bacteroidota > Bacteroidia > Bacteroidales > Muribaculaceae > Muribaculum. Next base: position 53,725 of record CAJUMZ010000003.1, read on the forward strand.
GAGCAATTCAAGCTCGCTGTTGGCGACAAGATAATTATAGATAGCCTGATAATAGGCAAGCCGCGCCCGCGTCAGAGCGAGCTCCGAGTCACGGAGGTCAAGATAGCTTGCGGCACCGATCTCAAACGACTTTTCCATTATCTCGTGGGCTTTTACCGCCTGCGCGACACTTTCAGAGTTGCTTGCGATCTGCTTGACATTTTTCTGAATATTATCGACGGCAAGATCGACCTGCATACGAATGGAGCGTTCAAGATTTTCACGTTGCCATGCCATCTCGTCGACCTGAATACGCGCCTGCTTTATCTTATGATAACGCTGGCCGCCTTCAAAAATAGGGAAATTAAGCGACAAGCCTACAACCGAATATGGATCCCACCGGAAATTGCGGAGCGGATTGCCATTGGATGAAGAGGTCCAGTTATAGCTTGCAGAAAGCGCAAGCGTAGGATACCATGCCATTTTCTGAATCGACAGGGCATTGCGCAGCGAACGTGTCTGCAGGTCAAGGGTACGGAGATCGGAGTTACCCTCGATAGATCCGGTCTCGAGCGAAATCGTCTTTTCATACATGTCAGCCTCATAATCGGCGAGCGATGTAGTAGCCTTAACCGGATTTCCGGCATCTATTCCCATCAGTATGGCAAGCTGCAACCGTGCCTGCTTTATAGCAATCTCAGCCTGAAGCAATTCCGGCTCAACATTTTTCACCTGTACCGAAGAGCGGAGCACATCATACTCGGAAGCCGTACCCACCTGAAATTTCTTCTCATATATCTTATAGTTAAACAGGGCATTGTCATAATTTTCCTGAATAACCCGATAACTGTCCTCGGCGAGCAGCAACGTGTAATACGCCGACTTGACCTGATTTACAAGTGACAGGCGCGATGCCCTCGCCGCCTCAACGTTTTGCAGTATCTGGCTGTCGTTAAGCTTAAGCGATGCCCAAAGCTGGGGAGCAATCAGCGGCAAAGACGCATTGAACCCGACCTGATAACTGTTGTCAAGACCCATCTTGATACCGCTGTTCTTACCGCCCGAAGCGGGAGCACCGGCTCTTGACCCGGGAGTATCCGAGCCTGAATCGCCACCTTCGCCATCGGCATTGTCACCGCCGGCACCGCCGCCCATCATGGAGCCGAAACCATCCATGTTCATGTAAGCGACCTGCTTGGCTATCATGCGGTTGTAATTGCCCCCGAAATTAATAGTGGGGAGCAACTGTCCTATGGTTTCCTTTTTAGCGTAATCCACACGCTTAACCTCCATATCGGCTACCTTGACCGAGGGATTTTCCGACAATGCCACGGCAATACACTGGTCGAGAGAAAGCGTGAGTGTATCGGGGTGAAGCTCCTGTGCGGTCGCAAACCGGCTGACGCACAAACCAAGGATTGACAACCCCGTGACAGCAATACTATATTTCATGTGTTGTGTTTAGTGATAATTTTTTATTGAAACAAACTTACTATTAATATCCTCCCCGTGCAAATCGCCCATAATAAATATTCCAAAAAGGAGAACAGATTCTCCTTTTTGGAATATTTATTAGACTTAAAACCAAAATACGGGTTATTTCAGTATGTTGTAACCTGCCTCAAGAAGTCCCTTGCGGATAATGTCAATATGCTCGTGATTGCGGGTCTCCATCACAAGGCGCAACGAGCAACTGGTTATGGGAGTATCGACGCTTATGCGCTCATGGGTCACAGAGATGATGTTTCCGCCAAGCTCGCCTATCACACGGCTTACGTCGGCAAGTACTCCCGGCTTGTCAAAGAGGTCGATGTTGACGGCATAGTTTCTACCGCTCTTTATAAGACCGCGGTTGATTACGCGACTCAATATGGTGACATCAATATTGCCGCCAGACACAAGGCATACCGTACGCTTCCCTTTTATAGGCACTTTGTCAAACATCGCAGCAGCCACAGCAACGGCACCCGCACCCTCGGCAACAAGCTTTTCCTGCTCCATCATGGCAAGGATGGCGGCAGAAATCTCGTCGTCGCTCACCGTGACTATATCATCGACATATTTCCGGCAAAGCTCAAACGTATTTGTCCCCGGCTCCTTAACGGAAATTCCATCGGCTACGGTCGACACATTTTCAAGACACTCGATACGGTCATTTTTCAGCGACTCCACCATGCTCGGGGCACCCGCCGCCTGAACGCCGTAGATCTTCACGTCGGGGCGCACAGCCTTGATTGCAAATGCGACACCCGAGATGAGTCCGCCACCTCCCACCGGAACGATCACCGCCTCAACATCGGGCATTTCATCGAGGATTTCAAGGCCGATCGTGCCCTGCCCCGCTATTACGAGCGGGTCATTGAACGGATGCACGAAAGTATATCCATGCTCGTCGCGCATCTCAAGCGCACGCTTGTAAGCGTCGTCATACACACCGGGCACGAGGCATACCTCAGCCCCATATTTTTTGGTAGCCTCCACCTTTGAGATCGGGGCGCCCTCAGGCAGACAGATTATCGACTTGATGCCATTGGCTTTTGCACCCAACGCCACTCCCTGAGCGTGATTGCCCGCCGAACAGGCTATAACCCCGTGAGCCTTCTCTTCGGGCGACAACTGGGATATCTTATAATAGGCGCCTCTCAGCTTGAAAGAGCCTGTATGCTGCAGGCACTCCGGCTTAAGATATACTTCGCTTTCCTGATTGATTTTTGGAGCACTTATAAGCTCCGTGTGACGGACAACACCCTTCAATACATGTGCCGCCCTGTATATGTCACTTAACGCAAGGATTTCTTCAGACATATTTTATTGATTTTGCATTGCAAAAGTAGCAATTATTCTTTACAATTTAATATGTTTTTATTGGTAATTTGTCTCACAAACACTATCTTTGCACCAACATAATTCCAAATACAATTCAAGATGAAAAAGTTAGAAAGTCTCGTAGCCGAAAAATTGTTAAAGATCTCCGCGATCAAACTACAACCCGATATTCCTTTTGTTTGGGCTTCAGGCTGGAATTCACCTATATACACCGACAACCGCAAGACGTTGTCATACCCCGAGCTTCGCAGTTTCATAAAGGTTGAGCTGTGTCGCGTAATCATGGAAAACTTCGAGGCTCCCGACGCTATCGCCGGTGTGGCCACCGGTGCCATCGCACAAGGCGCGCTTGTAGCCGACGCTCTCGGACTCCCTTACGTATATGTGCGCTCCACTCCAAAGGATCACGGTCTTGAAAACCTTATCGAAGGCAACCTTAAACCGGGTCAGAAAGTAGTGGTAATCGAAGACCTCATCTCTACCGGAGGCAGCAGCCTAAAGGCAGTAGAGGCAATCCGCAACGCAGGTTGCGAGGTAGTGGGCATGGCAGCGATATTCACCTACGGCTTCCCGGTGGCGGTAAAGCGCTTTAACGAGGCAGGTGTCAAACTTATCACCCTAAGCAACTACAATTCAATGCTTGAGGCAGCGCTAAACACCAATTACATCAAGGAACAAGACCTCGAGACCCTTAAGGAATGGCGCAAAGATCCTGCCAACTGGGTGCCCAATTCAACTAAAGCGGACTGATCGGCATAGTTCCGCATCAAAATCAGCAATTAATTATGACCACATATTCAAGTAAGCCGGTCGAAGTGGCAATGTCTGCCTCGACCGTATTTGACCGCATTAGCAACCTCGGCACTTTTCAGGAGCGTATCAATCAGCTTCCCGAGGAAGTAAAGGCAAAGATAGGCTCGGTGACTTTCACAGAAGACACAATAGTAATCAATGCCGCCCCGATGGGCGACATGACCCTGCGCGTGACCGAGCGCGTACCGGCGCGCCGCCTTGCTCTGACTGCCGAAAACGCGCCGGTGCCCATCATCCTTTCGGTCAATCTTGACGAAAAGGGAGCCGAATCGACGGAAGTTGTCACCTCCATAGATGTCGAGATGCCGGCTATGCTCCGCCCCATGGTCGGACCAAAACTTCAGGAAGCGGCCGAGAAGTTTGGCGACATGATAAAAAATCTGGCATTTGTAAAATAATTGCCGGCATCCGGCGGCAGAAACCCTGTAAATCAGCTCATGGCTTCAAAACTTTGGGAAAAATCCACTACCGTGGATCACGATGTCGAATCCTACACCGTAGGTCGCGACCGCGAGATGGATCTTTATCTCGCCCCTTACGATGTGCTCGGCTCACTTGCCCATATCAAAATGCTCCAGTCAATAGGATTGCTTTCGGCGGAAGAGCTTGATACGCTTACCGGCGAGCTCCGCGGCATTTACGAAATCATCGGCAAGGGAGAGTTCAAAATCGAGGATGACATCGAGGATGTACACTCCCAGGTCGAGCTTATGCTTACGCGTCGCCTCGGCGATACAGGCAAAAAGATACATTCGGGGCGTTCACGCAACGATCAGGTGCTTGTCGACCTGAAACTGTTCATACGGTCAAGGATCGAGGATGTCACAAAGGCGATGACGCGCCTCTTTGACACCCTGCTTGAGCAGAGTGAGCGATACAAGGATGTGCTTCTGCCGGGATATACCCACCTCCAGGTGGCTATGCCGTCATCCTTCGGGTTGTGGTTCGGGGCTTACGCCGAATCGCTTGCCGATGACCTGACGGTGATGCGCGCCGCCTATGAGATCACCAACCGCAATCCGCTTGGATCGGCGGCGGGCTACGGCTCGTCATTCCCGCTCAACCGAACAATGACCACCAACCTGCTCGGATTTGACAGCATGGACTACAATGTAGTCTACGCCCAGATGGGGCGCGGAAAGACCGAGCGCATAGTCGCCCAGGCATTATCAAGCATAGCAGCCACCGTAGGCAAGCTCGCCTACGACGCCTGCCTGTTCAACTCGCAGAACTTCGGTTTCATAAAACTCCCTGACGAGTTTACCACCGGCTCTTCGATAATGCCCCACAAGAAAAATCCCGACGTATTTGAGCTTACGAGGGCTAAATGCAATAAATTGCAGGCCCTGCCATTTGAGATAACCCTTATCACCAACAACCTGCCGTCGGGATATTTCCGCGACCTGCAACTGGTGAAAGAGAATTTCGTTCCTGCGTTTGACGACATCATAGCCATCCTTGACATGGTGACCGCCATGGTGTCACAGATAAAGGTCAACCGTTCGATCGTAGACGATGACCGTTACCGATTAATGTTCTCGGTGGAGGAAGTCAACAGGCTCACGCTTGAGGGAATGCCGTTTCGCGACGCATACAAGAAGGTGGGACTTGACATCGAAGAGGGCAAATTCAATGCCGTCAAAGAGGTACACCACACCCATGAAGGCTCTATCGGCAACCTGTGCAACGACAAGATAAAGGCTCTTTACGACAAGACCCTCGCCGGCTTTAACTTCGAGACGTATCACCGCGCATTCGCGGCTCTTCTCGGCAAAAACTGACATTATGGAGCTACGCCCCGGACCATACAAGCCATACATAGCCGCCCCGTCACGTTACGACGGGAAAATGCCTTACCTTCGTTGCGGCGTCTCCGGACTTCGCCTCTCGGCGCTGTCGCTCGGATTCTGGTGGAATTTCGGCTATGACGAGACATTCGCCTCTTGTCATGAGCGCGTAACCTGTGCCTTTGACAACGGCATAACGGTATTTGACCTCGCCAATAATTACGGACCTCCATTCGGCGCAGCCGAAGAAATGATGGGTCGCATAATCGCGAAATCGATGCACACCCACCGCCATGAGATGATAATCACCAGCAAGGCGGGACATGACATGTGGGAAGGGCCCTACGGCGACGGATCGTCGCGCAAGATGCTCATGACCTCAATTGATGAATCGCTGTCGCGAATGGGCATCGACTATGTCGACATATTCTATTCACATCGCTACGACGGATTCACCCCGATAGAGGAAACAATGCAGGCACTCGCCGACATAGTAAAAGCGGGGAAAGCTCTCTATGTAGGGCTGTCGAAATATCCCGCCGACAAGCTTGCCGAAGCACTCGCCTACCTGAGCGAGGCCCGTGTGCCTTGTATCGTATATCAGGACAAATCCAACCTCCTTATCGACAATCTTACGGAAGAACGTCGCGCCACGCTTGAAGCATTCGGCGTCGGATACACGGCATTCAGCCCGCTTCAGCAGGGAGTGCTGACCGACAAATATCTCAATGGCATACCTGACAATTCACGAGCCGCACAGGGCAAACACCTTCATCGCTCCGACATAACCGACGAACTGGTCGCAAAGCTGCGCCGCCTTAACGACATCGCGGCCGACCGCAACCAGACTCTCGCCCAAATGGCGGTTGCATGGCTGCTTGACAATCCAATGACAGCCTCCGTAATAATAGGTCCGCGTACCATCGAGCAGCTAAAATCGTTGCTTCCGGCAGTCGACAACACGACATTCAGCGAGTCGGAAAAAAGCGCGATAAAAGCAATTCTCAACTCATGAAAAAAACGATACCATACATATTTGCGGCACTGGCAACAGTGTCAACCGTATCATGCGGCGAAGTCAACGACGAGCGTATACCAACAATGAGCGTCAATGTGGAGCTTAGCAACCCCGGATACTGGGACATATACGGCGTGCACGGACTCGGACAATCGCGCACATTCATAAAGAGCGAACGCATACCGGCAGATTTCCCGTTCACGGCAATGACATTCACCGGCTTCGGTGGCATACTTTTAGTCACCGACCTTGCCAACAGCCCCTTGGCCTATGATCTCGCCTGTCCGGTGGAGGTCGATCCGAAAGTAAGGGTAAGGTTTAACCCGGATAATCTTGAAGCGCGCTGTGAAAAATGCGGGTCGGTCTACAATGTATGTGAATATCAGGGCAGTGCAGTGTCGGGTATAGCCTATGACCGCAAGTACGGGCTAAGACGCTATCGGGTGTTACCCGCATCGACCGGCGGCTATAATATCGTTTTTTAAATCCGCTCTTGCACAATCCGAAATAACTTGTTAACTTTGTCACGCCTAAACGCCCTGAGGCGTAAAGCTGCCTGAATGGTGGAATGGTAGACACGAGGGACTTAAAATCCCTTGGCCATTACGGCTGTGCGGGTTCGAGTCCCGCTTCAGGTACCGTCGGAGGGGAGTTGAGTCATAAGCTGACACAACTTCCCTTTTCCATTATCATCATGAATGCAGTAGTAAACAAGGAGTACGAAAGCCTTACGGAATACATAAAGTCGATACCGGCGATATTTGAATCGACCGGCACCGAGATATATCATAAGCGCAATATCGTAAAAATATTGCGGCATGACGATATGGATCTTGTGGTGAAACGCTATAAGAGGCCCAATTTGATCCAACGTATCGCCTACACATTTTTCTGCAAGGGAAAGGCAAAACGCGCCTACCTTTTTGCCGGGCGCATGCTTGACCTCGGCATCTCAACACCATTCCCCATAGCATTCATCGAGATAAAGAAATCGGGACTGCTTTCCGACAGCTATTTCATATCGGTCCGCACCTTTGACAGGTCGCTGTTTCCGGAACTTGTCGAGACTCCCGACTATAACGTTGAGCTTGCTTCTGAGGTAGCCCGACTGATGGTCAGGCTGCATGAAAAAGGAGTAATTCACGGTGACCCTAATCTGAGCAACATATTATATCATACCGATGCAGAAGGTAAAACGCATTTCACCCTCATAGACATAAACCGCACACGGTTTGGGTCTGAATTTACGGAAAGAGAGTGCCTTGCCAACCTTATGCGCCTCACCCACCGACGCGACCTGCTAAAACGGCTGGTAAGCGTATATGCCGAAGAGCGGAAATGGGATGTGCCCGAAACCGTGGAGAAGGTATTTGCCATGATCTCCCGATTCGAGCACAGACGTGAAATCAAAACCGAATTCAAACGGCTTCTGTCACCACTCAAACGAAAGTGACAAGCCGAGACCGTTAAGCGTCACTGTATTGTCGTTCCAGTAATTATAGTTATTATTGGATGTGATCAATTGGTAGACAACTCCGATATTTACAGCCTGACGTGGATTGACGGAGCTTATAGGCACTCTTACTCCGATAGCGGGCTTGCAGTAGAACTGGGCGTCACCGGTCATACAACCGTGCTGTAACCGCAGATAGCTGTTGCCCATGAGCCATAGCGCGCCAAGCTTTATGTCGGCAAAAAACGACACACCGCCGGTATTTCCGAAATTAAACCGGAAGTCGGAGAATACCGGTATCATCACCTTTGTTGAGGCATTGGAATGATGCCAGTAATCAGGGCGACCATTGTCCTCGACGGGAAGGTCGCTATTTGTCATCGCAACCTCCACACCAAGACCCGCTCCCATGAAAAACCATGAAGAGTACTGAAAACCCTGCGATGTGGTCACGCCGATTATGTTGGCACGGTTGTCACCAAGTCCAGCCACACCGGAAAGCTCGATAAAGCCCTTGTAATTCATCGAGCCGGAAATCGCCGGTGAAATAATGCCGGGAAGCTGATTGGCAATTTCATAATACTGTGCGCTCGCCTGCTGCCCGGCAGCCAAAGCCGTAACACACGCCGCCACGGCAATGATCCTTTTTATACAATTCAGAGACATAAGTAAAACAATGTTTTTTTACATTATATAACATATAACACCCTGCAACTCGACTTTGTTGCAGGGCGTCATATCATTGTGTCACATGTAGAAATATCAAGGCTTGCGGAAACGCCACTTACAGTTGTCAGAGCTGAAATCAAACTCTCCGAGAGCCGGCGTGCTGTCGGCAACCGACATCAGGACAAGCTTACGGTCACTTCCCGGTATCCGGGCCGGCATTATTCGGTAAGTGCCGTCGACAAGCTGCTCAATGCGCCACAGCTGCTCCAGAGCACCGGTATATTGCGGCACAGTGATGACCTCGGCATCGGAAGTGGCGGCAAGCGCCCTCTCAGTACCCTCTATCGTAATCTTGAAATATGGAGCCGTAAGGTAACCGCCGGCCTCGGGCACCTCGGTGATTGTCCATTTCTGATGAGGGCGGAACATATAGTCGCCGAGACGCACATTAATGTCGCCGTCGCTCCATGAAGCTATCACATCGTCAAGTGTCTGCGGTTTAAGAGGCAGAAGGGGCTCGGTAACAGGTTCCCAGAAACGATGGCGGCTGCCTTCCATACGCCGAAAGTCGACACACAGTTCGAGCGCGTAGCCGCGTCGCTCCGACTCGATCTCAAATGTACCGCCACGGAAAGCCTCGCCTGCGACAGGCCATCCGTCGCGCCACAGCAGCGGATAAAACGCGAGCACACTCATGCCGCCCCGGTTGAAGTCAGCTTCAAAGTGGCATGACATCTTCTCCACCCCTTCTTCCTCGACGTAACGTCCGAAATGTCCCGCACCGGTCATGTTGTCACGGGCGGCAATCACCATTTTACCGCCGCCGCGCAGCATATCCCTGCCAAGGCGGTCAAGATACGGGCCTTTTACATCACGCGACCTGCCTACCACGATATTATAGGTAGAGTTGGGACCGTCGCAGCATGTACCGTGGGTGCCGAGCAGATAGTACCACCCGTCACGATATATGAGATCAGTGGCCTCGCAATCTATGGCGATGTCAACGGGCTCGTTTCCCTCGACTCTCGCACCTGTGGCGGGGTCGAGCTCCACCAGACGGATAAATCCGAAATATGTGCCGTAGGAAAGCCACAATCTCCCGTCAACCGGATCAAGCAGAAGCCCGGCGTCAATGGCGTCGCAGTCATCACCGTCTTCCGACCACGCCACCTCTATCGGCTCGGTAAATGCAAAGTCGGGCGACGAGGGATCGAGGGTCTTGTTCCACATTGTGAGCACAGAGCCTTTATGAGAGCCGCCAAGCCCTCCCCCGGTGGCACTATAAGCCACCAGATACCTGTCGCCGATCTTAACGGCGTCAGGAGCCGCGCCACGTCCGGGGCGGACAGCCCCGCCATGCCATGACCATCCGTCATCGGAAATCAGTCCGCCACCACCGGTGCCGAACGTATAATATTTACCGTCACATTCCATCACCGTCGACGGGTCATGGATGTACGGTTCTCCAATCTGAGCCACAGCAGTCTGCGACAATAACGAGGCGGCTATGCAAGTAGCGCCCAAGGCATATCTTATGTTAATGGATTTCATAATTTTTCTATAGTAAAATCAGTTACGGGCTCTCCCTTCTCATTGACAAAACGCACACAGAAATCGCTCATTCCGGGACCGTTGATTATGGCACCGCGGATAATGTTGCGACCTTTTTTCAATGTGATACGGCGCGACATGGCGTCGTCGGCAACCATGCGCCTGTCGCCCGACAGCAACAACACCTCATTACCGTCGATCCACCACATTGAAGCGGAATTGGAGCCTACGGCAAGACGGACATCACTGATTTCATGCTCGCAATTTATAACTGTCACCGCCCAGAAAAGCACGCCATAAACAGGCTTATCAAGATTGGATGCAAAGCGGAAAAGCTTGACATTGAAGAGCCGGCTGTCAAGCGCATGCCAGCGCAGTTTCTTGCCGTCGACTTTGACCACATCACCGTCGGATGGAACGACAGTAAACTGATCCTTGAAATAATTTTGAGAAAAAGCATCACGCAGATAGCTGTCGGTGAACACCGTATTGCTGCGATTAGGCTTCTCAATCGGTTCAAGCAAAATCCAACGACGTATAAACCCGTCACTGTCAGGCGCGGCACTCTCGGCCGCCTGCCTCTCAAAATAATTTTGCATCGTTCCGGGCAATGCAGGCTTGGTCGCATAAGCCGAGACGCCCGCAAAAGCAAGCAGCAAAGTCGCCCGCAAGGCGCTACTAAGAAAACGTGTCATATTACCTCTGTTTTTAACTAAAAATTCTTATTCCACAAAGATACGAATAAGTCGAATACAAAACTAAACTTGTTTAGGTTTTTGTTGAGCGAGAATATCTTAGGCATAGCCAAGGATACAAATAAGTCCTGGGGCTTTGTACGTTCATATTCTCACGCCTATACCTAAATTCAAGTTTTGGGGATGCTGGAAATCGTAGAGTTGGTATCCGATATTGATATAGAAGTGTGGGTGTGGCGATACTTTGAGGGTCAATGCCTGATAGAATATACGTTCTCCATCAGGGCGTAAGGCATTCAATCCCAAAGCGGCATTAACGGCGAATATGGGCATGGTAAGTTCTGCTACTCCCATGATGCCGAGGCTCATCTGCTTTAGAATAGACGGTCTGGTAAAATTCGTTATACTTTCTCCGGGGAGATATTCTCCGATTGGCTCAACCAATGCACTCTGGTCGTAGCGAAAATCAAGCGCCCCTCCGCACGCAACAAAACGATTGATTCTCCACATGGGGCCACTCCGCAATCCGTTTACAGCAAAATCACCGGCAAAAACACTCTCCTTATCTCCCTTGTTAAGCAGTCTTTTCTTTCTCCAACCGGCATACACCATGATGTCGAAATAGAGCCTGCGGTCTGATAATTCTTCGGAAACCATATCCCGTGTCGGAGCCTCCGGCCGGGTTTGATTATGAATGTACGACACACCTATGGAAAGTCCTGTCATATTTATTCCTTGATTTGGATATGAGGTGTTCCCGTTTGAGAAGTGTGTCACTGACCAACCGCAATTGAGTTGCCAATGTTCTGACAACAAATAGTTAAGTTTAAGACCAACATTCATGTGCGCGGTCACAGGAGTGCTGACGGCAGTATTGTATGGCGCTGACTCTTTATTATAATAGTGTTTCCAACCAAAAGCGGCGCCAAATTGCCATTCATATCCAAGAGATAAACGATTGCCGAACCAAGCGAAAGGCATCCCTTGATAGACATACAATGATGTTGGTCTGCCTGTCAGCTCCGGGCGATTGAAAGAACGCCAATCAATACCAATACCTTGGTATAGATTAGGGTATAACCGCCCGATGCCCGATTTCGGATTAAAGCTGAAATCTCCCCGGAGATGGGCAGAAAAATCCGAGTTTATATTTTTCCCTCCGGGATAATTCCCCTTGAGGTATGGGTTGGTTGGAAACACATAGTCGGCACCTATTGCGGTTCCGATCCGCCATCCTATTGATTTCCACTTTGAAGGAAGAGAATCATTTTGTGCCGAAAGAATAAAATTAAACGCACATGAAATGATTAACGAAACCGTCAGTTTTCTCATAAATCAAAATTCTATCTTGTAGCTTATTTCAGGCACCATGTTGGCTTCTCGTTCCGGCTCGACTTTCCCGGTCTTATGGTTATAGCGGTGTCCGTAGTAATCCTTGTAGCCGGTGAAATTTACCACTTGCACGGCAAATTCATGGGCTACCCGTTTGCGGTTGATACGGTATTTTGCCCCTATGAAGCCAACAAATGCGGGTGAGAGCGATTTGGAGAACGGGACATTCTCGTTATACACCGCCGTTTCCTGATTGATGGATTCCAGCTCGTTTATCGGCGAATATCTCTCACCGCCCTGCAATGTCAGACGCAGGTTGAGTCCAAACATATTCTGCTTGCTTTTCCCTACCATCCATTCCTTGCCGCCGAGAAGATTTACGGCATAGTTGCGGTTGTAGCGGGTATTGTACCATCTGCCCAGATCGGTCTTATAACGTGAATTGAACAACGAGGCAGTCACCATATAGTAGAAGCCGTTGGTCATATATTTCTCAAAGGTGATGTCAACGCCATAATTCATCCCTTTTCCCTTGTTCACCAACTTGTCAGATAGAAACAGGTCGTCGCCTCCTTGAAGATTGATAAAACAATATGTGCTGTCGGGGATAATCGGTGCGTCATAGAGGTATTGGAAATACGGCTCAATCTTCAAGTGGTGATTTTCTCCAATGTTCAGGTCATATGCCAATGATATATGATGCGCGCGAGTAAAGTCAAGGTCTTTATTTATATGCTCTCCGTCTTTCTTGGTGAAATAATAGTTGAGCATCTCCAAACGGCTGTGCATACCGTAGCCCACTGACAGGGATTGATTAGACCTGAACTGATATTTTATGCCGGCTCTCGGCTCAATTGAATAATTACCGTTGAGAGTGAACACCTGCGCATTAAGACCTATGTTGGCAGTCCATTTCGGAGAAAGGCGGAATGTGGAAGTTGAATACGCCGAAAGCAAAGCACTGAATCCGGTCTCATCGGCAAGTGTCTGTAACTGTCCGTCTTTGTTCAAGGCATCGCGCACGTCAAGGTCATATTTCAATCCCGTCAGGCGTATTCCTGTGCGGTTGGTGTGACGGGAGCTGTACTTTTTCTGAAAGGCCGATGCAAAAACGAAATTCCAATAGGTGTTTTTGATTTTGTCCTTGTTGAGAAGCATATCATTTTCCGGATTCATACGCTCTGTGTGCATATCCAAACCGCTGACGGTAAAGGCAAGTGTCGATTTCAGGAAAGCAGAGTTGCCGAAATTCAGTTTATGCCCGACACCGGCAGCTGTCATAAACTGCCTTACATCCTGATTCTCTATATCTTGATCGTACTCCCATTTGTCGCGGTCTTTCTCAACCGTCGTGCCGGATTTGTCGATTAGCCCTGTACCCCAAACGGTAAATATGCCGGCTTTCTTAGTCGGCAGGAAGAATTTGAACGACAGATCCTGATAATTTGTGCCGTCGGCATCCTCCGGCAAAATCGGTGACAGCAGCGAGAGTGTTGAATAACGGTAGTTTATGATATATGAGCCGTTATATCCTTTCTTGAACGGGCCTTCCGAAGATGCGTCTATGCCCAACACCCCGACTTTGAAAGCGTGTTCCCACCGCTGGTTATTGCCGTTTCGCATATTCATGTCGAACACACCCGACAGGGCATTGCTGTATTCCGCCGGAAAAGCCCCGGTAAAGAAATCGGAGTTGCCGAGAACGAAGCTGCTCAACGAAGTAAAGCCGCCTCCACCGAAAGTGGTCACATCGGCGAAATGGTTGGGATTGGGTATCTCAACATCCTCCAGCCTCCATTGTAGGGAGCGAGGGGCATTTCCTCTGACAACTATACCGTTATTGCCGACATTGAATGAGACCCCGGCAAATGCCGATACCAGACGGGCAGGGTCATCCATGCCTCCGGCATAGCGGCTTGCCTCCTCGGTGCTTAACATCCTGCCGCCTGTCACCGCCATATTATTGAGCGGTTCCGCCTTGTTGATATGAGGCGTGACCACAACCTCGTTGAGGGTGGTGAGGCTCTCGGTCATTCCGATATTGAGTACCATCTCCTTCGATGAGCTAACCAACATTTCTTTCAATATCACAGGCTCATAGCCAAGATATGATACCTTAATGTTGTGACGACCAACCGGAACTTTCATTGAAAATTCGCCTACCGAATCGGTAGTAGTGCCGATGGGCGGCGTTGCGTCGGCAACCGTCACGGTTGCAAATTCGAGTGGTGCTCCGGTCGCGTTTTCATAGACGGAGCCCCTTACCGTCTGCATAGTCTGCGCCGACATTCCGACGACATAAGCAATATAAGCCACTAATGTGGCAAGCAATCTATTCATATCTAATTTTGCGTTTTACAATTCAGCGCAAAATTAGACAGGCTTTTCAGCCGTCACAATACTGATTTATCATTACACGACATGTATTCCGCTGAGAATAAAAGTGTTGTTTATATTGAGGGCTTGAGTAATCCCAACGCCATCGCATATTTTACAGCCTCCATCGAATTGTTGACCTTGAGTTTGGCAAGAATACGCTGGCGGTGTGTATTGACAGTATGCACACTTAGTCCAAGCAGCGATGATATTTCCTTAGACAAAAGCCCTTGGGATATTTTCTTCAGAATCTCTATTTCACGTGGGGAAAGGATTGTGTCACGGTCATACGTGTCATCAAGCGGCGTGAAAGTTTCGCCCGTTCTCGTATCTACGAGCTGCGATTTTACTATGAAGGGTTTTTCCTGATTGGCAGAGATATTGACAATACTCAACGACAGCCACGGATTACCGGCTGCATCGGACTCTATAATCTGCATTTCTTCGGTGATCCGCCTGTATATGCCGTTGATTTTAACCCTATACTCGCGGATGAGCTTACTTTCTTTCAATCGGGTTTCTACACTAAAAATATGCCGGAGTACAGATATGGCGTTTTTTATCACCGCACCTATGTCATCGGGATGTATCTGCATATCCCTGTATGTCCCGTCCTCGTCTTTGAAAATATGTCGGTGATAGTCAGACTCGTAAATATGGCAACGACGGCAGTTATCATAGACAGAAACCGCAGTGGTGGCGAGAAATAGTGATCCCTTCAACATTTCTATATACCTGCCGGCAATCGTATAGTCAACACTACTTTCCCTGATATCCATGGTATCAAAGAGCCGGAGATATTCTTTTTGTAGTTTGCCCTCCATAGAAAAACGGTTGTTTCAGCCTGCAAAGTTAACGATTAGTTTCAGTGACTGCAACACCGATATTTTTGACAAGGCACAATATCGCGTTTATTTTCTTCTGAGTTTTTGCTCCTGACCAATCTTGTAGTTGGCAAAAGCGAGCTTGCGATGCCCGTCTATAACATATGACCAAAATTCAATATACCTCTCATATTTGCCTATATCGTGTTGTCTGTAAATTCCATTATAAAATGTATTCGGGACATTCATCTTCATTGTCGCTTTTGTATTGGTTTGGAATACAAATATCTGAGCTATTGGCTCATTCCCATAGTCATAGAAATCCACTACAAGAATTTGTTTTTTCTTTTTGTCGAAATATGTATAGGTATACATCTCCGAAGGATTTCTTGTCCAATCTTCCATATCGTCTTCATGAACCCACATTGTGTAAGGCTTGTCATCTCCCATCGTAGAAGACACCGAAGCGGGTCTGATAGGAGGCATCGCTCCTTTGGGCTTTACAAACATCGTGTTCATTGGAGGTGCATAAAATAGAATTTCAGCGCTATCAAGCCGTGCCGTATGCAAAATCTTTTTTAGGAACCGATCCATGCCGGGGTATTTGACAACGGAATCATTTGAGGATATAATAGTCAGCGGAACAGGAATGAGAATATCGCCGAATGTCATTCTGTAAGTCGTATCCTTGTCGATTATCTGACCGTAATGATCGCTTATATGCCACTCTCTATCGGCGAACACAAGCCCTGTGGTGGTGGAGCAACTTGCAGTCGAGATCAAAGTCGCTACCACTGCAAGAATGTAAGATATGCGTTTCTTCTTTTTCATATTGATTTTATTTTATGGTTATTTTGCAAATTTACAACCGCAACAGTCCCGACTGTCTTAGCTCTGCCTCCTTTAGTCTTAGTTAGTCTTAGTCAGAAGTCTTTTTCTCGTCAGATTTCATTAATTTTGTCGATATGAAGCGTTTCCGGATTATAACCGCCATATGTCTGTCAACCATCGCCATTATGGTTGCCGGCAATGTGTGGTATCTTTACAGTCTGTACAATTCAATTAAGACGCAGACACTACAGACGGTCAATGAATGTGTGCGCAGAGCCGACATACTTGAAATCATAAATCGCCTGAACGAAGCCTCGCAAGGAGAAAATGATTCATTTATCCGCATGACGTTAGTGGTTCAAGGGGAGAAAACAACAGACGGTGGATATGGATATAACCATCTCTTAGAGAATATCAGCCAGACCATGAGTGAATATTTCCACCTTGTGGAGCAATCAGAACAAAGAATGGCAGAAAGGGATTTCTCGGTGCTTGACAGCATTTTTCGCAATGAACTGAATAGCACAGACATTTATCCGGATAAAGTTATGATAAGACCGATTACAGAAAACGCCGCTCCATGCAGAGGATTATGGGAGATGGATTTCTCTATCTCTGATAATCACCCGCCAATATATAAGGTCCGGTTTTCTACATTACAAGGACATATCCTTCGTCAGATGGCAGGTATAATCGCAACATCGGCGGCAATACTTGTATTGATGGGATTACTGATATGGTATCTGCTTCATTGGGTGGGGAAACTGCGAAGCATTGAGCAGATGAAAGATGATTTCACGCATAACATGACGCATGAGCTGAAGACACCGGTGGCAGTCGCTTATTCAGCGGCCGACTCCATGCTTCGGTATTATGACCAGAGCGACGAGGCGCGTAACCGACAGTTCCTTAAAATAATCATGCAACGATTGTCTTTTCTGTCGGGAATGGTTGAAAATATTCTGTCGATGAGCATGGAGCGTTTCAAGACGATGAAACTCAACATGGAATCTGTCGCACTCCTACCTCTTGTGGATGATGTCGCGGGCATGATCGAGTTGAAAGCCGACAAGCCGGTCAAAATCGATATTACGATTTCGGAAGATATTGTCATCACTGCCGACTCCCTGCATCTTGGCAACATAATTTCCAATCTTGTAGACAATGCCGTGAAATATTCCGGTGATTCGGTGGCGATTTCGATCTCGGCAGATTCCCAATCCATAGTCATCGCTGACAACGGCATAGGAATAAGCCGGAGGAATCTGCCATATATATTCGACAAATTCTATCGCGTGCCTTCCGGCGACCGTTATGAAGTCGGCGGATACGGTTTAGGGCTGTTTTATGTCAAGCAGATGGCAGGCCTGTTCGGATGGAGCATCGGAGTGACAAGCAAAGAAGGTAAAGGGACAAGGTTCACAATCAAATTCAATGACGATGAAAAGAAACAAGATATTGTTGGTCGAGGATGACGCTACCCTGTCGTTTATAGTGCAGGATGCACTGATCAGAGAGGGGTTTGATGTTGTCTGCGCCGCTAACGGCGAAGCGGGTATAAAATTATTTCAGGCTGCAACGCCTGACATTATTGTAGCAGACGTGATGATGCCAAAACTTGACGGGTTTGAGATGGTGCGTCTTATCCGGCTCATGGCTCCCGCAATCCCGGTCCTTTTCCTCACGGCACGCACAGCCCTTGACGATGTGGTCAAAGGCTTTGAACTCGGAGCCAACGACTATATCCGCAAGCCGTTTCAGATTATGGAATTAGTTGTACGCATAAAGGCATTGCTGAAAAGAAAAACGGGAGGAGCAGCAGAGGAGAGTAAACTGGCTATCGGCGATTGTTCTCTTGATTTTTCTCTCCAGCACCTATTTGTGGCAGGTGAAAACATCGACCTGTCACATATCGAGGCTGTGATACTCGATGAATTGTTCAGCCACCCGAATGAAGTCGTGGAGGCAAAAACCCTTATGTATCGTATATGGCAAAACGATGATTACAATAACCTTAACCGTCTCCACGGATTCATCTACAAACTGCGCAGATATCTCTCCGGATCTCGCGACCTTGACCTATTGAATGTGAGAGGTGTCGGATACAAGCTGTCCAAGAGATAAAAACCGCAGATAGAATAATGGTCAACGTATATTACCGGAATTATTATAAGAGCCGGAAGTTTTCCCGCCGCCGATGTTTAACATTGATTTAAGCCGCTTCAGTATCCGTTGCTTAAATGTAAGCGGAGTGAGATCCCTTCCTGCAAGGCGCTTGTCGGGCTCTATCAGCAGGCGGCGACCGGTGTGATCGATATTGTCGACACGCGCAATCAGCTGCGAGATGTCGGGCTGTAGCTCCGGCACACCGTCGGGCAGCGGCATCAAAGCGAAGTCAACATGATTGAAATCGTATTTTTCCCACTTACGGGCATCCTTTACGCTTAGATACTCCTTGTCGGCAAAATATATCTCGGCATATGTCGACACGAAAAACGGCTCGTCGCGTCGGTGAAATTGAAACATGTCGCGCCCACGACCGTTTGACTCGATATTTACCGATATTCCCGACAGGTCACCCGCCGACAGATAATCCAATCCGGCGTCATTGAACTTGTACTTGACCTTTACGCACTCAAAATCTATATCTTTTCTGAAAAATAGCGACATGCCGGGCATCCATCGGCGACTGACCGTGTCGGCAAGCACATTGACATCAAGCGTTATGTCATTGCCGCTTTTACGCCATGTCTCGGTAGGACTGTATTTGCCAAACAGCGTGTCGGTCGCAGCCGATGATGCGGCAAGCCGGCGTGGCACAGGCACACGGTCGATCACCCCTATCCAGTCGGACCACGAAAAGTGCTGGTTGAAACGGTCGCTCACGCTGTCAAGTCCGGTGCCGTTGGAAAAGCGGTAATACGATTTTGCCGATAGCACACGTGGCAAGTGCCATCCATTGAATCGAAGTTTCTTACGCTCCGGAATCATGAAATCCACCCATTTGTCACGATAAAGAGTCACGGTATCGGAATAGGTGGTCAAGGTAGAATATTCCCTGACATAGGCAAGCATATGCAGCACCTGACGGTCACGCGCATTAACCACAACCTCGGGCAATTCGCGGAATATCTCTTTTAAGCGCAACACAGTGTCGACACGACTTGCGATTGTAGCCTCTTTATAGCCCATACACCTGACTGTCAACGGATATGCCACCACAGGCGCGAATGGCAGGCGACCGTCAGCCGAACATGTACCAAGCATCACACCTTTCCGATCAAATACCGACGCGCCCGACAGCGGACTGCCCGTCGCCGCATCAACCACATACGCCTCACTCATCCCGGCGCACATCGTGGCCGGCACCGCAATCAAAGCCATAACCATGGCAACCTTGCCATAGCTCGCAGAAATCCTACCCCAAAAACACTCTTTCATATTACAGTGATAATGTATCACCGCAAAGATATCCAAAAATTAATATCACCAATCACACTATAGCATAGTATCACAATTTTAAACCATATTTAAGTTTAAAATTGCATATAAAGTCGAAAAAATTCTATTAGACTATTTTTACAGCAAGCAACTTACTGAACCCCAATTAATCTAAAAGAGCAAGCCAAATATACTAACATCTCCGGATTGAAAGCACCAATACAATATACCTTTGTGAATTGTACGTTTTTGACTAGAAAATTATAACAAAAGGACTTTTTACATTCTTTCGCGAGTAAAGAATGTGGCATCCATAAATATTTTGTCCGGAGCTTGTCCGGGCTTAAATTGCAAAGTCTTCACAACCGACTGATTGTGAAGACTTTATATTTGTCGGGGTGGCGGGATTCGAACTCGCGACCCCCTGCTCCCAAAGCAGGTGCGCTAACCGGACTGCGCTACGCCCCGATTGCTAAAAGCGGGAGCAAAGTTAGCATATTTTTTCCGTTCCTGCAAATTAACCCCGCGTTAATATTCGTCCCAACTGCGGATTTCGATGTCATCGAGGGTCAATTTAGTGAACGCGTTGATAAACGCCGATGCAAGACGCGCATTGGTGAGCAGCGGCACATTCAGATCAATAGCCGCGCGACGGATGCGGTATCCGTTGGTCAACTCGGTCTCCGACAAGTTCTTGGGAATGTTGACCACAAGATCGACCTCCTTGTTGTGAAGGAGGGTTAGTGCCTGCGGCTCCATGTCGGGCTGGCTCGGCCAATACACCTTGATCGCGGGAATGCCGTTGTCAGTAAGGAACTGGTGTGTACCGCCGGTGGCATACAGGCTGTAACCGGAGTTGTGAAGCTCATGGGCGGCGTCAAGCATCGCAGCTTTCTGCTTTGCCGTACCGGTAGAAAGCAACACTCCCTTACCTTTTGAGGGAATACGCATGCCGACCGAAAGCATCGCCTTGAGGATAGCTTCGTCAGTATCGGCACCTATACATCCCACTTCACCGGTCGATGACATGTCGACACCAAGCACGGGATCGGCACCCTGGAGACGCGAGAAGGAGAATTGTGACGCCTTGATGCCCACATAGTCAAGATCAAAGGCGTTTTTGTTAGGCTTCTCGACATCATGACCGAGCATGACACGGGTGGCTATGTCGATAAAATTGAGTTTTAACACCTTGCTGACAAACGGGAACGAACGCGATGCGCGGAGATTGCACTCAATCACCTTTATGTCATTATTTTTGGCAAGGAACTGTATGTTAAACGGTCCGGAAATGTCAAGTGCCTTGGCTATCTTCTGGCTGACTTTCTTAATGCGGCGGATAGTCTCGACATAAAGCTTCTGCGGCGGGAACTGAATCGTGGCGTCACCGGAGTGGACTCCGGCAAACTCGATATGCTCGGAAATAGCATATACCTTAATCTCGCCATTCTGCGCCACGGCATCCATCTCAATCTCCTTGGCATTCTGTATAAATTCAGTCACCACCACGGGATGCTGCTTTGACACATTGGCGGCAAGGCGGAGGAAACGTTCAAGCTCCTCATTATTGCTGCACACATTCATCGCCGCACCTGACAGCACGTAGCTGGGTCGAACGAGTACCGGGAAACCTACCTCATCAATAAACCTATTAATATCGTCAAACGATGTCAGCTCCCTCCATCTCGGCTGGTCGACACCTATACGGTCGAGCATCGCAGAAAACTTATGACGATCCTCGGCGTTATCAATAGACGCAGCCGATGTACCGAGTATCGGCACTCCGGCGCTGTCAAGACGCGTGGCAAGATTATTAGGTATTTGACCGCCCACCGACAGAATCACGCCGTGGGGCTGTTCCAAGTCAAGGATGTCCATCACCCTCTCATAGGTAAGCTCGTCAAAATAAAGGCGATCACACATGTCATAATCGGTCGATACCGTCTCCGGGTTGTAGTTGATCATCACCGACCGCCAGCCCTCACGCTTAACAGTCATAAGCGCATTGACCGAACACCAGTCAAACTCAACCGAGCTGCCGATGCGGTAAGCGCCAGACCCGAGCACTACGATCGACCTGTGGTCATGGAGATATTCCACATCGTTAGCCGAGCCGTTGTAAGTGAGATACAGGTAATTAGTCATCGCGGGATATTCCGCGCCGAGTGTGTCAATCTGCTTAACCACAGGGACTATGCCGAGCGACTTTCTCAATGCCCTTATCCGCGTCACAGCACCCTCCACATCAGTCAAAGCCTCCTTATACAATGCCCTCGCTATCTGGAAATCGCTGAAGCCCTGCTCTTTCGCCTGTCGAAGAAGTGCCGGCGGCAATTGTGACGGCTCGCTGTAAGTCTCCATCTCATCGGCGGTCATCACTATATTGTAAAGCTTATAGAGGAACCATCGGTCGATCTTGGTAAGCTCATGGATGCGCTCGACAGAATAGCCGCCGCGCATAGCCTTGGAAATCACAAAAATACGCTTGTCGGTAGGATCTTTAAGCGCATGGTCGATATCGGCAATCTTCAGCTCTTTGTTTTCCACAAAACCGTGCATGCCCTGCCCTATCATGCGGAGACCTTTCTGTATAGCCTCTTCAAAAGTCCTTCCGATCGACATCACCTCGCCCACCGACTTCATCGAAGAACCTATCTCGCGTTTCACACCGTGGAACTTACCAAGATCCCATCGCGGTATCTTCACCACTATGTAATCGAGAGCCGGCTCAAAGAAAGCGGAAGTCTCCTTGGTGACCGAATTTTTAAGGTCAAACAACCCGTAGCCAAGACCAAGCTTGGCTGCAACGAAAGCAAGCGGGTAACCGGTAGCCTTAGAGGCAAGCGCGGATGAACGCGACAGGCGGGCATTCACCTCAATCACGCGGTAGTCCATCGACGACGGGTCGAAGGCATATTGCACATTACACTCGCCAACAATACCGATATGACGGATAATCTTGATGGCAAGCTTACGCAGATAGTGGTAATCCTCATTGGAAAGCGTCTGCGAGGGAGCAACCACGATAGACTCACCGGTATGTATGCCGAGCGGGTCAAAATTTTCCATGTTGCAGACCGTAACGCAGTTGTCAAAACGGTCACGCACCACCTCATACTCAACCTCTTTCCAACCTTT
Organism: uncultured Muribaculum sp.; assembly: GCA_910587665.1. Lineage (GTDB taxonomy): Bacteria > Bacteroidota > Bacteroidia > Bacteroidales > Muribaculaceae > Muribaculum. Next base: position 76,458 of record CAJUMZ010000003.1, read on the forward strand.
CAGCGACTTCTCTACAAGCACCTGGGGAGAAAACGCAAGAGCCTTCTCCACCAGCGCGACAAGCTGCTGCTCGTCGTCACAGAAACCACTGCCAAGACCGCCAAGGGCATAAGCGGCTCTCACTATCACGGGATAGCCAAGCGACTTCGCCGCAGCAATGGCGTCATGTATATTGCCGACGGCCTCGCTCTTGATGGTCTTTACATTTATCTGGTCGAGCTTCTTTACAAAAAGCTCACGGTCCTCAGTGTCCACAATCGCCTGAACGGGAGTACCGAGCACAGTCACATCGTATTTTTCCAACACTCCGCTCTCATAAAGCGCAACACCGCAGTTGAGCGCGGTCTGGCCTCCGAAAGCGAGCATAATACCGTCGGGGCGTTCCTTCTCGATTACCTTTTCCACAAAATACGGGGTCACCGGAAGAAAATATATCTTGTTGGCAAAACCCTCGGATGTCTGTACAGTCGCAATGTTAGGGTTGATGAGCACGGTCTCTATACCCTCCTCTTTCATCGCCTTAAGCGCCTGAGAACCGGAGTAATCAAACTCTCCCGCCTCACCAATCTTCAACGCCCCGCTACCGAGGAGCAATACTTTCTTTACTGATTGTCGATTCATATCTTGCTGTTTTGCCGTATGTTATAGCATATTTATAAACTCATCGAAAAGAAACTCCGTATCCTTCGGACCTGAAGAAGCCTCCGGATGAAACTGAGCGGAGAAAAAAGGCTTCGTCTTATGGCGTATGCCCTCGTTTGTCCCGTCGTTCATATTGATGAAAAGCGGCTCCCAGTCGTCGGGAAGAGTAGTGTTGTCCACCGCAAATCCATGATTCTGAGAGGTAATGTAGCACTTGTCGGTGCCTACGCGACGCACAGGCTGATTATGGCTGCGGTGACCGTAAGAGAGCTTGTAAGTCTTAGCACCCGCCGCCTTTGACAGCAACTGGTTGCCCATACATATACCGCATATCGGCTTACCCAGTTCAATAGCCTTTCTTATATTCTCGACCGTCTTTTCCGCCATGTCAGGGTTGCCGGGTCCATTGGAGATAAAAAGACCGTCGTAAGGTATAGACGCGAAATCATAGTCCCAGGGCACACGGATCACCTTCACTCCGCGGCGTGTGAGACAACGTATGATATTATGCTTAACGCCACAATCGACAAGCACCACAGTTTTCGGACCCTCACCGTGTACCTCGACACGCTTGCAGCTTACTTTAGCCACCAGATTTTCAGCGTTAGGGTCATAGAAGGGAACATCATCAGCGCCATCGACTATAATCTTGCCGAGCATCGAGCCATGCTCCCTGAGATGTTTTGTCAACGCGCGGGTATCCACTCCATACATACCCACGATCTTCTCCTCCTTGAGCCAGTCGGCAAGAGAACGGTCGGCCTGCCAATGGCTGTGATCCCAGGAATAATCCTGCGCCACAATAGCCTTACAATGTATATGCTCGCTCTCGTAATATTCGCTCACGTCATCTTTCTCCCTGCAAGGGGGAACTCCGTAATTACCGAGAATAGGATAAGTTGTCACAAGAATCTGCCCTTCATACGACGGATCGGTAAGACTTTCAGGATAACCTGTCATGGCCGTGTTAAAGACGACCTCACCTGCTGTTGACGAGTCATAACCGAATGACTTTCCTTCAAAGACAGTGCCGTCTTCAAGAATGAGCCGGGCTTTTTTTATTTCGCGCATACGATAGAAAATATGATGGTGGAATAATAGTAATAACAATTCACAGGCTTTCTATCGTGAAAACCGTGCAAAGTTAATAATTATTTCAATATTGACTATCATGTTGCCACCCAAAATCTCAAAACGGCGGCATTTCAGCTCCAAAAATCAGTCGAGCAATGGAAATATGAATATAAATTTGCTTCCGGTGGTATAATCAGGGTCAATTGTCACCGTGCCACCAAGACGATTTGCCACAGTGCGGCAAATCGCAAGACCGAGCCCCCCGCCCTGCTTGAATTCGTCAAGCTTGGTGAACCGCTCAAATATGACCTCATGCTTTTCAACAGGGATACCGTAACCGGTATCGGTAACCGACACACGCATCTCCTTTCCTCCGGGCATAGTGTCGCAATGGAGAGTGACAGTACCGCTGATAGTGAACTTAAACGCATTGTGCAGAAGATTAACTATGACAAGCTCCACCATATGGCGGTACATCAAGCGAGGGCGATCGTCGGTGGGCGGAATCATGACAAACTCCACATCCTCATTGATCTTTGACTCCACCTGCCTTAATGCGACCCGGCAAAGTTCCGACATGACAACCGGCTGAGGAGTGTCATTGGTTGTACCGGAATCAAGATTGGAAAGTTCGACCACGTCACCTATAAGCTTGAGCAGATCATTACTGCTTCGCTCGATTATAGCCGCGTATTTTTTCATCGGACCGGCGTTGGCATTGGCAAATACCTGGGCAAATCCCACAATTGCATTCAGCGGCGTTCGTATCTCGTGGTTTATATTCTGAATGAATGTAGTCTTCATCTCACTTGCCTTTTCAGCCTCGTCTTTAGCCTTGGCATGTTCCATGCTCTGCACCTCCAGCATGTTCTTGTACTTTCTGATGCGCCTTATATATATAACCGACACAACAAGACCTCCTACAAGAAACAATATCACAAGACATACAGCTATGATCTCCTCCTTATATTGATCCCAAAACGTCTTGGGAGAATTGATTATCACTGAATTTTCAGGGAGCAATGACTTGTCGACATCAAGCAGGTCTATACGCTGGCTGTCAAACACATACTTTCCAGAAACAATCTGAGGGCCGATGGCCGCCTTGCCATGGGATTCCAAATAATCAAGAGACTGATTGGCGAGATCGGCACCCATGTTGCGGTAATCAGGCACATATCCGCCAAGCGCCCAGTGACCGAGCCCGATCGAAGAAATCGTAAACGTAGGCAGCATCTGATTGGCGTCACGCAGCACATAGGTAGTACTCTTGAGTACAAAATCATCCGAAGGGCCGACACGCCATGTGCCGCAAAGCAGCACACAATGAGGCGACAAATTCCCGATCCGGTCACTGACCTCTACGAGCGACTCGATCCTTCCGTCAAGGAAAGTGAATGAATATTCCGGATATTGTTCCATCTCCTTTTTCACCATCGCCTGCATGCTCACTCCGCCAAAACTGTTGTCAGAAAGAAACACAAGCTCACGTGTATTCGGGAACAAGCTCTTAACCAAACCGATATTTTCATAAAGGCGATACTGGTATACATACCCGCCCACTATCTTGAAATCGCCGAAATCCCTGAGAACATCCTTGGACTCAGGCATCCATGTGCTGAGATCCACGGAATCCGGAGGGGCAAGGATAGTGTTACGGCTAACCATACCACAGATCACCGGCAATTTCTTGAATTCCGGATTGTCCTGCGACAAAAACGCGCTCCACGCTTCCTGCCCGAGTACCACGACCACGCCGGGAGCGTTTTCACCCATGTGCTTTGAAAGGATTCCTGTCATGCGTTCAGTCCATGTCTTTGCCTCGGAATAGGCAAGGCAATTAAGGCTCTCGACAATTATGTCAGAATCGCTCCCACGCTTTTCACACTCACGCATGAAAGCTCCGAGAGTCGACGCCATCGACTGTGTATCGGGATTGTACGATGTGATTATGAGCACACGCCGATTATCTTCAGCCGTTGCCGCTGTCGGCAACACTAAAGACAGCATGACTAAAACAAAGCATAATATGAACGATTTTTTGCTCAATCTTATTCGCTAATATGACACGTTATGCAAATGCAGTGTACAAAATTAGCATTATTTCTGCAAATCGAGGCTAAAAACCCGCCTTATTTTTCTCAATTAACAATTTTATGGTTAATATCCGCATTTAATAACGCACGTCAAATCCTCGGCGACGCAACATGTCAAGCGTCTTATAGGACATTGCCTCGCGATAATACCCTATTATATGGTCAGCCCAGTCGTTGTCGGTTTTCGTGCCGGCACGAGTAGCGTTATATTCCGAAATCTCACGGTCATAGTCCATCAGCTCAGGGACCATGCTTCCCTCACGATATTTATTTTTAAATATAAGAAGCTCCCTCGACTGCTTGGGCTTTATATCGGGCATCTCACGTGGCACACCTATCGCAAGCCCACACACCACAAACACTTTCTGCGGAAGTTTCATCATACGCGCTATTGCATCGGGAGCGGCAGTACGCGCATATCCGATAGGACATGTGCCCAGCCCGCACGCCTCTGCCGCCGTCAGCGCATTCATCATCGCGAGAGTAGCGTCGATAATGCCCACGATAACGCCATCGGCAGTAAGCTGGAAATCTGGCATTTCTATCAGCTTCGCCTCGGCGATCTCCGATATTTTGTTATAGTCGGCACAAAACAAGAGAAAATGACGGCAGGTCTTAATCTGCTTCTGTCCCGTAAGCTCATAGATCTTTTCCTTTATCTCCTGATCATCAATATCGATTACAGAAAACTGCTGTCCGTTGTAGCTCGTCGGAGTGCTACGGATAGCTTCATAAATAAAATCCATAGACTCGGCGGGGATATCTTCTCTCTCGTAGCGGCGTATACTGCGACGCTCAAGCAATGTAGACTTTACATCTTTCATGTGGCAATGGAATTACTTAATCAGTGTTTATTTAGGTATTCAGCAACTATAACAACCAAATCCCCTATTTGTTCACGCCCATGAAATATTTTTCACGTCTCACATGGCCGGCTCATGTCATGACAACGAGCCGATTTTCATTATGTCAGCCTCAAAGTTCTCACGGTCGACAGCACGGTTTTTCAATCGGTTACGATATGCATATATAGTATGTACCGAATAATTAAGCACCTGGGCTATGCGTATGCTCTCCTCCACCCCGAGCCTCATGAAAGCGAGTATACGCAGATCAGTGTTGAGCATCTCGCCATCTTTAAGCACAATCACCTCCTCCGGCTTCAGCAGCGCATTTACATCGTTGACAAACGTCGGATAGATATGCAGGAACGCACGGTCAAACGTATCATAAAACTCCTGGCTCTGCTCCTCGACAAATCGCCCTGACTTTGTCATCTTATATAAGTCATCGGCATGGCCCGTGGATATTTTCCGCTCAGCAATCTTACAGAACTGGTTAAGCTTGTTCATGTAAATGGTACAAAGATTTAGAAACTGGCTCATATACATCTCCTTTACACGATTGGCATTGGCAAGCACCTGCTGCAGGCTCTTCATGTGGGTCATCTCCTTACGGAGTTTAATCAACACAGCCACTACAACAATAAGGAGCACAGCCATCGCACCTATCGCAAAATACAGCCTTCGACGGTTGATCGACAAGGCGTCACGGTGGGCCGCCGTAATTACCGGCAGCGCCTCAGAGGTCTGGAGCATGCGCATCGATGCGTTACATTCCACAGCATAAGCAAGTGCCACCGAAAGGCACTCATAGGCGCGTTCGATCTCTTGCCTGTCGTAAAGTGCTATGCCAAGCTCCTGCAACGACACCATCTCACGAGTCGCACTCTGTATGTCGGCTACAGCCGATTTTGCAAGATAATATATGTGGGAATCCTCATCACCACGATTTTTGGATATACTGCTTATTATATGTGACGCCCTCGCCGCCACATTGGTATTATTAGGTATCGAGTCAAGAAGGTCGGTAAGCACCGCCTTCGCCTCGGAAGGCTTTCCGGTAAGAAAAAAATACTCCCCCCGGTTAAGCAGATATTTTTCAGAACCGGCCGGGAGTTCATCGACCAATTGCCGCTGAAGCTCGATAGCCTTGTCAAGCCAACGGTCATACTCGTCGCGATAATTCATGAAAAACGATGCCTGGTAGCTATACATCTGACGTCCCGACTCAAGGGCCACCAGGCGGAGCTCCCCTGTCAAAGAATCAAGCGGTATGCTCTCAAACATATCAACTGCCATAGAGCCGAATCCAGCCACCGGCAAAACAGCAATCCTCTTAAGCCGGAAATTCAACGCCTTATCCGGCTCGCCAAGCCGGCTTGAAAGAGCCTCCCCCCGCTCATAATTGACAATAGCCGAATCGGTAAGATACCCCGTATAACAATCGCCAAGCCGCATGATAAGGTCGAGCCTACGCACATCGCGTCGCGGCAACTCATTGATAAGACGATTGAGCGAGTCAATGCACGAGCTACGCATCTCAAGATACACGTCGCGGCGCGAAAGCTCGCGGTCAACACTCTCAAGAGCCGAGTCAACGTCAGGAGCGTCAACCTCAAGCGCGGCTAAAAGCATAAGCCCCGGAAACGCAAGACATAACAATACAGCTAAAGCAAAACACCTTTTCACAATTTCACCTTTTATTCAATTGGATGTGTAAAAATAGCTATTTTTATTCATATATGAAAATTGGCCTATATTTATTATCTTTGCAATCTCGTAACCGCGCATTATTTTCATTATGAGTATAACCACGATCGACCATATACCGACCGGATCCCAAATAGCGGCATATATCGACAATATAGCCGTGATCGACAGTCTCGATGACATCAACGGGCTAAAGCTACCCGCCAAAATAGACTTTATATTATCGATACTCTGCGAACACGGCACTCTCACAATTGATTATGACTCTACGTCGCAAAAGCTTTCAGAGCGTATGCTGATGATATTGAAGCCGGGTCACGTATTGCGGTCATATAAAGCGTCAGCCGACTTCAACGGTCACTTTATAGTAGTAAGTACGAAACTGTTTGGCGACAGCATGTCGACATTTTCCAAGATGCTGCCATGCTTCATCCAGTTTCGCGACAACCCTGTAATCACCCTGACACCTGAAGATGTGGCAAGCCAGACGGAGATGCGAGCCATCTTGCGACGCATGGCATACTGCGCCGGGCACCAGTATCGCGACCGTGTGCTACGCTCGGTGCTCGAGGCCATGTTTTATGAAACACTCGGGCTATACAGTTCCTATTACAGCGTTGAGGCCGGATCTATCTCACGGAGACGCGACGCTTTGTTTTACAGTTTCCTGCGGGAGGTGGAAGCAAATTGCGCAAAAGAGCGTTCGGTAGCCTATTACGCCGGGGTACTGTGTGTATCGCCGAAACACCTGTCGGCAACAGTCAAGGAAGTGAGCGGCCGCACTGCCGGAGAGTGGATTGACTCTTACGTGATACTGGAGGCAAAACTCCTGCTTCAGAACACGGGACTCACCATCCAGGAGGTGAGTACAAAGCTGAATTTCCCCAACCAGTCATTTTTCGGCAAATATTTCAAGCATCTTACCGGCATGTCGCCGCGCGCTTTCAGGGCAAATCAATCGGTATGATTGGCGTCTAATTGAAGCGGGGAAATTGCATTAATACATTTATTATTGTAACTTTGTGGGCTGAAAATGAATTGACCCGATGTTAAGAATAAAGCGACTATACCTGTTCATGCTTCAGAGCTTCCTGCCTCTGTTCATGATGACATTCTTTATATGCCTCTTCATCGTGTTGATGCAATTTCTATGGCGCTATATTGACGACCTTGTAGGCAAAGGGCTGGAGATGAGTGTAATCGGCGAATTATTTTTCTATGCCGCCCTTACAATGGTGCCGCTCGCGCTTCCGCTTGCCATCCTGCTTGCATCGCTCATGACTTTCGGCAATCTCGGAGAGCAGTTTGAGCTCACCGCCATGAAAGCGTCAGGGGTGTCGCTGATACGCTCCATGCGCCCCCTCATTGTGCTTATGGTGTTTGTGGCGATCGGGGCGTTTTTCTTCCAGAACAATGTGCTGCCCATAGCGCAGACAAAAATGTGGACACTGCTCTACTCTATGCGTCAGAAATCACCCGAGCTTGACATCCCCGAGGGCGTGTTCTATGACCAGATCCCGGGGTTCAATCTATTTGTCGAGAAGAAAGACCAGGATACAGGAGTTCTGCACAATCTGCTTATATATAATGTGAGCCGTGGTTCGGACAATGCCACAATCATATATGCCGACTCCGGAAAGATGACAATGACCGACGACAAGTCACATCTTTTCTTAAAACTATGGCAGGGCGAGCAATTTGAAAACCTGCGTGAGCAAAGCGGCATATCGTCAAACAACGTGCCTTACCGCCGCGAATCATTTGACGACAAGGAAGTGCTTATAGCCTTTGACGCCAATTTCAACCGCATGGATGAAAGCGGCATGCGCAACCAATATGTAGGGAAAAACATCAAGGAGCTGCAGGCGACAATCGACTCCGTAAACGCAAGGGTTGACAGCGTGGGTGACGTTTACGGCACGGCTCTCCGTGAAATTCCTTACCTTGGGATAAGCTACTACACCACGGTCCACACTCCCGAGGGCAACGAGCGCAGATTCACAAGCGAGGTAAAACTTGACAAGCCCGTAAACATCGACTCAATATTCCGCGGCACAAACCCGGCATTTGCCAAATCATACATCAACCAGGCTCTCTCAAAGGCCCGGCGTGCCAAGCAGGACTATGAGTTCAAGTCGTTTGCCATGAACGACGATCGTTTCACCATACGCCGCCACGGCATCGAGATGATGAAAAAGTTCACTCTATCGGTGGCGTGTCTTGTATTCTTCTTTATCGGCGCACCCCTCGGAGCAATAATCCGAAAAGGAGGACTCGGCATGCCGCTTGTGATATCGGTGATATTGTTTATCATCTATTATATTATCGACAACTCCGGCTACAAGCTTGCGCGCGACGGTCATATAGAAGTGTGGGAAGGCATATGGCTTTCTACCTTTGTACTACTCCCGCTCGGCATATTCCTGACCTACAAGGCGGTCAATGATTCCGCCGTGTTCAACAAAGATGCCTACGCCAACTTCTTCCGTAAGATATTCGGCAAAGGGGAGTCACGCAACCTTACCGTCAAGGAGGTGGTGATGGATGAGGTCGAGATAAATGTAGCCAAAGAGAAGATCACCACGCTATCGCAGCGTTGCCGCGATTTTATCGACAGGTATCCCGGAAGGCAGTCATATGTGGCCTACTGGACCCGCGGATATGACCGCAAGGAAATACACTCTATAAGCGCGACACTCGAGCAGACGGTCGACTACATGTCCAACTCCCGCAACCGCGTGATAATACTTAAGCTCATGGAGCTGCCGGTGATGCGCAGCCTGTGGTTTTATCACCCCACAAGCTACCCGGTGATCGGCTGGGCATTTGTCGTCGTGTTTCCGTTAGGCATACCTTTATATATATGGGGCACGCGCTGCCAACGCAAACTCAAGGAAGAGCTTGAACACATAATCACCACCGACAGCGAACTAATCTCGCTTCTGGAGGTTAACACTAATGACATTAACACCTAAATCAGATTATGGATAAAATAAGACTTGACTCAATCGAAGACGCATTAAAGGATTTTCGCGAAGGAAAATTTGTAATCGTGGTTGATGACGAGGACCGGGAAAATGAGGGCGACCTTATTGTAGCCGCCGAAAAAGTCACCCCCGAACAGGTCAACTTCATGCTGAAACATGCCCGCGGTGTGCTCTGTGTGCCGCTCACCATATCCCGCTGCAAGGAACTTGAGCTGCCTCATCAAGTCGACAATAATACCTCAGTGCTGGGCACACCGTTTACGATAACGGTTGATAAGCTCGAAGGATGCACAACAGGCGTCAGTATCGAGGATCGCGCCGCAACTATCCGTGCCCTCGCCGACCCTGCGTCGACACCCGCCACATTCGGGCGTCCCGGACATATCAATCCGCTCTATGCCCAGGACAAGGGAGTGCTCCGACGTGCCGGACACACGGAGGCAGCGGTCGACCTCGCCCGCCTGTCAGGACTCCAGCCCGCAGCGGCACTCATGGAGATCATGAGCGATGACGGCTCTATGGCACGCCTCCCCGAATTACGCCGTCGCGCCGACGAATGGGGACTGAAACTTGTGTCGATAAAAGACCTTATCGCCTACCGTCTCGGACAGGAGTCACTTGTAGAAAGGGGCGTAGAAGTTGACATGCCTACCGAATACGGGCATTTCAGGCTTATACCGTTCCGTCAGAAGAGCAACGGACTTGAACATATCGCCATAATAAAAGGTGACATCGCCTCAAGCGATGAGCCGGCACTTGTAAGAGTGCATTCATCCTGTGCCACCGGTGACATATTCGGCTCACAGCGCTGCGACTGCGGCGAGCAGCTCCACCGTGCCCTCCAGATGGTCGAAAAAGAGGGTCGCGGAGCAGTGATTTACCTAAATCAGGAAGGGCGCGGTATAGGACTTATGGAAAAGATGAAAGCCTACAAGCTTCAAGAGGGCGGAATGGACACGGTTGACGCTAACATATGCCTGGGGCATCTTGCCGATGAGCGCGATTACGGTGTGGGCGCCCAGATTTTACGGGAAATCGGTATAAGAAAAATGCGGCTGATGACCAACAATCCCGTAAAACGTGTCGGGCTTGAAGCTTACGGACTTGAAATTACGGAGAATGTACCGATCGAGGTAAAGCCCAACGAATACAATCTCCGCTATATGCGCACAAAAAAAGAGCGCATGGGACACGACCTCCATATGTAACCTCATAGACCCGGCTGTCAGCCGGGTCATTTTTTTGCCGCCCTGACATAAGATCATAATATCGCAAGATGCGTGAACCATACCGGCAACGCGATTGTTTTTCTTTATAGTGCAAAATGACAGGGTGACATTTTGTCAACCGATATGTCACAAAAACGATTTGGCACGGGATATGCTATATCCTACAACAGAAAAACAATTAAACAACATAACCAAACTTTAAACAACAAAAGTCATGAATATCAAACCACTTGCCGACCGAGTGCTCATAAAGCCCACTCCCGCAGAGGAAAAGACACTTTCAGGTATTATCATCCCCGATTCAGCCAAGGAGAAACCCCTTCGCGGTACCGCCATCGCCGTAGGTAACGGCACAAAGGATGAAGAGATGGTAGTAAAGGTAGATGACGTGGTGATGTTTGGCAAATACGCCGGCACTGAGATTGAACTCGACGGCGAGAAGCTTCTCATCATGCGTCAGTCTGACATTTTGGCAATAGTTACAGAATAATCAAAGCATAACATAACCATGGCAAAAGAAATTAAATTTGATATCAAGGCTCGAGAAGAGCTTAAGAAAGGTGTTGACGCCCTTGCCGACGCCGTAAAGGTAACCCTCGGTCCTAAAGGCCGCAATGTAATCATTGAAAAGAAGTTCGGCGCTCCCCATATCACTAAAGACGGTGTGTCGGTAGCACGCGAGGTAGAGCTTGAAGATCCCTTCCAGAACATGGGCGCACAGCTCGTAAAGGAAGTGGCATCAAAGACAGGCGACGACGCCGGCGACGGCACAACCACAGCTACAGTCCTTGCCCAGGCTATTGTCAATGTAGGGCTGAAGAATGTTGCCGCCGGAGCCAATCCGATGGACATCAAGCGCGGTATCGACAAGGCCGTTGCAGCTGTAGTGGAAAGCATCAAGTCGCAGGCTGAGGAAGTAGGCGACGACCTCAAGAAGATCGAGGATGTGGCACGCGTATCAGCCAACAACGATGCTGAAATAGGCAAGCTCATCGCCGAGGCAATGCGCAAGGTAAAGAAAGAGGGTGTAATCACCGTTGACGAGGCAAAAGGCACAGAAACCACTGTCGACATCGTGGAGGGAATGCAGTTTGACCGCGGTTACATTTCACCTTACTTTGTCACCAACACAGAAAAGATGGAGTGTGAGATGGATCACCCCTACGTGCTCATCTATGACAAGAAAATCTCATCTCTAAAAGAGATGCTCCCCATACTTGAGGCTACTGCACAGAGCGGCCGCCCGCTCATTATCATCGCCGAGGATGTAGACCAGGAAGCTCTTGCAACACTTGTGGTCAACCGTCTTCGCGGCTCACTCAAGATATGCGCTGTCAAGGCTCCCGGATTCGGCGACCGTCGCAAGGAGATGCTTGAAGACATTGCGGTGCTTACCGGCGGTGTTGTCATCTCACAGGAAAAGGGCATGAATCTTGAATCGGCAACAGTCGACATGCTCGGACAGGCTGAAAAGATCACTGTCAACAAAGAGAATACAACCATCGTCAACGGAGCCGGCTCAAAAGAGGCTATCGCACAGCGTGTGGCTCAGATCAAGGCTCAGATCGAGACCTCGACAAGCGACTACGACAAGGAGAAGCTTCACGAGCGTCTTGCAAAGCTTGCCGGCGGTGTTGCCGTACTCCATATCGGCGCGCCCTCCGAAGTCGAAATGAAAGAGAAGAAAGACCGCGTAGACGACGCATTGAGCGCAACACGCGCGGCAATCGCGGAAGGTATCGTACCTGGTGGCGGCGTCGCATACATCCGCGCTATCGCAAGCCTTGACGGCATCTGCGGTGACAACGACGACGAGTGCACAGGTGTCGCCATCATCAAGCGTGCCATCGAAGAGCCGTTGCGCCAGATCGTGGCAAACGCAGGTCTTGAAGGCGCCGTAGTTATACAGCAGATCAAAGACGGCTCAGGCGACTACGGCTACAATGCCCGCACCGGCGAGTATGAACATCTGTTCCAGACCGGTGTCATCGATCCGGCAAAGGTAACCCGTGTGGCACTTGAAAACGCAGCCTCTATCGCAGGCATGTTCCTCACCACCGAGTGTGTCATCGCCGATAAGAAAGAGGACAACCCCGCTCCCGCAATGCCCGCTGGCGGCATGGGAGGAATGGGCGGCATGATGTAATCATCAACCGACTTTAACATAACGGGAAAGGTCATTTCTGATTATAGAAATGACCTTTTCTTCTTTTTTATCGTATCTTTGCATGATTATTCATTTTATTTACCGATGAGCGAACAACCCAAACAGCAGATTGAGCGGCTTCGCGACGAGCTAAACCGCCATAACTACAATTATTATGTGCTTAACACACCGGAGATCTCCGACCGTGACTTTGACATGATGATGAAGGAGCTTGAACGGCTGGAAAAGGAGTATCCCGAATATGCCGACCCGCTTTCACCGACACAACGCGTGGGCAGCGACATAAACAAGGCATTTACCCAGCATGTCCACCAACGCCCGATGCTGTCGCTCGGTAACACCTACTCTATCGAGGAGGTTGATGATTTTGTGACGCGCACCCGCGACGCACTCATGGGGGAAGACTTCACTATTATCGGGGAGATGAAATATGACGGCACGTCGATATCGCTGACTTATGAGCACGGCAAGCTCGTAAGGGCGGTTACCCGTGGCGACGGCGAACGCGGGGATGTAGTTACCGATAATGTCAAGACGATAAAAAGCGTGCCGCTCAGGCTACAAGGCACAGGATGGCCCGACGAGTTTGAGATACGCGGCGAGATCGTGCTTCCATGGATAGAGTTCGACCGGCTCAACGCAGAAAGGGAATTTAACGAAGAACCCCTTTTCGCAAATCCGCGCAATGCTGCGTCAGGCACACTGAAAATGCAAAATTCCGCAGAGGTGGCGCGACGCGGGCTTGACGCGGTGTTTTATTATCTTCTCGGTGACAACCTGCCGTTTGACAACCATTATGACAATATGATGGCTGCTAAAGAATGGGGCTTCAAGGTGACACCGGTGATGAAACCGCTTCACGGCATCGACGATGTAGACAAGTTTATCGAACATTGGGACACGGCACGAAAGGAGCTGCCGATGGCGACCGACGGACTTGTATTCAAGGTAAACAATCTACGTCAGCAGCTTAATCTCGGCTATACGGCAAAATCGCCGAGATGGGCTATCGCATACAAGTTTCAAGCCGAACGGGCACTGACACAGCTGCAACACGTATCATTTGAAGTAGGCAGAATGGGCATTGTCACTCCGGTGGCAAACCTTGACCCCGTGCTTCTGTCCGGCACGATTGTTAAGCGTGCGTCGCTCCATAATGAGAGCATAATAAGAACGCTCGACATACATGACCACGACATGCTCTATGTCGAAAAAGGCGGTGAAATCATACCAAAGGTGACAGGCGTGGATGTCAAGGCCCGCGCACCGGAGGCAAAGCCGATAGAATTTGTCACCCATTGCCCGGTGTGTGGCACCCCGCTTGTCAGAATCGAGGGCGAAGCCGCATGGATGTGCACCAATAAGGAAGGGTGCGCGCCGCAGATATGCGGAAGGCTCGAGCACTTTGTCGGGCGGCGCATGATGAATATCGAAGGTATCGGTGAGGAGATCGTAGTGATCCTGTTCCGCAACGGATGGGTGAAATCGCCTGCCGACCTTTACACTCTCAAACGATATTCACAGGACATGATGAGGCTTCCGGGAATGGGGCCGCGCACGGTTGAGCGCATACTTGACGGCATCGAGGCGTCGAAAAGCGTACCGTTTGAGCGCGTCGTGTACGCCCTCTCGATACCATATGTCGGCGAGACCGTAGCCAAGAAGCTTGCCCGCGCAGTGCGCGACATAGACACCCTGATGGAAGCCGACATCGAAACACTTACCTCTATCGACGACATCGGACCACGAATAGCAGAGAGTATTACAGAATATTTCAACAATCCGGTCAACCGCGATATGGTGGAACATCTTCGCGCCGCAGGGTTGCGCATGTCAATGCCGGAAGAAGACGAATCATCGCGCACGAGCCTCCTTGAAGGGAAAACGATCGTGATAAGCGGCACTTTTTCCCGCCATTCGCGCGACGAATACAAGGAGATGATCGAGCGCAACGGCGGCAAAAATGCAAGCGGCATATCGAAGAAGACCGACTTTGTGCTTGCCGGAGAAAACATGGGACCGGCAAAGCTCGAAAAAGCCCGGTCACTCAATGTACCGATAATCAATGAGGATGAATTCCTTGCCATGATAACCCAATAAGCTTAATATCCATAAATATATTATGACTCCCGAAGAACGACTGAAAATAGAAGAGCGCGCGGTGACGCTGCTTAAGACAGTATACGACCCCGAGATACCCGTAGACATATACAATCTCGGGCTCATATATAAAATAGACCTTGATGACGAGGCAAACCTGAATGTCGACATGACCCTGACGGCGCCCAACTGCCCCGCTGCCGACTTTCTTGTTGAGGATTCGCGCATAAAGCTTGAAAGCATCGAAGGCGTAAAAAGTGTAAATATCAACATCGTCTTTGAGCCCGAGTGGAATAAAGACATGATGAGTGAAGAAGCCAAGCTTGACCTCGGATTTCTATAATCCATGATATGACCGGGCGTAAATATACATATTTCATTTCCGACCTCCATCTCGGGGCCATATATCTAAAAAATCCCCGCGAATACGAAACACGCGTTGTCGAGTGGCTTAATCTAATAAAAGACGACGCAGCCGAACTGTACATGCTCGGCGACGTGCTCGACTATTGGTATGAATACAAGACCGTAGTGCCGCGAGGCTTTGTCCGCTTTTTCGGAGCGCTTGCCTCACTTGCCGACGCAGGGGTGAAGATATACTGGTTTATCGGCAACCATGACATATGGCTTTTCGACTACCTGCGTGACGAGATCGGAATCACGGTTATCGACGGGTATATTGTAAAGGAAATCGAAGGTAAACGCTTCTTCCTGTCCCACGGCGACGGTGTCGGCAAGCTCAAACCGACATTCAGAATGATGCGCGCGATCTTCCGCAACAAGACGTGCCAGAAGCTATACAGCGGCATCCATCCAAGATGGACAATCCCGTTTGCCCTCAAATGGTCATGTTCAAGCCGTAACTTTTCCGAAGAGATTCCAGTGGTTGATGACCCCGACGACGAAGCATTGGTGAAGTTTGCAAAGGAGTACGGTATTGACCATCCGGAGATAGACTATTTCGTATTCGGTCACCGCCATGTGCTTCTTGATTACAATATTTCCGATCATTGTCACGTTATCATATTAGGCGACTGGATTCACCACTTTTCATTTGCCCGATTTGACGGAGAGACAATGGAAATGTACAGATATGTACAAGAATTTAATAAAATAGTACATATTTAGAAATTTTCAAAGATGCAAACATACATTAACAACCGTCGTATCCAGCTGCTACAATGCAGCTTAAGTCACAAAAATCGTGTATCGCAGTATACAATTAGACAAAAAGTATGTTGCTAAACATGTTTTTTTACTTGGTCAACTCAGAAAAAAGGATGACCTTTGTACCACAAACCTAAAACAATCTTTTTTACCTTAGAAATTGTACCTATTGGAAACCCATAAAAAGGAGCTTAGTGATTAAGCTCCTTTTTATTTTTTTGTAAAACCAAGCCTATTAAGTAACTTTGTACACATGACCGACACATCCATATATTGTATAATCGTAGCAGCAGGCAAAGGGTCACGTTTTGGCTCGGAGTTGCCTAAACAGTTCTGCGAGCTAAACGGTAAGCCGGTGTTGATGCACACAATTGAAAGCTTCCGGATAGCATCTCCCGATGTTAAAATAGTATTAGTGATCAACCGAGACCATCATGAGCTATGGAAACATCTGTGTGAAAACCATCATTTCTCATCACCGAAAACAGTATATGGCGGCTCAACAAGATGGGAATCGGTCAAAAACGCGATTGACACCATCAAACTCTCCGATCAGGGCAAAAGCATAATAATGGTGCATGACGGCGCGCGCCCCGTGGTATCTCCGACACTCATCCACCGCGTCATCGAAGCCGCTCATGTCAGCACCGGAGTCATCCCGGTAATTCCGGTAAGCGATTCTCTCCGCGAGCTGTCGGATGAAGGGAAGTCGGTGGCTGTCGACCGCTCCCGCTATCGCGCCGTACAGACTCCGCAAGCGTTCGACGGCAGACTTCTGACCGAAGCATACAAGCTACCGTATCGCGACACGTTCACCGACGACGCGTCGGTGATTGCCGCCGCCGGCTATCCCGAGATAAGCCTGGTCGACGGCGACCCCCGCAACATAAAGATCACCCTACCCGACGACCTTAAAATAGCGTCGTTTTTCTTAGAGAGTGTACAGTAACAAATGAACAGGCTGCGCAGTCTTGACATAAAATTTTTACGCGGCATCGGTCCAAAGCGAGCCGAACTGCTCAACAAGCAGCTCGGCATATCATCCTACCGTGACCTTATATATCATTTTCCCCACCGTTATGTAGACCGATCGACCTTTTACAGCATATCGCAATTTGAAGGAGACATGCCTGCCGTACAGGTAAAAGGCAGGTTTCTCGCCATGTCGGTCCACGGCGAGGGAGCCAAGACCCGTCTTGTAGGTGTATTCACCGACGGGACAACCACAATGGAGGTCGTGTGGTTCAGAAAAATAAAACAGATCCGCGAAAGCTACCACACCGGCAACGAATACATACTCTTCGGCAAGCCCGAAAGCTTTAACGGCCGATGGAGCATGGTTCACCCCGAAGTAGACATGCCCGACTCGGCAGGAGCCACACAAGGTTTAAGAGGCATATACCCTCTTACCGATCCGCTGCGCAACCAAGGCATAGCGTCACGGCAGATTTTCACCTGGGTGCAGGCGGCACTGGGAGCGTCACCGCATATCTCAGAGACTCTGCCCGGCAGTATTATCACGAAATACCGGCTCGTCTCGCTCCACGATGCGCTTGTAAATATACATAACCCCAAGTCAATCGAAGCCCTCAACGCGGCAAAACTCCGATTGAAATTTGAAGAGCTGTTTTACCTGCAGCTCAACATACAGCGTTATTCACGTCAACGCAACATGGCATTGGCCGGATTCCGCTTTTCACGCATCGGAGACTATTTCAACCGATTCTATTTCGAGCAACTCCCCTTTGACCTTACCGGAGCGCAAAAACGCGTGATAAAGGAGATACGCGCCGATATGTCGACAGGAAGGCAGATGAACCGCCTGCTTCAAGGCGACGTGGGGAGCGGCAAGACACTTGTGGCCTTACTCTGCATGCTTATCGCCCTTGACAACGACACACAGGCTTGCCTGATGGCGCCCACAGAGATTCTTGCATCGCAACATTTCGAGACATTGTACAAGCTCGCATCCCCTCTCGGCATCAATATAAAGCTATTGACCGGCTCAACCGGAAAAGCGGAGCGCGAGGTGATCCACCGGCAGCTCCGCGACGGGTCGCTACATATACTAATAGGCACCCATGCCGTGATCGAGGACAAAGTGCAATTCCGGAATCTCGGATTTGTAGTCATCGACGAGCAGCACCGATTCGGAGTGGCGCAACGCGCAAGATTATGGGCGAAGAACCGCATAGCCCCACACGTGCTCGTGATGACAGCCACACCAATTCCCCGCACCCTTGCCATGACCATTTACGGAGACCTCAGCGTATCGGTAATCGATGAGTTGCCACCGGGCAGAAAACCGGTCACGACACTGCTGCGATATGACGACAACCGGATGGCGGTATATCAGGCAATCGGCAGGCAACTTAAAGAAGGGAGGCAGGCATATATCGTGTATCCACTCATCAAAGAAAACGAAAAACTCGACCTCCGTTGCCTTGAAGAGGGATATGAGCTTATACGCGAGACGTTCCCGCAATACAGAGTGTGTTATGTCCACGGGAAAATGAAACCGTCGGAAAAAGATCATCAGATGATGCTGTTTGCCTCCGGCCAAGCCCACATAATGGTGGCGACAACCGTGATAGAGGTGGGGGTAAACGTGCCCAATGCCACTGTAATGCTCATCGAAAATGCCGAACGGTTCGGGCTATCACAACTCCACCAGCTGCGCGGCAGAGTGGGCAGAGGAGCGGACAAGAGCTATTGCATACTCATGTCCCACCACAAAATCACAAAGGAAACTCGTCACCGGCTCGAAATAATGACGTCAACCACCGACGGATTTGTAGTTGCTGAAGCCGATCTAAAAATGCGCGGCCCCGGCGACATAGAAGGCACCATGCAAAGTGGCATGCCGCTTGAACTGCACATCGCCAATCTTGCCACCGACGGACAGATAGTGCAGCTTGCCCGCGACGCCGCTATAGAAATACTTGACAACGATCCGGAACTCTCATATCCCGAAAACGCCATACTGCGAACGGAACTTGCCCTGGCAAGCAACTCTGTTGTGGATTGGTCGCGAATAAGTTGAGCGAACAATTAAAAACATATTTTAACAACTGTTCGAATTACGCAACACTGAACCAAGGGTATAAGTTTGGGAATATGTTGTAAAACATATTATTCCTATTCCGCTGAAAATCAGCGCTACAGCTATGCAGTTCAATATATGTTGACATTTTTTACAGTTTTTGTAATGACAAATTATTTACCCTAAAAGGAAAAATTCTTATATTTGAAGTATTGACGTAAGAAAAGGTTAAAATTTTAAAACTGACATGGAGCAAACTTTAGTAATACTCAAGCCCTCTGCCATACATCGCGGATTAATCGGCGAGATTATCAACCGCTTCCAAAACAAAGGACTTATTATTACCGGGCTGAAAATGATGCAGCTCGACGAGACAATCCTTCGTGAGCATTATGCTCATTTGGTAGAGAAGCCTTTTTTCCCTTCGCTGCTTGAGTCTATGATGGCGGCACCCGTCATAGTGATGTGTCTGGAAGGCAAAGACGCAGTTGAGACCGTAAGGCTTATGACCGGAGCGACCAACGGCAGGAAAGCTCTCCCCGGCACTATCAGGGGCGATTTCTCCATGAGCGGACAAGAAAACATTGTCCACGCTTCCGACAGCGTGGAAAACGGCAAAATCGAGCTTGCCCGATTCTTCAAGCCCGGAGAAATATTCAATTACACTCCTTCAGATTTAAGATTTTACTACGCGCCTGACGAAAACTAACTGAAAGAAAAAACAAAAAAAACCGATGCAATTTAATATCAAACGAATAACCGCTGCAACCGCATTAGCCATAGCAACAGTATTTTGCGTATCGGCACAGACAACCTACAATCGCCGACCCGCCCAACACAATGCCGAGCACCAAGACCTGCTTGCATATCAAACCAACATAGACGAGCAGATCAAGCTCAAAGAGACGCTTGACTACATGGACAACATCTTCAATGAAGAAGAAGAGCCTGAAATGGATATTTACACCGAAGGCTGGGACAGCGGTACGGTGAATCCATATCGCAGTGCGGATGTACCGGAAACAAAAAAAATTGACGTAAGCAACTACGCGATGCCTACCAACGGGTATGTCACCTCACCCTACGGCTATCGCCCCAGATTCCGCCGCATGCACAAGGGCATAGACCTGAAAGTACAGATAGGCGATACTATCCGCGCGGCATTTGACGGCAAAGTACGTCTTACAAAATTTGAACGCAGAGGCTACGGTTACTATGTGATCGTACGTCACGAAAACGGACTCGAGACCGTATACGGCCACCTCTCCAAGTTCCTCGTCAAGCCTGACGAATATGTAAAGGCAGGCGACCCGATAGCCCTTGGAGGAAACACAGGTCGCTCAACCGGCCCGCATCTCCACTTCGAAACCCGCTACATGGGATATGCGATAAACCCGGCAGCAATATTTGACTTTGCCAACCAGACCACTCACACCGATGAGTTTACATTTAATAAGAGTACCTATAAGAACTCCCGCGACTACTCCCCGAAAAAATCCAATCGGGCAGTCGCATCATCAAAGTCGAAAAAGTCCGGAGCATCAACCGTCAGAATCAAGCGTGGCGACACTCTTTCAAAAATCGCCAGGGCTAACGGAACAACAGTCGACAAGCTATGTAAGCTCAACGGCATAAGCCGCACCACTACCCTGACCGCGGGCAAGCCTCTTAAAGTAAGATAAAACAATACGCTTCAATACATTCTTCTCAATAGTATTTATACAAAAGGTCGCCGAACATTCGACGACCTTTTCTTTTTATATAATGTAACGAAACTGACACAAACGATAAATGTTGATAACATTGTTAATAACTATGTTGACAACACTGTTGATAACTGTTGAACAAATAAAACTAATTAACATTTTGAAATCTGACGGCAACTGAGTAACTTTGTATTGTGAATTGGATGATACGTCATATTGAATACTTGATCATACGACACGATTGCGTGGTAATCCCCGGTTTTGGCGCGCTGATAGCCCATTACCGCCCTGCCTATATCGACAGGGAGCTTGGGTGCATGTTTCCGCCATCGCGCACTCTCGTATTCAACCCCGACATAATTCACAACGACGGGCTGCTTGCATCATCGATTGCCCGCAGCATGGAAACGACCTTTGACAGCGCGTCAGCACTCTTGTCAAAAGAGGTTACCGCCCTCAAGCTACAACTTGATAACTCCGGGGAATTTGCCCTCGGACGTCTCGGCATATTCAGCCGAAAGGATAACGGTCCGGTAGTCTTTGAGCCGTTTCAAGCCACAGCCCTCTCCCCGCGCCTTGCCGGGATGCGAGCCATCGCCATGCAACCGGTAACAGAAGTAATTGCCGAAGAAGCGGGAAACCTTACGGCGGAAAAAGAAGGGAAAAGCCACATGCCGTTGCGCCGTCGTGTAATCAACGTCGCGGCGTCACTCGCGCTGCTCGTATGCCTCGGTGTCACATTGACTACGCCGATATTTGAGCACAAAGCTTCATTAGCCGGATTCGGCAGCAGTATAGTTTCTACCGCCAAAATGGAAGAGACTGAGTTTGAGTCGATAATGCAACCCGATATCGACCTGCGGATCGCCCTCCCAATGAAAACGGCGGAAACCGAAGAACCCCGCGTCATTGCTGTCGACACAAAAGCGGATACAACTATTCCGACAGCAACCCCGCGTATTATTGCCGCTGACAAGTATTATCTGATCGTGGCGTCGCTCCCGTCTCGCGAAAAAGCGGAAGAATTCATCTCCATGCAAAATCACGGCGACAAGCTTGAAATAGCCGAAGCCGACGGAAGATACAGAGTATACGCAGCAACAGGCAATACCATTGCCGAAGCGCGTCAGCCTCTTATATCCGGAGAATTCGGATCGCGGTATCCTGACGCATGGGTATGCTGCAAATAAATCATCCGTCAAGCGATTTTTCAATCAACCATATACATTACAATCCATTATGACTGATTTTCATGACCTGATTGTAAATCGACGTAGCATACGCCGATACACTGACGAAGAAATATCTCCCGAAGATGTAAAAACCATACTTGAGGCGGCATTAATGGCGCCGTCGTCGAAAAGTACCCGCCCCTGGCACTTTGTCGTGATAGAGGACTCCGCTGTACTTGAAGCCTTAAGCAAATGCAAGGAAAGCGGAGCCGGACCCGTTGCAGGATGCTCACTCGCCATAGTGGTGGCCGTAGATGTCGAGGCCACCGACCCATGGATAGAAGATGCCTCTATCGCAGCGACATATATCCAGCTACAGGCACAAGACCTCGGGTTGGGAAGTTGTTGGATACAAGTGAGGGGCAGATATACGGCAAACGACATGGAATCGGAAACCTACGTTCAAAATCTGCTTGAAATGCCCGACACGATCCTTCCGGTGTGCATAATAACTCTCGGTCATAAAGCTGAAGAGAGAAAGCCGCAGGCAACCGACAAGCTTCTTTGGGAAAAAGTGCATATCGGCACATGGAAAGAACGCTAACCGACCCCCCAAAAAAGATAGTCATACTCGGGGCAGGCAATGTAGCCACACATCTTGCCTTGAATCTATCACGACACGCAAATATCACGCAGATATACAACCGTCACATAGACGGAGCGCGCGAGCTTGCCGACAGGGTCGGGGCGACTGCCATTGATGACCCGCGCCTGCTTGAGCGCGATGCCGACCTGTATATAATATCAGTCAAGGATGACGCGATAGCCTGTCTTGCCGAACAGCTTAGAGGCTTCGGCGGATTGTGGGTACACACCTCCGGCTCGGTGACAATGGAGACACTGTCGGTCATATCCGATACGTACGGAGTGTTTTACCCGATGCAGACATTCTCAAAAGATGTAGATGTCAACATGAGCGAAGTACCCATGTTTATAGAAGGCAACACCACGGTGACCGTCAAGCGGCTCAAAAAATTTGCCGCAATGATCTCCGACAGAGTGTATGAAGCCGACAGCGAACGCAGGGCAAAACTCCACATCGCGGCAGTGTTTGCATGCAATTTCACCAACCGCCTATGGGACATATCCGCATCCCTGCTAAAGGAACTCGGACTTGGCTTTGACACCATGAAACCGCTTGTCGAGGCTATGCTGACAAAGGCATGCGCCGTCAGCCCACATGAAGGACAGACAGGTCCGGCACGCCGTAATGACAGAAAAATAATCGACAAACACATTGAGATGCTTGACGGGGAGGCAAAAGATCTTTATGCGATACTCACTGAAAGCATCATAAAACAATATCATCCCCATGAGCAAGATAAACTATGATCTTGGCAAGATACGCGCGATAGCCTTTGACGTCGACGGCGTCTTGTCGCCATCGACCATTCCGCTTGGCGAAAACGGAGTTCCTTCCCGCATGGTCAACATAAAGGACGGCTATGCCCTACAGCTGGCGGTAAAACACGGCTACCTCATCTCCATAATTACAGGCGCTGACAGCGAAGCGATACGGACCAGATTTTCCGCATTGGGAATAAGCGACATCTACTTGAAAGCAGGTATTAAAATAAACATTCTCAATGAATGGATGAAACAGCATTACCTCGCTCCGGAGGAAGTGGCATTTGTCGGCGATGATATACCCGACTATGAGCCGATGCGCCATGTCGGACTTCCCGTGGCACCCGCTGATGCCACATCTGAAATCAAAGATATCGCAAAATACATATCTCCGGTCAACGGCGGATATGGGGTGGCACGCGACCTACTTGAAGAGATAATGAAAGCACAAGACAACTGGATGACCTCGGCAAAGGCATTCGGATGGTAATATGTCATGACGTTAAGCACTATGGAATACCGACCGCTTGAAAATCTTGAAGGGAAAAGGCTATTGCTTGCAAGCCATTCACCGCGCCGCCGCGAACTGCTCGGAATGCTTGGAGTAGATTTCGACATCGCAGAGATAATAGAAGTCGAGGAAAGCTATCCCGCCGACCTCCCGGTAGAATCAGTTGCCCAATACCTGTCGGCAAAAAAAGGCGAGGCGTATACAAATGCAATGAAGCCGGATGACGTGATAATCACCGCCGACACAGTCGTAATTGTAGGTGACGAAATACTCGGAAAACCATCGTCGGAAGAAAAAGCGCGAGAAATGCTCACAAAGCTGTCAGGGAAAAGCCATAAAGTGATCACCGGAGTTACTATATCTACACCAGCAGGAAAATGCTCGTTTTCCGCGACTACAAAGGTCACTTTTGACAATCTTTCCGAGGAAGAAATAAATTACTACATTGAAAAATACCGGCCCTACGACAAAGCCGGTGCATATGGTATTCAGGAATGGATCGGCGCCGTGGGAATAGAAGGAATCGAGGGAAGCTATTATAATGTCATGGGGCTGCCCGTGCATCAGCTATACAAACACCTGCTCACCATATCATAACTGCCGGTCTCCATCATAAAATTAAAGCCGGCGGGAGAAGGTGGCGTAAGAAACACCGTGCCCTCCACGAGGCGGTGATTCCGAACCACCGGCGTGCGAACTTCTGTCGGAAGTCCGTGCATCACCCTATATATACCGGTCACTCCGGGAGCAAGATGACGCTCAACAAGAATATGTGAAACCACTCCCATTGTCATGCGCAAGTTCAATTCGATGCAAGGCGCCACCATGCCGCCGGTGGTAACGAGCATATCCACTCCGAAATATCCATCGTATACGCCATCAATCACTCCGGCAAGTATGCCGGTCAGTTCACTCCGGATCGCATGAAGATGTTCCCGTGTAGCTCCCGCCGCAACAAGCATATCCTCAATCATAACGTCATCCGCAAGCAGATTACCGCCGTACGCGTCACCTGTCGAATTGAAAAATAAGGAATACCCTACCCATTCAACCTTACCGCCGGAGGAATGAAACAGCATGGCGAAATCGCATTTTTTATCAAGCGACCGCTCCAATATAACGCTGCCCTGACGTCGAAAAATACCGTTAACACGAGCCGCCACCCTGTCATCAACCGCAGCCACGCGAAACACGCCCCTACCACTGCTCGACCACGGCGCCTTTACATACACTGGCGCATCTGCGACAATCTCCCTAAGCTCGGATATCGTGGTAATCTCAACCGGAACAGGAGGCAACTGAAATGACAAAGCATCACGCAGACTTGACATTATTTCTATCGATACACGCCGGTGACTTACAGAAGCAATACTATCCAACCTTTTGTCATCAAGGACAGACGCCCCCGCCGCCGACAACCGACGTGCCGCATCAAACGACCATCCCCACGGAGAGCCTTGACATGAAGCATGACATGATTCCACCACCTCCGGGTGCAGACAGAAAATGCCTCGCATATCGTTCAACCATCCTATATCAACACCTGAAGAAAGCACCATGTCGCCTTCATCGGCATACCATAGCGGTAGCAATGAACCGTCACCATGCAATCGCGCGACCTGCGGCGACAAAGTGAACCGCCGCCTACCGTACACGAGTGCGATATCATTTTCCGGATTAAAAAGATACAGTTTCATTTTCACGGTAAAGTTAGCTATATTTGTAAAAAACAGTGACAGCTCCGACATGAAAATTCTAATCATTGACTATCGCCCCGGAAAGGAAACAGCCGAAATTGTTGCCAACGCAACCGATGCCGGTCATGACATCTATATCGCCTCGGCAGAAGAACCAAGCCTGCCACATCTAAAGCGCGACATCAAAATAGGAAACAAAGCCGACAGGATAATACATAAGATAATCGGATATATCAGCGACTCGTATCACCTACATTCAACACGCCCGACATCCTCACTACTAAGCCGCATAGCGGAAATCAATCCCGACGTAATCCATATATACAATATAGAGGAACATTACATCAACATTCCATTGACCGCCTATGTATTGATGAAATACAAAATACCCACCCTACTCACACTTGAAAACCCGAGCAGAATATACAGAGACACAAAAGCGCTCATAAAACGGAGAAGGCACAACAAGGAATTGTTCACCTCCACCTTCTCCACATGGGAGCTTCTCCACATAGCGTCATCATCAAAAGAAGTCACAGAAGACGAACTCGCGGCAGACCATCCCGGATATATCGTAGCAGAAGGAAAGGAAGCCGAAACATATATGCGGATATATGAAGCGATCCGATAAAATCTTTATTAACGAAAAAGCCACTCTCACGAGTGGCTTTATTCGTTTTGGCAATCCAGCCAAAAAATCAACCTAAAACAGAATTAATCAAAAACACTTTTCATCATTGTATAAACTAACTATCCTAATTCTTCACATCAAAATACTAACCCTTTTTATAACATTTCAAAACTTAGACTGAGTAATTTATTTTACACATTGCAAAGATATATCAAGAAATCGCATCTCATACCATCATATTACCGCAATATAAAATATCTTAAAGTTATATTAATTATATCATCCTAATTACCACCAAATTACCCTTAACCATAATCCCATATTATATAATATATTTTTTAATAAAAAAGCTCCATTTTATGCTGCTAACGATAATTTTTACACAATCTCCATGCCGACGCATCCGAGAAAGCCCTCATTCTAACGGTCAAGACACAAACTACATCATACAGCATCACAACAGTCCAGGCATATAAAAAGCCGAGATATCAAAAGACGAAACGGGGGCAGCATCTCTCGATGTCGCCCCCGTTTCATCCTGCATCACAGGTCTACAAACTTTACTAACTAACATAAATCTTTTTTCTTAAAAACAAGTACCTATTGATCTACTCTTTCAAAATATATATGCTTATAAAATATGCCCTAAAATTTTTCCCTACAGCAAAACCGGCATTAAAACCAATCATTTTAGATGAACTAACACATATTGCCGTTTGCCGTCATTACGATGCAAAGATAATCAAAGAAAGAGATGAATGTCAACCTCATCATAAGGCAATATAAGACGCCACATACAACATCAAACAATAACTCACTAAAAACCAATGGAAAGCCACAGGAAATACTGCCGGCTCATCTAAACATACTCAAAAAGCCACAACTATTCAATTCCGCCGATATTTAAAATATCCTGTTCAAAAGTTTCACGGTTTTTTGCCCTGCTTTTAAGCTTGTTTCGATATGTATACACCGTATTAAGCGACAAGCCGAGAAAACGCGCCATCTGGGCACTATCTTCCAGTCCAAGACGCATAAAGGCAAGTATGCGCAACTCATGCGTGAGTTTTTTAGGGTCGGAAAGCACAAACTTCTTATCTTCAATCAATAGGCAATTTACATCGGAAATGAAGTCAGGGTAAATATTGATAAACGCATTGTCAAAAACGTCATAAAACAATTTGCTTTGCTCCTCAATAAACCTTCCCGATTTCACCATATTATAAAGGTCTTCAATCTGCCCCGCCATAATCTTACGGCTCACAGTGCGATTGAATTCTTCAAGTTTGTCCATATAGACCGAGCACAAGGATAGAAATTCCGCAATATAAGTCTCCCTGACGACATTTGCCTTGACAAGCTTGGCTTTCAACTCACTAAGCCTCCGCAATTCGCGCACCTTATTACGCATTATCACAAACACGAGGAAACATATCAATATCAGACATGCAGATATCGCCCAAAGTATCCGGGTATATTTCTCCCTCTGAATGCGGTAGGCGCTATCTACCACCGGGAACGCACCGGCGACATGAACGCTCCTTATATAGGCGCCACTCGCCGCAATATCTTCCTGCGATCTGAGCATGTAGCTATATGCACGCTTCACATCACCACGTTCATAAAGCCGCGCGCCAATCTGACGCATCGCCTCCCCGTCGATAATTGCATTATGAGCCTCAAAATGAGCGTTTAATGTCATAAAGTAAAGCCACATTTCCCAACGCCCCCTCATAAATTGAGCCACAGACAGGTTGGACGCGGTATCACCGAAATACATATTATCCATGTCAATTGTCTCAAGATAATCGCTAAGAGTAGTCATTGCCAGCGACAATTGCCCGGCGCCAAGATAATGGCATCCAAGGAAAAGCCTGTATTCAGGCTCATCCTGCGGAGTAACGGCAAGAAGCGAATCATTATAAGCCAAATATTTATTAAAATATTTTTCGTCAAGAGCACGTGGAGAATAAAGAGATGTGATACAAAGGAATGCAGACCTGGCATTTCTGAAGAAAGTACGCTTTAAGTCATCATCAAGGTGCATATCGCCAACCGAGTCAATACGCATTATAGCTTCATGAACGTATCCGCGAAGCGGCATCACATCAATCTGATTAAGATAAATCCTAACAGCACGTAAAGAGTCGTTATTTTCACGAGCAAGGGCTATAGCCCTTTCCGAATAATGCCAGAATGAGTCAACCTGTATATGGCGGAACGAAGTCACAAGACGCTCAAGGATAACAATCTCTTCGTCATAATGAATACCCAGCGAAGATAGCTCGTGACGGAGTGAATCTATCCGCAAATTGACGCTATCGATTTTCTCCCGGCGCTGCTCCAAAGCGACGTCAAAAGCCTTCAACGCCCTGTCTACAGGCGCAGGCAGGCTCGAATCAGCAAATACCGGCATCGCAGCCAGGTATAACAGCACAATCAGCAATAGACGCATGAAAGAGTAGCACATTCTGTTGAAATGATAATTTATCGGCATTTCAAGGTATCAATAATACAAAGATAGACTAAAAATCCGAATCCGTATCACGATTAACACTTTTTCACTCACACTTAATCAATCGGGCAATCCAAATTATATATCTTAGCAAAATATCAGAACCAAATAAACAAAAACGGCCGCTTCTCACGAAGTAGCCATTTTTGTGCCTTTAAAAAAAGGCTTTCAAACCTAACATAAAACACATTTACTATTATGCACTATTTACATTCGTCACATTGTTGGAAAAACTGTCAGTTCGATTTATATCGTTCTTTCAGCATTACAAAATTAATCATTTGTTTACAATCCACGCAAGCTATACGAATATAGTACAAAAGTTTTAGTATAAAATATAAATTTTTATCATTGATAATCAGCAATATTTACCAATTTTATATAAGACGTAGTTAAACTGATATTTGTATGATTTCATATATAACATTTGATATTTAAAACAAAAAGTCCACTTGTCATCACTGTTAAATACACGCACTATCCACGATCGTATCACGCATGTCATGCCCTTTGTACAAATCAAGGGAAAAGCGCCACAAACCGGGATCAAAACAGACACTGATTTGCTAATATTAATATTTGGATTTAACTTTGCGCCATGAAAGCGACGAAATTCAGACAACAGCTTAAACCGTGGATATTGCCCCTGGCAATGATTATCGGAATAATCTTTCATGATTATATCGGTATGATAGCGTTTCTGTCGCCATGTCTAATATTCATAATGCTTCTCATCACCTTCTGCCGTGTGTCAGCCGACGACTTCAAAGTAACCAAATTTATCTGGGCACTTCTTGCCATGCAGATATTCGGCGCGATAGCCGCATACATTATATTAAGACCATTTAACCCTGACATCGCCCAAGGCACATTTATCTGCATATTCTGCCCCACCGCGACAGCCGCACCGGTAATAACAGGAATGCTCGGGGGTTCTGTACCAAGGCTTGTCACATATTCAATATTCAGCAATGTGGCTGTAGCGATACTTGCCCCCGCCCTGTTCACCATAATGGGGACAGGCTACGACATAAGTTTTATAGACTCGGTGATGACAATAAGCGCCAAGGTGTTTCCCCTTATTCTCTCTCCCCTTGCACTTGCCTTGCTGTTTCAGGCATACATGCCACGTGTCCACAAAGAGATAGCCAACCGACAGTCATTATCATTCTATATCTGGGCTGTGGCTCTTATCATCGTCGTGGGCAATGCCGTCAGCTTTATAATGAAAGAGCCGTCGGACCGCATTCCCGAAATGCTGCTGATAGCCGTCGGCGCACTTATTGCTTGCTGCCTGCAATTCATCGTCGGCAGAAAGATCGGGGCAAAACTCGGCGACAAGATATCGGGCGCACAGGGGCTCGGCCAAAAAAACACGGTGCTTGCCATATGGATGGCACTGACCTACCTCAACCCCATAGCGTCAGTGGGACCTGCCGCATATGTGGCGTGGCAGAACACGATCAATTCGCTTCAATTGTTTTACAAGGCAAAACATGATCAAAGGCATCCTGTTTAATACTTGTTTCGTTAATTTTCAAAACATTTATTAAATCGGAGTGTTACTATAATAAGATAAGTAATATTACAGTCATGAACAGTATGTATGAGATATTGATGGAGCTTCCGCTATTCAAAGGGGTAAGCCGCTACAAGCTATCGGAGATCGTTGGCACTACCAAGTTTCATTTCCTGAAATATCTTGCTGATGAAGCGGTGGTTAATGCCGGGGATCCCTGCACACACATAGTGTTCATCATCTCCGGCAAGCTAAGGGTGACAATAGCCAACAGCAACAACCGCTTCAGGGTGTCACAGACCCTTGCCGCGCCAAACGTGCTTTCGCCGGAATTCCTGTTCGGTCGCGCACCGTTCTATCCATGCTCGGCAGTCGCCCTTGAGCCTACGAGCATCTTGCAGATTTCAAAGGCCGACTATACAAAGATTCTCAACACCGACGAGATATTTCTATTCAACTTCCTCAACGTGCTTTCGCGCAATGCCCAGAAAGCGGTTGACGGCATCCTCGCCATCACCACAGGAAGCCTTGAAGAGCGTATTGCGTTCTGGATTATCTCGCTGACGCAACCGGGAGGCACCGACATTGCCCTGACCTGCAAGCAGCGCGACCTTTATTCGCTATTCGGAGTACAGCGCACATCGTTCATATCGACCCTCGACAGTCTGAAAGAACGCGGAATAATCGAATATGACGCCAACGAAATACGCATAAACTCCCGCCAGGCACTGCTTGACATACTGCACACTACCGCTGACTGACCTACTGTCAGCCGACAATTTCACAGATAAGTGTTGCCGACGATGAGCCGGTGACACGCACTTTTGCAGTATCGCCTATCCGCAACCCACCGCGTGGAAACACGCAAGTCTTGTTCTGCTGGTTTCTGCCCACCATCTGCACTTTTGACCTTTTTGACACACCCTCGACAAGCACATCAAAAATTTTCCCAACATCGCGGCGATTGGACTCGGCCGAAAGCTCATTCTGCAAGGCTATCATACGATTTAGCCGGTCTATTTTCACTTCCTCCGGCACATTGTCGGGCATTGTGCGCGCGGCAAGAGTGCCGGGGCGTTCCGAATACTTAAACATAAAAGCGGAGTCAAATCCCACTTCACGCATAAGGCTGAGGGTCTCTTCAAAATCAACCTCCGTCTCACCATGAAATCCGGTAAACATATCGGTAGTTATACCGCAGTCGGGAATCGCCCGGCGTATCGCGGCTATACGGTCAAGATACCACTCGCGCGTATATTTGCGGTTCATAGCCTTAAGCACGCTGTCGGAGCCCGATTGCACCGGCAGGTGAATATGATTGCATATGTTGTCGTATGCGGCAATAACGGCAATTATATCGTCGCTCATGTCCTTCGGGTGGCTTGTGGTAAATCTCACTCTCATGTCGGGCGCGGCTTCAGCCACCATGGCAAGGAGGCGGGCAAAGTCGATAGTGTCACCATCGGGAGCCACATAATTATATGAGTTGACATTCTGACCGAGCAGGGTCACCTCCTTGAATCCGCGGTCGCGCAGGTCGGCAAGTTCGTGCAATATGCTCTCCGCCTCGCGGCTACGTTCCCGTCCGCGTGTATATGGCACTATACAGTAAGAGCAGAAATTATTGCAACCACGCATTATACTTATAAAACCCGACACACGGTTACCGGTAATCTTCATAGGTATTATGTCACGGTAGGTCTCGGTAGTGGAAAGCGTGACGTTGATCGCTTTCTCTCCCGCCTCGACAGCACCGATAAGCGCGGGAAGGTCGAGATATGAGTCAGGGCCCGCAACAAGGTCAACGCCGTGATTGGCGATAAGGTCATCCTTCACGCGCTCCGCCATGCACCCTATCACACCTATGATAAGATTTCCGTGGCGCTTGCGCCGGAGCGACGCAAGATATTGCAGGCGAGAGTGAATCTTCTGCTCGGCATTGTCGCGGATGGAGCATGTGTTAAGCATGACGGCGTCAGCCATGTCTATGTCATCGGCCATCTCATATCCTGCCGTAGCCATAACCGCCGCCACCACCTCACTGTCGGCGACATTCATCTGGCATCCGTAAGTCTCTATATACAGCCGCTTGACTTGTGCGGCGTCATTAAGCTTTTCAGTCATAATTTAATCGCAGTATAATAATCAAAATAACTCAACAGCAGGTTGAAAAATTTTGATTGTTGCTCACTTTTATTTACTTTTGTGCAAAAGTACGAATTTTTCCTTAAAACGACTTTATAACGAAACATTATCACGACAATGTCATTCCCGATCCTTACACCCCAGGAAGCAGCCGACATCATCAAAAACGGTGATAATCTCGGCATCTCAGGATTTACAGCCGCCGGTACTCCGAAAGCAGTCACCGAGGCTCTTGCCCAAAAGGCAGAGAAAGAACACGCCGAAGGCAGGCCATTTAAAGTGAATATATTTTCAGGCGCATCGACCAATGATCATGTCGACGGAGCCCTCGCACGCGCAAACGCGATCAACAAGCGCACCCCCTACCAGAGTTCAGCCGACCTCCGCAAGCGCATCAACGCCCACGAGGCAAACTATTTTGACCTTCACCTGTCGGAACTCGCACAGAAGCTTCGTTACGGCACTTTCGGCGACATCGACGTAGCGATCATCGAGGCCGCACGCGTAAGCGACAACGGAGAGATCCTTCTCGGCACCGGCGTGGGCATGACGCCCACCATAGCCAAGATGGCAAAGAAAATCATCATTGAGATCAATGACGCCATACCTGAATCGGTCGAAGGCCTTCATGACCTGTACCTCCCGCTTGACCCTCCCTACCGTCGTGAGATACCAATCTACAAGCCGAGCGACCGCATAGGCGACACCTTGCTGAAAGTCGACCCGTCAAACATCGTGGGCATAGTGCGCACAAGCTGCACCGACGGAGTCCACGGCTTCTCACCCCTTGACACTGTCACCGAACAGATCGGGGCAAACGTGTGCGACTTTCTCATCAACGAGCTGCGCCGCGGCGCAATCCCCGCCACTTTCCTCCCGCTGCAGAGCGGCGTGGGCAATGTGGCAAACGCCGTATTGTTCGGTCTCGGCGACTCGCCTGAAATCCCTGCGTTTGAGATGTATACCGAGGTTATCCAGGATGCCGTTGTCGACCTTATGGAACATGGCAAATGTAAATTTGCATCTACATGCTCAATGACATTCTCCGATGCAAAAATGTCGGAGGTATTCAACAACATCGACTTCTTCCGCGACAAAATACTCATACGCCCCGGAGAGATATCCAACAGCCCTGAAATCGTAAGACGACTCGGCGTTATCACAATGAACACCGCCCTTGAAGCCGACATATTCGGCAACATCAACTCAACCCATGTCACAGGCACAAAGATGATGAACGGTATCGGTGGCTCCGGTGACTTCACCCGCAACGCTTATATCTCGATATTCAGCTGCCCGTCGGTGGCAAAAGGCGGACTCATATCCACCATCGTGCCCATGGTGTCACACCTCGACCACAGCGAACACTCCGTCGACGTGCTTATCACCGACCAGGGTATCGCCGACCTCCGCGGAAAATCACCAGTACAGAAAGCGGAGACTATCATCGAGAATTGCGTAAATCCCGAATACAAGCCTCTTCTCCGCGACTATCTGCGTCTGGCAAAGGGAGGCCACACCCCCCACTCCTTGCATGCCGCGCTCGGCTTCCACTCGACTTTTGCCGAAGAAGGCGATATGCGCAAGACCGATTGGTCAAAGTTCTAAGCTACTAACATTCAACCCGATAATTGCAGCGAGGTGAAATTTATCACCTCGCTGCAATTATTTTTTGTCATCAAACTCTTGACAAGCGGTCAATTATGTTGTAAATTTGCAGGTCATTAGGCTATTATCGCCTTAACGACACCATATATGGAGAAAAAAGGTAAAAAAGGCATATCCACGTTTTCAGCACAATTCACGTCGACAGTAAGCGTCACACTGGTGTTACTGTTGCTTGGCATAATCTCCATGCTCGGCATAGCCGCCCGCTCCATCACGACAGAAATACGTGAAAACATGGGTTTCAGCGTTATCTTTTCCGATACCGCCACTATAGATGACGTAAACTCGCTGAAAAAACGATTCACCTCATCTCCCGGTGTGTCGGGCATACTGTATTTTTCTCCCGACGACGCATTGCAGAAATGGCAGGAAGAGACAGGCGAAGACCTGATAAAGGTATTGGGAATAAATCCGCTTCCCGGAGAGCTTGAGATAAAAGTAAAGGCGGCATATGCCTCATCTGACTCGATCGACAAGATCATCGCCCCCCTTAAGAAGCTTCCATACATAAGCGAGATCTGTGTCCATTCCGACATGGTCGACTCCATCAACCGCAACATCAAATCGGTGGCAATCATACTGACCGTCATAGCCGGCGCGCTATTGTTCATATCATTCGCGCTTATCAACAACACGGTAAGACTAACCGTATATTCACGGCGTTTTCTTATCCACACGATGAAACTCGTGGGAGCGACCGGAGGCTTTATTCGACGACCGATAATCAGCAGCAACATCCTCGGAGGACTCGCCGCCGCCATTATTGCCGATCTGATTCTCGCAGGCGCACTGTTTTATCTTCACTCAGCCGACAAGACAACCGCATCGGCAATACCCTGGGAACACGCGGCATGGGTATTCGCGGGCGTCATAATGACAGGCATATTAATATGTGGCGCCGCATCGCTTTTCGCGACCAACAAATATCTTCGCTCCGACTACGACGATATGTTCAAATAACCGAATAAAACAACTACAATCAACATATATGGCATCAAACAACCGCAGCAAGACTGACAAAAACAGCGTCGACATCATCGAGACAGAGCCGCGCAGCCGCTTTGCGCTGACAAAGATAAATTTCATACTAATGGCTGCCGCCGGGCTTGTAATCCTCATAGGATTTCTACTGATGCTTGGCGGAAGCACAACTACCGAAGCTTTTAATCCCGATATTTTCTCAACGCGCCGCATAGTGGTAGGACCTACACTCGCGTTTCTCGGATTCATATTCATGGGCGTGGCAATCATATACCGCCCGCGTAAATAAAACATTTAAACCGAACTACAATGGACTGGATTGACGCCCTCATACTCGGCATAATACAAGGCTTATCGGAATATCTCCCGATAAGCAGCAGCGGACATCTTGAAATATTCAAGCAGATACTCGGAGTACATCTCGACCCTGATGCCTCACTTGAATTCAGCATCATGCTCCATGTGGCTACCGTGCTGAGTACCATCGTAATATTATGGCATGAATTTTATCCGCTTCTTGTGTCATTTTTCACCATAAAACGTGACAAGCACTTTTATACCGTGTGCAAGATTCTTTTATCGTGCATCCCGGTAGGAATCGTCGGCGCGTTCTTTCAGAAAGACGTGGAAAAATTTTTCGAAGGCAACCTTACTGTCGTCGGAATATGCCTCATCGTTACCGCTGCCCTGCTCTGTTTCGCCTATTTCTCACGCACTCGCTCGGCAATCATGCATCCCACTCGACCCCAGGGGCGCGACATATCCTGGCTTGACGCCTTCATTATCGGATGTGCACAGGCTATCGCAGTGCTTCCCGGACTATCCCGCTCAGGCACAACAATCGCCACCGGCATAATACTTGGCGACAACCGTGAGAAAGTGGCACAATTCTCATTCCTGATGGTGATTATCCCCATCCTCGGCAAAGGCTTGCTCGATCTCAAAGATATGCTCATGCCCGACGAGGTGGTTGCCGCTTCCCCTGCCGTGGGCATCTTGCCTCTTGTAATCGGCTTCCTTGCCTCATTCATTGTCGGCTGTCTTGCCTGCAAGTGGATGCTCAACATCGTAAAGCAAGGCAAGTTGGTATGGTTTGCCGTATATTGCGTTATAGCCGGTGTGCTCTGTCTAATCTGGTAATTCTGGGCAATGAACTTTATCGACGGAGAAATATTATACCTCGACAAGCCACTCGGATGGACATCGTTTGACGCCGTGAAGCGTGTCAGAGGAGCGTTGCTGCGCCGCATGAAGCTCAAGAAGCTGAAAGTCGGTCATGCCGGCACCCTTGACCCGCTCGCTACGGGGGTCATGATGGTGTGTACCGGAAAGGCGACAAAACTTATTGACTCACTTCAGGCTCATGTAAAGGAATATGTGGCGACGATTGCACTCGGAGCCACCACCCCGTCATTTGACCTGGAGACACAAATTGACGCCACCTACCCCACCTCCCACATAACCCGCGAACTCGTGGAGGAGACGCTGAAAAAATTCACCGGTCCGATATCTCAGATTCCTCCCGCATTCTCGGCTTGCAAGGTAGACGGTGTACGTGCCTATGAGCATGCCCGAAAAGGGAAAGAGGTGACAATAAAGCCGAAGCTTCTTGTCATCGACACAATAGAGCTGCTCGATTTTTCACCGGAAAGCATCAAAATAAGGGTAGTGTGCAGTAAAGGCACCTACATCCGGGCGCTTGCCCGCGATATCGGCGAAGCTCTCGGCTCGGGCGGACATCTGACCGCCCTGCGGCGCACCCGCGTAGGCGAAGTAAGCGTTGACAACTGTCTTTCAGTCGACGACGCAATACAATTGATCGGCGAGACTCCTATAGAAATGCCGGAAGAACAAGACCAAAAATAAACAAGTATACAATAAAACTCCTTATATACACATATGAAACTTTCACAATTTAAATTCAAACTTCCTGACGAGCTTATAGCCACCGAGCCTTGCGAGGTACGCGACGAGTCACGCCTCATGGTGGTACACCGTTCTACCGGAGAGATTGAACACCGCCGGTTCAAGGAAATAATCAACTATTTTGACGAAGGCGACATGTTTATCTTCAACGACACCAAGGTATTTCCCGCCCTGCTTTACGGCAACAAGGAAAAGACAGGTGCGAAGATCGAGGTGTTTCTGCTCCGCGAGCTTAACGAGGAAAATAAATTGTGGGATGTTTTAGTCGAGCCTGCGCGCAAAATCCGTATCGGCAACAAGCTTTATTTCGGCGACGACGAGTCGATGGTAGCCGAGGTAATCGACAACACCACTTCACGCGGCAGGACACTGCGATTCCTTTACGACGGAAGCCACGAAGAATTCAAGGAAGCCCTGTATAAACTCGGACAGACACCGTTGCCCCCCTATATCAAGCGCGAGCCGGTGGAAGAAGATGCTGAGCGTTACCAGTGTATCTTCGCGCAGAAAGAAGGGGCTGTAGTAGCCCCGTCGGCAGGCATGCATTTCAGCCGCGAGCTTTTGAAGCGTATGGAGATCAAAGGGATTGAATCAGGATTCCTTACCGTACACTCAGGTCTCGGCAACTACCGAGAGATCGATGTTGAAGACCTTACCAAGCATCGCATGGACTCGGAAGAGATGGAAGTGAGCGAGACTCTCGTGGAGCAGGTCAACGCCACCAAGGATGCAGGCAAGCAGGTGTGTGCGGTCGGCACTTCCGTATTGCGCGGAATCGAGAGCGCCGTAAGCATGGGCGGACATATGAAGACATTCTCCGGATGGACCAACAAGTTCATATTCCCACCCTATGATTTCACGGTGGCAACCGCAATGGTAAGCGGATTCCACATGCCCTACTCCACCATGCTCATGATGGTAGCCGCTTTCGGGGGGTATGACCTCGTAATGAAAGCCTACGAAGTTGCCGTCAAGGAAAAATATCGGTTTGGAGCCTACGGTGACGCCATGCTGATCATCGACTAATCACGCAGGCTAACCCCGTCGATGCCACACAGACGCGCTGTCATTGCCCCGGCAAGGTCAGCGCGTATTTTTATAGCCATCTCACATGCATTGTCAAATGTCTGTGAAATGATTTTCACCTCAGAATCCTTTACCGCCTTCATGACATCGTTCATCACAAGATACGGGAAAGTAAAGCATATCACGCTCTGCTCGTGACACTCTATGATACTACCGGCTGATATTGCCTCGCGCGCCGCCTCGCGATAGGCGACTATGAGTCCGCTTGTACCGAGCTTAATCCCGCCGAAGTAGCGCACCACCACTATCACTATGTTGGTAAGGTTGAAAGAATTTATCTGCCCAAGTATAGGCTTGCCGGCGGTACCGGAAGGCTCACCGTTGTCATTTGACTGATATTCCGTACGCGCCGCCCCTATCATGTAGGCCCAGCACACATGCCGCGCGTCATGATATTTTTTCTGATAGGAGGCTATCACCTCCTTTGCCTCCTGTGCGCTCTCCACCGGCACGGCAAAAGCGAGAAACTTGCTCATCTTCTCTTTGTACCATCCCTCGGCAGGAGCATCAAGCGTATAGAAAGTATCACCCATGATGCAAATATACGATTAAATCAAATAGGGTGTATCAAATATCACCGATTTGATACACCCTTTTAACCCTTATGCTATATTATCCGATCAGTAGGAATGGCTGTCATCTTCCATCTCTCTGGGAGTGAACTGCCCGTGATCCATCTTGTACCACACATAGGCGATGTATGCGACCACGACAGGGACAAGTATCGAGACGAAGCTCATCACTTTCAGCGTAAAATAGGTTGACGAGCTGTTCTGTATCGTCAGCGAGCTTGACGGGTCGGTAAGCGAGGGATAATATGGGGTGTCGTTGTAGCCGGCGACAAAGAAAAGCGCGAGCACCACAAGCACCGTGCCGATACCCGACCACCATATGCCTTTCGTATAATGACGCGATACGCTTGCCCTGAACACGGCATAAAGCACCATAACTACACCGATAAGGAACATTACAAGGCACCACCACATCTCGACAAAGTTTACAAGATAACGGTTAGGCTCGATTATGAAGCTGTGAAGACCGTTGGTACGATATCCGTCGGTCATGAGCAGCATGCCTACAAACACGAGGAAGAATACCACGAAGATCACCCCGTTGACAAGAACCCTGCGCTTGTTGAGGTTGAAGAAATGGTCGTCATCGCCCACATTGTTCATGAAATACAATGAAGCCTGCATGCGGGCAAGGAACACGACGGCAATGCCGAGAATCCAGTTTTTCCAACAGAATATCGCCTCGAAGCCGTGAGTCGGCGCCCACTGTGATATAACCGGCGAACCGGAATCAAGGATGTTGCCCATCCTTACTGAAAACTCCGCCCCGAAGAAAAACATCGACACGGCGACACCGAGAAGGAAACAGCCGAGCACACCGTTGATCATCAACAGCCAGTCGTAGAACGATGTGCCGTAAAGGTTGCCCGCCTTGCGGCGATACTGGAAGCTTACCGCCTGACCCACAAAAGTGAACAGTATAAGCATCCAGAGCCAATAGGCACCGCCGAAACTTGTGCTGTAAAACAGCGGGAACGATGCAAAAAATGCGCCTCCAAACACGACAAGCGTAGTAAACGTCAATTCCCATTTCTTGCCTATCGAGTTGATGATTAGATTGCGCTCCATAGGATTGCGTGTGCAGAGTATCATCGACTGACCGCCCTGTACAAACAGCAGGAACACGAGCAGCGCACCCAATACCGAAATGAGCAGCCACCAATATATCTGTAAATGTTCAAGTGCCATAACCGTTATTCTTTAGATATTGTTGATAAATCCTCTTTCGAGTGCTTGCATATCTGAGTGAGCATGATGCTTATCTCGGCTGCAAGAAGCAAGGTAAATACAGCCGCAAACATCCAGAATGTCACTATCACCGACGACTCGCTGATATGACTGATCGCCGCGCACGTAGGCATAAGATTCTGGATCACCCATGGCTGTCGACCCACCTCGGCGGTAATCCAGCCGCTCTGCGAGCACACCCATACGATTACGATGGAGAGCATGCCGATCCAATTGACCACCTTGTTTTTAAGCCATGACGGCTTCTTATAGGCGGCAAAGAGAGCCACGATGAAGAACAGCAGCAGATAACCGCCCGCAATCACCATTATGCGGAAGGCGTAGAATGTCATCCCTACCGGCGGCACGGCTTCCTCGGCTGAGTCAAAATAGCCGTAGCCGAAATATTGATACCCGGCTTTCAGCTCTTTCTCCGCGGCTGCCATAGCCTCCTTGTCGCCCGCAGCCATCGCGGCGTCAAAGTCGCGTAATGCCCTGTGGGCCTCCCTGCCTATCGCGATGCGTTCATCATAGCTTACGGTCTTGACCGTATCGCCCGCTTCATTTATCTCGATGCCGTTGATAAGGTCGTTGATGCCCGGCACAAAGGCGTGGGGATCGTGAGTCGCGAGAAATGAAAGCCCATAGGGTATGCTTATATGAAACAGGTAGGGGTCCTCGTCATCGTTTACCTCCTTGGAGGGGTTGAGCACGCCTACCGCCACAAGTTCCTGTCCCCTGCCGCCATCATATAGACCTTCCATCGCCGCAAGCTTCATCGGCTGATGCTTTGCCACGTTCACTGCCGACAGGTCACCGGTCGCGAGGGTGATAAGTATACCGGCGCCACCTACCCATCCGGCTATCTTGATGGAGTCCATAGCCATCTCGACATTGCGTTTCTTAAGCAGGAACCAGCAGCTTACACCTATTACAAACACACCGGCCACAACCCATGCGCTTGACACGGTATGGGTAAACTTGGCAACG
Source organism: uncultured Muribaculum sp. (assembly GCA_910587665.1). Taxonomy (GTDB): domain Bacteria; phylum Bacteroidota; class Bacteroidia; order Bacteroidales; family Muribaculaceae; genus Muribaculum. The sequence continues at coordinate 117,268 of CAJUMZ010000003.1, forward strand.
GCTGTATCGGAAAATACCAATGCCCAGAAATCATCCATCACGTTACGCATCTGCGCGGGATCAAACTCCATCCCGACAGGCTGCTGCATCCACGCGTTGGCGATCAGAATCCACATTGCTGACAACGCGGTGCCGATAGCCGTGAGCCATGTAGCGGTAAGATGAAACGCCGGGCTGACCCTCTTCCATCCGAAAAACATCACTGCTATAAATGTCGATTCCATGAAGAAAGCCACTATACCCTCGATCGCGAGCGGAGCGCCGAATATGTCGCCGACAAACCAACTGTAATTAGACCAGTTGGTACCGAACTCAAACTCCAGGATAATACCGGTAGCCACACCTATTGCAAAATTAATACCGAAAAGCAACATCCAGAACTTTGTCATTGCGAGCCATTTGACAGCCCTTGTCTTGACATAGATGCTTTCCATGATAGCCACGATAAGCGCCAAGCCTATCGTGAGCGGCACAAACAGCCAGTGATACATAGCGGTCAGCGCAAATTGCCATCGCGACCAGTCTACAACACTAATTAAGTCATCCATAAGCGGTTGTTATTATTGATTATTTAATTTTGATTATTGTCCATGAGGGCGCTCCTTACCGCACGCGCCCTGTCGGCATCATTGTCATAGTCGCGTTGCAGAAGGTCAGGGAAGAAAAACAGCTTGAAAATAAAAAACAATATGAACAGCTTGATCAGAATCATAAGCCACAGATAACGCCCCACGGTCATCGAACGGAAACCGTCACGGTAAAAACGGTAAACCCTTATAAGCATATTACCGCGAGAAGGCTCTTGATTTTGGCTCATGATATTATTTTTTAACAAAAGTAAACTTTACTTTCATAAAAAACAAATTATATGGCTTAATAGTTCCAATCACCTCGCAAAAGCGAGAGGAAAACGGCACAAAATAAAAAGAAAGGCGCGGTCAAAATGGCCGCGCCCAAAAAACAACTCATTATCTACTTCAGAAAGAGAACATAAGCCTTCCTTGAATACAGTTGAAATTAGAGTCTTCCATATATTTGTCCCTGTCAAGATGATTGTAATTATATTCAAGCATCACCTGGACAAACTTGTTGAACGAAAAATTGGCACCAACTGTGACGGAATGCAGGTTACCACCGCCTATACTGAGCGAGGTGGCGGGATAGTCGGCGATCATGCCGTTGGGATAATACTGATCCCTACCTGCCGAATAATACTCGCCGTCGACCTTATCATTAAGACCGGTATAGCTGTAGCGCGCCACGATTTCAAGCGACCTACCGCTCAGACCGCCAAGCAGACCCTCGGCACTGTTGTAGCGGTAATCCGGGCCGAATATCTTATAGCCTGCCTCTATGTATGCGCCGTTGAAGCTGTTGCTGCCGAGCGGATTGCCGTTCTGCCATGATTCAAGAGTGCCCCATGAGTCAATAGATCCGAGATTTGCCTCGAAAAGGGTCTGGTCGTCACGCTTTTTGGTAACATGTTTCCACATGTATTCGGCACGTGCAAAAAACTTCGGGCTTACATACAGCACTTCCGCGCCTATATTGTAGACATTACGTGCATACGGGAGGATTGCCTCAACAAACTGGGTGTCATCTACAAGTGTCTCCATAGGAGTTCCGAGTACAAGCTCGGTCATCTTCACATTGTTTTCAGTCTTTCCCACATTCAGGTTTTCATAATGGAAACTTGCACCGATATGGAAAGCTGTAGTACCGTCATTGATCGGGCGGTAAAGCCATCTTCCACCTACGGCGACACCCTGATAGCCCGAAGGCTGGTCGTTGTAGAGATTTTCAGCAAACACACCTATGTTGGAGTAGAAAGGATTGTTGTAATACTTATAGGCGATACCGAGTTCACGACCGGGACAGAGGGCTACGGTAGGAGCGGCACGGTTAATAAAGTGGAGGCTACCGAGAGATGTGTTGCGCGCCATGCCGGCAGGGTCATTGAAATATCCCGCCTTTATAGAATGGATGCCACCATACGCGTTGTCCGGGTCAAATGAGTATTGTAGAAATATGTTTTTCTGCTTGAACTTGCCTCCAGAGAAATCGAAATCGGCATAAAAATACCAATTACGATAGGCCATTGACGTACGTATACGTGCATCGGTAAGCTTTGCGCCCGACTTCATAGGAGTAAAATCGGTATGATACCAAGCGGCATCCATCATCATTCGTGCACCCACGGTAAAATGCAGATCCTCTTCCTTATTGTCAATCTTGACAGTAGGATTATTGTCAAAATCCTGTGCGGCTACAGAGAGAGCGAAAGCAGCGGCGGCACATAAAATTATATGTCTTTTCATCGTTGTTTACTGTTAATCGTTAAAAAACTGAATATTAATACCCGAGACGTTCAAGAGTCTCCACAGGATCAGGCACATAAGCGGGAGCCGAAGCGTTGTCAAACTGAGGATTGCAGCGGAAACCGTTTTCGATCAGATAGCGGAGTGTCAGTTCGGAGCGGTTGGTGAAAAGACCGTTAAGATATACAGTCCACAACTTGCCGTCGACTGTCACGCCGAGCAGGTCGTCAAACTGGGTTGTATTACCCCAATTATACTGTCCCATATATTTTCCCATCTGTGCATAAGAGTCAAATGAATACGGGTGATTGAGCATCTTCGCCCTTGCGATAAGATAAGCCTGCCAAGGAGCGTCGAGCTCTCCGTAATTGTTGGGTGCACCGGCTATCGACGGGCCTATTATATGAGCCTTGTTCTCAAGAGCCATGTTGATAAAGTCGGCATAGCCCTGCGGGGTATTCACCTTCAGGTCGGTCGCACCCTTACCTTCCCAAAGGAGGAAGCACATCGGGATCTGACCCTTGAACACTCCTGCCGTACGACGCAGCGATTCAAGCGAGAATGTCTGTAACACAACCTTGCCGTTGGCGTTGCCGACGTTGACCTTGCCGTTCTTATAGTTGGGCACACCGTCGCAGGGGCGCGTAATGATGTTCCAGCCGAGACGGTCAAGCTCGTCATACACGCGCTGTTCAAAGTCGCTCGGATTCAGCCAAGACTCCTTAAACTCAATATATATGCCGGGGCGGTTGCCGGTATCTTCCGGGTCAGCCTCATATTCAAGAGTATATGTCAGACAATCGCGAGGATTGGCAGGATCCCATGTTCCGGTCACGGAATATATGCGCTCACCGTCGGCGTTACGCTTCAGTATCTTACCCTCGGCAAAAGCGATCTGGTCACTGAGAGCCGACACATATTGGTGCTGACCCATAGGATTGTCGGGCGACTTTGGCGAAAAATTGTTACGCGCCTGCTCAAGGCTCGACTCGTTAAACCATGTTCCGGCATCAAGAGCGAGCAACTCCTCATACATGTAGGACATCGCATAATAGGGGCGGAATGAAGCAACGTCGGCCTTATACCATTCTTCGGCTTGAGCCGCTGTAGCACCGTGGGCCATGTAGAAATCTTTTCTGGTCTGAGGCACATATTCACCGTAGACATTTTCGATATTTGTCGTACGGCACAGATTTTCATCATGGTTGGCGAGAATCACACCATCTTTCGTACACTGGAGATCAGATTCAAGGTAGTCAGCACCCATTTCACGAGCCCAACGCCACGCGGCCTCCGTCTCCTCCGGGCCCCAGAAAGTAGAGCCACGGTGAGCCATAACCGCGTATTGCGGCACATAGTCACGCACCTTTGCCATCTCCGGAGAGATTGTGTTAACGCTAACGCGGGTAGCATCCACGTTGACATTGGTAAAGTCTTGTTCCTCCTGACATGAGGCCAGGGCAAGAATGGTAACCGCAGAGAGGCAGCCGACCTTAATAAAACATTTACTCATAATATTACAGGTTGTATATTAGTTAATTTATGATTTCTTTTCCACAAGATATTGCTCATCCTTGTAAGTGAGTCCCATAAAGAGCATCGACAGCAGGCAAGCGCCGATAAGCATGATGAAAGTCCAGTTCCATCCCGCGGTCTGGGCAACGTATCCCACCACGATATTGGCAAGAATCGCAGTGCCGAAGAAGTAACCGAAAAATCCGGTAAGGCCGGCGGCTGTCCCCGCGGCATTTTTCGGGGCGAGGTCAAGAGCCTGGACGCCCACAAGCATTACAGGGCCATAGATAAAGAAGCCGATTGCCACAAGCGACGCAGTGACTATAATATAATTATCGGAGAAAGTCCAGTACAGGAACACAAACAACGCCACGAAAGCCATGAATATAATCGTAGGAAGCGCACGACGCCCCTTGAACACCTTGTCGCTCATCCAGCCACACACAAGTGTACCGGGGATTGCCGCAAACTCATAGGCGAAATAAGCCCAACCGGCTTGCTTGATATCATATCCCTGAGCCTCTTTAAGATAGGTAGGAGCCCAGTCGAGACATCCATAGCGCACCATGTAGATAAAGGCGTTGGCAATGGCGATATACCACAAGAGCTTGTTGTTGAGCACATACTTGAAGAAAATCTCTTTAGCCGTAAGCACCTGCTCCTGCTTCTCGCTATAGTTTTTCGGATAATCGTTACGCCACTTTTCAACCGAAGGCAATCCACACGACTGCGGGGTGTCACGTATAAGACAATAGGCAAGTATCGCGATAAAAATAGCAACGGCTGCCGGAAAAGCATATGTACCGATCAGGAAGTAATACTCCTTGTTGGAACCGTAGAACCAATGTCCAAACCAGATGGCACCATATACAGCCATCGGGCCCACAAGAGCACCGCCTACATTATGGGCACAATTCCAGATTGACATCTTGGTGCCGCGCTCCTTCACTGAAAACCAGTGGGTCATAACCCTGCCGCAAGGAGGCCATCCCATGCCGTTGAACCATCCGACAAGGAAATTCAATATCGCCATGACGGTAATCGCAAGCGACTTATGCTCGGGACCGAACGCCACTACCGGCACAATCATGAACGCCATTGATATTGACGCCAGGATCAAGCCAAGAGGAAGGAATACCCGCGCATTGCTGCGGTCGCTCACGCTACCCATAAGAAACTTGGAAAGAGCGTATGCTATCGCATTCATCGAAAGTACGATACTTAGCTCACCCGTGTCGTAACCGAAGTTACCGAGTTCGGGCATAGCCATTGAAAAGTTCTTGCGCACAATATAAAAGCCGGCGTAACCGATAAAAATACCGATAAACACCTGCCATCTCAATCTTTTGTAACGTGCGTCAGCCTTTGTTCCTGTCTGTTCAGGCTTATAGGCGGGCGGGGCTAAGAATTTCCACATGAGAATATCTGATATTAGTTAAATGTATTTGATTTCCTGTTTAGGCTTGGATAATAGTCTAACAATAGCCAATACATTTTGTTCGATTTTAGGTTAATAAAAGTTATAACCGCGGATGTATATCCAAGAACAAGCCTAAAGCCACTTTACCCGGCGCAGCCAGTACCAGATAAGACCGGCGAAAATAAACGAAAACAAGATAATCAGCCCGAAAGCATTATCCGACCCGCTGAACCATACATCCACATTCATGCCAAAGAAACTTGCCACAAGCGTAGGTATCATCAGTATGATCGATATACTCGTCATCTTCTTCATTATGTCATTGACATTATTGGATATGACGGATGCAAAAGTGTCCATACTGTTGCTCATGATAGCCATATAGACATTGACGGTATTGGTCGCCTGCCCGAGCTCGATCTCCACATCCTCAAGCAGCTCTGCATCGCAATCATCCGTAAACACATTGTTAAGCCGCTCCGTAAGCATACTGTTACCCTGCAGGGAAGTATTAAAATATACGAGAGCCTTCTGCAATTGCATCATATTAAGCAGTACCTCATTACGCACACTTTTCTCAAGCTGTCGGGTAAAGTCGGACACCGTATTATTGATATCCTTCAGATATTGTAGAAACCAATAGGTCGACGAGTATACAAGACGCAACACAAAATCAGGCTGGTTGTCTATGTTTACATGACGTTTATTACTATGGTTGATAAAATCCGGTATCATTTCCGTGCAGGTATGACAGACCGTAATTATCACATCATCCTTGGTCATAACCCCAAGCGGTACGGTTATATATTTCATCGGATCGTCGGAAAAATGATGAGGTATCCGCAATATCGTGAGTAGCCATCCGTCTTCATGTTCAAAACGCGGGCGCTCATCGATATCGGCTATGTTTTCCATAAAAGATTCAGGCACATTAAGATTACGCAGAAACGCGCAATCCTCTCCGGTAGGCTGCTCCACGCTTATCCAGTAATGTGGTTGCCATTCAGCCATCTCCACAAATCCCTCATTATCACATGAATAAAACTTCATCATACCGATTCAACCCTAATCGCAAAAAAATCATATAATCAACCATATTGTGGACTGCACCCATAAGTTTTGTGACTAACTCTTGGGGTGCAGTTGATCAGGCGCGAGGCGGCTTTATTATCAAAAGTAAAATAACATTACACGTCGATGCCGTTTGCCATCTTCGTTTTCTCCACGTCAATCGCCTCTGCAAGTATTGACACGGGATTGGCGACAGGCATGCCGGTCGACATCTCGATCTGCCACTTGCAAGTCTCGCAGTCAGTAGCTACAACATCAACCTTGCTTTCAAGTATCTGATCGAAAAGCGGCCTGCCTATTCCCTGCGAATACTCATAGTTTTCTTTCTTGAATCCATAAGTACCTGCAATACCGCAACAATTGGAATCGAGCTGAATGAAATCAAGTCCCGGAATCATTTTCAGCAGCGAGGTGGAATAAATTGACCAACCAAGTTTCTCCATATGGCAAGGCGTGTGATAAGCCACACGTTTTTGATATCCGTCCTTAAAAACAAGCTTCACCTTCCCTTCATCAATCAGATTATAAAGGAAACGCGTGGCAAGCATTATATCATCGCGCACATCAAGATTGTCAAGTCCAAGTATATGGAGATACTCGTCACGCATAGTAAACGTACATGTGGAACTTGTGGCTATAACCTGCATGTTGTCGTCGATCACAGCCTTGCGGATTGACTTAAGATTTATCCGGGCATCGCGCATCGCATCGTTTATAAGCTTGTTGGCTATCTTGGCTACACCGCAGCACTTTTCCTTTTCAAGCAGCTGCACGCCGTAGCCCACGGCATTCATAAGCGTGACAAGGTCTTTGCCGAGCTGCGGGAAGTTGTATTGGACATAGCACCCGTGAAAATACACCACTTGCCGGGGATATGCCCCCTGACTTGACCCGGCATGTTTCTTATACCACGATGAAAACTTTTGGCTCGCATAGGTGGGGAAAGTACGCCCGTCATCGATCTTGAGCACACTGTCCATAATCTTCTTCACAGGCTTCATCCTGAGCATGCCGTTGACTATCGGGGCAAACGGCGTCGCCAATGTGCCCATTACGTCAGTCTCGGCAAGCATGCGGTCGCGCAGTGTCGGCGGATGCTTGCTGTACTTGATGCGAGCAAGCTGTATTATGTCGCCTATCTTGACATTTGATGGACACGCCACCTCACATCGCTTGCAATTAAGGCAATATTTAAGCGCCTCATCGTAAAAGAAAGGCTTTTTCAAGCGATAACGCTCACCGTCGGGCCCTCCCTGTTTCGGTCCGGGATAATCGGGATTGACAACCGTCACCGGACAATACACGGTGCATATCGTGCATTTTATACACTCTTCAAAGTTGTTCTTGCTTATCGTATTCTCCTGATATTCCATAGCATCCTCTCCTATTTTAACCCGTTAACAATGTCTGATGCCACTTTCATCGCCGTCAGTATGGCAACTCCGCCTCCCGACTCTTCCTTGATCGCGTCATGACCTCCAGCCACCGCTCCGATCGCCTGCATGTTGTCGACACGCCTTCCATTTTTGTAAACATGGAAGGAATCATCGGTAATCACGCCGAAGCCCATGTATCTCTGCCTGTTGTAAAGGTCCATGTCACACCATCCGCTGCGTGGTCCCTCTACGTTGACGTCAAGATTAAACACCGGCTCAAACACCTTATTGGGAGTCGCTTCAAGGCCATGGCTGAAAAAGCTTCCTGTAGCAAGCACAAACCGGTCGGCTTCAAGAGCCATGTCGCCGAGATTTACCGTGTGGATACTGCTCAGACGCCCGGCGTCAAGATCTCCGGAATATACGGTATCGCCTATCAGGTATGAGCCTCCGAGATGCTGGAAGTGATTGCGCAGCCTCATCTGGGCGCGCATACCGCAAAGCGACATCGGCATGGTGGACACATAATAAAGCGGGCGCGTTACCTGCTCCCTCAACAGCCTGACAGGCTCTTCGTCAAACAAGCCAACAACTGCCGGCATCAACACAGTATCGGCATTCGTCTCCGTGATTATACGATTGACCTCTTCGGCAAAATGCCTGATTGCCTCTCCTGTTATAAAGCGGGCTATATTGGTGGCACGCATCTCCGTAGAACTTTTGCGGAGTGTGTCAAGTTCCGGAATAGTGAAATCCCGTGTCTCGCATTCCAATCCCGCAAGATTAAGCCCGCGGGCTATGAAGTCGGGATAAAAATCAAGGAAACCGGTTATGTTGACAACTGCAACCTTACCCCATGGCAAATTATCGGGACTCGACGCGGTAGCATAATCGAGCATCGAAAGCCATGCAGGCTTGAACATGCCTATAGGGGTGAATCTGTAATGATTTTCAGTGTCAGAGCCGACAAGCGTTATACCCGCTTCGGCAAATAGCGGCTTGACTTGTGGCAAAAGTTTTTTAATAATGTCGATACCAAGTTTGGCATACGGGTGTCCCTCGGGTACACGCGCCACTTCTTCAAGAGGATTTGATATATCCTTGCCATCTTTCCTTCCGAAAAGTTCAAACGCCCCGGAATTGAAGTGCAACGCACTTTGCCCCGATGACACAATCGCCACTTTCTGTCCCGCCTTAAGCAGACTTATGCCACACACAAGACCGCTTATGCCGCCACCTATTATTATAGAGTCATATTTCATGGAGGTAATTATTTTGCATCAATTTTATCTTCGGGAAGCGCGATCTCATCAAGCCCGCACACCCCTTCGTAAAGCCACGACATAAACTGTCCCTCGACAAGCGACTCACCCCACGCCACAGGATACATGCCTTTCCAGCGCTCGTTGATAAACGAGGAGAGATCACGCAAAGTGCGCTCGGCACATTTGTTTGCCTTAACCAGAATGCCGGCGGCGCGACATGCGCAAAGCTCGCCCTGGCATGTGCCCATGCCGAGACGTGTGCGACGGCGCAGATTGATAAGGTTTTCACAATGCAGACTGTCAATGGCATATTTAAGCTCGCCTACCGATACCTGCTCACACTCACACACCACGGCCTCGTCAGCAAGCGTCTTATAGCTGATCTCGGAACTGAGCGAGCCATGGCGCTCCTCGGCAGCCTTCTGATCGGTGCTAAGCTCTATTACGTGCGCCTTGTGATGAGTCATGACAGTGCCTCCCTCATGTGCCTCCAGTTCGGAGCCGGGAAGCGGCACCTCAGCCGTGCGACACTTAGCATCCTTTCCGAGTTTCTTGCAGGCAAGGTCGGTAGCCCATTCAGCCATAAGTCGATAGGTCATCAGCTTACCGCCGGTAATGGTGATAAATCCTTCGAGACCGTCACGCTTGGCATGGTCGAGACACACAATGCCTCGGCTGATGCTTCTCCCCGACGGGTCATGGTCGGCTGCGACAAGCGGGCGTACACCAGCGTAAGCGCGGAGTATACGCGTGTAGGCAAGGGCCGGAGCTATTTTTGTGCCTTCCCTCATCAATACGTCGACCTCTTCAGGAGTCACATCCATATTGTCGATCTGGTCATACGGTATGCGGCTGGAAGTCGTGCCTATGAGCGATATCGTATCACCAGGCACGAGGATGTCGGCATCGGCAGGCTTGCGACACCGGTTGATCACCACATTGTTGATGCGGTGACCGAAGATAAGGAGCGCACCCTTGGCGGGAAACATGTTGATCCTTACCCCGGCGAGCTCGGCGATATGGTGACCCCATATTCCACCGGCGTTAATCACAAGATCGGCGTAACGGGTAATGATCTCACCATTCTTATTGTCACGCAACTTAACCCCGATTATCCGATCCCGCTCGCGCTCAAACGCAATCACCTCATGATAGGTGAGAATGTCAGCACCGTCTTTACGTGCCGACACGACATTAGCCACCGTAAGGCGGAACGGGTCAATAGCACCGTCGGGCACCTTAACCGCCCCTATAATCTCGTGATTGACAGCCGGCTCAAGTCTTATTGCTTCCTGAGGGTCGATTGGCTCGGCATCTATACCGGCCTCACGACAACATTTCACAAAATTATGCTGATAGTCGAGGTCATCTTCCGGAAGAGTCACAAACAAGCCTCCGGTATCATCGACACAATGGCGTGCTATGCGCCGCAATATCATGTTTTCCTTTATACACTCCGATGCCGACTCGCTGTCGGTCACGGCATAGCGCGCGCCGCTGTGGAGAAGTCCATGGTTACGCCCCGTAGCTCCCGCAGTGAAGTCAAATCGCTCCACTAAAAGAGTTTTAAGACCGCGCATCGCACAGTCGCGCGCAGTGCCGGCTCCCGTGGCGCCACCACCTATTATGATCACATCATAGTGCCGCTTATTTTCTTGGCTCATGGTCACTTTAGTTTGTTGGTTTGATGATGAAAACTGTCGGTAAGGGTATTACCCCTACGATAATAACATTTAACAACTGATAAAGTTTCTTAGAACCGTTTATTAAAGGATATCAGCTCATGTGGGCGACCCCGAGTGAAAGGACCGAGACACGCGCCCCGGGTACAGCCGAAAGGATAGCCTTGCAGCAGGCAATCATGGTAGCCCCCGTAGTTATGACGTCATCAGTGACAAGTATATGCTTGCCCCTAAGCTCATCCCCACGCCTAACGACGTAGACCGACCGAGCATTAAGCCAACGCTTGTAATCGGAACGCGATGTCTGCGAAGAGTGGCTGCGTGCGGCTACCAGATTGTCACCTACGGGCAAGCCCGTGACTCGGCTTATGCCCTCGGCGAGGTAGCGGCTCTGATTATATCCGCGCCTCATCATCTTGAACCAGTGGAGAGGCACGGGCAATATCATGTCGATACCGTCAAAGAAACCGTCATCGTCAAGCTCGCGGGCAAAGCGTTCGCCCATCGCACGGATAAGCACCGGGCGACCCTGATATTTCGCACGGTGAATGATGTCATTGTAACCGCCCTCCCGATAATAATGGAAATATCCCGCCGCCCGATCGACAGGCAGCGCAACGGAGGCAAGGCGGCGGTGAATCATATTGAACGACTCGCGGTGGGCGTTGGTGCGCGGAAGGTCATAAGAACAGTGGAGACACATCACTTCCTCTCCCGGAAGGAGTGAACGCCCACACACCTCGCACACCCTCGGGTATATCAAATCAAGCAGCCGGTCAAATATCGTCATCTTCATAACAGCCCCGGCGTATCTCGTCAAGCACCCCCGACACGTATTCCCACTCAAATCCCCGCTGCATGGCAAAACGACAAAGCTTCATCGCATCCTCCCGACTGAGAGGCTGATCAAACTGACGTGCCTTTGAACGCATTAGCGCCCGGAGGGTATCCATATAGCACTCACCTTCCGTGGCTGACTCAACGGCATCATCCACAAGCTGCCGCGCCACCCGCTTGGCGGCAAGACCGAGCCGGATCTTTTTTCTACCCCAGCGACTGAACAAGAACTTGCTCCTGGCATAGGCGGCGGCATAGCGCGCATCGTCGACAAAACGCCTGTCAACAAGCGAGTCGACAATACGCTCACGGTCGGAAGATGAAATACCCCAGCGCATCAGCTTCTGCATGACTTCATAGGTGCATTGCTCTGAACGCGCACAGAGCAGTTCAAGCCTCACAAGCGCCTCATCGGGAGTAATCTGCCTCTTCCTAATCATACTCAACCGGCGACACGGCTATTACAAACCGCTGCTTACCATACATGTCGTTAACGACGGAGACATCACGGAATCCGAAATCCCTTAGCATCTCAACAACATCGGAAGCATACAGGGGATTAATCTCAAGGTAAAGCTTTCCTCCCGGACTCAAAGCCCTGACGGCATAGGCACCTATGGGCTTATAGAAACGCAAGGGATCGCTGTCAGGCACAAACAATGCTGTCGCCGGCTCATAATCAAGTACATTACGCTCCATCAAGGCGCGTTCACGCATTGCTATGTAAGGCGGATTGCTCACGATAATGTCATAAAGCGGGGAAGCCGGAGGTGTAAGCGAAAGCAGATCCCCATGTATGAAATTGACTTTCACCTTTAACGACGCTGCATTTTCACGAGCCACGTCAAGTGCCGCCTTGGAAATATCAAGGGCATCCACCACGGGAAACTTCAATCCACGTGCAAGAGCCACGGCAATACATCCCGAGCCGGTACACAAATCCATGACACGGAGGTCGGTACGCCCACCCCACTCTTTTTCTATTATATCGACAAGCTCGGCAGTCTCCGGGCGCGGTATCAGAACCGCAGGGGTCACTTTGATTTCAAGCCCGCAAAACGATGTCTTGCCAAATATATATTGTATAGGCTCATATCTTAACAGACGGTCGACCACCTCACCGACACGCGACTGCATGAATGGTGAGACAGGGGCATCTTTTTTCAACACCGCGTCGACAGGGGTATAATGCAGCATTTCCTCGACGATCACACGAGTCATCGAGTCAGTCTCACCGGCAGAGTAAACGGTTGAAAGCCGCCGTTTTATATCAGGGATAAAATCTTTTAGCTTTATGTCACTTGTCATATCGGCAAATTTAGCTACTTTTATCCAACAATAAAAACATTTACCGATGAATATAGACCAACGATTTATGCGACGCGCCATAGAGCTTGCCCGCCACGGGTCAGGAAATACGTCGCCCAATCCCATGGTAGGCGCGGTGATCGTGCATGACGGCAAGATTATCGGCGAGGGGTATCACCGCCGGTGCGGCGAGGGACACGCGGAAGTCAACGCCGTGGCGTCGGTCGCCGATAGGTCGTTACTTAAAGACTCCACTATATATGTGACCCTTGAGCCTTGCTCCCACTACGGGAAGACACCGCCCTGTTCGCGGCTTATAATCGAAAGCGGTATACCGCGGGTAGTCGTCGGTTCGCTTGACCCGAATGAAAAAGTAAGCGGGAGGGGCATAAACATGTTGCGTGACGCAGGTGTGGAAGTGACAGTAGGAGTATTGGAGGAGGAATGCAAGGCGATAAACCCGGTGTTCATGACCGCCCACACCCTGCACCGCCCGTGGGTGACACTAAAGTGGGCACAAAGCGGCGACGGATATATCGATTCACGACGATCACCCTCAGAGCCGGCGGTGACATTTTCCACTCAGGTCACGAAGACGCTCACCCATCGGTTACGCTCACTTCACGACGCAATCATGGTAGGGTCAGGGACTGTCAAAGCCGACAACCCGTCGCTTGATGTGCGCGCATGGCACGGGCGCAATCCTATACGCGTAGTGGCGGGACAACGCCGCTCAATACAGTCCGACTGTAAGATTATGACAACCGGGGAACCGCCTGTAATCATCGAAGGCAACGCGGGTACCGGCTCAATCAAGGAGTATCTTGACACATTATTTTCCCAAGGCGTGACATCAGTGCTTGTCGAAGGTGGAGCCACGTTGTTACAGTCATTCATCGACAGCGGGCTATGGGACTGCGCACGAGTTGAAGTCGCCCCGATAACACTCGGTGACGGGGTAAAAGCCCCCGTTATCGGCAGGATACCCGACAATGATTTAACAATTGGCAACAATCGCCTGTACTATTTCAGCAACAATCCCCTTATGCGGAGTTAAAAAGCCATAAAAAGCGTCAATAACAATCTAAATATCTACAAATACGAGGCTCTTTTAGGGAAATAACGAAAATGTTGCTAAATTTGCAGTTTGAAAATTAATGTCTACATAATATATGATAAAGAGATTCGGGTCGTACATTTCCATTGCAGTGGCATTGTCAGCAGGATTGACAGCCTGCAATGACAACTCCGGCAGCGGCTATGTCACGGAAGACACGGGCTATACTTCGGAGACAATGTATTCAAGTACGGCGATTACATCATTCAACATCAAGAGCAATAACAAGATTCTGGAAAATCTTGACTCCACATATTTTACCATAGACCTGGAACAAGGCAGGATCTTTAATGCCGACTCGCTCCCCTACGGCACAAACATCACAAAGCTTATACCCAACATCGTGACTTCGGGCAGTTCAAAGATCGAAATCATCATACGTAACAGCTCGGTGATGAAAGACACCACCATAACTTACTCCTCGTCAATGCGCGACAGCATCGATTTCAGCGCGGGCGGCGTTATAGCGCGTGTCACCTCGCTCAACGAGGTATATACCCAACAATACACCATAAAGGTGAACGTGCATAAGGTAAAAAGCGACTCTTTGGTATGGGACCGCATAGCGTGGCGGCAGCTTCCCGGAAATCCCAAGACCCAGCGTACACTGCTCCACGGCGAAAAAGTGTATACATTCATTCAGGCGGCCGACGGGAATTGCCGCATTGCCATAGCTGACAATCCTTCCGATGAGATTGTCCTTACAGCAACAGCAAATATCCCTGCCGGACTTGACCTGCGTTCAATAGTGTCAAACGACGACTCTTTCTTCGCACTCACTGCCGACGGCGGCATGTACAAGTCGGCCGACGGCACTGCATGGGAAGCCACAGGAGAGACATGGAGCCATATCTACGGAGCCTACGAGTCACAGATACTCGGAGTTAAGAAGTCAGGCGACGATTATTACCACGTCACATATCCCGACAACGGCTCGCAGGTAAAGGTGTCGGCTGACTGCCCTGTATCAGGCACAAGCGACCTTCTACTGATGGAAGAGTCAAAATGGGCCGACGCCCCGCAAGCAATATTTACCGGAGGAAGGATCGCCAACGGCAATCTTACCGGAGCCACATGGAGCTACGACGGCACTCAATGGGCTAAAATCAGCGAGACGCCCATCGACCGCGCCAAGGAAGGAATGTCATTGTTTCCTTACTTCACATTCCGCAAGGCAAGCAAAAGCTGGCGCATGACCAAGCAATTTACGCTTTTTGCCACCGGAGGAAAGCTTGAAAACGGCAATGCGTCAAACTATGTATATGTGTCACGCGACCTTGGCATAACCTGGGACCGTGCCGACAATATGTTGCAGTTCCCCTCCTATATACCGGCGTTTTACAATGCCGACGTAGTAATCTGGGAGTCGGAGCTAGGAAGCCGCGCCACTGACGCGGGATGGAACGAGATGGCATCGCCCGCAATACCTTACTGGCTCATGCCGCTTGACGGAGAAAGCCGCGCGGTGACCCCGGTAACCACCTGGGAATGCCCTTACATATATCTATATGGTGGCGACGACGCCTCGGGGACTCTCAATCCGCAAGTGTGGAGAGGAGTCATCAACCGGCTCACATTCAAGCCGCTGATATGAGAAATTTAGCTGTAACGCTCATAATCGCAATGCTGTCAGTCGCATCACCCCGTAAAGCCGCATCGCAGGAAGCCGCCTATAAGTTTGACATAGGCGCCTCACTCGGTGTAAGCGGATATCTGGGCGATGCCAACACATCTAACTTCATGAGCCATCCGGGATTTGCCGCAGGTGCGTCGTTTCGCTACCTCATCAATACCCGCTGGGCTGTGAAAGGGATGTTTACGACTGCAGGACTGAGCGGAAACAGCGCTGACATGGAAAATGTTTATCCCGGCGGTCAGACATACGAGTTTACCTCAACAGTCTACGACCTCGGGGCAAGAATAGAATTCAACTTCTTCAACTACGGCATTGGCGAATCATACCGCAAGCTGCGCCGTTGGACACCATACCTGTCGCTTGGCGCCGGGGTGACCATTGCCTCAGCCGAAGGCACTCATGTGGCGATGAACATTCCGATGGGTGTAGGAGTGAGGTACAAGCTGTCGCCCCGCATCAACCTCGGGCTCGAATGGAGCATGACAAAGGTGTTTGGCGACAATGTCGACGGTCCGGTGCTTGATGACCTTTACGGGATAAAAAGCTCGTTTATCAAAAACACCGACTGGTATTCACTCATCATGTTTTCGATCAGCTACGAGTTTGGAGAACGTTGTAAAAACTGTTTTTATGTAGACTAAAATGACCGGTATGTCACTTATAAACGAAATAGACCTCGACAATCTTCCGCGCCACGTCGCCATAATCATGGACGGCAACGGCCGATGGGCAAAGTCGCGTGGCTTGGATCGCTCCGAAGGTCATGTTGAAGGGGTCAACACCGTAAGACGAATAACCGAGATAGCCTCCGAGCTCGGAATAGGCTATCTTACGCTATATACTTTCTCCACGGAAAACTGGAACCGACCACAGCCGGAGGTGGATGCCCTGATGCACCTGATAGTTATAGCGATCGAACGCGAGACAGCCGACCTGATAAAAAACAATGTCAGGCTCACGATGATCGGCGATTTCAGCCGCATGCCTAAATTTGCCTACGACCGCCTGTGCAAATGTATGGATGACACGTCACATTGCACCGGACTAACCTTGATACTTGCGATCAGCTATTCGTCGCGTTGGGAAATAACCGAGGCTACACGCCGCATAGCAAGTCAGGTAGCGGAAGGCACTCTCCTCGCCGACGAAATCACTCCAGAAACGATAAGCGACAACCTCGCCACAGCCGGCATCCCGGATCCCGACCTGCTCATACGCACCGGCGGCGATTTCCGGGTAAGCAATTTTCTGCTTTGGCAGATAGCATATTCCGAGATTTACGTGACTCCTACATTCTGGCCCGACTTCAGCAAGGATGACTTCTGCCGCGCCATGCTACAGTTTCAAGGGAGAGAGCGACGTTTCGGACTCACCAGCGAACAAATCAACGACAATCAAGAATAAGCAACACCCCACATTATATCACATCAGATTATGCGTTTAAAACTGCTCTTCATATTTACCGCCTTGTTTGGAATGTCGGTCACCGCACAGGTAAAATCGCTTTATGACGAACCGGTCGACACGATATACAGCCCGACTATCATCTACTCCGGAATGCCCAAAACATATCAGATAGCAGGCATCAAAGTGACGGGAGTACCAAACTACGAAGACTATATCGTGATCGGATATACCGGCTTGAATGTGGGTGACCGCATAGAAATACCCGGTCCGGAGATCACCAACGCAGCCAAGCGTCTGGCGCGGCAACGCCTATTCTCATCTATTCAGATTAAGGTCGAGAAGACTGCCGGCGACAAGGCGTGGCTCGAATATGCTCTCAAGCCACAGCCGCGCATCTCTGCGATAAACTACTACGGAGTAAGCAATGGAGAGAAAAAAGATCTTGAAGAACGTCTCCAGCTGATGAAGGGCAACCAGATAACACCCAACCTCGTCAACCGCGCAAAGGCGATCATCACAAAATTTTTCGCAGACAAGGGTTTCGGTAACGCCACTGTGAGAATCGACCAGGTAGAGGATCTCTCCGCGCCTAATGAAAATATTGTAAATATCATCGTTGACAAGCATAACAAGGTCAAGGTACACAAGATCTACATCTCCGGCAACGAGGTAATGAGCGACAATGCCATACAGCGCACCATGAAGAAGACCAATGAGAAAAACAAGCTCATCAATCTCTTCAAGCAGAAAAAGTTTGTGGAAAGTGACTTCGAGAATGACCTCGACCTCATCATCGCAAAATATAATGAAAAAGGTTATCGCGACGCCAAGATCCTGAAAGACAGCGTTGTTCCCTACGACGAGAAGACTGTCGACGTATATATCGACGTGGAGGAGGGCAAAAAATACTATATCAGCGACATTGACTGGGTAGGTAACACAATATACCCCACCGAGGTGCTTGACCGCATACTCGACATACGCCCCGGCGACGTCTATAACCAGAAGCTGCTCAACAAGCGAATCTCGGAAGATGACGACGCAGTGGCTAATCTCTACATGAACAACGGTTACCTTTTCTATCAGCTCGTGCCTATCGAAAAGAATATCGAAGGCGACTCGATCGCGCTTGAACTCCGCATGTTTGAGGGACCGCAGGCTACCATCAACAATGTGATCATCAACGGTAACGACCGCCTGTATGAGAAAGTCGTAAGACGCGAGCTCCGTGTAAAGCCCGGACAGCTCTTCAAGAAAGATGACCTCATGCGTTCGGCACGTGAAATCGCCCAGACCGGACACTTCGACCCGGAGACAATGGATATACGCCCCGAGCCGAATCAAGAAAACGGTACTGTCGACATCCTCTTCAACCTTGAGTCAAAAGCCAACGACCAGGTGGAAATCTCATTCGGTTGGGGACAGACAGGTCTTATCGGTAAACTCGCGTTGAAATTTACCAATTTCTCCATCAAAAACCTCTTCCGCCCCGGCACTTACAAGGGACTCATCCCGCAGGGTGAAGGCCAGACATTCACCATAAGCGCACAGACCAATGCCAAGTATTACCAAAGCTATTCTATATCGTTCCTTGACCCGTGGTTTGGCGGCAAGCGACCCAATTCATTCTCGGTGTCGGCTTACTATGCGCGTCAGACCGGTATCAACTCGTCATACTACAACAACAACTATTACAATCCCTATTTGTACGGCGGATACGGTTACGGCTACGGCTACGGAAGTAACTACTCGGATTACTACCAAAACTCCTACGAAAACGCTTACGACCCCAACAAGGTGCTTCAGATGGTGGGCGTGACAGTAGGTTTCGGTAAGCGTCTGAGCTGGCCTGATGACTTCTTCACATTCCAGGCCGACCTGAGCTACCAGTGGTATTATCTCAAGAACTGGGATTACCTGTATTACATGAACAACGGTGTGTCAAACTCGATTGTGCTCGGACTCACCCTCTCGCGCAACTCTATTGACAACCCGCTCTATACCCGTAGCGGCTCCACATTCTCCGTGAATCTTCAGATGACTCCCCCGGCATCACTCTTCAACCGCCATAAAAACTGGGAGCGCCTTGCAAAAGAAAACACCACGGAGTCGCGCAAACAGCTTTACAAGTGGATCGAATATTGGAAACTTCGCGTAAAGACCCGCACTTATACCCCGCTTACCGATCCTGACGGAAAATGGACATTAGTGTTTATGACACGCGCCGATTTCGGATTGCTCGGAAGCTACAACAAGTGGCTCAAGTCACCGTTTGAGACATTCTATGTAGGTGGCGACGGCATGTCAGGATCTTACACTTACGCCACCGAGACCATCGCCTTGCGCGGTTACGAAAACGGACAGTTCACCCCCTACGGACAAGAGGGATATGCCTATGCGCGTGTAGGCATGGAGCTTCACTTCCCGTTCATGCTCTCGCAGTCGACTACCATATATGGCCTTACATTCCTTGAGGCAGGTAACGCCTGGACAGAAGTCAAGAGCTTCTCACCGTTTGACCTCAAGCGAAGCGCCGGAGCCGGTGTCCGCATCTATCTTCCTATGGTCGGCATGATGGGTATTGACTGGGCCTACGGTTTCGACAAGGTATTCGGTAAGAAAGGCGGAAGCCAGTTCCACTTCATCCTCGGTCAGGAATTCTAAGAGGGTGTTTAATAATAAATGTTAAATCAGAGTGATGTATCTTTTAGATAAATTCCTGATAGCGAAGAGGGAGCATAGCGGGCTATGTGACCGATGAGCGCAGGAATTTAGCAAAAGAAACATCAAGGCGACGGTAACTTAAAATCAGAACAATAAAACCAATACTGAGTATGACAACAATAAAACGGAAATTACCTTATTGTCCGAAACTTATGGGCGTCTTCCGCCCTTTGCCTCAGTCACATAGCCCGCTATGCTCCTTCGGTGCAGGGCTGAATCCATCCCATAATTTTCGGTTCTGCTTTAACATTTGTTATTAAACGCCCTCTAAAAAACGCAACCTGACTAAACTAATTACAGCCAAAAGCGTCATATTATCATAACCATTTAATTGACTGCAACATGAAAAAATTTACATTAGCGCTCTTCATGATGATGGCTTTCGCATTTGGAGCATCGGCACAAAAGTTTGCGCTTATCGACATGGAGTATATCCTGAAAAATATCCCCGCCTATGAAATGGCAAACGAACAGCTCAACCAGATCTCACAACGCTGGCAAAAAGAGGTAGAGGCAAAGGCTACCGAAGCACAGACAATGTACAAGAACTATCAGAGCGACATGGTGTTTCTGACCGACGAGCAGAAGACCAAGAAAGAGGCAGAGATTGTGGCAAAGGAAAAAGAGGCGACCGAACTCCGTTATAAATATTTCGGACCGGAAGGTGAACTTTACAAGAAGCGTCAGAGCCTCATGCAGCCGATTCAGGATGAAATCTACAATGCCGTGAAAAAGGTGAGCGAGGAGAGAGGCTACCAATGTATATTTGACCGCGCGTCATCGGCCAATATCATCTATGCCTCCCCGCGTATCGATGTCAGCAATGAGGTGTTGGCAAAGATGGGCTATGCCAACTAAACCGCACGATATGATTTTTTAAGATGCTTAGATTAGTATATATGGATTGAGTTTCTTATCTTTGCATTATCAAATTAACACAAATAGAAAAATTTAACATTACACAACTGAATATGATGAAAAAAATTTTGCTCGCTATATTTGTAGCGTTACCCATGCTCGCAGTGGCACAGGCTCCCAAGTTTGGTATAGTTAATTCACAGACCATAATCGAGGCTATGCCCGAATTCAAGACAGCACAGGAACAGATTACAACTTCTTCAAAGCGTTATGAGGATGAGTTCCAAAAGCTCACTGAAGAGGCAGAGAAAAAATATAGCGAGTTCCAGGCACTTGCAGCTGACACCCCCGAATCGATCAAGGAGCGTCGAATCCAGGAGATTCAAGAGCTTGACCAGAAGATGCAGCAGTTCCGTGCTACCGCTTCACAAGATCTCCAGCGTCAGCAGGAAGCAGCTTTCGCCCCCATTCAGGAAAAGGTACGTCAGGCCATTGATGCCGTAGGCAAGGAAAACGGCATGACATTTATCTTTGAGAATGTGATACCCGTATACACCGGTACCGACGTTACCGACGTTACTCCTCTTGTTAAGACACGCCTTAACCTAAAGTAAACAGAACGTATTAACCCAAACAATACAAAATGCCGTGACTTCAAGGGTTGCGGCATTATTTTTTCATCATGACAAAACTGAGTGCAGCCCCCGGTCCAATCGGAGTATTTGATTCCGGTTATGGAGGATTGACGATTCTTAACGAAATCCGCAGAAAGCTTCCGCAATATGACTACATATATCTCGGCGACAACGCAAGGGCTCCCTACGGTACGCGGTCGTTTGACATCGTGTACCGATTCACTCTTGAAGCCGTGAGGTATCTCTTCGAGCAAGGATGCCATCTTGTGATACTCGGATGCAACACGGCGTCGGCAAAGGCATTGCGCACCATACAGCAAAACGACCTGCCGGCAATCGATCCGGATCGAAGGGTGCTCGGCGTGATACGCCCCACCGTTGAAAAAATCGGTGAGATTTCCAAGACAGGCAATATCGGTATAGTCGGCACTCCGGGCACAATACGCAGCCGCAGCTATGACATGGAGATTGAAAAGCTTTATCCCCGGTTCAACACATATTCCCAGGCATGCCCGATGTGGGTGCCGCTTGTCGAAAACGGTGAAGCTGCGGGCGACGGTACCGATTACTTCGTAAAGCGAGACGTAGAACTTCTGATGGGGAAAAATAAAGACATTGACACCGTAATATTGGGATGTACCCACTATCCCCTGCTTAAAGATAAGGTGGAGAAATATGTGCCTGAGGGAGTCACCGTGCTGTCGCAAGGCGCGATAGTCGCCGACAGCCTTGCCGACTATATGCAGCGTCATCCTGAAATGACGGCACGCTGCAGCCGGGGCGCAACGTGCCGTTATCTGACCACTGAAAGTTCCGACAAGTTTTCCGAGTCGGCAAGTATTTTCCTGTCAAAGCCTGTAAAGGCTTCCTCAATTAATCTCTAACGCTTGGAGTTGAGCAGCGACGTCGACGGCGACTCGAAATTAGTGATTCCGAGATCGACAGCGCGAAGCTGTTCAAGGGTGTGTACCGGAGCTGTCACGTCGGCAGGCAAAGGCATCCCTGAAAACTCGCCGAAATAAAGCAAGCAGGCATCTTTCCACCATTGCGCGTCACGAGCCTGAGTGGCAAGCCGCGTTTCCACATCGGTATAAAGCTGCGGATCTATGTACGGCTTTGCTGCAGTCCACGCTTTCTGCATGTCGCTCACTGTGATACACCCGCGCTCATAACTGCGGCACAACTCATCCCAAAGCGTCGCGCCGGAACGCATCTTATAGTTCCACGGCAGATGATGAAACCATAGAAGCAGCTCATCGGGGCATGTAGACGCAGAAGCGTAAAGCGAACGGTAAGGCTCGGGGTACTGCGCAGTGGCATTGCTGCCCGACGGAGAGCGGTCAAAACCGATTCCGGCACTGTCGGCGCGATGATAATAAGAGGGCAACCAGTCGGGTCGCGCACCCTCGGGATTGCACCACGGTTCAGGTCCGTAATGATGTCCGAACGCAAACAGATGGTGCAGACCGAGCGGCATCATATAATCCACCACCGCCTCACGGCTGCAAAGCATCATCTCTTCGAGACCCGACTTTACGTCATCGGGCATCGCAGTGCCACCGTATACTGTAGCGGGAAGCCACTCTTTAACTATCTCACGGCTCGTCAACGACGGATCCCAGGCAAGGCGACCAAAAGCATACCAGTTGGCCTGTGCCATAGGATGCCCTGTCCAATTATCGTCATCACCGATATTTGCCACACCGGCAACCGCACCAAGCGACTCAGGCTTCACAAAGCCAAAAAATTCCTCCCACATAGGGGCAAGAAATGCGATGTGATTGGCATGACCGAGATATTCCTGAGTCACCTGAAATTCCGCCATTTGCGGGGTAGCCGGCATAGCCCCGAAAAGCGGGCTGAAAGGCTCACGAGGTTGGAAATCGACGGGACCGTTCTTTATCTGTACTATTACATTGTCATCAAATTTCCCGTCAAGAGGCTGGAACTCAATATAGGCCTGCTTTGCACGGTCGGCATCAGCCGGTGAATATACAAACGCACGCCACATCACCTTACCGCCATGGGGGCGAAGTGCGCGAGCCATCATATTGGCGCCTTCGGCATGAGTGCGCCCGAAATCACACGGACCGGGCTGTCCCTCCGAATTAGCCTTAACCAAGAACCCGCCAAAATCGGGAATCAGGCGATATATCTCATTACACTTCTCTTTCCACCAGCGGGCTACATTCTTGTCAAGCGGATCGGCTGTAGGCAGGGAGTCAAGCTGCATAGGCGCGGCGAAATTAGCCGACAGGTATACTTTTATTCCATAAGGGCGGAAAATGTCGGCAAGCACCTTCACTTTTTCAAGATATTCACGCGAGAGTATGCGCGACGAGGCATTTACATTGTTGAGCACCACACCATTGATACCTATCGAGGCATTGGCACGTGCATAGTCTTTATAACGTGGAGAAATCTTGCCGGGAAGCTCTTCCCACTTCCACAGGCTCTCTCCGGCATAGCCGCGTTCAATCGTACCGTCAAGATTATCCCAATGGTTAAGCACACGCAGGTCAAATGCAGGCACCTCGGTTACAACCGAATCAAGCCCGACACCTGCCGACTGCATGCGCAACAGATGATATGCTCCATAAAGCAATCCTGTAGCGTTGTTGGCAGTCACCGTCACGTTGCCGTCGCCGGGGATTATGCGATATCCTTCCGCACCGAGCGACTTGTCGCGCTTAATACGCAAAGTCACGCTCTCCCCGCCCCGCCACAAGTCACGAAGCTCCTGCACGGCTATTGCAGCCTTCCGGCCTTTCACATCACTTATGACTGTAGCCTTATCACCTTGTCGAGCGGCAGGCAGCCACAATCCCGACCCGTCATAAGCCATTGCCGACATGCTGAAAAGCATGCCGGCAACTATAATCATAAAGGTTGATATCGACTTATTCATCGCCTGTACCGCCACCGTCTATTGTCTTTATTCTGCCGTCGGCATCATATTCAAGCTCGGTAACCTTCAGGCTGCGCAGCCAGGTCTTGCCACCGGATGGAACACAGTCGTGATGGAACAGATACCACTTTCCCTTATGCTCGATGATGGCATGGTGAGTAGTCCAGCCCACAACCGGGGTCAGGATGCAGCCTTGGTAAGTGAACGGTCCGTAAGGATTGTCACCTATCGCATAGCAGAGCCTGTGAGTGTCGCCGGTAGAATAAGAGAAGTAATATTTGCCATTGTACTTGTGCATCCACGATGCCTCGAAGAAGCGGCGGGTATTGTCGCCGGCGGTAAGCGGCTTGCCCGTCTCGGGATCAAGCACGACAATGGGGCGAGGCTCTTCGGCAAACTGAAGCATATCCTTGCTCAGGCGAGCTACGCGCGACGGAATAGCCGGACATTCGTCAGGTTCGAGATGCGGCTCTTCGAGAGCCTTGTTGTCGCGGTAACGCTGAAGCTGTCCGCCCCACAGACCACCGAAATACATATAATATTCGTCACCTTCCTTAAATACGGCGGGGTCTATCGAATAACTTCCGTGCATAGGATCGGGAAGAGGCATAAACGGACCTTCCGGGCGATCAGCTATGGCAACGCCGATATGAAATACATCGTTTTTGTCTTTCATCGGGAAGTACATGTAATACTTGCCGTCTTTCTCGGCAACATCGCAGTCCCAAAGCTGACGACCTGCCCAGGGTATATCCTGAAGGTCAAGTACCTTGCCATGGTCTACAACCTCGCCTTCCATTACGTCGTCGGTTGAAAACACATGGTAATCCTTCATTTCGAAATGATCACCGTTGTCATTTTCACCGGCTCCGCTGTCCCAGTCATGCGAAGGATATATGTACACTCTGCCATTAAACACATGGACTGAAGGGTCAGCCATATAATCTTCGGGGACAAGATATCTCATTTTTTTCATAATTGTATTATATTTAAATGGTTACTGTTTGTTTACGTTTTCAAGATATTTGCCGAGGAAAGGCTTCATCTCATGGTTGCGGTCAAAAAGCAGCGGATAATCGGTTCTTCCGACCACAGGCCAGTCATTTCTCCAAGAGTCGCCGTCGCTCATACCCCATACCGTCACACGGGAAATCTTGTCGGAATGCTTTACGAACATGTCCATGACTTGCGCCATACGGTCGTTCCATGCCTTTGCGGCATCGGCAGGCAGACCGTCAACGTAAGGATTGAGGCTCTCACGCGCTGCAACGGTGTCACTGACATTAGCCGATTGAGTGACAGTAGGAAGCGAGCTCATATCCCACTCGGTTATCATCACGTTGCAGCCGGTGCTGTCGGCAAAAGCCACGATTGATTTCTCAAAATCGCCGAGATCGGGATAGTCAATACCCATGTGACCCTGCATGCCGATACCGTCAACGCGAAGTCCGCGCTGCTTCATGCCGTTGACCATCTTGATGATAGCGTCGCGCTTGGCAGGCTCATTCATGCTGTAGTCATTATAATAAAGCTCTGCGTCGGGGTCAGCCTCATGGGCATACTGGAATGCAAGCGGAATAAATTCCTCACCGAGGATACGGTAGAAACCGCTGTCACGGTAGCTTCCATCCTCCATGATAGCCTCATTTACCACGTCCCAGCCCTTGACACGACCTTTATAACGACCTACAATAGTATAGATATGATCACGCATACGCTGTTTAAGAGTCTCGGCGTCAACTTCCTCTCCATTCTCGTTGACAAGAAACCAAGGGGCACACTGTGAATGCCATACGAGGCAATGTCCGATGATAAACATTCCGTTTTCCTCACCAAACTTCACAAAAGCATCGGCGTCATCCCAGAAATATTCATTTTCCTGAGGATGTATCTTCTCACACTTCATGACATTTTCGGCCACGATCGAGTTAAAATGCTTTGCGGCGATAGCGTTACCGATAGAATCCCTACCGGATGCCTGATCGGCGTTAATCGCGATACCCATGAGGAAATCATCCTTAAAAGCCTCCTTAAGAGTAGGTTCGGCATCGACTTTCTGTGAACATGAAGTAGTAGACACCGCAATCATCGCCATCCCTGCGATGAACATAGACGAAACTATTTTTTTCATAAAAACTTTACTGATAATATAAAAACTAAGATTAATAATTACGATTACTGCTTATGACGGCGTTCGATCTCGGCATTGATGCTGTCGATACGGTCATCGTCAAGTTCATATTTCGAGATGATAAACATCGCAAGTAAGAGCAGGATTGCCGGAATAACGGCAACAAGCCAAAGAATACCCTGCTCCGCAAAAGGAGTCTGCACCGGCTTCTCCATGTCGAAATGTACAAACTGCAACACAAGACCGGGGACAACACCGCCAAGAGCCATACCCGCCTTATAGAAGATACCGGTAAGCGCGTTAACGATGCCCGAAATACGTTTTCCATGGGTGTACTCACCGTAAGATATGACCTCCGGTACAAGCGCCCACATATAACCGGTGGCAACAATTATACCGGTTGACTTAATGAACTGCGCCACATATACAAGCCACATATGCTCCTTCAAGGCATCAATCATTGAAATCATATATAGCAGTCCCATACCAACGATAGCGGTCATAAGGAAGATATAGAACATGCCTTTCTTACCTACCATACGCTTGATCTTGGGAATCATAGGCATGAAAATGAATGCCGGAATAGATCCGAGACCCATGAATATGGACAGCTCGTCGGCCGAGCCGTGAAGATTATAGTTAATATAATATGCACCCGCCGAGTTACTGATGGCCATCAAGCCAAAAGCGGTGATAAAGAAGAAAGCGAGTATGCGGAGAGGCTTGTTGCGGACAAATTCGAGCCAGAGATCGGAAACCTTTACATTTTCAGTCTCCGACTTATCCATCACCACGCGCTCACGGCACTGCGAGAAGCAGAATATGAGCAATGCAAGACCGATCACACCATAGATTGCCATGGTTATGAACCAAGCCGAGTCGCTTGACGAAAGGTCGGTAGTCTCAGTGGGGTCAAAAATCTTGAGGATGATAGGAATACCCATACCCACGGCAAGACCGCCCACATTGGCCATGAACATTCTCACCGATGTAAGAATCGTAATCTCGTTGGTGTCACGTGTAAGTGAAGCGTTAAGCGCGCCGTAAGGCACATTGACAAGAGTATAGCACATCGAGAGGCCTACATATGTGATGTAAGCATAGAGCAATGATCCTGAAAAACCGTTCCAGAAGCAAAGTATTGCAAATCCGGTCAACGGTATACCACCCAATACAAGATAAGCGCGATACTTTCCAAGCGACGGATTATGCTTGTCGACAAACGTACCTACAAGCGGATCCCATATCACGTCGACGATCCTGACGATAAGGAACATGATCGCGGCAACGGCTGGCTCCAGTCCGTACACGTTGGTATAGAAGAAAAGCAAGTACATGCTTATCGTCTGGTAAATAAGATTCTGGGCAAGGTCACCGGAGCCGAAGCCGATGCGCTGTGTCCAACTCAATTTATAAAAGCCTCGGCTCTCCGAAGCCATGGCTTTATTGTCATCCATTGTTAACTGTGTATCCATTTTAATTTATCTAAGGCTTTTAAATTACTTCTTTATGCTGCGTGCGGTAACAGCGTCAACCACCCTTGCACCCAGCGTTTTCTTGTCAAGCGGATGTATGTCATTCCACTCTCCGAGGTCGGAATTATGAATGAGCACCGCATCGGGAACAGATCCTGCGACATCAGCCTGCACCTTGCGCATCTCCGCCCAAGCCGCACGACCCGCCTTATCGCTCGGATGCAGATAATCGGCAAGTTCAACGATATAGAAAGGAAGGCCGGGAGCGTCAAACGCATCACGCCAGTCGGCTATCATGGTCTTGAGCAATGCGCCGTACTCATTGCGACGACTTACATTAGACTCACCCTGATACCATACCACGCCGGCAAGCGGAAGATTCACGAAAGGATTAATCATCGAGTTATAAAGCACTACCGGTTTATAGCACCAGAACTCCATACCGGGACCGTGAACCATAGGCGCACCGAGACGGTAACGCCACTCCCCTTCAAGACTTACCTCGTCGCCATTGCCGAGAATAAGCTTATAAGGCTTTTCAGGAACGAAGCTACCCCTGCCGTTCTGGCTGAACAGTCGTATAGTGACATTGTTATCGCCCTCTTTAAGCACCCCTGCCGGGACATTATAGATACGTGGCGGATACTGGTAAGAAGTAGTACCTACAAAAGTACCGTTGACATACACCGAATCAGCGTCAACAATACAGCCGAGACGAAGTACGGCAGGCCTGCCGGCTTGCTTTGAGGTAAGACTTACATTTTTACGGAACCAATGTGAGCCGTTGACAGGGTTAAGCCCGTCGCTTGCCCAAAGATTTCCTGTCCATCCGTTATGCAGGTCATCACCTGTCACGGTACCGTCGGTCACAGTGCCTTTTAGTATATCCACTTTAGCCCAACCCGAGTCATCAAGGTCGGGAGCATACCACTTCTTCGCACCATGCAGCCCGGGATCTCCGGCATACAGCGCGGCATTCCAACGTGCATAGTTCTCACCCTCGACTTTCTTCACATGGGCACGGTAGGCGTCATCCTCATAGATACGCTTCTCATTGATCGCCCGCGGAAATTCGGTAAGCGAGCCTTCGCTTATCCATGATTCGACAGGCGTTCCACCCCAGCATGAATTTATTATGCCTACCGGCACTCCGGTGCGCTCATTAAGCTGCTTGGCAAAAAAGTAGCCGAGAGCTGAAAAGTTCATCACGTTTTCAGCGGTTGCCGGCTTCCATGCAGTAGGCTTGGTGTCATCAAGAGGGGCATGGAATTCCACCTCCCGCGGAACATAGTACTGGCGCACCTCATTGCTTGAATAATCGGCGATCTCATCGGCAAACATGTCGGTGACACGCGCCACGGGCAACTCCATGTTGGACTGTCCCGAACACAGGAAAACATCGCCTGAAAGCACATCGTCAAGCGTCACGTCATTGACAGTCACCTTATACGGTCCACCCGCCTTTAGCGCAGGCAGCTCGATCGACCACTTTCCGTCGTCACCGGCCACAGTGGTTACACCCTTGCGCGCGCCGACCGTCTTATTCTTGCGGTCGGTCACCTTGACTTGAATCAGTTCGCCGGGATCGGCAACGCCCCACAGCTTCACCGGTGCCTCTCTCTGTACAATCATGCCTGACGACAATACCTGCGGAAGCTGCACCTTTGCCTCTACCGGCAGTGCAGCCGCGGTCATCGCCACGGCAACGGTAATAGATAAATACTCTTTTAAATGCTTCATTCCGGTTATTATTTATATTGATAGAGTTTTACATGCAATATCTGGAAATCATCCACCCCTATACGCACATGACGCCCCTGGTGGGTCTCGTCGCCGTTATAGCGGCGCACAAACGCCAATGTACCGTCAGGATTCACGGAAACCTCGTCGACCGAAGCAAGCCCTACACGCATTCCACCGCCCCAAGCCGGAACAGAACCGCGGTCGTCGCCCGCATTGAGGAAGCCGTCTTCGCCAAGATTACGCCTGACGCTGCTCTCAGTCTCATTTTCAAATTTCACCACAATACCCGTGCCGGCTACGATATACTCGCCCTTAGCCACACGGATTATAACACCGCCTACAGGCATCCATTCAGAGCCATCGGTGGCTCGCGGATCCCAAGGCAGCGTGAAGTAATGATTTGCAGTTATCTTCATTCCATCCTGATGCAATATGCGCCCGGTGGAATCATTATCAAAATAAAGCCCGTTCATTGCACCTGTGCCCTGATATTTGACGAGCAGAGGCATAAGCTCATTCAGCTTGGCGTAGCCTTTTACATTAGGCGACGAGGGGGAATCGCTGCCATTTTCGATCGAAAACGGGCTAAGTCCCAAGGCATCATGCTCGCCTATGACATAGAATGCCTGCGCGGCATTTCCGTCAAAGCGGCGTATTTCGGGAATAAAAAGCGGATTGTCAGAAGTATGATACTGTGCCACCCAGTCGATAAATCCCTTATCGTACAAGTCGGGGGAAAGCATGTCGACAGTTGGTGCCGCGGCATGCCATATATCCTTAAGATGGGCAAGCGGACCCGCCGAGGGATATTCGCCCGGCTTGCGGCCACGACTGTTCATTGCCGCATTTACATAAAGAGGGCGGCCAAGGATAGCTTTCGCCTCCTTTGCCAACCGCTCAACGTAGCGGGCATAGTTCCACGCCATGAAATATTCGTCAGAATAGATATCGTCGCCGAACACTTCGCGCCAACCGCCCGATTTCTTCATCCCGTTGTCACGCCAGCGCGCGAGCAGCTGCGGATGAAGTGATTTCTTATTTTTTTCAAGGGATGAGACAAGCTCGCGAGGCACACCCTTTTCATACTCCCGCTGCGCGGCAGGCGAGTAATCTCGGGCATCCTCAAGCATCCCTATCTCGTTTTCAATCTGCACCATCAACACCGTGCCCTCGTCATCGACATCGGCAAGGTGACCGAGCCACGCCTTGAACGCGCGGCTGTCGGCATCATATACATTTTCAGAAAAAGCGCTTGCTATCTCCAAAGGCTTTCCCTCGGAAGTGCAGGCACGCGGATATTTTTTGTAATCGTACTTAAACCAGGCGGGCGCATAGCAACTCATGGAGTTTTTCCACGCGCCAAACCATAAGAACACCACTTTCAGCCCGCAACGGCGAGCCTCTTCAAGGGTTTTGTCGATAAGTGAAAAATCGTAATCGCCTTCGACAGGCTCTATCATGTCCCAATACACCGGCACAAGCACGGTGTTCAGATTCATGCGCTGCAACTTGGGAAATATGCGCTCGATATCTCCGGCACATGACGCCGAACTGTTGCCAAGCTCCCCGCCAATTATTATAAACGGCACTCCGTCAACTATAAGCTGAGTCGCACTTCCCTGCCTACGCAGAGAAATGTCGGCAGCCGACATGCCCACAAAAGATGCAAGCAGACATAGCGCAGCGATTACTTTTTTCATTATCCTTAAATTATAAAAACCAAAATACAGAAGAACCAAGATTATGTTAACAGCAAAGTTATATTTTTAAAAAATTTTTGCCAATCATTTTTCAGGAAAATTTTGCCGCAAGCATATAAATCTTCAGTCCTTCCGTATTTTGGTCAGTTAAATATTATTGATTATTCCGTTACTTCGCTCTCTTTATCTCCGGAAGATTCCGAAGAATGCAGATCTTTCCAGTTTTCACCGGAAAAGGAGTCAGCAATATTGCTGCCTGCAATCGCATCGCATACGCCCTTGTAGGCCACCTTACGCTGATAGTTGCTGTCAAATATGTTAGGCGCGTCGCCCTTGAGCCAGTACTCATGCTCTTTCTTGTTGTCGGAGAGAGTCCAGATGGTTATCGCCGACTGCTGAGCCTCAGGCACATTCTCAAAGTAAGAGCTTAGAATCATCCGGTAAGTCTCGCTCTGCTTTACAAGCTGTTCGGCCGAAGGGGTGACCGTCTTGCCCTCCTCAACGCCAAATGCCACATCAAGCTCGGTGATACGTACAAGCTTGCCGGTAGCGGCGATAGTCTTGAACATTGCGTCAACCTGCTCCTTGGAGATATTGACGTTGACGTGCATCTGGGTGCCGATACCGTCGACCTTTGCACCATTCTGGTCGATATAGTTGACGAAGTTGATAAGCTCGGCAAGCTTCGACGGACTGGTCTCAAGGTTGTAATCGTTGACAAAGAGCTTGGCATCAGGAGCATAACGGCGGGCAAACTCAAAAGCCTTGACCGCATAATCCTTACCGAGATAGTAACCCCAATACCAGTGCTGATTGCCGGCATCCGACGCCCAGTTAAGGGTGAGACCCGTCTGCTCGTCTTCCACAGGCTCGGCATCGGGGGTGCCGTCGCTCGCATTGCTGCCAAACGCTCCGTCGATACCTCTCCAGCGGGGCACCCCGTCAGTGATAGGCTCGTTGATCACGTCCCAGGCATCGACACGATTGCCGACATGCTCGGCGACACTCTTGATCCACTGCTCCATGGCATCGGTAAGGATGGCGCGCTTCTCCTCGGGAGTCTTCAGTTCATAGTGGTAGGAAGCAGCACGGCGCGGAGCCTTAGCCTCTTCTTGATTCTTCACACCAAATTTGATGTTGTCCAGATAGAACACTGTGCCCACCTTTCCGAAATTGATAAGTACACGATTCATCTCGGTCTTGTCCTCGGGAATGGTAAACGAAGCCTCGCATGTCACCCAGTCAGTGCCGACGTCGACAGAGATGTAGCCTCCGCCGCTATAGTCGCTTGAGTTCTGATACGCGATCTGGAGCGATCCGGCAGGAGAATCCGACTTGGCGCTGAACTGTATCATATATTCCTTACCGGCAAGAAGCGGGGTGTCATAGGCAAGCTGGGCAACGTAATAGTCAGAGCCGTCAGTGGGATTGGTGAGGACAAGTCCATATGACCCGTCAACGCCTTTACCGGCAACAACTTCCGAGGTAGAGCTATTGCCCCAACTGCCCCATTTACCCTTGGTACCACCTTCAAAGTCACTGTCATCACCCACAAGTATATTTTCCATGGGATCGGGAGCAGGCTCTGTATATTCACCGAAACGGATGTTGTCGAGATAAAACTTGGTACCAACCTTTCCAAAATTGATAAGCACACGGTTCATCTCGGTCTTATCCTCGGGAATGGTAAACGAAGCCTCGCATGTGGTCCAATCAGTACCGACTTCGACGGAGATGTAGCCTCCGCCGCTGTAGTCGGTAGAGTTCTGATACGCAATCTGGAGTGATCCGGCAGGAGAATCAGACTTTGCGCTGAAACGTATCTTATATTCCTTTCCTGCCTGTAGCGGAGTATCATAAGCAAGCTGTGCCACATAATAGTCCGAGCCGTCGGTAGGATTGGTAAGCACAAGACCGTATGACCCGTCGACGCCGGCACCGGCAACTACCTCGGAAGTCGAGCTGTTACCCCAGCTTCCCCACTTGCCCTTGGTGCCTCCCTCGAAGTCGCTGTCGTCACCGACAAGAATATTGGCAATGCCGTCGGCACCGCCTGTCTGCTCCTGCACGAGCTTGGGTGCGATGAGCGATTTGAGATAGGTCTGCTGTTGCTGGGTGTGCCACAGCATATTGTGCCCGTAAAGCTTCATTCCTGCGGGCAGGGCGGCAAGTATACGGTCGACGGTAGTAAAGTCGACCGAGCCGTTGGCTTTCATCAGCACGCCCATCTTCATGGCATTGCCCAGGGTCACACCGGTGAAATTTTCATCGACCACGGCCTTGTAGGCAGGGTCGTCGAGATACATGTCGGCACCCATGCCGAGAGAAAGGTTCAGACCCGGGCGATACTCTGCCACATACTCTTTTATGGGCTTATAAAGAGCTATCTGCTCCGCAAGCTGGAGGGGAATTTCCGACGGCTTTACTGTCGGGTCGCTTTCCTGCCACTCCATCAGCTGGTCATCGCAGCCGGCAAGCACTGTTGCAAGCGCGATTGACGGAAATATTACTTTATTTAGTTTCATTGTGAGATTCTTGGTTTAAATGATTACTCTTCTTCATCTTCAGGATAGTCGGAGACGGTCACGAAAGTGTAAGGCACGATACGCCAGTTGTCGACATAAATCTTCGGACCTGTAAACGCACTTGACTTGAACTTGAACACGTCTTCACCCTTCTCAATCTCGATGTCGGTGTTGACGAATCCCATACCGAAGTTGCGGTAGAAGGCGTCGTTACGTTCATTGATCACATCGCGGAACACCGGTTTCACAGCCTCTTCCTTATCCTCAAATATAGTCTTGTATTTGTTGAGTTCCGACAAGGGTATTGTCACTGTCTGCCAGCCTTCGGTCACGAAAGGTATATTTGCAGGATTACCTTCCGTGTCATTACCGAGCCAGGGTACATAGAAGTAAGTGGCACCGTAACGGTCGTCAGAGCCGTAACCCGACCAGTTGAAATTATTGATAAGCGCGATCTCTATCTGTCCGGTAGCCTCCCAGGGCTCGGGCACATTGATATCAAACTGAAGCGCGATGTCGGTAAGAGAAGTCTCCGGATCGATATACTGCGTCATGCGGTTCCAGTCGTCAAGGTCGCTGTCGTTGCCGGCTGTCCAGCACTCGGTGACACGCGGCTTTCCGGATGACACACCACCGGCGGCAAACATACGGTCGGGCACGACCTGCCAGCACTTGCCATACTTGCCCTCCGGGTCGTCGGCGAGATCCTCGTCGTTGATCATCGAGCCGTCCTCTTTCCAGCTCCAGAATCCCTGCACTCCGGTACCATCAAAGTCAAGTATCATGCAGTCGCGGTTGTTGAAGTATTCGGGTGTCTGCGCTATACCGTTGGCACCGATGGCAGTGATGTGTCCGCCGGCGGTCACTCCTGACGGCATGACAAACGAGAACCACTCGCCCTCCTCATCATCGCTCGCGAT
Source organism: uncultured Muribaculum sp. (assembly GCA_910587665.1). GTDB lineage: Bacteria > Bacteroidota > Bacteroidia > Bacteroidales > Muribaculaceae > Muribaculum. Next base: position 151,839 of record CAJUMZ010000003.1, read on the forward strand.
ACCCTCGGTCACTTCCACGTCGCCGGGAAGAGTCACCTTGCTGATCTCTTGAAGTGAGCCGCCAAACACCACCACGCGCTCTCCCGCGACAGGCAAAGTGTTGCTGACAGAAGTCACCGAAGGAGAAGCGGCGCGTATCTCAAACTGATGCACTGACTCCGCGCCGTCTTTGACAAGACGGATAGTATTGCGAGCCGACTCCTCGGCATCGGTGATGGGAGTCTTGGCGTTAAGGGTGACGAGCATGGAGTTGTCACTCACATAGGCGCGGTTGAAATATGTGTCGTAGCCGTTGACATAGACATGTTTTACCCCGACAAAACCGCTACCCTCAAGGCGTATCATCTGACCGAGACGGGCATAGGTGACCTCGCGGTCGGGCACTGACGACTTCACATCCTCAAGATACACCTTGTTCACCACGGGAGTGGACTTTGCATTGTCCTCGTCAAAATAAGGGTCATCGTCATTACAGGCGACCATTCCCACCGACAGGACCGCTAAGGCTGAAAGCCATATATATTTTAAACTTTTCATGTTGTTGCTTAATGATATTAGTTGTATAATTCTTCAACCGAAATCTCACGGTCGCCAAACTGATAAGCGACCGGGGCTTCTTTCAGCTTTGGATTTCTGCCTGCATCCACATCGGAGATGGGGAGAGTCAGGCGGGCCACAGTAGCCTGGTCGACATCGGTGGCGTCGGCGGTCTTCTCATACTGGCACTCAATATCCTCGTTCCACTCGTAGCTTGCGTTACGATCCTGATGATTCAGATAATTGACCACTTCCGACTCCATGTAATAAGAGCGACGGAGAAGATCATACCAGTACTGACCCTCGAAAGCGAGCTCGATACGGCGCTCGTAGTGGATGGCATCGTAATCAATACGGTCGACCGAAGGCATTCCGGCACGGCGGCGCACAAGATTGAAATACTCAAGGGCGGTCGCATCGGTGGTTGACGCGCTGTTGCCAAGAATAGCCTCGGCGAGGTTGAGATACACCTCGGCAAGACGTAGCATGTAGGTATTGACACCTGACGACTGCTGATAGCTCTGACCGTTGTCATCGATCTTGCCTATGACGTGCTTCTTCACGTTGCACTTCTTGGCATAGTCCGACTCGGTGACATTATAGGTGTAACCCCCGTTCTCGACATTGAGGTCGGGATAAAACTCACCTACCGTGGCGATGGTGTAGTGGCGGCGTATGCGATCCTGCTTGTCGTAGGTGCGCACAATGTCGTAAGAGGCATAGGTAGCGTTACCCCAGTTAACCTCACATACCATTGTCGACCATCCGAAAAACGCTGATATGGCATTGTTACATCCCCACCCTATGGCATTGGTGGCGCCTTGCAACCACTGGAGCTGGAAGAGCGACTCTTCATTATTGTTCCAGGTCTTCACGGCAAAGAGGTCGCCATAGTTATCCATAAGCTTGGCAGGGCCCTCGATACATTTCATCGCCGCTTTCTTTGATAGGTCGAGATAATAGGTGTTGCGCACGCCGCGGTTATGGTCCTCGGCGATATTGGTGCCGTCGTAGGCGCCGTCAGTGGTAAGGCCTGCCATCGAAAGATACACGCGTGAAAGCATGCCGAACGCGCTGTAGCGGGTGACACGACCGGGCTGTGCCGACTGCGGGGCAAGATTTGCCGCCGCATACTCAAGGTCGCGGATGGCAAATTCCATTACATCGGTGACACGATGGGCGGGAAGCACCGGATTGGATGCAGCCTCGGTGGTGTTGGTATAGATGATAGCCTTGTTCCACAACGACCCGATATACCAGTAGGCAAGCCCGCGCATGAAACGTGCCTCGGCCATGCCTTGTATCTTTGCCACTTCGGAAGCCCCGTTGCCGGAGCTGAGTATACGGTTGATCACGTTGTTGGACTGAGCTACTACCGAATAAAACGCATTCCAAGAATCCTCCAGTCCGGGAGAGAGCGAGGTCTCGGTAAAGTTGGTATACGGGTAGATATAGTCCGACCACCGCGCGGTGATATTGTTGGAACGACCGTCGCCCATGCTGTAATATGCCTTGTCGTTAAAGCTGTTCCATACATAATTATAAAGAGGGGCCGTAGTGGCGAGCACCGCGCCGTCATTGTCGATAAACGACCCGTCGCTGCCCTGCGTGGTATTCTGCTGGGTCAGGAAGTCATCGCAAGAGGTAAGCGCGAGACAGCCTGCGAAGAGAGTGGCAAATAATATTTTAGTTTTCATTGTTATCGGTTGTGTTAAGGTTAGAATGAAACATTAAGACCGAATGTATAGATACGCGGTGAGGGATAGCGGCCATAGTCGACACCTGTCATGAGGGCGTCGCCATACATTGCTCCCACCTCGGGGTCAAGGCCTTTGTACTTGGTCCATGTGTGAACATTCTGTGCGCTGAAGTACACGCGGAGATTCTGAAGATAGATCTTACGCATCCAGTTGCGGGGGAAGGTATAGCCTACGGAGATGTTCTGAAGGCGTATGTAGGAGGCATCCTCCACGAGAAGGTCGCTTACGCGGGTATAGTTGGCGTTGGCGTCGGTGCGCTGCAGTGCGGGCATTGTTGTCGCGCCGGGATTGGTGACATGAAGATTGCGGTAATCGTCGGCAGGGAGGCTTGGATCGATAACATCAACCTTGGCATAGTTGAGCGATGAGCGCAGGATATTGGAGTTCTGGCGCGGGTCCTCGATACGCATGCGTGTGAGGTTGAGTGCATCGTTGCCGTAAGAGCCGGAGAAGAAGATGTTCAGGTCGAAGCCTTTCCATGTAAAGGTATTGCCGAAGCCCCAGGTGAATTTAGGCTCGGGATTGCCGATAAACGTACAGTCGCTGCTGTCGATCACGCCGTCACCATTGATATCCTCATAGATATAATCACCGATCCATGTCGAACTTTGGGCGATAGTATTACCCGAGGGTATAGCCACCTGCTGCAGATTGCCTGCCGCATCATGATAGTAGAAGTCTTCCGGCTTGTCAAAACGGCCTATAACCTTGTAGCCCCAGAACTGACCGATAGGCTCGCCGACAACGGTCTTGGTGACGATATAGTTGGTCGACGACGGCTGGTAGCTCTTTTCGATTGACGAGTTGGCTGTGTCGAGCTCCTTCACTTTGTTGCGATTGAGCGAGAACACGAGATTAGATGTCCACTGGAAGTCGCGGGTGACGATATTGGTGGTGTTGAGCGTAAGCTCTATACCCTTGTTTTCAATAGAACCGACGTTACCCCACGGATTGTTTGCAGCACCCTGGCCACCCGAGCCGAGGAATGAGGGGAGCGGAAGCTGGAGCAGAAGATTGTCGGTCTTCTTATAATATACATCGGCTATAAACTCTATACGATTCTGAAGAAGACCGAGGTCGAGACCTATGTTGTAGGAAGAGGTTGTCTCCCAGGTAAGGTCGGGATTTGCAGTGTTTCCGGTGAGCACACCCACGCCCCAGGGAGTAGTCTTGTTGGCAAGGAGAGCCATGTAGGCGTAGTCGGTGACATTCTGGTTACCGGTCTTACCCCAGCCGGCACGCAGCTTCAACGAGTTGATAGGCTCTACATCGCGGAGGAAGCTTTCCTGCGACACACGCCATGCGAGGGCGACTGCCGGGAACCATCCCCACTTGTGACCCTTGGCAAATTTTGAGGAGCCGTCGCGACGGATTGTCGCGGTCAAAAGGTAACGCTCGTCAAACGAGTAGAACGCACGACCGAAGAACGAGGCTATCGAATTGATATTGCGCGATCCGGTTGAAGTAGACTTGGAGATGTCGCCCGCACTCAGGTCGGGGGTGCTGTTGGTGAGGAAGCCGGAAGTGGCGCCTACCTGATTTTCCCAATAGCTCTTTGACATTTCCTGACCGAGCATCACATTGACATTGTGCTTGCCTGCAAATGTATTGTTATAGGTCAAGATGTTACGCCACGACCAATATTTTGTGTCGGTCTTTGTCCAGCGTGACGTGCGCTGGTCCTGCGTCTTGATACCGAACTTATAGTCAGGCTCATAGAACTAATACTTGTTCAGGTTGTAATCGCCTGACAGCTCTGTGCGAAGTGTAAGCCCCTTGTAAAGGGTGGCCTCCAGAAATGCGTTGAAACGCAGGTTGAGCTTCTTGTTTTTGTTGGTGATGATAGACGCGAGACCTACAGGGTTGTCAGGCATCCACACATCGTCGGGACCGTCATAAGAACCGTCGGGCGCGGTAACGGCAACCGTTGGCTGCTGTATAAGGGCGCTGATGATGGTGTTATTGTCGGTACCGACTTTCTGCTTTGAGTCGGTAAGCGAGAAGTTTATACCCCCCCTAAGCCAACTTTTGATCTGTGTCTCGAGATTGGAGCGCAGGGTGTAACGCTTGAATCCGGAGCCGAGCGCTATACCGTCTTGGTCAAGATAACCGCCGGAAAACGCCCATGTAGTGCGCTCGTTACCGCCGCTGACTGATACATTGTGGTTCATCATGAACGCCTTGCGGAACAGCTCGTCTTGCCAGTCAGTACCCTCTCCGAGAAGGTCGGGGCGCACAAATGCATTGTTTTTGTCGACAGAACTGAGGTAGTCGGCTCGGAAATTATGATGCTCGGCATATTCGCGGAGATTGAGCATCTCATACTTCTTGGGCATCTCCTGCCAGCCGAGATATACATCATAGGTCACTGTGGCCTCCCCCGCCTTTCCACGCTTGGTAGTGATCATGATCACACCGTTGCTCGCGCGTGAACCATATATGGCTGTCGCGGAAGCATCCTTCAATACATCCATCGAAACGATGTCCGACGGGTTGATCGAAGCAAGCGGGTTGGAACTCTCGTCGTCGGTGGCAGAGTCAATGACCACGCCGTCGATCACGAAAATAGGCTGATTGGTGGCATTCAGAGAATTGATACCGCGGATACGGATAGAAGTCGAGGCTCCCGGCGTACCGGAATTTGCCTGAATCTGCACACCGGCCGCACGTCCCTGAAGCACCTGGTCAATGCTGGTGGAGATTGACTTCTTCACCGCATCCTCTCCAACCGACACGACGGAGCCGGTCAGGTCGCTACGCTTCATCTGTCCGTAGCCGACCACAACCACCTCATCGAGCACGGCTGAGTTCTCCTGCATGGTGACGTTGATGACTGTACGGCCGTTCACGTCGATGGTCTGCGTGTTGTAGCCTACGTAAGAAACTGTGATACTACCCTTGGGCGATATGCTCAGCGAGTAGTTACCATCGATGTCAGTCGATGTTCCGTTGGAAGTTCCCTTTTGTTGAACGGTTGCCCCGATCAAGGGTTCTCCCAACTCATCGACAACTGTACCCGAGACTGTTATAGTCTGGGAAAATGCCCATAGCGGTGACAAAATGCCTAAAAGCATTACCGCCATGAATTTCAGATTAAACTCTGTGCATTTCATGAAAATAATTTTTAGTTTTTGGGAATAATTTAAGTTCTCGATTGGTTTAAATTTTTAGGTAATAGTTTTTGGATTGGGTTAAATTTTTAATAAAAGGGTTAATAATGATATGTGATAGTTTGTTGGGTTTAAAAAAGGTTGATAAATCAATTGATTTCAATGCAAATTTAGCTTTTTTAAATTTAATAGTATTGACTTCAGCGTAACAATTATTCTTTTTAACGTTTCTCAAATATCACGGGCGTTACACATTTTCCCGCTTATGTAACAAACATGTTATAAAACACAAAAATCAGCTTTCCTTAATGTTTCATTTTATATATTTTTGCATAAAACTCATACCATGAAACCCAATCATCTTTTCATTGTCGCGTTATCATTTCTCATGTCGCTATCGGCAGCTGCCCAAAGAATGAAAATTTTCTCTTCCGACGGTTACCTGTCAAGCTGCCTTGTAAACAAGATATATCAAGACAGCAAAGGATTCATGTGGATAGCGACAGAATACGGGCTAAACCGATTCGACGGCACCCGATTTGTAACATACAAGAGTGTTCCCGGGGATTCCGCTTCCCTATGTGACAACTATGTACGCACTATCATGGAAAACAGTGAAGGCAAAATGCTTGTAGGCACACTGAAGGGACTTATGGAATGGGATCGTGCCACCGAATCGTTCCGTAACATACCATTGTATATGGACGGGGCGAAGATAATGCCTCACGTATCGGAAATCGTAGAGTTGTCAAACGGAGAAATATGGGTTGGCACGGCAGGATACGGAATATTCCTTTACAATCCCTCGACATCGCGGACTTCACGACTCGACATGCTGTCGGAGGTTGTAGGGAGTGAATTTATAAGTTGCATTTATGAAGACTCGAGTCATGCCGTATGGATAGGCACAGAAAACAAAGGTGTGTGTCGCTACTATCCGGCAGGGGGCAAGGCCCGCTGTTTCAGTGTGCCGGAATTATCGGGAAACAAGGTGACATCGCTACTTGAAGGCAATGACGGTGCCATATTCATCGGATCACTTGACGGAGGTGTCGACCGCTATGACAAAGGCTCTTCAAGTGTAAGCCATCTCCCTTGTCAAGGCCAAAAGCTCTCGGTGAAATCGCTTGCACGCCACGACAAGGACCTTTATGCCGGAACGGAGGGGCATGGCATACGTCTGCTGACTGACACGGCAATAGAAAATGTGCCGCTCGGCTCGCCTCTTGCAGGATGTCGTGACGGCAAGATACACCAGATGCTCACCGACCGTGACGGCAATCTGTGGCTCGCCATGTTCCAACGCGGGGTAGCGATGATAGCCGGGCGACGTCACAGCTTTGAATATTGCGGCAGAAGCAATATCCCCGGCAACCCCATAGGCAACGGATGCGTCATGGCAATGATCTCGGATGACAACCACCATGTATGGGTGAGCTGTGACAATGACGGTATTTATGAACTTGACGAAAATCTATCGCAGGTCAGCCATATACAGTCTTCTTCAACTGTACTGTGTATATTCAGGGACTCGCGAAACAGATGCTGGGCGGGGACATTCACCTCCGGTCTGCTGAGAATCACAGATGACGGCGATCAGATACCGGTCAAAAGGTTCGGTTCGCTCAAAATATACAGTATCATCGAAGGAAAAGACGGATGCCTTTATCTCGGCACGCTCGGCAGTGGACTTATACGTTACAATCCTGACAACGATACAGCGACGTATCTGTCATTTTACCAAGGTAATTCCCATGACAGCAATATACAACTTGACTGGATTAACCATCTTTACCTTGCGCCCGACGGCAAGATATGGATAGCGAACTATGACGGCATAAGCTGCTTCAACACCCATACCGACAGCTATATGAGCTTTGGCGACAGCTACAACGTGGTAAACGAGTGTATCGGATACGTGGTGACATGCGACAGCAACGGCATCATATGGTGCGGCACATCTGACGGTCTGTACCGGTTTGATTCCGACGGCAGGTCGGTAAAACATTTTACCGTATCCGACGGATTACCTAACAATGTCGTATGCGGCATCTGTGAGGATGGAGGCGGAAACTTGTGGATAAGCACTTATCATGGCATCACGAAATATATTCCCGCCGACAACAGGTTTGTAAACTTTGACAGTGGCGACGGACTGCAAGGCAATGAATTTACCCATGGGGCGTTTTGCAAGGATTCACGCGGGGTAATATATTTCGGAGGCACCAACGGAGTCACATCATTCCACCCCTACGACATCAATGACAATCCACGCGAATACCGCCCGGTAATCACTCGATTCGATATTTTCAATACTCCGGTCAACATGTCGACGACCAACTCCGGCGGCGACCCGGTGATAGACTGTGGACTTGACAATGCGGAACAGATCAACCTGTCATCGTCGGACAATACATTCAGGATCTACTTCTCAACATTGACTTACGATAATCCCGACAAACTCGTGTATCAATACAGGATATACGAGCACGGGAAACAATGGCTGACAACAGCTCCGGGGCAGAATCAGCTAACATTCAACAACATGCCGCCCGGTAAATACCGTTTTCAGATACGCGTGGCAGGAGACATGTCGGTCGACGGCACACGTACGCTCACGATTGTAGTCAACCCGCCGTGGTATCAGTCGTGGTGGGCGATAATGGCCTATGCGATCATGGGCGCGCTTATCCTTTTTATAGCAACGCATTATTTCCGTTCAAGGGCGGCGATAGCCAGGGAACAATTATATCGCAGGCAGTCGGAACAGATAATCGAGGCGAAGCTACAGTTTTTCACCAACATCTCGCATGAGATACGCACGCCAATGACCTTGATTATCAATCCACTCGAAAAACTCATCAATGACACACAGGATTCTCGCCTCAAGACCACATACGTCATGATTTACAAAAATGCGCAACGCATCTTACGGCTTGTAAATCAACTAATGGATATGAGAAAACTTGAGAAAGGACAGATGAAGATGAAACTGCGCGAGACTGATATCGTGAGTTTTATCAAAGAGGCCATACAGCCCTATGAATACGTGGCGCGTGAAAATAATATATCCCTTACATTTGATCACGACTCAGTGTCGACAAAAGCCTGGATTGACACCGAAAATTTTGATAAAGTGCTTATCAATATTCTCTCCAATGCTTTTAAATATACCCCGAAAGGAGGCTCTATAGAGATATCGCTTTCGGAAAAACACAATGACAGCGAAGGACTGCCACCGTTTACCGACTATGTTGAAATCACAATTTCTGACAACGGAACCGGTATCGACGCCGACAAGCTCGAACAGATATTCGACCGTTTCTACCGTATCGAAAATGAAATGACTTCTTCCAGCCCGGGTACTGGGATCGGGCTGCACCTTTGCCGTTCGCTCGTCAGGTTGCATCATGGCACTATCCACGCGCGTAATCATGTGGGGGAAAGCGGATGCGAATTTATAATACGGATTCCACTCGGATCCGCCCATCTGTCAATGGATGAGATCGCCACGGCGGACAGCCGTTTATCGCCCACGGCATTGATTCCCGATATCTGCGACATTTCCGGGACCTCCCTACCCGATGATCCGGTAAAATCACGTGGCAACCGCACGGTGGTTGTCGTTGAAGATGACCCCGATATACGAAACTATCTGCTCCGGGAGCTTTCAGCCGATTACAAGGTAAAGGCTTTTGTCAATGGAGAAGATGCACTTTCCGCAATTATCACCGAATCTCCCGACATAATAGTGAGCGACGTGATGATGCCAGGTATCGACGGGCTTGCCCTGTGCCGTAAGGTGAAGCAGAATGTCAATATAAATCATATCCCGGTGATACTACTTTCGGCAAAGGCTGACATCGAGGACAAAATGGAAGGGATGAAAGCGGGAGCCGACGCATATCTTACCAAGCCGTTCAGCACAAGGATGCTCCGAAGTACGATCACTTCCTTGCTTGCCAACCGGCATTTGCTGCGGGCAAAATTTTCAGGAGTACAGGAGCAGGAAGATTCAGTTAAAAAGATTATGATGAAGTCGCAAGACGAGTTGCTGCTCACCCGCATCATGGATGTTATCAACGCCAATATATCGTCGCCTGATTTCAGCGTGGAAAAACTTGCAGCGGAAGTGGGACTCAGCCGCGTACACCTTCATCGCAAGCTTAAGGAACTGACCGACCTCTCTGCCCGCGATTTCATAAAATCACTCCGAATGAAGCAAGCTGCACGCTTGCTCCGCGAAAAGAAGCTAAGCGTTGCGGAAGTCGCTTATGCCACAGGATTCGCCAACCCGTCACATTTCTCATCGGCTTTCAAGGAAATTTATGGAATGACACCCTCCCGTTACAGCAACGAACAGCACGGATAACCTACACATATATCATCTTGCGGGTCATGCCTCCGTCGATAGTGATATTCTCACCGTTGATGAAGTCATTGCCGGGCATTGACAGCCACATGCACATACGGGCTATGTCGTCAGGCTCCCCCACTCTTCCCGACGGATGCTGGCTATGATCAGCGATCGTAAGAGAAGCACGGTCGCCGGTCTCGATCCAACCGGGCGATATGGCGTTGACAGTTACACCGGTACCGGAAAATGACATCATAAGTGCGTGAGTAAGCGAAGCGATAGCCCCCTTTGAAGCGGAATATGCCTCGGTGCCTGCCTCGCTCATGACGTGACGGGTAGAACAGAGGTTGATTATACGCCCGTAAGGATTTGGCTCGGCAAGGGCAGCCCTGTGCAATGCGAGCTTGCGTGCCGTTACAAAGACCGGCCGCACATTTACCTGCATCACCCTGTCAAAATCATCGACCGATGACTCTGCGAGCGGCTTGAAGCAACCGATACCCACATTATTGACCAGCACGTCAATGTCGCCCCACAATCCGAATATATCCTCCATACATTTTTCAAGTGCCGCTACGTCGGTGACATCTACGGGATAGAAGCGCGCACCGAGAGCCTGCGCGGTGCGCGTGCCCTCTTTGCTGTCGGAGTCACAGAAAGCCACCTTGCATCCGGCTTCGGCAAAACTTTTCACTATCGCCTTGCCAATACCCGATGCCCCGCCGGTCACAAACACCCTGCGCGAAGGAAATTTAAGGACAATCTCACCCGGCTTCTTCCCGGAAGGAGTAAGCTTGGGGCGATACGCCACACCGTGACCCGCACGGTGTTCCTCCATTTTTCTTTCAAGATAATTATCAGCCATATTGCGAAGATACAAAAAATCTTAAGAGTAATGACAAAAAGCGGGATGCCTTGCGACATCCCGCCCCACTATATAAACACAAATTATTATCAGTTGGCAAAAATAGTGAAGATGTACTCCGGATTGTGAACCGAGGTATTTACAAGACCATTGTAAATGCAGCTGACAAGACCTACAAGGATGATACCTGCCACACAGATCCACATGCCCACACGGTCAGACACCGATGAGGTGAAAGGAGCGACAGCACACTCTTCCTGATTGTTGATAAACATTGCCTTTACAACAAGGAGATAGTAGTAAAGCGATATGATTGTGTTGATCAACGCTATCAATACAAGGATGTAGAGAGCCACCGAACCTGAAGCGACCGCGGTAGAGAAGATGAAGAACTTGCTGAAGAATCCCGCAAACGGAGGAATACCCGCGAGGGAGAACATAGCAAGCATCATCGTGAACGCAAGCTTGGGATTGGTAGAGTACAGATTATTGTAGGAATCCATATCCACACGGCCTGTCTTGCTTTCGATCGACTGGATAACGCCGAAAGCGGCAAGGTTGGAGAATATGTATACCAGAATGTAGAAGATCAAAGAGCCGAGACCCTGCGCACTGCCTGCAATCACGCCAAGCATGATATATCCTGCCTGCGAGATTGACGAGAAAGCAAGGAATCGTTTCAGATTCTTCTGACGCAGGGCGAAGAGGTTACCGACCGTGATTGTAAGGATTATGAGCGCATAAAGCATCCATTCCCAGATATGATGATAGAACGGACCGAACACCTGCACCATTATTACAAAGAACGCAAATGCCGCAGCACCCTTCGAGATAACCGACAGATAAGAAGTGATGGCTGTCGGGGCGCCCTGATATACATCGGCAGTCCAAAGATGGAAAGGCACGAGAGAAAGCTTGAAGCCCATGCCGGCGATAACAAACGCCACTGCAACCACAAGCATCGCACCGCCATCAATTATTGAAGCGGCGATATCGTTGAAATAAAGAGTACCAGCAAGCGCATAAACGAAGCTCAGACCCATCATGAAGATCGCCGATGAAAATACTGCGGTAAGCATGTATTTTACGGCAGCCTCATGGCTCTCATAGCGGTTTTTGTCAAATGCCACAAGTGCTGCAAGAGGAAGCGACGCTGTTTCAAGACCGATGATGAAGAGCAGGAAGTGACGGGCGGAGATCATCAGATACATGCCGAAGAGAGTGATCAGCAAGAGTTCATAGAACTCACCGCGGCGCACACGCATAAACTCGCTGTGAGCCCATCCCTTTGCCTGGATCAGCACGATCAGGACACCGATGTTGAGTACATTCTTTATCGCCGTCATTGTAGGCGAGGTGACATACATGCCGCCAAACGCACTCGCCACAGCCTTGTCGCAGGGAGCGACAAACCCGGCGAGGGTAAGGAGGCCGAACAATACTATCGTAAACATGGAAAGTCCGCGGGGGGCTTCCTTTGAGCTGAATGTATCAAACAGGAAGACAAATAAGATCAGGACCAACAATCCTATTTCCTGATACATGACCAAAAATTGTGAATAATCCATATCTTATATCTTATTTAGTCAATACTTCAATGATGGGGAGGAACGAATCGTGAATCATGTCATTGATCCAGTTGGGGAAACAACCGATACCGGCAACGCAGACAATCAGCGTAACGGTAGAAAGGCGCTCCCACCACTTGGCGTCGGTCAGCGTCAGATGATGCTCATCGTATACCGGACCGAGCAAAAGCTTGCCTACCACACGGAGAATATACACGGCTGTAATCACAATCGAGCAACATGCAGCGATGGTGAACACGCGATGGAACATGTCGGCATGCTGGAACGATCCAACGAAAATAGTCATCTCTGCAACGAATCCGCTAAGACCGGGAAGACCGAGCGACGCCATACCGGCTATCACGTAGCACACGGCAAGGAAGGGCATGATTTTCATCAAGCCACCCATAAGGCGGATGTCACGCGTGTGGGTACGACCGTAAATCATACCGATAAGCGCAAAGAAGAGAGCCGTCATAAGACCGTGGGAAAGCATCTGCATCACCGCACCGGTCATCGCCGTCGTGTTGAGCATCAGGATTGCGAAAAGTACAAGACCGCAGTGACTCACGGAAGAGTAAGCGTTGATATACTTGAGGTCGTTTTGAACGCATGCGCTGAACGCACCGTAGACCACGGAAATACCGGTAAGAATAAGGAATATCCATGCAAGCTCATTTGCCGCAAAAGGCATCAGGTAGATAGCCACGCGGAAGCAACCGTAACCACCAAGCTTCATAAGCACACCGGCGTGAAGCATTGACACGGCGGTAGGTGCGGAAGCATGACCGTCGGGACTCCATGTGTGGAAGGGGAACATCGCGCCAAGCACACCGAAACCGACAAAAGTGATCGGGAAGAGGAAATACTGCCAGTTATGGTCAATGGCGTCATTTGCCGAGATTTCAAGAAGGTTCATGGTAAGCTGTCCACCCTCGGGAGCCGAGTGGTAGTAGATACCGAGTATGCCGAGAAGCAGGAATGCCGAGCCACCCATAAGCATAAGGGTAAGCTTCATAGCGGAATATTCCTTTCTTCCGGTGCCCCACAATCCGATGAGAAGATACATCGGGATAAGGGCGACCTCGTAGAACATGAACATCGTGAAAAGGTCAATCGAGATAAAGAATCCGAACACACCTGTCGACAGCAATATCAACCAAAGGAAGAAATCCTTGGGCAGCGGATCGATCTTCCAGGAAGCGAATGTACCGGCAAAGACAATTATCGCCGACAAGAGGAGCATCGCCACCGAAATACCGTCAACGCCGACAGCAAGATGAATGTTAAGCGGCTCAAACCACATCCATGAGTCGGTGTAGAGCATCACTGCATCAGCACCGGCAGCGCGGAGATGGAGAAAATCTATTACAAGGTAGACCGCAAGTGCTACCAGGGCAGTCGATCCTACTACGGCAACGGTGCGTATCTGGTTCATGTTCCTGCAAAGGAACAGCATGCCGAGCATCACCAGAGGGATGACCACAAAATATATCAGAATATTTGAAAATATCATAATTACTATATTTGAGTTGCACCAGTTAATTTACAATAGGCAGAGCCATACGATTGTTGCCATGAGGAGCGCGCCGACAAGGTAAACCCAAACGTAGGTCTGGACATTGCCTGACTGGAAACCGCGTATCGAAACCGACAGACGCTGTGTAACCTTTGCAAACATGTCCATTGTTCCGTCGATGATGTGACGGTCAAACCATGCGATAGGCTTGCATATCTTGTCGAAGATGATATTCTTGGTGATAAACATGTAAAGCTCATCGAAATAGAATCGGTGGTGAGCCCATGTCCACAGAGCGGGAAGCGCGTTCCGGAACTTCGCGGGGAGCGGATTCTCCTTGCGGTACATGACAGTGGCGATCACTATAGCAATAATTGCCACGGCAAGCGACACGGCAGCAACAGTCCAGTCGAGATGCTCCAGATTGGTGAAGAATGACACATGGTCAAACATCGGGTGACCGTTCCATGTAACGAGATTTCCAAAAGGCACAAATCCGGCAACACAAGAAATGGTAGCAAGTATCACAAGCGGAAGGGTCATTGTCCAAGGCTGATCATGGGGAGCGTGGTGACCCTCATGCACCTTATGTTCCTTCCACCAGAATATCAGGTAATACAGACGGAACATATAGAATGCGGTCAGACCGGCAACCGCCGACATCCACACATACCACAACGTAGAATTGCCGAAGCATGCAGTCAATATCTCATCCTTTGAGAAGAATCCGGCAAACGGGATAATTCCGGCGATGGCAAGACAGCCGATAAGGAATGTAATATGAGTAACAGGCATATACTTGCGAAGACCGTGCATGGCAGTGTAATCGTTGGATCCGATAGCATGGATCAACGCACCGGCACAGAGGAAGAGCAACGCCTTGAACATGGCATGAGTGAACAGGTGGAACATTCCGGCCATGTATCCGATGCCGTGATGGAACTCGGGGCGAGCGACACCCAGCGACACCATCATGAACGCAATCTGGGATATAGTCGAGAATGCAAGCACACGCTTGATATCAATCTGCGTACATGCCACCACCGCAGCATAGAGGGCGGTGACCGCACCTACCACAGTGACAATCTCAAGAGAGCGTATCTCCATCAGATAGAGTGGGAACAGACGAGCCACAAGGTAAACACCGGCAACCACCATGGTAGCCGCGTGGATCAACGCCGACACGGGAGTCGGGCCTTCCATAGCATCGGGGAGCCAGATATGGAGCGGCATCATAGCCGATTTACCCATACCACCCATGAAGATGAGCACGAGAGCCCAAGTCATCACGGATGCACCCATGAAGAGCGGAGTGGCACTGTTGGCAAATATGCTCTTGACACCGGCTGCAGTAGCCTCGTTGACCTGGAACACATTGGCAAGCCCGTCAACCGGAGCGGAAGTCAGTTCGGTGAAATTAAATGTGCCGGTATAATATGATAGCACAAGAATACCGATAAGGAATCCAAGGTCGGCGAAACGTGTAACGATAAACGCTTTCTTAGAAGCGAGCACCGCAGACGGCTTGGTGTAGTAGAATCCGATCAAAAGGAATGAAGATGCACCCACAAGCTCCCAGAAAATGTACATCTGGAAAATGTTTGTGGCAACTACAAGCCCGAGCATCGAGAAGCTGAACAGCGACAGGAACGCGTAAAAGCGCTGGAATCCTTTTTCAAACACACCGTGATGGTCGCGCATATACCCGAGCGAGTAGACGTGAACCATAAAGGATATGGTCGTAATCACCACAAGCATCATCGCCGAAATCGGGTCAAGAAGGAAGCCCAGGCGTATGACAAGCTTATCGGTAAACTGAAGCCATGTAGCATTCCACAATATCGACTGCAGACGCTCCCCCGCCGCATTTATAAACTCGGGAGAACCGCTGAAGAAATAAGTAAACGCCACAGTATAGGCGAGCACAAGAGTCGTGCCCATGCCAAGACAGCCGAGCGTACCGGCAAGCTTGTGACTCATCTTCATGCCGGTCAAGCCGAGCAGAAGGAACATGAAGAGAGGTATCGCTAAAATAAGAATTGACATTGTTTCCATAGCCGCTTACAGTTTCATTTTATTAAGGTCGCGTATGTCAACGTTTTTCACCGCGCGGAACACATTCACGATAATCGCGATGGCAAGCGCGGTCTCAGCCGCGGCAATAGCAATCGCAAAGAGAGTGAACATCATGCCCTCAAGCTGTCCAGGGAAAAGGAAACGGTTGAACACGACAAAGTTAATATCAACGGCATTAAGCATCAACTCAAGAGATATGAGTATCGCAATCATATTTTTACGGGTGATGAAACCGTAAACACCGCAGCAGAACATTATCATGCTGGGGATGATATAACAGATGACAGATAATTTATCCATGACTTGCCTATCGTTTACGGGCGACAACCACGCCGCCGATTATACATGCCAATAACAACACACTCACTGCTTCAAAGGGGAGAAGATACTGATACTTTTCAGTACCGAGGAGTATCTCACCAAGGTTGTTCATCGTCATCTCCATAGTGAAGGGAGCCGATACGACAGTCCAGATTTCCGGGCGACTCATAAGGGCATATCCGAGCACTACGAGTGACGCTACGGCTGCTATGGCGCCGAACACACGTCGCTTTGAAGTAAGTCTCGCACTACTGTCACCGGGCTTGCTTGTGAGAAGAATCGAGAACACAAACAGCACGACGATACCACCGGCGTAGACAGCTATCTGCACCGCACCAAGAAACTCGTAGTCGAGCTTGAAGTAAAGACCTGCCGTGGCAA
The DNA here is from genome assembly GCA_910587665.1 of uncultured Muribaculum sp. Classification (GTDB taxonomy): domain Bacteria; phylum Bacteroidota; class Bacteroidia; order Bacteroidales; family Muribaculaceae; genus Muribaculum. The sequence continues at coordinate 168,333 of CAJUMZ010000003.1, forward strand.
AAAGCACAAACAGCAGGTAAGTGGCGGCGCGCAAGATGCGGCGGGTGGTAACAGTAAGTATCGAGAAGATGATAATCGCGGCAACGATTATCCCGTACATAACAATACTTCCTACTGATTCCATATATTAATTAGTTTTTTCTTTTTCTGATCGGTTTTGTTGCAGGAACTGCCTGTCAGGCTTTACTCTCTTCCGCCGGAGCGGCAGGTTTCGGAGCCGCCGGTTTCGGTGCGGGATCGTCGGGCCGCTCAGGGAGATAGTTGAGTTGCTCCACAAGCTTCTCTCGTGTAAACACCGCCTGCTCGAAATCATTGGAAAACTCGATGGCATCCTGCGGACATGTAGTGACACACAGCTCGCAGAACGTACAGCTGCCGAGGTCATACATGTATTTGTCAAGCTTACGCTTTTTCTTCCCGTCGGGAAGTTCCACCATCTTGGTGGTCACTGTAATAGTGCCGTTGGGACAATTGCGCTGGCATATTCCACAAGCGATACACCTGTTGCGCCCGTCGGGTTCATAAATAAACTGCAACTTGGCACGGAAGCGCGGGGCTGCATACTGAATCGTATCACGATGGTCGGGATACTCCTCTGTCACCTTAGGAGTGAAGAACTCCTTGCCCGTGACGCCCATGCCTTTTAGAAGGCTGACAACACCGGTGCCCAGTGATGAAAAATAATCTTTTACACTGCCCATAGTGGATGATTGGTCTTTCTTAATATGTTTTTATTCATTGTTTATAGTCACTTACCTCACCTGACCGCCCAATATGTCGAGAAGCTCGCTCGTGATGGCCTGTTGACGGAGCTTGTTGTATTCAAGCTGAAGCTCTTCGAGAAGTTTCTTGGCATTGTCGTTGGCGCTCTGCATCGCCATTACGCGGGCCGCCTGCTCCGAAGCCTGGTTTTCGGTGAACGTCTCCTGCATCACAGACAGCACAAACAACGGGAGCACTGAATTGAAGATCGTGTTAGGATCGGGTTCAAATATGTAGGGGCGACACTGCACGGTGATATCATTACCGCTCAGCGTCTCCTGCACTACAGGTAAGAGCTGTTCGGAACGCAGTATCTGTCGACTTACGCTCTTATAGCTCATATAGATTATCTCCACAGCGTCAACGATGCCGTCAAGATATTTCTGCTGAAGGTCGAAAGTAAATTCCTTTACTTCCTTTCCGGTGCTCTTTGAATGTACACCGGCAGGCGACTCGACGCGGATATGGGCTCCGGAGAGCTTGCTCACAGCCTTATACATCTTGGCGCCTATGGGATATAACGTGAAGTCGACCGCATCGCCATAACGCTGACGACACTTCTCAATCTCCACAAGCAATCCCTTGAATATATTGATGTTGTAGGCACCACAAAGACCGTCGTCAGAACCAAACACGACAAGACCTATGCGCTTCACTTCGCGATTCTCAATCAGAGGCGACGAAAACTCGGCATCTGCCGACAGCAGATTGCCGATTATGGTCTGAATCTGCCCTCTGAAGGGCAACAGGCGCTTCAACGCCTGCTCGGCCTTGTGCATCTTTGCCGAAGATATCATCTTCATAGCACCGGTTATCTTCTCAGAAGAACGAACCGAGCCGATTCTACCTTTTAACTCGCGTAATGTTGCCATCTCTCAATATGATTTATTTATAACGGCTTGCAATTTCTTTAGCACTTTCTGTCAGCTTTGCCACGACGTCATCTGTAAGCTGACCGCTCTTTATCACGTCGAGCACGTCGCCCTGATACTTGGCACGAAGCAACTGCAAGAAAAGTTTCTCAAACTCAGCCACCTTATCGATAGGCACATTTTCAAGCAATCCCTTGGTACCGCAGAATATCACGGCTACCTCCTCCTCTACCGCCATAGGGGTATACTGAGGCTGGATAAGGAGCCGCTCATTCTTGCGACCTTTGTCGATCACTCGCGCGGTCACAGGGTCGATATCGCCACCAAACTTGGTAAACGACTCAAGCTCACGGAACTGCGCCTGATCAATCTTCAAAGTACCTGCGACTTTCTTCATTGACTTTATCTGGGCGTTACCACCTACACGTGACACAGATATACCCACGTTGATCGCAGGGCGAATACCACGGTTGAAAAGCGCGGTCTCCAAGAAGATCTGACCGTCGGTGATAGAAATCACGTTGGTAGGGATATAAGCCGACACGTCACCGGCCTGGGTCTCGATAATAGGAAGTGCGGTAAGAGAACCGCCGCCTTTCACCTTGTCCTTGAGGACAGCGGGAAGGTCATTCATAGAAGCGGCAACCTCCTGATTGTCGATAATCTTTGCGGCGCGCTCAAGCAGACGCGAATGCAGGTAGAAAATATCACCGGGATAAGCCTCACGACCGGAAGGGCGCTTAAGGATAAGGGAGATCTCACGGTAGGACACCGCCTGCTTCGAAAGGTCATCATACACGATAAGCGCGTCACGACCGGTGTCGCGGAAATACTCGCCGATGGCAACGCCTGCGAAAGGTGAGTAATAACGCATTGCTGCGGAATCAGAGGCGTTGGCTGCGACAACAACCGTATAGGGAAGCGCACCGTTTTCACGGAGTGTCTGCACGATGGCGGCTACCGATGAGGCTTTCTGCCCTATTGCCACATATATACAATATACGGGCTTGCCATCCTCGTAATTCTTACGCTGGTTGATGATGGTGTCGATCGCGATTGCCGTCTTACCGATCTGACGGTCGCCGATTATAAGCTCGCGCTGTCCGCGACCTATAGGCACCATTGAGTCGACAGCCTTGATACCGGTCTGTAGCGGCTGCTTCACGGGCTGGCGGAATATGACTCCGGGTGCCTTGCGTTCAAGAGGCATGTGGTAAAGCTCTCCCGAAATCGGGCCGGCACCGTCGATAGGTTCACCCAACACATTGATTACACGGCCCAAGAGACCTTCGCCCGCCGGGATTGAGGCAATCTCACCGGTACGGCGCACGGTCATATTTTCGGTCACGCGGTCAATGTTGTTAAGCAAAATCACTCCGACATTGCTCTCCTCCAAGTTCATGGCAACACCCTTGACACCATTTTCAAACTCTACAAGCTCATTGGCACGCACTTTTTCAAGTCCATAGACATGGGCGACGCCGTCGCCAACCTCCAGGACAGTACCAACCTCTTCAAACGACACCTTGTTGTTGACGTTCTCGAGTTGTTGTTTTAATACTTCCGATATTTCGCTTGGGTTAATCATTCTGTGTTAGTTGCTTAAAAGTTTAAGACGCAATTGCTTTAATTCATTGTTGACCGAAGCGTCAAGACGCTCCGAGTTGATATCGATGACGAAGCCGCCAATGAGCGACGGGTCAACAATTCTGGAAAATTCCATAGACGCACCGTCAAGGTGTCGCTCCACAAGGTCATGAAGCCGCTTTATCTCCTCTTCGGGAAGCTCGGCAGCGGTCGTGAGCCTTACAAGATAGATATTGTTGGCCTCGCGATATATGTCAAGATAAGCCAAGGCGATGTCGCGGGCAAACTCTATCCTGCGGTTATGAAGCAGCAGGCGCAGGAAATCATCGTAACAAGTATCTTTCTTCTCATCGGCATGGGCTGCAGTCATAAGCAGACGTGTCTTGTCATCAGCCGGGATATAAGGATTGGAAATGACCGCCTGGAGACGCGGTTCTGCGACAAACGATGCCACAAGCGCCTTCATCAGATCATATACCCTGTCGGCTTCGCCCTTTTCGGAGGCAAACTTAAACAGAGCCTTAGCGTAACGATTCGGAATAAGACCTTGATTCATTGCGTGCTAATTTTTATTTTCGATTTCGTCCAAAAGTGAATTTACCAATTGGGTTTGAGCCTTCTCGTCGGACATCTGCTTTCTTACCACCTTTGCGGCGATTTCGAGCGCAAACGAGCTGACTTCATCACGGAAGCGAAGCTCCGCCTCCTTGCGTGACTGCTCGATAGCCACCTTAGCGGCATCCATCTGCTTCTTTGCTTCCTTCTGAGCCTCAGAGCGTGCCTCCTCAATTATCTGAGTCTTCATGCGATCGGCTTCACGGAGCATTTCAGCTTGCTGCTTTCGAGCTTCATCAATATATTTTTCGGCCTCTTCACGGGCGTGATCAAGCTGCTCCTTGGCATTTTGAGCGTACTCCACACCCTTATCAATGAGGTCGGCACGGCTTTCTACGTTTTTCATGATTGCAGGCCACCCCCATTTCGCGAGTACCAGAAAGAGTATCGCGAAGGCAACGAACATCCAGAAAACCAAGCCAAGTTCAGGCGTGAAAAGTTCCATCAGGCAAACTTGATATTAGAGGAAGAACGAAAGAAGACAAACGACTACTGCAAAGAGCGCCACACCTTCGACGAGTGCCGCAATCACAATCATGTTACTACGGATATCACCGGTAGCCTCAGGCTGACGTGCTATTGCTTCCATTGCCGATGCGCCGATTTTACCGATACCAATACCGGCACCAATTGCTGCTATTGCTGCGCCTACACATGCACCAATGCCTAAAAGGCCGTCGATTGCTGCTAAAATCATTGCTAACATAATAAATTTAAGTTTAAAGAGTTTGTATAAAAATTATTTTGATTTTTCTATTTTTAGTTCTCCGCCATGTTCATGCTCCTCGCTCTTATGGCCCTCTTCCTGTGACAGGGAAATAAACAGGGTCGACAGCATCGTGAACACATAAGCCTGAATAAAGCTTACAAGCACATCAATGAGCAACATGAAAATGGAGAATATCACTGACACGAATGTCGCCATTCCGGTCACCATCGGACCAAGCACCGCGAGGATGAAGATCAGCAGCGTCAATACGATGACAATTATATGACCTCCCATCATGTTGGCAAAAAGACGCACGGTAAGAGCCGCCGGCTTGGTAAACACACCGAATATCTCGATAATCGGCATGATGGGTATCGGGAACTTGAGCCACAAAGGCACATCGGGCCAGAATATATCTTTCCAGTAATGTTTAGTACCGAATATATTTACTATTAGGAAAGTGATCAGCGACAATACGAGCGTCACGGCGATATTGCCGGTAAGGTTCGCACCACCCGGGAATATGACAATAAGTCCGAGCAGGTTCATCACAAGGATGAAGAAGAACACAGTAAGAAGATACGGGGCAAAGCGCGGGGCCTTCTCGCCAAGAGTCGGCTTCACCACCCCGCGATAGACAAACTCGATAAGAGCTTCTATCGCGCCGGTAAACTTGCGCGGAGCCTTGTAGCCCGCCTTTCGATACCACGACGCCACCTTCAGTATCATCCACATCACTATTATGACGGAGATAAACAGCGCAAGTACATTCTTGGTTATTGACAAGTCCCAAGGGCGATACTCCTCCATCACAGTCTTTCCGTCGACATTGACAGGTCGCTCACCTACAATCTTGTTATGCCACTTGCTATCCTTTCCGCCAAGCTTGAATCCGTCGTACTCTTCACCATGTTGTATGCGTCGCGAGCTGAAGCAGTGCCACTTGCCTTCATAGTCACGGACAATCACAGGCAATGGGATGCGCAGATCATGGCTAAAGGGAACCTCCCAGCCATATCCGTCACCAAGATGCTCGAAAATAATCTCTTTCGGATTGATTTTCTTCTCCTGCGTGGAGTCATCATGACCAGACGCCGACATGCACTGCGGAGCGACAAGCGCCGCACACATGAACATTAGCAAGAATACAAGTCGTTTCATATCAATATATGCACACTGATACCACTTCGTTATCGACATCAACAATACCTCCGTCAACGCTCACCTCTCCCTTGTGTCCGTTATGCTCGTAGACCACATTTCCCTTGACCAGGATTGAAATTAGCGACGCGTGGCGGGGAAGCACCATAAATGTGCCTTCTGCACCGGGAAGCGAAACCTTGTCCACCTCACCTTGAAACAGAATGTTCTGTGCCGATATAACTTTCAGTACCATAGTATTCAGTTAAACTTATTTTACCTCAGCAAGCATCTTCTTGCCCTTTTCGATAGCCTCGTCGATTGTGCCGACATTTAGGAATGCCTGCTCGGGATACTCATCCATCTCTCCGCTGAGGATCATCTTAAAGCCGCGGATAGTCTCGCTCAGAGGCACCATGACGCCTGGAAGACCGGTAAACTGCTCTGCGACAAAGAAGGGCTGAGAGAGGAAGCGCTGTGCTCGACGGGCACGAGCCACGACAAGCTTGTCTTCATCCGACAGTTCGTCTACGCCAAGGATGGCGATGATATCCTGAAGCTCATTGTATTTCTGAAGGAGCTGCTTGACAGCCTGCGCGGTCTGATAATGATCCTCACCGATGATATGCGGGTCAAGGATACGCGATGTTGACTCCAAGGGGTCAACGGCGGGATATATACCAAGCTCGGCAATCTTACGGCTAAGCACCGTAGTGGCGTCAAGGAAGCTGAATGTGGTGGCGGGAGCCGGGTCGGTCAAGTCGTCGGCAGGCACATAGATCGCCTGTACCGATGTGATCGAACCTTGCTTTGTAGAGGTGATGCGCTCCTGAAGAGCACCCATCTCGGATGCAAGCGTAGGCTGGTATCCCACTGCCGAAGGCATACGGCCAAGAAGCGCAGACACCTCAGAACCGGCCTGAGTGAATCGGAAGATATTGTCGATGAAGAGAAGGATCTCCTTACCGCCGCCATCCTGGTCACGGAACTGCTCAGCTACGGTAAGACCGGAAAGCGCTACACGCAGACGTGCGCCCGGCGGCTCGTTCATCTGACCGAACACGAGCGTAGCCTGGGAATTTGCCACATCCTCCATGTTGACATCGGCAAGATTCCACTCGCCCTTTTCCATTCCCTCCTGAAATTTCTTGCCATATTTCATTACACCGCTCTCGATCATCTCGCGAAGAAGGTCGTTACCCTCACGGGTACGCTCTCCCACTCCGGTAAACACTGAGAAGCCGTTATGACCTTTGGCAATATTGTTGATGAGCTCCATGATAAGCACGGTCTTTCCTACACCGGCACCGCCAAACAAACCGATCTTACCGCCCTTGCTGTAAGGCTCAAGCAGGTCAATCACCTTGATTCCGGTATAAAGGATCTCGGTACCGATAGTCAGGTCGTCAAATGCGGGAGCAGGCTGGTGAATCGGGCGCAGGTCGTCACGCTTAAGCTCGGGAAGGTGGTCAATCGCCTCGCCTATCACATTCAGGAGTCGACCCTTTACCTGGTCACCGGTAGGCACAGCGATAGGTCTGCCGAGATTTTCGACACGGACTCCGCGCTGCAAGCCGTCGGTACTTTCCATGGCGACGCAACGCACTGTATCCTCGCCGATGTGTTGTTCCACCTCAAGTATAAGCTCCGAACCGTCGGTGCGCTCTACTTTAAGTGCGGTATAGATTGGAGGGATAATGTTATCCTTACCTTCGAAAGTCACGTCGACCACAGGGCCGATAACCTGACTCACTGTTCCGAATTTATCGCTCATCTTTACGAAAATCTGAGGTTATATAATTTTATTTGTCTATCTATTAAAAATGTAAGCCGTAGCATATCACGATCACCATCAGCACAAGGTTGGCGAGGTTAATCGGTAGCAGATACTTCCATTCGAGGTGAAGAAGCTGGTCGATACGCAGACGGGGGAATGTCCACTTAAACCAGATTATCACAAATGAAAGCACCACCGCCTTTGCGATAAACCATATCAGTGAAGGAATGTAGTCCATCACGTGGTTGAACGATTCCCAACCAGGAATGTGGAACGGCATCCATCCGCCGAAAAACAGCAGTGTCGCAACACCGGCTACAATGAACAGATTCAGGTATTCGGCGAGGTAGAAGAAACCGAAATGAATACCCGAATACTCCGTATGGTAACCTGCGGTGAGCTCACTTTCCGCCTCGGGAAGGTCAAACGGGCCGCGATTGGTCTCAGCCGTTCCCGCGATTATGTAGATAATGAACGCGATTATCGCGGGGACATGACCCGACACGATAAACCACAGGTCTTTTTGCGCCATGCAGATGTCAGTGATTGACATCGAGCCGGCAAACGCCACCATTGTAATAACCGAAAGACCGATGGAAAGTTCATAGCTTATCATCTGCGCACCGCTTCGGAGCGCACCGATGAGTGTAAACTTATTGTTACTCGACCATCCTGCAAGCAGAATACCGAGCACACCAATCGACGATACGGCAACGAGGAAGAATATGCCAATATTAAAGTCTATCACCTGCAGACCGTTGCCCCAGGGGAGCATCGCAAAGCAGAGCATCGACGCTATTATCACAAGATAGGGAGCGAGCGCAAAAAGGAATTTATCAATGTGATTTAGTGAAATAAGCTCCTTGATAAGGATCTTGAACATATCAGCCACACTCTGGAATATACCAGCGGGTCCCACGCGGTTGGGACCGAGACGGCACTGGAAGGCAGCACACACCTTACGCTCAAAATAGATGTAAAAGAGCGCCAGAAGCGCGTAGGCGAGAAGCAACACGACACCTATGAGCACACACTCGATGGTGACAGTAAGCCACTCGGGGCAAAATCCGTTTAACCATTGGTTGAGCCAGTCGGCTCCTTTTGACAAATCGTACATATCGGTTTATTCGTTACTTTTTCTTCTTTTGTGTTAACGGTCAATATCAGGCACAACATAGTCGAGCGTGCCGCCGATAGTGATAAGGTCGGCAATCTTGCTGCCACGGGTGAGATGATCGACGACTCCGGCAAGGTTCATACACGGAGAGTTGAACTTAACTCGCCACGGAGTGTTGGCGCCACGGCTCTCGATATACACGCCAAAGGCGCCGCGGCTTGCCTCCACCTGCTGGAACCAGTGTCCTTCGGGGAGCTTTATAACCTTAGGCACCTTTGCGCAGATCTCGCCCTCAGGAATATTGTCGACGAGCTGTTCGAGGATGTGAAGCGACTGCTTTATTTCCTCAATACGCTCGACGAAACGAGCCATACAGTCACCTTCCTGAAGCACGACCTCTTCGAAGTCAAGCTCGGAATATATGCTGTAAGGGGTAGTCTTACGCACGTCACATGCCCATCCGGAAGCCCTGCCGACAGGACCGGTAGTGCCATAGGATATGGCATCCTCCTTGCTGAGGTGACCGACACCTACCATACGGTTATGCGCGATGACATTGCCGGTAAATATAGTATCATATTCCTTGATCGCCGCAGGCATGATCTCGATAAGCTTCTTGACATCTTTCACGAAATCCTTGTCAAGCTCATCCATTACACCGCCTATGCAGTTATAATTGAATGTCATGCGGGCGCCACAGGTCTTTTCAAATATGTCGAGTATCCTTTCACGCTCACGAAGCGTATAGAAGAGCATTGTGGTCGCGCCAAGGTCCATACAGAAGGTACCCATAAACAGAAGGTGAGACGATATACGCATCAGCTCATCCATCATCACACGGATCACTTGTGCGCGGCGGGGCACCTCTATGCCGAGAGCCTTCTCGATACAAAGGCAGAGGCAATGACGGTTCTGCTGTGCCGAGAGATAGTCGAGGCGGTCGGTGAAATGCAGAGTCTGCGGATACCCGAGTCCCTCACACAATTTCTCGATTCCACGGTGGATATATCCGAGGTAAAGGTCGATTTTCTTGATTGTCTCGCCGTCGACGGCTGTGCGGAAACGAAGCACGCCATGTGTAGCGGGATGCTGCGGACCGATGTTGACCACAAAATCCTCAGGCTTGAAAATCGTAATCTCTTTCTTCTCAATCTTGCCGTCACCATCTTCCACATACGAAACGGTCACGTCGTCAACAGCCTCATGGTCAAGGCGCACCGGATTCACGTCGGGATCCGCGTTATAGTCCTTGCGGAGCGGATAGCCCACCCAGTCGTTGCGTAGAAACAGACGACGCATGTCGGGATGGTTTATAAATATTATGCCGTAGTAGTCATAGACTTCACGTTCATAAAGATTTGCCACAGCCCAGAGGTCAGAGATGCTGTGCAGCATCGGGTTTTCGCGGTCGGTAGTGGCAACCTTTACCGACACATGGGTATCATGAGTGGTGGAGGTGAGATAATACATGCAGCCGAGCGAATCGGTCCAGTCCATGCCTACGACTGCGACGAGATAGTCAAATCCGAGTTCCGGATCCTCTTTCAACGTCTTTGCAAGAGAGTGCCATTTGGCATCGGGAATATTCACCAACAGCCATTCGCCCTCCTCAAAAGTCGCCTCGGGGAACAGCTTGGCTATCTTTTCCTGAACATTTGCCATAATCGATATATTGATTGGGGTATTGTTTAATCCTGGTTATTATTACTTTTCCGCTTCATCAAGAGGATGAGTCTCGAAAAATTCCTTCTGCTTTTCCTGACGGTTGACCCCGCCGAAGAATTTTTCCACCTTCACCTTACGAGAAAGCTGCATGATGCCATAGATCATCGCCTCGGGGCGAGGAGGACATCCGGGCACATACACGTCGACCGGAATGATTTCCTCAACTCCCTTTACCACATGGTAGGAGTTCTTAAACGGGCCGCCGGAAATGGCACATCCGCCACAAGCTATGACATATTTGGGCTCCGCAAGCTGGTCATACAGACGTCGCACCACCGGCGCCATCCTGTGCACAATAGTGCCGGCGACCATCATGAAGTCGGCCTGGCGTGGAGATGCGCGCGCCACTTCCCAGCCAAAGCGCGCCATGTCATAGCGCGCCGCTCCAAGAGAGATAAACTCTATGCCACAGCAACTGGTTGCGAATGTGAGCGGCCATAAAGAGTTACTGCGCCCCCAGTTGATCACGTTGTCAAGAGTGCCGACAACGACATTGGTGCCGTTATCCTTGAGCTCTTTTACAAGATGCTCTATATATTCATTGTCCTTCCAGTCGGAATAGGGCATTCCCTGCGCTGTTACTTCCATTCAAGAGCTCCTTTCCGCCAGGCATAAGCCAAGCCCAGCACTAAAATTCCGAAAAATACTGCGATGCACAACAAGCCGTCGGTACCCAGCAAGCGCACGTTTACAGCCCACGGGTAGAGGAACACTGTCTCAACATCAAACATCAAAAAGAGAATGGCATACAAATAGTAACCTACCTTGAACTGAGCCATGCTCTCTCCGCGGGTAGGAATACCGCACTCATATGCCTCACCCTTTTGCGGGTTGTAGGATTTTGGTGAGATAAGCCCGGCTATCACCAAGGCGAGCGCCACAAGAGCCACTCCGGTAAGGGCGGCTACAACGGCGAGGGTAGAATTCTGAATACCAAAAATTAATGATACCATATAATATAACTAATACTTCTTCCGAGAAATGATTTTTCGGATGGACATAACGCATCCCTCCTAAATTTGTGCAAATATACGAATTTTTTCCTACACGGCATTGGTGAGCTTTAAAAATTTTCCCAGACTATTTTATAAAAATTAACGGTTTTTATAGTCGGCAGCTCACCTTGGAATGTCCCTCGATTCCATCGGCTGTCACGTACCGAACCACGTAAACGCCGGGAGCCGCAACATGGAATTCGCCTTCTCCGGAGGCGATATGACCGGCTAATGTACCGTCAATCCGATAGATACCGGCAGTAACACCGGTCTCGCCCTCGATCCTTATGGCAAGTCCCTCGGCAATTACGCTTACATCAGAACGGTCGGCATTTACGTCATCTATTGATGCGGGATTGTAAGGGACAGACTCTATAACCACCTTTTTCGCATTGCCGAATTTAAATGTATGTGTGGCGGCCGGGGTGAATTCGGTATGGGTCTTTCCGTCTTTATCGGTAATAATGGCCTTCCAGTTACGCCCGTCGACGGTAGCAAGAGTCATTTCACGACCATTATAATATTGTCCGGCAAATTCAGGCTGGGTCAACCCTACCCCGTTGAACGACATGATATGCCCGCTGCCCTTTATTGTCAGCTCGTAAGCCGATGACAGCCCGAAATATGTGCGCAGCCGGTTATAAAGGAATGTACGGCGCTTCTTACACCACTCATGGATAAATTTTATATCATTTTCCCAATTGGAGAAACGCCATGGTTCATTGGGGAAATAAATCTTGCAATGGTCGGAATATTCGGGGCGCAGCTCACCCGCCATTTCGTCAAGCATCGCGTCTATATATGCCGGTTGCAAGAAATCGCCCATAAATATGGCAAGACGGTCGATGAATAAAGATTTTGCCTCGGACTGCTCCATAAATACACCGAACAATCTGGTATTACGGGCAGTCCATTCATCGTGACTCTTGCCCGAAGCCATATCGGCTATAAATTTAAGATAGTCATGTTCATGCTGTCCCTGCTCCCAGGTTATGGCAAAGCGGTCGATATCCTTCAGCACCCAACGCCATTTCGAGCCTTTCGCCCACGGCTTCCAGCACACGATGTTGTTATTCGGATAATCGGTGTTGCCGGCAAATGTCTGTATCGCAAACATATCAAGGAAATTGTCGACATCCATCACTTCCTTGAGGTTGTCAAGCGTTACATCTTTCTTATTGTACAATTCGACAAATTCCTTGAGCGAGCTATCGGAACCGGATTTTACTTCCCACCAGTTTTCAATCATGTCGATATCCTCAAGTCCGTCATAATTTGCCTCGATAAAATCCTCATTGGTGCGCTCGCGAAGGTCATAGACGCCGCGATACTCTCCGTTTATATAGCATATCACAAGGCGGTATCCCTGCCAGTCGACATTGGGCGAGTTAAGCCCTACAAGCCGCTGGGCAAGCGCGTCACGCACATGTGCGCCATCAAAGTCATTGCCGCTGTTGCGCAACTCAAATGACTTCGCATATGTAATCTCAGGCTTGTCACGCCATATCCCGTCAGTATTGTAGCGTTTCTCGCCAAATCGTTTGTTGGCATAGACCACCAACGACTTCTGCGAGTAACGCCGTGACCATCCGCCTTTTACCCTTGTCTCACCGAGCTGATTGAAAAGCGGGGCATGGTCATCACCTCCGAAATACTCTATATTCATCGGACGACGCCAGTCATAATCCCAATTGGGATTTTTATCAAGTTCGCCCATTAATATGCCGATTTCGTCGTCATAAAGATACTCGGGATTGAGTGAAATTGAAACGATAGGCAACTCAGTAGCGCGGGTATGGAATATATAGGAATGAGTAGTCGACACGGATGAAATCGCCGACGATGAAATAAGTTTTGCCCTTACCGAGGTGGATTTTGAGATATTCAATGTCTTGCTGTCACCGGTAACGGCATCTTTCATCTCAGGCTCCCTGCCGTCGGTGGTTATACACAGCCTACTGTCGGCCGGCGCATCGGCAGGCTTGCGGACCGTCACGGTGACAGGTGCGTCAAAAACACCTCCTGCCATACTAAATTCCGGCGAGCCGAGAATCACCTCCGATACTACTCCATTATTAGCGGCGCCGGGAGTTGGGGTAACCATATAACCCCACTGCTCACCTCCGTCAGTCACCCTTCCATACGCTACATTAGGCGCAGGCATCTTACTGAAGTCGAGTTTATCAACGATTTCATCCGAGGGGCTGAAGATATAGACAGAGCCTTTTTTAGTAGACTCAAGACGGAAATCGGCATGCACGCCCTCGCCTGTCTTGTCACAGTATATCACCCCGTGGCCCTTAGCCGGGATAGTAAGAGTCGCATTTATCTTATATGCTTTCGACACTGTTTCCGATGTGCCTATCTTATATCCGTTAAGGCTTACAGGTGAGGCACCGGGGTTGTACACTTCAACCCAGGAATCAGGAAATTCCTTATCGGCAAACAGAATATCCACATTGGATTGCATAATCTCATTAATCACGAGCTGACCTGATGCGTCAAATGGCTGCGACATAATCGCGGCTGTCAAAAACAGAGCATTGAAAACGTGCTTCATTGGTAATCGAAGGTTAATAATTGGTTGATATCTTGCAAAGATACACAATACCGTATGAATACAAAAAATACGGGAGACAAATATTACCGTGAATATCTGCCTCCCGTTTTGGTATCTATGAGCCTTGCCTGTCAGGCAAAGACTACCGTCTACCTGATATTACTGCTGAGTTGTCGGCTTCTTAAGACGAAACTTGAGTTTAGACAAGACATCGAAAGTAACCGAGTTATCGCCCTGGATAGTAGGAGCGCATGAGTATTTAAGGGTGATCTCATCACCGATCATGCCCGAACCCTCAAGGTTGGAAATGGGGTATTTGTCATTCGGCTCTTCTTTATTTCCATTTTCCCCTTTAAGTACACACGGGATAAGATGGTCTATGGCAAAAGTGAGCTTACCGTCTTTTATCTCAAAAGGAATATTCTTGAACACCATGTTCATCGCGGGCATCTCTTTCATAAACGAAGCACCGGCAACATACAGGTCAAGAGTACGCTTGTCAGAGTTCAAATCTTTTTCGTTAATAGAGATCTGATAGCGGTTTTTGGCAGCCTCTTCGGTTACATACGGGGATCCGACAGGAGAGGTCACAGTAGTGGCACTGAAGAAGTTTTGCAGGCAGGACATACCATACACAACGTCGTTGCCCGACTTGAAGCTGTAGTACAGATTCCACTGCTGTATAAAGTTTGTACCACCGAAAAGATTGATATTTACATCCGACATACCTGACGCCGACGAAGTGGAAGAAAGCGCAAAGTTTATTCCGTTCGTCACACTTTTGTTGGTAAGGTTAGTCACATCAAAGCTTTTCTTAGAATCATCGCTCATGACTACTTCGCGGATACTCAGGCTTGATGCCGATTCGCCGATATATTCAATAGAAATCGCCGACGTGCCGACTGAATAATTTTCATCAGTACCGTTGGTCACATAGTTGAGCATGTAGAACGGTTGAGTCTCGCGATGGGAGTTTTCTTTAGTTTCACATGAAGTGAGCGCGACCGCAACAATGGCGGTGGCAAGAATGGTCTTGTTGATCTTCATCTAATTCTTAGTTATTATAATAGTAAATTTAAATCTGTAATCTAAATGTCGCACCTATCCTTAGTGGCTTACCTCTTTGCAAAAAAGCATTCCCTATACTAACGAAGTAAAATGTATTATATTTTGTATCGGACAGGTTCTCGCCCCAAAAAGTAAGTGAAATTTTATTAAAATCAAATTTAACAGACGCTCCGGGCAGCATGTAGAACGGCTGCTTCACACTGTTTGCCTCATCCCACATTATCTCTCCAACACCGCGGCAGTTTACGTCGACTGTGATGCCTTTGAGTAAGCCGCTGCTGAACGGTTGACGGTATGTCGCCCCGACAAACATGGTATTGTGAGGAGCATAGGGTACATATTTGCCCGAATAATCGGATATCCCGTTGAAAAACTCTCTAAAGCGAGCATCAGTATAACCGTAAGATGCCGTTAGACCAAGGCGGTCAACCGGGCGATACCGTATGGTCAGTTCGGCACCGAAACTACGCGTCTTGCCGGCATTTGTCATTATACGGCCGGTAGTAGTGCCGTCGGGAAACATCGTCAGCTGCTGATCGCGGCAGTCTATATAGAATAGCGCCGCCTGCGCTGTCAGGCGACCGCTGCGATCGGAAAGGTGGGCGCCTATCTCGTAATTCCAGCTCGATTCCGGCTTATAGGATATAACCTTATCGACATCATAGCTCATCGCCAGACCCATTATCTTCATCAATCGCTGCTGAAGCACATCGCTGAACATCTGAGTGTTGAAGCCGCCGGCCTTGTAACCGCGTGCCACAGACAGGTATATGTTGGATTCCGGAAGCGAACCGATGTTATATGTAGCGGTAAACTTCGGCAACAGCTCGACAAAGGTCTTTTGCAATTTCCCGCCATCATTGATGTTTACAGGTATCTGACCGTCATCGATTCCGAGTATCGTAAATGAAGTGTTGCAGCGGCTGTGATATCTCAGCGATGTATGCTCTACGTCAAGGCGCAAACCCAAGGTAAAATCCCATGCACCAGCACGATAACCGCTCTGGTGGTACAGGGCGACACCCCATACGGGATTGAGGAAATTACTTCCGAGCACAAAACTGTCTTCATCCCACACCGTCACAGATGAGCTATGCTCATTTACATGCTTTAATATCAGCTCTTCTATACCTGTCGGCTTGAATGTCACCGGCGCGTTCATGTTTGTTCGCTTGAAGAAGCCGAAAATACCGCCAAGCCAATTATAATTGCCAATGTTGCCCTTTCCCACAAAATCCTGAGTCAAAGCCCACTCCCGGCGTGCCTGTGTAAGAGTGAAATATGATTCGGGAAGGAAATCCTGGTCAAGGGTCATGTTGTCATCAATATATTGGAAACTCGTTATGCTTGACATGACCGCATTATCAAGACGCCAACGCAGTGTCAAACCGTCATTTACGCCCGTACGACGGTAAAAGCACGTATCATTATATGCGATATTTCCCGATTCAAGCGATTCATAGGGGTAACCGCCCTGACGGGAAATCTGAAGCGAAGCCACATTTTCCATAGTCAAGCGGTCAGAGATGCGCCAAACCGTTTTCCAACGCAGGCTACCCTGATTTTCCTTATCACACTTCTCTCCGTTGTACAGATTATTGAAATACCCGTCGGTATGGGTAAAATATGCCGAATACGACATTCCGAGACGCGCCGTCGGCTTATGGTAATATGAAAGGGAAGCACGTATTGAATTGGCGGTACCATATTCAGCGGTTGCTCGAAGTCCCTGAAATTTCATAGGTGACAGGGTGTATATATTCACAAGACCCCCCATCGTGTTTCGCCCGTAGAGGGTGCTCTGCGGCCCGCGCAACATCTCTATTCGCTCGATATCCACAAGATCGAAATCGTAATTGTCTTTGTTAAGGTAAGGGACATTATCGACATTGAGCCCTATGACAGGCTGGTCGATACGTGCCCCAAGTCCCCTTACATAGATGGAAGAAGTCATGCGCGACCCATAGTCCGGAATATAGAAGTTAGGAGCAACCTCGCTCACTCCTTTCATTGTTACGATATTAAGTTTTTCAAGCTCGCCATTGCCTACCACCGTTGACGCCACAGGAAGTGAGGCAATATCAAGAGTCTGCTTGATAGCGGTCACCGACACCTCACGGAGAGTAAGGGTAGTGTCAGCCGGCTCACCGGAAATCGCCGGCAGGCAACACATTATAATAATTGACAGACTTGACAGCGGTTTTAACAACTTCATTCCGGACACATCTTTCTTCAATAGTGCAAAATTAACAGTTGAACGACATCAGCACAATCACTATTTATAGTGAATTGACGGCGACACGGATATAACTACATCAGAACATCAGCAATCCGAAACCCATGACAGCCATGCCGAGTATCACACCGCCTATCGCATAATGATGATGACCGTATTCCTCGGCACTCGGAAGGAGCTCATCAAAGGAGATATAGACCATGATGCCTGCCACAGCGGCAAGACACACCGCATTGACTACAGGAGTCCAAATAGGCATAAGGAATGCCAAGGCAAACAATGCGCCAAGCGGCTCTGCAAATCCGGAGGCAATCGAAAACCATAACGCTTTCTTTCGGCTTCCGGTAGAGTGATAGACAGGCACCGACACGGCAATACCCTCCGGTATATTATGGATAGCCACGGCGACAACTATCGGAAGTGCGATGTCGAGCGACTCAAGTCCGGATACAAAAGTGGCTATACCTTCCGGGAAATTATGTATGCCGATCGTAAGGGCAAGCATCATACCTGTGCGCTTCAACCGCTTGTTTTCGCCGGAATGTATATTATGTATTTCATGCGGATTCTCATCTTCCGGTACAAGGAAATCGATCAACGCTATCAGCCCCATTCCCCCAAAAAACGAGAGCAGCACATAAAGCATGGCACTTTTTTCCGAAAAATTATGTCCCATCGATCCCACCGCTTCAGGAAGCAGCTCCATAAACGACACATAGACCATGACCCCGGCTGACAGTCCGAGCGCACAAGAGAGAAACCGGGTGTTGGTCACCTTTGTAAAAAACGCCATCAGACTGCCGATTCCTGTCGACAATCCGGCGACAAGCGTCATCAGCAACGCTACGAGTATGGCATCGGTGGTTAGTGTTGTCTCCATTTATTTTATATCACAATTAACAATGTATGCTGTCATAAGGTTGAAAAAGTCCGCCCCGGCTCCGTAAACGGACTCCGGGGCGGGGTTGAGCATGACTGTAAGCCGGGTTATGTCACGGCGGCAATAGCCGCCGTGGTCGGTCATTTATCTAATCCCGATGTCACCACCGGGCTTGAGCAGTCTACCCCCCGGCAATGGGCGGGCAACCCTTAAATGCCGGTATACTTGACCTTGCAACCCATGAGGCGTGCGGCATCCCATATCGCTGTGAGACCCGGTGGGCTCTTACCCCGCCTTTTCACCCTTACCGTCAAATTGACGGCGGTTATTTTCTGTCACGCTACTCTGCCATCGCTGACAGGTTGCCGTTAACAACCATGGTGCCCTGTATTGCCCGGACTTTCCTCTTACCGCTCTCGAAGTCGGCAAGCGACCGACCGTCTTACTCAATACCGCTGCAAAGGTACACTAATTTTTTCAATTAGCCCAAGATGACATTTCAGAAACTGAACTGTGCCATCATGCTCACACGGTTGACCCATCGGTGCTCACGATCCATATTCTGACGTTTCCCGAAGTTATACTCAACGCCCGTCTGACAACGCGGAGTTATATTCCAGAATATGTTTGCCGTGCCATAAAGCCCATATTTGTATATGCCGCTATCATAAGAGTGTTGATGTCCGGGCAAGAAACGTTCCTCACTGAACATAATTGTCGAAAAGAGATTGGGTCGGAAATTATACTGCAAAGCGGCATACCATCCAAAACTCAACGGCGCCTTCATCTCACCTCGCCTCTCCGGATCACCGACAAGATCCATCGGTGAATTCTGCAGGTCGTTGATCAGACTGCTGATACCTTTACCAGTAATGACCGCGCCATATACGGTGAGAGGCTCCACGGGTCGGAATATGGTGCTTAGGTGTGCGCCCCACCCTGTCTTTTTATGATTCTTGCCTGTGACGAGATCACGATACTCAAGCCCGCGGATCACACCTGATAGCCTTACATGCTGCCCGCCACCCCATTGATACTGCATGAATGCGGCAAAATTAGGCATATAGTCATTGCATGGGGCATAAACGCCGTCAAGGGCCGGTATTGCACCGTCGGGAGTCTCGACCGAAGCCGCCACTACATAGTGATTTTTGAACGTGTGCATCCATCTAAGCAGCACATTGGTATCACTTGTCTCCGAATTGGGGCCCTGGGCATCAACGGTAGGCGGTTGTGCCGCGGGATCGGTGAATGTCGAGTTGGCGTAGCCGAGAGTCCAGTCATTGACCGTAGCATAAGCTTTTTTCAGATGAAAGTCACGGTTACCGTAACCGTTGAAGCCGGCCTCAATATACAGCTGGTAGCTGCCAAACTTTGTATGTCGACCGAACACAGAAAAGAAGAGTGCAGTTCCCGCCGGTGTAGAGCCAAACCAATGATCCTTGGTCGGGTCACCGGGTATTCTTATATCATAAGGTATAAACGCACTGTTCTGCATTGAGCCGTTCCAGTCATACCATCCACGCATCCTTACCACACCGCCTATTCCCATGGCATAATTGTGGGTTTTACTCATCAACATGAAATATGGGGCAAGGGGATCCTGAAAATGCCGGAACTGGTCATAATAGAATAAATCTATCAATTCTTTCTCCGACATGGAGTCAATCGGCTCATCGGGGCTGATATTGACTACATGATGGCTTTTCTTAAGCTCATCAGCCTGCTTTTCCACCGGAGAGACAGCCACTGCCGTTAAAGATACGGCAATCGCCAACGCCAAAATAATTGATTGTTTCATAAATTCAACAGTTGATAACAATAATTTAACAATACAAAATTTCTTTTGTTTATAATCCCGACAACTCCCCTTAGTCTTTTTATAAAGCGTAGTCCTGCTTACATGACTTTCTTTTTTCGATAATAAAATCTCCGTTTTTCAAGTGCGAAAAGCCCATTATTCATGTTACAAAACATGGTTTTATAACAATTTAACAATCGCTTGAAAGCCGCTTCATCAGTGGAGTTCCGCCACATCTCAGGCATCTAAAGTGGTGAAAATGAGCACATGAATTTCGGTATCTCGAAATAATTGCTTAACTTTGCAGCATTGAAATTGTTATTTCTAAGGTCAAAAGAGTTTGACTTTCGCCGAAAATCGGCAACAAAAAGGATAGAGCAATGGAGATTCATCACTTACTCTTACTTTTTGTATTTAGTAATT
Organism: uncultured Muribaculum sp.; assembly: GCA_910587665.1. Lineage (GTDB taxonomy): Bacteria > Bacteroidota > Bacteroidia > Bacteroidales > Muribaculaceae > Muribaculum. Next base: position 188,600 of record CAJUMZ010000003.1, read on the forward strand.
TTAAACTTAAGGAATGAAGAAAACAATGGCAATCATTGTGATCTTCGCCGTTCTCCTCGGGCTTGGTTCAGCCGCATCAAGCAGTGCCGTCGACGGCACAATCGGCTCTCAGGCACCGATGTTCAAGATCGAACGCGCCGATTCGTCGGTAGCTCTTGACAACATGAAGGGAAAATGGGTACTGCTCCAGTTTTGGGCATCAAGTGACGCGGCTTCGCGTATTGCCTGCAAGAATTACTCAGAGCTTGAACAAAACCAGCGTTCAAGCAATCCCGGAGAACGATTCCACCTCTTGGCGGTCAACCTTGACCGTAGCGAGCGCCTCTTTCGTGAGATAGTGCGTAGAGATGGTCTTAGTGCGGAATCACAATTTTTTATCGAGAGAAGTAATGCTGAAAAAATTATCAACGATTACCATCTCGAATCGGGATTAAGCTCATTTCTGATTGACCCTCAGGGTCGCATTGTAGCAAAAAACCCGAGTGAACAACAACTGATTGAACTTGCTATCAATTAAGACTAAACGCGGAGATGCGCCAATTGGGCACACCTCCGTTCCTTTATTATAAGAGGGTGTACAAGCTATGAGAAGGATATTTATAATCTTACTTGGATATGCGGCAATAGCGGGCGCGCAGACGCCTGCCGGAGCTGACAGCATCCCTGCCCAATCCTTGACTGAAGTGGTGGTCACCGGGCAGTCAGCACGCCAACGCGTTGCCAACGGCCGGCTCGGCAGCGAAAGCCTTGAACTTGCCAAACTCGCACTCACTCCCCAAATGTTTGGAGAAAACGACATTATAAAGTCAATTACGCTTCTCCCGGGTGTACACAGCGAGGCTGAAGGCGCGGGCGGTTTCGAGGTAAGAGGCGGCAACGCCTATCAGAACTTAGTGACAATGGATGGTATGACCATCTACAATCCGTCACATATGATGGGTATCTTCTCATCGTTCAATGACGATGCCATGTCAAGAGCGACTCTCCATAAAGGTCCCATACCGGCACAGTTTGGAGGAGCATCTTCCTCCGTTCTCGAAACATCGATGCGCCCCGGTGACATGGAAAGGCATAATTTCTCAGCCACTGTAGGCATCTTGAATGCCAAAATCGCAGCCGACGGCCCTATAGTCAAAGACAAACTGTCATTTGCCGTAGCCGCGCGTCGCTCCTACGTAGATCTTTTCCTGAAGATAATCCCGCAATATAAGCATACCGTGATGAATTTTTTTGACGTCAATGCGAAGTTATGCTACCGGATTAATCGCCTCAACACACTCGAAGCTTCATTTTTTGCCTCACGCGACAATCTTGCCGTATCCGATCTGATGGTAATGCACTGGGGCAACCTGGCGGGAAGCATAAACTGGAATTCCCACAATGGCGACGACTGGAGATTCATTACAACCGCCTCGGCTACCGGATATACCACCGAAATGTCAATGGACATAATGAAGACAAGTCAGAAAATGACTGAATATATCCGCAATTTCTCAATAAATGAACGTGCGATATGCACACTGTCTGAAAATCACTCCATCGAAGCGGGGCTCCGTTCCGAATTGCTAAGGGTAAAGTCGGGGGACATGAGGGTCAACGCCACCCGCGAGTTTGAGATACGCTCCGGATGGCAAAACGCCCTATGGGTTGACTATTCAGGTCAATTTTCTAAAAAATTTTCCTTGTCAATCGGAGCGAGACTTTCGGCATTCTCCGCAATGTCAGGAAACCGGTTCCACGACTTTAATGCCATAAACGAGAATACACCCGATTTCCGGGCAAAAACATATGTTGACCTTGAACCGCGCGGCAGTCTGAAATTCAATATCAACGAGTTTCATAACATTAAGGCGGGTGCCTCGATTACCACCCAAAACATTCACGGCATAAGATCGACCGCGACCACATTCCCGTTTGACCGCTACGCCCTCACCTCATCACAAGTCAAGCCTGAAAGAAACGTCCAATATGACGCCGGATATTCCGGCATGGTTAGCGACGGGAGCTGGGACTGGTCGGCAGAAATATACTACAAGTCAATCAGAAATGTCTATGACTTCCGCGACGGTATGTCTATGTTCTCGCGCATAAGCCTGGAGAGCATAATTCTCGGAGGCAAAGGCAGAAGCTATGGAATGGAGCTTATGTTGCGTAAAAACTTCGACAGGCTGAGCGGATGGATCTCCTACACGCTTTCCAAGACCGAGACCAAAATTCCTGGCATCAATGACGGGCGATGGTATAATGCCTCAAACGACCGCCGCCACGACTTGTCGGTAGTGGCGCTATACGCCCTTAATGACAAATGGAATTTTTCGGCAACGTGGAACTACTCTTCGGGAAGACCGCTCACTGCCCCCGACGCAAAATATGAGATTGGCGGCACAACCTGCTACTATTACTCCGGCAGAAACCGCTATAAGACACCACCGTCCCACCGCCTTGACCTTTCGGTGACATATACACGCACAGGAAAGAGAGCTACGTCGATATGGTCGTTCGGCGTATTCAATGCCTATGCCCATTATAGTCCGTTTGTCATATATTTTGAGGATGATCCTACTAAAGAGTCAGGCACAAGAGCCGTGCAGCAATCACTTTTCGGTATAGTCCCCTCTGTTTCTTACACCATAAAGTTCTGAAAATGAAAAATATCATATACCCATTATTTTTCCTTGTCGCCCTTGCTTCATGTGAGAAAGAACTTGATTTCCAATATCACAACGTTGAGCCACAACTCGTGATAGAGGGCACTACGACTGACGATGGCACCCGAGTGTCAGTCACATACACCACCCCGATGGACATGCCGATGAACGACACCAGGATAACCGACGCGACAGTTACGTTGACCGATCTTACCAACGGCATCTCAACTAAACTATCTCCGGACAGCAAAGGATATTTCACTGATAATACCCCCGGAGTTGACGGACATGAATACCGGCTTGACGTAAGCCGCGACGGTAAGGACTATAGATCCGAGAGCCTTATGCGGCATAAAGTTGACATCTTAGGACTTGAATTCCAATGGATAAAAATGCCTTATGACTATGTAGCGGTACTCCAGATCACGTTTACCGATAGCGACACGACGGGCGACAACTATTGGGTGAGACTTTACCGCAACGGAGAGCCGTACAAATGGTCGCTTGTCACTGACAACCTTGCTGACAACGGCATAATAAACGAGGTAATAATGACCTCACGCAAAGACATTGAAGCCGAAGATGAAAAAGACGTGCTTCTTGACGGCGACGAAATTCGGGTGGAAGTCATCCCCGTGTCGCTTGAAATGCTTGATTATCTCCAGGCAATCCAATCGGACAGCAACGGACCGAGAATGTTTGCAGGCGATTACTGTCTTGGGTATTACCTTGCAGCCGAAGTCTCACAATCAACGATTATTTTCCGCCCCGATGAAATGACGGAATTCAAGTAAGTCGTTATTTCGAGGAATTTAGTAATTTTGCATCATGAATGTCACTGATACAGAAACGACACCCGACCAATTGCATGTCGACGTAGAAGCTACTCTGCGTTCACGTCTGCCCAAGAAATATTCCCGGTTTATCCCCGACTTTGCCGTCAGGTGGCTTGAAAGAACCATCTGTCAGGATGAGCTTAACGGTATTCTCGACCGTACCCGAGGCAAAAAAGGCGCGGAATTCTGCAACGCGGTGCTTGAAGACCTTGGCATAACCTACTCCGTCAATGGAGACACCAACCTGCCGGTGTCGGGCAGAGCCGTTTTTGTGTCCAACCACCCGCTCGGAGCACTCGACGGCATAGCCATGATCGACTTCATAGCAAAACGTTACGGTAGCGACGTCAAATTTGTAGTCAATGACATACTCATGGCAGTAAAACCCCTTGACAATGTATTTCTGCCTGTCAACAAGCACGGGAAACAGAGCCGCCTGTCATCAAGCGGCATAGACACATGCCTCGCCGGAGACTCCCCGGTAATAATATTCCCCGCCGGACTCGTTTCCCGCAAGCAAAAAGAGGGTATAAAAGACCTCAATTGGCAGAAAATGTTTATAAATAAAGCCATACAATCACAAAGAGATATAATTCCCATACATTTTGGTGGCAGAAATTCATCGTTTTTTTATAATTTTGCAAAACTTCGCACCAAGCTCCGCCTGAAATTCAATATCGAGATGATTTATCTGCCGAGGGAGATATTCAGGAGTCGTGGTGCACGGTTTGACATCACTGTCGGCAAGCCGATCCAGTGGCAGTCACTCGCCGGAGGGGCGAAAGCCGCCGCCGAGGCAAGCCGGATTAAAGAGATTGTATACCGATTAAAACAGGAATAAGCATTATAGCATATCACTGCGACAATGGACATGAAGATAATTGACCCGATACCGGTCGAGGCACTGGAAGCCGAGCTTACTGCCGACAAGTTTCTGCGCCATACCAACAAAGGGGGCAACCATATATATATAGTGGATGCCTACGATTCCCCCAATGTAATGAGGGAAATCGGAAGGCTTCGCGAAATTGCCTTCCGCACGGCGGGAGGCGGCACCGGAAAAGACTGTGACATAGATGAGTTTGACACTATGCAACCGCCATGCCGGCAGCTTATAGTGTGGAATCCGGAAGCGCGCGAGATTATAGGCGGATACCGTTTTATCACCGGCGAAAATATCCATGTAGACAACGGAAGACCGCGTATCGCCACAAGCCACATGTTCAGCTTCTCCACCAAATTTCTTGAAGAGTATCTTCCCTATACCCTTGAACTTGGCAGGTCATTTGTCGCCCTTGAATATCAATCTACGCGAGTAGGCACCAAGGCACTGTATGCCCTTGACAACCTATGGGACGGTCTCGGTGCGCTGACAGTGAAATACCCATCGATAAAATACCTGTTCGGGAAAGTGACAATGTACCCCAGCTACAATGCCGACTGCCGGAACATGATACTTTATTTCCTAAACAAGCACTTTCCTGACAATGAGGGGCTTGTCAAACCTTTCAAGCCACTTGACACTCACATGAACCTTCAGGAGATGGACAATCTGTTCACGGGAAATTCCTTCAAGGAAGACTACAAGATACTCAACAAGGCGATACGCGACCACGGATACAACATCCCGCCTCTCGTCAACGCCTACATGAGCCTGTCGCCTTCTATGAAGATGTTTGGCACCGCGATCAACGACGAGTTTGGCGATGTCGAGGAAACAGGAATATTCTTTGCCATATCCGACATCTTTGAAGAGAAAAAGGACAGGCATATAGGCACATACAATCCCGCCGAATCATGAGAGCACGCACAAGCCTCTCCATTATATTGCTGCTTACCGCATTTCTCTCGGCCAAGGCATCCTACCCCGTTGAATACCGTGGAGAAGTGATCGCCAATGCAGGAAGCGGAGATTTCGCGCCATATTACATTGCCTCCAACAATTTCGGCATACTCACCCAGCCGTATTCTGTCCTTGCCAGAGCCTCAGCACGGCGCGGCATGGAGATGGAGAAGCGTTTCAGCTATGGATTTGGCATCGACGCCCTCGCGGGATATGCCTCATCGACAGCATATCTGCACTATATCCCTTCCGACAAGAGATTGGTCGAGATAAAGCGTCATCCGGCCAATATATGGCTTCAACAGCTTTACGCCGAAATCAAATACCGTTGCCTGTTTCTCACGGTAGGGTTGAAAGAAGTCGGCTCAGGACTGCTTGATGACTCCCTTTCAAGCGGCGACATCACATGGAGTGCCAATGCACGCCCTATGCCGGGAGTCAGGGCAGGTTTCCATGGATTCGAAGATATCCCTTTCATCAACGGATGGGTGCAGATCACCGGTGAATTTTTCTATGGAAAGCCGACTGACAATGATTGGCTTGAGGAGCGTTACAACCATTATAACTCATTTATCACCACCGGCAGATGGATCAACTATAAGCGAGTGTATTTCCGCACAAAGCCGTCAAAGCCATTTTCCGTGACCATAGGCATGCAGGCGGCGGCACAGTTCGGCGGCACAAGCGTGACCTATGAAAATGGAGAGCGGGAAAGGGTCGAGACCTCTCCCGCCAAACTGAAAGACTTCTTTCAGATGCTTATCCCCGGAAAAGATGACGAATACTGGGCCGGCAACCACCTCGGCAGCTGGGATATAATGGCGCGTTACCGGTTTCACAACGGCAGTCAGCTGAAACTCTACCTGCAATCACCATGGGAAGATGGTTCAGGCATCGGAAAGCTCAACGGCTTCGACGGGCTATGGGGCATCGAATACAGAAACGCGACAAAATCGGTGATCTCCGGCGCGATAATCGAATATCTTGACTTCACCAACCAGTCGGGACCGCTCCATTGGGATCCGATCGACAACGGCGGCTCTACAATTGTCGATCAGGCCACGGGAGCCGACTCTTATTACAACAACTATTTCTACAACGGATATGCCTACTACGGAATGTCGCAAGGCACACCGTTTCTGATGTCACCGCTCTACAATCTTGACGGATACATGAGATACGTCGACACCCGTGTGCGCGGATTCCATGCCGCCGTGGAGGGCACCATCTTCCCCGGATTGGATTACAGGGCGATGGTGTCACATCGCATCTCTTACGGCGACAGCTATGTGCCGAGACTGAAAAAAGCCCGTGACACCTCATGGATGATCGAGGCGCGATGGAGCCCCGCATCGCTTTCCGGTCTCACGTTAAAAGGGAGTGTGGCAATGGATCGCGGCGACATGTACGGCAACAATTTCGGCGCGCTCTTATCAGTCTCTTACAGAGGCATTCTTAATTTCTGAAAATGATGAAAAGACTGTTTATCATATTGATTCCGATTCTGTCGCTCCTGACCGCGGGATGCACCCACAACAACGGGGACATCGGGCCATGGTTCGGCACATGGCAGCTTGAGGAGATCACCGCCGACGGAGTAGCTGAGCCGGATTACCACCACGACATATTCTGGCAATTTCAGAGCACGGTGTTCTGCATGCGCAAGGTGACCGCCCTGCATGACGTATATCCGCGATGGGGAACGTGGCAAGAGACCGGCGACAACATTCTCAGTCTCGATTTCACCCACCACGACACCGACCATCCCGAAGGGAGCACAATATATACACCGTTTCCCGAGACACATCTTAAAGCCTCCGGTGTAAGCGACCTGAAAATTGTGGAAATGAGCAGGTCAAAGCTGCAACTCGAATATACCGGCGATGACGGTATCACTTATCGTTACTTCCTTAAAAAATGGCAATAATGTAATTTCTCTTCCATATCACTGAAATATCTGCCGATTATTTGTTATTTTTGTAATTGAAAGATAAGTTGTATGGAAGAATCATTGAGCCTGTCACAGCAGCAACGGCTGCAACAACGACTGTCACCCCTTCAGGTCAAATTTGTCAAGATGCTTGAAATGAGCGGACCGGAGGTGGAGGATGAGGTGCAACGCGCCCTTGATGACAATCCCGCACTGGAGGCAGCCGACATCAACGAGCCTGTATCAGAGGATTCTTTCAATGAAAGCGCCGAGGAGCTACGCATAGCCGACTACGCAAGCGAAGACGAAATACCTTCCTATCGACTTGAAGCACATAATCACAGCTCCTCCGACGGCTATTACGAGCCGGTTGCCGTGGACTCTTCGTCAACGCTCATCGATACTCTTGCCGCACAGCTTGCCGAATATAACCTGTCAGACCGCGACAGGAAGACGGCGATGTATGTCATCGGCAATCTTGATGACAACGGCTACCTTACCCGCGACTCGGCATCAATAGCATGCGATATCGAGGAACAGACAGGACAACCGACCACACCCGCCGACGTAAAGCGTATGCTTGATCTTGTAAGGCGCATGGAACCTGCCGGTGTAGGAGCGGTTGACCTGCGGGACTGCCTGCTGCTACAGCTTCGCCGACGCAAACCATCACCGGCGGTAAAGACGGCGACAGAGATTGTGTCACATTACTTTGACCTGTTTTCACGTAAACATTACGACCGCCTTGCCTCAGCCACAGGGTCAAGCCCCACAGAGCTTCGTGCAGCCATAGACATAATCCGCACTCTCAATCCGAAGCCCGCAGGGGTAATCGGCGATGACCCGGCAGAAGAGCGCACCCGCCATATAATTCCCGACTTTTCGGTAGAAATAGATGACGGCGACCTGCATCTGACACTGCTCAACAATATTCCGGAATTGCAGATCGAGGAGACTTTCCGTGAAAACGACACGCCGGAACGGAATGACACGCCACGCGAACGGGAGGCGTCACTGTTTATAAGACAAAAACGCGACGAGGCCACTGAGTTTATAAAGCTTCTGCGCATGCGTCAGGAAACCCTCTTCAATGTGATGGGCGCCATTGCGAAAATACAGCGCGACTTCTTCATGAGCGGCGATGACGAAAGCAAGCTCAAGCCCATGATCCTGAAAGACATCTCGGCGATCACCGGCTATGACCTTTCCGTGATATCACGCGCCACGGCAGGCAAGTATGTAGCGACACCCTATGGTGTCCACTCGCTGAAGATGTTTTTCAACGAGCGCCCAAAGGATAATGACGACACTTCATCCCATGAGATACTTTCCACCATCAGGGGAATAATTGAAGCTGAAGACAAGCGCAAGCCGCTTAGCGATGAGGCAATAACGGCGGCTATCAGCGCAAAAGGATACGAAATAGCGCGACGCACTGTCGCCAAGTACCGTGAAAAGCTCGGCATTCCGGTGGCACGGCTGAGAAAGGAACTTTAAACATTTGGATTTGATATCCGTTAATAATAGAAACTGAAATATGAACAAACTTTCACATATAATCTCCTGGGTGCTCAGCCCGGTGCTCATTCCCACTTATGCAGTATTCACAGCCCTTTGGGTCACGGCACTTGCAGTGCTTCCCATTGGTCTGCGTGTCAATGTAGTGCTGATGACATTTTTGCTCACATGCGTGGTGCCGGTGTTGGCAATAATCCTGCTCTACAAGATGAAGCTGATTTCCAGTCCGGGGCTCAACAACCAGAAAGAGCGTTATATACCATATGTCATAACAGCTATCTGCTATCTCGGGGCGGCATGGTACATGTTCCGCATCCACGCGCCTTCATGGATGTATATGTTTATGGTGGCCGGGGCAATAGCGGCAGTAGTGTCCTGCATAGTAAACATATGGTGGAAAATCAGTGCCCACCTTGCCGCCATGGGAGGACTTGTCGCACTGCTTTTCCGAATCCTGCATGACGGCATATACATCTGCAATATATGGGTCGTAATCTCCGTGGCGATATTGCTCACAGGAATGCTCGGAAGCGCGCGCATACAGTTGAACTGCCATACATTCTGGCAGGTAATCGCCGGTGCCGCAAACGGATTTTTCTGGGTATACCTCCTTACTTGACAAATTATTATCCTCAAAAAAGACTTATACATATATGAAACCAATCGTTAGCATTATCATGGGGAGCACTTCCGACCTGCCTGTAATGGGTAAGGCCGCACAAGTGCTTGATGATTTCGAAATCCCATTTGAAATGAATGCCCTGTCGGCTCACCGCACTCCCGCCCAGGTTGAGGAATTTGCAACCGGAGCCGCCGACCGCGGACTGAAAGTGATCATCGCTGCGGCAGGCATGGCGGCAGCCCTCCCCGGAGTTATCGCCGCAAACACCACCCTGCCCGTTATCGGCGTGCCTATAGCCTCAACCCTTGACGGCATCGACGCGCTTCTTTCAATCGTGCAGATGCCTCCGGGCATACCGGTGGCTACCGTGGGCATTAACGGCGGCTATAACGCAGCCCTTCTCGCAGTGGAGATGCTCGCCCTTGGCGACGACAGAATAGCGGCACGCCTTGCCGACTTCAAGAAGTCGCTTGCCGGCAAGATCGTAAAGGCAAATGCCGACCTTGCCGAGGTAAAATATAAATTCAAGACCAACTGATATTCCCCACTACTTTTCCATAGCTGTCATATGAGCGTATTTGACTACCGGCGACGTAAGTCGCGTGAGGTTAATATCGGCGGAGTCCCCCTTGGCGGCGACAATCCTGTCAGGGTACAGTCAATGACCAACACCTCAACCATGGACACCGACGGCTCGGTGGCGCAATGCCGCCGTATAGCCGACGCGGGAGCCCATTATGTGCGCCTCACCGCGCAGGGTGTCCGTGAGGCGGAAAATATCGGAGTGATCCGCGAGCGGTTGCGCGCGGAAGGATGTGACGTGCCTCTCGTGGCCGACATCCACTTCAACCCACGTGCGGCATTTGCCGCCGCGGCAGTGACCGACAAGGTGCGCATCAACCCGGGGAATTTCGTGGATCCGGGCCGCACATTCAAAAAACTTGAGTATACCGACGAGGAATATGCCGCCGAACTTGACCGCATCGACAAGGCATTCTCTCCGTTTATCGAAGTGTGTCGCCAAAACGGCACGGCAATACGCATCGGCGTAAACCACGGGTCGCTGAGCGACCGTATCATGAGCCGTTACGGCGACACCCCCGCCGGCATGGTGGAGAGCGCCATGGAGTTTCTGCGGGTCGCCGTAAAGCGTGGATTTTTCGACATCGTGATTTCCATCAAGGCGAGCAATGTCGTGGTAATGGTAGAGACGGTGCGCCGGCTTGTAAAGGCGATGGAAGCGGAAGATATGGCATTCCCGCTCCACCTCGGGGTCACCGAGGCTGGTGACGGCGAGGATGGCCGGGTCAAGAGTGCTGTGGGCATCGGCACCCTGCTTGCCGAAGGCATCGGCGACACCATCCGTGTGTCGCTGAGCGAGGCGCCTGAAGCCGAGATCCCCGTGGCAAAAGCACTTGTCGAATATATCTGCCACCGTGGCGACTCAGCCCCGATTGAAGGCACATATGCCACCGGCTATGACCCGGTTATTCCCAAACGCCGCAAGTCCGTGGCAATCGGAAATATCGGCGGCGACAATCCTCCCGTTGTAATTGCCGAAGGTGAGACCCAGCTTGACGACTATCTGCTTGTCGACGCTACGGCTCCTTTTGACGAAAACATTTCCGCCGCAAAAGCAAATCCGGAGAAAGTATTGGTAATCACCACGTCGCATGTCAATCGCCCCGGATCAATCCAGGCACTCGCCCACGCGTTTTCTGAAACCGGCGTCTACAATCCGGTCATCCCGATGATTGACTATGGCAACGCCTCGGTAGAGGATTTGACCTTGATGGCGGCAGCCGACTTCGGGGCGATGCTCCTCAACGGCTTGCGCGACGGACTGTGGATAAAAGCCGGCAGGCTCGACAATGCGACCAACGTGCGCATAGCCCTTGGTATACTCCAGGCTACGCGACTGCGCATCAGCAAGACCGAGTATATCGCATGTCCCGGATGTGGAAGGACTCTCTTTGACCTTCAATCCACGCTTAAAGCGGTCAAGGAGGCCACCGCCCACCTCAAAGGGCTGAAAATAGGAGTCATGGGATGTATCGTCAACGGTCCCGGCGAGATGGCTGATGCCGACTATGGATATGTAGGCGCGGCATCCGGTCACGTAAGCCTGTACAAAAACAAGGAGTGCGTCGAAAAAAATATCCCGCAGTCAGAGGCCATACCCCGTCTTATCGCCCTCATCAAATCCTCCGGCGACTGGCAGGATCCCGCCCCGCTCCCCCAATAGCCCTGAAGATCGCAGCAGGTCGACCGCCAAGCGGAAAGATTATATCGAATTCCCTCGGCGGGGAATCATGTGGTAAACCACGTAGGCGGGCGACCTCCCGGTCGCCCCTACAGCTATCATGGCTTGGTAATCCGGAGGTTGGGATGCTATAATCCGGAGGATTGATCCGTAGATAGCCGGTGGCGGAGCGCAGCGACTCCACCGGAAAGGGGTGAAAAAGCGATTTGATTCTGAAAGAATCGTCATAAAGTATCTTTCAGATACATATTGTATTATCATCTTGCAAACGGGGGTGTCGCTCCGCCCCCGGCTATTCAAAGAAGTGTCCTTCGGACGCCCGTGCGCTCTCCTTCATGACATCAACACTCGCGATGTGCGGTGCGTAGGGGCGACCGGAAGGTCGACCGCAGTGCGGCAACGTGGTGTCCGGATGATAATTTGAATGATTATTCTATGAGATTAATTAATAAATTGCCTATCTTTGTCAACAATTAGCAATATTAATTAACGGAACCTAAAAAAATGGAAGATGTAAGCAAGCAGAAGGTGCTATGTTTTTGTGAAGGTATATTCATGTTAGCCGGTATAAAATCGTTGCTTGGTGCAATCGGGCTTGATTGGGCTGACATGAATATAGGAAATTCGGTTTACCATGGATTATTGTCGCAGATTGCGGCATGGACTCTCCATATAATATTCTTTATAATTGGATTTGTTTTAGTAATCCGCGCCATCAAATCATTGTCATGGCTTGGGTATTTCATTGATGCCCTAATACTCGTAGGATGCGTATGCCTTATTTGTCTCTATCCTAAATTTATGGTGTTGTTATCGACAGGAAGCATCGCCTTGGGTGTATTCTTCGACATGTACCGCATATACAGCACGGCAGGATTGAATGACGGACTTGGCTACCTGTGGCGGAAAGATAACATATTCCAATAGATTCCCCGGAGGGGCTGACTAAACTGAACAATGGAGATCGCTAACTTGATTTTGATATTATCGGCAATCGTCGTTTTGATTGCATTCAAATGGATCAAAGTTAAGGATTCAATCAAATACAACATCCGATTCGCATGTTGCTTGGTTATCATGACTTTGCTGACGTCGGAATTGACAGATAATTATGAAATTCCATGGTTGGTAGGCATAGGTATTTCTATCATAATTATTGCCATAATCGCATTCCTGATAAGATCACGAGGCTCCAATCATACTTAGCTTGCAATTAAAAATTAGGCAACGTGACATACGACGTCAGGGACACGATGATTAAATCATATATTTCTTGGTGCAAGCGTGGCGAGGAATTGTTTGCGACAACTCTTCGACAAAGGTAGCACATCGCCGTTGAAAATCGTTACTTCTGACATCTCCGCCTTTACGACCCGGCCGATATTCACTATATAAGAGCGATGTATCTTAATGAAGCGGTCGGCGGGAAGAAGCGAACAGACGGCTTTCAATGTCATCCTCACGACTATCGTCTCACACGATGTGTGTACCTTGAGGTAATTCTCCATCGCCTCAACATACAATATATCTTCCACAGGGATACGGTAAACAGCTTTGTCAGATCTCAATGTCACGACACCTCCCGACATGGCACTCGCCATAAATGCCCTAACCTTGCCGACTGCGGCTGAGAATCGACTAAATGACACCGGTTTAAGCAGATAATCGGTAACACTCAAGTCATATCCTCGCAAGGCATATCGCTCATAGGCAGTAATAATTACCACAGCACATGGCAGCGAGGCTTGCTCAAGAAATTCGATCCCGGACTCTCCCGGCATCTCTATGTCAAGGAATATTATATCGGGCATACCACGGTCAAGCAATTCGCGGAGACCGTCGACATCAGAAGCGACGCCCGCGCATTCGAGTCCGGGAATCTTGTCAACATAACTTTTAATGCCACATCGAGATACATATTCGTCATCAACTATAATACAGGTCATAATGTCGTCTCTCATAATCTCAACATTAATTCAGCGGCAAATATTTTGCCATTCGGGACAGCGACAAACCGATGACAATCACCCGGATATAGCAATTCAAGCCGCCGGCGCAAATTGTCAAGTCCCTTACCCCCGTCAGAGTTGCCCTTAATTTCACCTGTCGAGTTTACCACTTTGAAAACTATCCCTGCCGGTTCCCGTGACAATGTAAACGACACAAGACTATCACCGCCGCAATGCTTGAACGCATTCTCTATAAGCGGCATGAACAGATGAGGATAAATCATCTCCTCCCCCAGCGAAGAATCTATATCCATATAAACCGATATACTGTCGCCGAATCTCACCTTTTGCAGGGCCACGTAACTCTTCATTGCCTCCACCTCCCGCCGGATCTTTATCTTCTCATCGCCGGTATATAGCTGTCCACGGAGAAGATTGGCAAGATGTTCCACAGTCTCGCGTGCCTTGACATTATCTTCATCAATTGTGAAATATATGGCATTGAGCATATTGAACAGGAAATGAGGATGATATTGCGCCCGGAGCAATTGAAGTTCGGCTTGCATATATTCATTTCGCATGATGTCGTTTTTAAGACGCTGCTCATCGACACTCCTCGCAAGAAAACCTGACTTCATGCCGGAATAAAGCCATAATGACATCAGTGACACTACGACTACAGGAATCACTATATCGCGCAACAATCCGACATCGCCACCGTGAGACAAAAGGATCACCAGCAGTGCAAGCAACAAGGGGAATACCGCGACACAGGCATATTCAATCCAAGGTGACACACAATGGAAAACGGAATACCTTATCCACTTCCTGAAAAAGAAAAACGACACATAGCACCCGACTATCAATCCGGTCAGCTCTATCGCGATAAACAAAGGCGAGTGGCTCAGGTAATTACTGTCTATAGGAATGTCGTTTGCCACACGTATCACGGTAAAAAGAGCGGCAGCATAAAGTATAGGCAAGATGGAGCTAAGTTTCATGTTACAAATTTACACGTTTTATTTCATCTATCGTCTCACGGTCTGATTCACGACGCTTCCCAATCTTACCCGATTTTATCCTGATCGAAAACGATACCCCAATCAACCGCATATCCTCATATTCCCATTCCGACAGCCGGGCACTCTTCCCGTCAAGCATGATCGTGGATCTCCGGTAATTGGTGTCAAACATGTCACGGATAAAAAATGACACCGACGCCATCCCCGATAAAAGACTCTTTCTGACTCCGGCATACACTTTTCCTACAGGCTCCACCACAGCCTGTCCGTAAGCCATTTTCCCTATAAAAGAGCCGGAGAGCTCCACCTCCCACCCACTGCCCAAATCAACCATATTGCGGCAATCGACAAGAGGTGTCAGCCGCTTGTTGGGCGAGATGCCGGTCGCGGAAGGGAAACGGTAGTCATCATACATCAATGTGCCGTTAACAGAGAGATGCCACCGGCTTACGGGAGAAAGATTGACCATCGACACAGTCAATGCGGAGTGGATATGGCGCGGAAGATTTTCAGGAGTGACATATACGACCTTATCGGTAATTTCCCGGAAGCACTTTGCCACAGCATCATGAACAACACCGCATGACATACTGACCCGCAACCGATTGCCGTAAGCCCATGCAAGCATGAAATTGTCCGATACCGAGTGCTTCAACCCGATATTGCCGCCGACATGCGTTATGTCATCAAAAATATAGACAAACGGATTCAGGTCGGCATATCCGGGTCGCACAATCCTGCGCGCATAAGCCATGTTAAACGCGCCACAACCGCCCGCCGCAAGATTGACCGACACGTTCGGAAAGAAATCAAAGTCATGACGATCATAATCACGACGCTCCACCGCCTCGTTGCCGGAGAAGGCGGTGTTCACATTGGTCTGCTCCATCCTCAGCCCGAGATTCACAGTCCAACCCCTATACTTTTTCTGAATCTCCGCGTATACAGCATTGACATTTTCTTCGTAGTCAAACGAAGAACTGAGATTTTCCGCTACAGCATCACTATTCGTGTCATATTTTCCGCCATTACCTATATTGACAAAGGCGGTCTTTATCCCTGTCGTCAGCCGCCAATCACCACGAAACGGCATCCTGAAATCCAAGGCACCGACATATCCCGCCACAGTGCCGCCCATCTTTCCTTCGATACTTACACCTGCATCATCATACATAAGTTGCGACTCATCATTGTGATTATTGAAAAAATCAAAATTTGCCGACACATACCCTTCATCCGAAACCATGTACCGGGCATTCGCATTGCCGAATATATTGCGTGTAATAATCCTCATGTCATTGTCGGTACACACCCTATCCCCCACTACCGGGATATCGGTGACCATTGACGAGTGTTCACGCCGGTCATAACGGTTGACATTTACAGACGCCCCAAAGGTCAGCCTGTCGGAAAACCGGAAATCATACGCACCCGACACATTGTGCATCATATCCTTCCGTCGCCTGTCATAGACCTGCGACATTCTATCATCCTCAGAGAGATAAGGGCGATCAGTCAACAAATCGGAAGGGTTTCTTGCCGCCATAAATGAATAATTCAATGAAAAATAATGTCGACCGGTGACATATTCCCCCATAAATCCGGTAAACACGCGAGGCGCTTTCCACATTCTGCCGTTACCATTCAATCCGATGGCAAAACCTTCATCCCGTTGCTTTTTCATCACTATATTTATCACGGCAACGCCACCGGATGCATCATGCCCTGCGGAAGGCACAGTATTTACCTCAATACGATCAACACCCGACGCGACCGATGATTTCAGATAGTTGACAAGCATCTCGCCGGTCAAGATGCTCTTACGTCCGTCAATCATCACTTTTACACCCCCGCTTCCATTTACGGAAATGCCTCCCTTGGAGTCAATGACCACACCCGGTAGCGAACTCAACGCATCATAAATCGAGCCGCCGCTTCCCGACAGCGTGGATGAAGGAGTAAACACAATTTTGTCAGCAGCCACCGATACATCGGGTCGACGCGCCACGACCGACACCTCATCAAGATCGACCGACATCGATAATGAATCGGATACGGCGTCATCACAATAAGCCACCGAGTCGGGCTGAATGGAAATCAATGCCGCCGCGGCAAGAAAAGATACCAATAATTCCATTGCGTAAGGATATATTTTGTTTTGACACAAAAATATACCCACGCCCGCGCCTACTCACAATCCAAGTGACGAAACGCACTAATTCCGTGACAACTTATCGACTGTGCGGCATATCATCGAAAAATTCCTGCCGGAATTCACGCCAAGCCGGCGAGCGGAAAAATAGTGGTCAGGATTGCACCGGGTGCATGCCGGCGGCATCGTGACCGCCTTACAGGGAATCCCACATGCCACAAGCCGCGAGGCTACATATTCCAGAAGGTCGACATGAGGCTTACAACCTTCGACGCGCACAACATACTCCTCCGGAAACAAAGAAGCAACCTCATCACCCACCTCAAAGCAATCCTTGCATATACACGGACCCATCAGAGCCTTTATGCAACCGGGCATCGCGCCAAGCGACACCATGGCATTCACAGCCACCTCCACCACCCCGCCTATTGCGCCTCGCCATCCGGCATGAGCGGCTCCGATAATCCCCGCCGCGGGATCGGCAAGAAGCACAGGCACACAGTCGGCGGTCGACACCCCGATTGCCACACCGGGAAGCGGCGTTACAAGCGCATCGACACCTTCAAGACTTTCGGCACTGACAGGAACGGAATCAATCACCTGGCAATTCACCGAATGGGTCTGCCTCGGCACAATCAGCATGCCGGGACTTACCCCGACATAGCGGGAAAGCGACTCCCTGCACCGCGCCACTCTATCGGGGTCATCGCCCGTATAATGGCATATGTTAAAGCCAGAATAGGGCGAATCGGTGACATCGCCCCGCGAAGTGAAATATGCCGTTATCTCCGGCGATATGTCATGACGGCTTACAGGAATGTCACTCAGGGTCGCCGCTCCCGTCATAGTCCTCCCAGCTCTCATCCCACTCCTCGTCAAACATCTCGTCGTCATAGACATCTTCATCGTCAGACTCCGGAGCGGCGGGATTTTCAAATATGAACTCATCCTCTTCCCTCACCCTGTGATGACCGTCGAGACGGCGATGGGTGATATGGACAGGCTCGATACGGTTTGACTCGTCGGTTATTGCCGCCCAAAGCATATCTTTTAGAGTCTGGATGCCAAGTCCCGACACGGAGGAAATGAACACATGGGGCACATCGTCGGGAAGATCCTTTTCCATCTCTGCCATCAGCTCGTCGTCAAGCATGTCACACTTGCTTATCGCAAGCACCTTCTGCTTGGTCATCAGCTCGGGGTTGAAGCGTTCAAGCTCATTGAGCAATATCTGATATTCCTTACGGATATCCGACGCATCGGCAGGTACCATGAAGAGCAACACGGCGTTTCGCTCGATATGACGGAGGAAACGCAATCCGAGACCCTTGCCCTCGCTCGCGCCCTCGATAATACCCGGTATGTCAGCCATCACAAATGAGCGATTACCGCGATAGCTCACTATGCCGAGCTGCGGCTCCATGGTGGTAAAAGGATAATCGGCTATCTTGGGGCGCGCCGCCGAGATAGACGAAAGCAATGTCGACTTTCCTGCGTTGGGAAATCCTACGAGACCTACGTCGCCGAGCAATTTCAGTTCAAGTATCACGGTCTTCTCGATTGCAGGCTCGCCGGGCTGCGCATAACGCGGGGTGCGGTTGGTGGCACTCTTGAAATGCCAGTTACCCAATCCGCCCTTGCCACCTTTCAGAAGCTTTATCTCCTCGCCGTCGTCGGTCACCTCACAGAGAAAATCGCCCGTCTCGGCGTCAAACACGACCGTGCCACACGGCACCTCGATCACCTTGTCTTCGCCATCTTTTCCGAAACTTCTGCCCCCGGAGCCCGACTGACCGTTGCCGGCAAACACATGTCGCTGATATTTAAGCGGGAGAAGAGTCCACATATTCTTATTGCCGCGCAATATCACATGACCGCCGCGACCGCCGTCACCGCCGTCAGGACCGCCCTTAGGCACATATTTCGCACGATAGAAGTGACGCGACCCGGCGCCACCCTTACCCGAGCGGCACATGATCTTAACGTAGTCGATAAAGTTGGATTCTGCCATATTTGATTGTCTGTTATTTTCTTAAGAAAAACGCTTTGCCTCGTCGTGGAGTTCAACGGAGCTGAAGTCCTTACGCTCTCACAAAGTTAACATTCTTTTCCGAATTTTCATAATCAGCACATACCGTCTCAGCCGTAAATGTGGATTTAAGGCCCACTTTTTAATCGAGAAGAATAACATTTTGGAAGAAATTCACTAACTTAGCGGATATTCTGTGTTTCAGACAAAGAAAGGAAATAACCAAACATAATGTCATTATGAAATTTATCAGCGCGACATCGGCGGCAGCCCTGCTGTCAATCACGGCCACAGGATGTGGCGGCACATCGCAGCCCACCGATCTGCTTTATTCGTCAGAAGAGTTTTCAGTATATACCGACAGGGTCGTACAAGACGGATTTACGGCGCGCGCCGTAAGCCCTACGGAAATCGTGAGCGACTACCGAAGCCCGGAAGAAAGCGGCATATCCCAGCTGCTGCATTTCAAACTATCGCTCAACAGCCGTGACAACGAGCTGCCACAGGGCAAGACCCACGACGTGATGATAGGCTCCGACACTGTGTTTACCTTCGGCGAGGCGCTCGCGGTAGCCGACTCGATCAAGGCTGACACACCCGCACGTCTCGATAAAAACACCCGCTGGACCCTGAAAGTCAACATGCGCCCGGTACTCGACTCATTCAAGGAGCGCGGATATTACGTTACACCCACCAACGACACCATCTTCAAGGATGATTTCAAAGGTGTATGGGTTGCCGGAAGCGTCGAGCCTCTGACATGGGACTTCGAAAATCTCTACGGCAAGCATGACCAAAAGTTGAAAGATCGCGGCGACGGCATATATGAGGTGACCCTTAACCTTAACCCCGACAAGGAGCTGCAGCCCGACAAGGGGGGATGGCGGATTGACTCCGTGGCAAACGACATGCCGCGCTACAGTTCCCCTCAACCGCTTGTCGACGCGCTCTACAACATGGCTATCGCCGAAATAAAGAGCAACCTGCGCCCCGACTCCACCTACCGCGCCGGAAAAGAATGGGACGGAGTGTGGACACGCGACGTCAGCTATTCGATATATCTCTCCCTGGCGATGCTTGACCCTGACAATTCGCTCCGCAGTCTCCGCGCAAAGCTAAAGGAGGGTAAAAGCGGCACGGTAATCATTCAGGACACCGGCTCCGGAGGCTCTTGGCCCGTGTCAAGCGACCGAATCGTCTGGGCAATGGCGGCATGGGAAATTTACAAGGTTACAGGCGACAAGTCGATGCTCGACCAGGCGATACGCGCAATCGAAAACACCCTCAACGACGACATGCGCGTCGTGTGGGATGACACCTACAAGCTAATGCATGGCGAGCAAAGCTACCTTGACTGGCGCGAGCAGACTTACCCCAAATGGATGCAACCTAAGGACATCTACGAGTCGATGTGTCTCGGCACCAATGTGATGTTTGCCGAGGCATTCAAGGTGCGCGACGCGATGATAGAGGCGTCCCCCGACAACAATACAGTGCCGATGTGGCTCGGCATCGACAAGGAGATCGTCAACTCAATCAACAATAATCTATGGATTCCCAACATGGGATATTACAGCGAATATCTGTATGGCGGAGTGTATCCGGTGCAGTCGCAGGCGGTCGACAATCTCGGCCAGGCACTGGCAATAATATTCGGCGTTGCAAATCCGGAGATGGCGCGCTCAATCATCAGCAAGACTCCCTACACCCCCTACGGCATATCGTCGGTATACCCGCAGCAACCCGACATCAAGCCCTACCACAACGACGCCGTGTGGCCTTTCGTTCAGGCTTACTGGAACATTGCGGCAGCCAAGGCCCGGAACATGGCGGCGGTGGAAAAAGGTCTTGCGGCTATATTCCGTGCGGCGGCATTGTTCAGCACCAACAAGGAGCTTTTCGTTGCCCATAACGGCGACTTCCGAGGCACCGCTGTCAACTCCGACAGCCAGCTGTGGAGCTGCACCGGAATGGCGGCAATGATTTACCGCGTGATAATGGGCATGGACTTCAAGCCCGACGGCATAAGCTTCGCCCCGGTAGTCCCCCCGGCACTCTCGGGAGAAAAGACGCTCACCGGATTCCGCTACCGTGACGCCAACTTGACCGTAAAGGTAATCGGCACAGGCATAGGCATAAAGTCATTCACCGTCAACGGCAAGGAGGAAAGCACCCGCTCGATTCCCGCCGACATAAAGGGCGATGTGGAAGTAGTGATAACCATGGATGACAAGCCCGCGCCCAAGTCGGAAATCAACAACCGCCCGCAGGCATGGATGCCGTCAACCCCGATAATAGCGTGGGACAGTGAAGAAAAAGGCACTATCGAAAACTTCAAGGAGGGCATCGCTTATGACATCACGGTAAATTCGAATTTCCTTGACCAGATAACCACTCCTCACGTAAGTTTTGTGCCGCAAGGCGTATACTCACTCATGGATGTGGTGCCCGTAATCAAAGAGACCTACAGCGGTTTCACCAACAAGCCTTACGAATACGTCCCCGAAAACGCGCTCACCATGGTGGAAGCCTCCGCAATGGGAAAGACCGGTACATCATTTATTAAAAACAAGGAAATGGCGTCGCAATTCATCGAGACCCGCAAGGACAGGAATCCCGACATAAATTTCACAGTTGACGTGAAAGAGGGTGGCGACTACTTCTTTGACGTAAGATATGCCAACGGCAGTGGTCCGATAAACACCGAAAACAAATGTGCGATACGCATGCTCTATATAAACGGCGCCGAGGCTGGCGCCATAGTGATGCCTCAGCGCGGTATCGACGAATGGCTTTCGACAGGATTCAGCAACATGCTTCCCGTTAAGCTCAACGCCGGCGTCAACCGCCTTTCACTGCGACTCGACATCGACAACATGAACGGAGAGGTCAACACCGCATTGATACGCTACGCGCGCATAATTAAGAAATGAGATAACCTTTAAAGCGGCAATGAAGCGCATTGGAATCCTTTCCGACACCCATTCCTATTGGGATGAACGCTACGAAAAGCATTTCGCCGGCTGCGACGAGATATGGCATGCCGGCGACATAGGCGACATATCCATATTGCAGCGGTTGCGCGATGTCGCGCCGGTGGTAAGGGCTGTATCCGGAAATGTCGATCACGGCATGGTAAGGCGCGAATGCCGGGAAGTGGAGATGTTCACCGTCGAAGGGGTAAAGGTGTGGATGACCCATATAGGAGGCTACCCCGGAAAGTATGCCCGCGGAGTAAAGCCGATACTCCGCGATAACGGCATCAGGCTTATGGTGACCGGTCACAGCCATATCCTAAAGGTAATCTACGACCCCGAACTTGAGTTGTTACATGTCAATCCCGGGGCGGCGGGCGTGCAAGGCTGGCAACAACAGCGCACCCTCATCCGCCTCACCCTTGACTCTGACACGATAAAGGATCTTGAAGTAATCGAATTACATAAACCCATACAATGACAACCTATATGAAACTGACCGGAAAGATAGCCATAGCGACGGCAGCCCTGTTTGCCCTGACCGTCACGTCGTGCAAGACCAACGAGTCAAACTACCGCGCGGCATACGAGGCGGCAAAGCAGAAAAACGAGGAAAGCCGCGGAATCGAAGGCACCATCTATGAAAAGATACGCAACGAGGCTGTTGACTCACGGCTAATAGTGGAAGGCGACTCCATCCCTATGATGACAGTCAACGTAAAAATCGCGGCAGAGACGACCACGCCCGAAAGCGTAAAAAAATATTCCGTCACGGTGAATCAGTTCAAGCAGATATTCAATGCCAAGTCGCTCATGACCCGCCTTCGTGAAAACGGGTATCCCGGTGCGTTTGTGCTTGAAACCGCCGAACCGCTCTATTATGTCATCGCCACGACAACCGATGACGCCGAGGAAGCAAAAGACTCATACCGGAAAATCCGCAACGACAAGTCGATCGTACTAAAAGCGCCGTTCCCCTGGATATTGAGTCCGGCACGCCTACCGGTAAAATAACATGTTCTGCAACATAAACGCTTGTCAATTAAGAATAATATACCTACATTTGGGCATCATTCTTCTTTGACCGTTTTTTCAAAATATATATGTTTTTATAGATTGTAGATTATAAGAGGCTGTCTAACAATCAAATTTAGGCAGTCTCTTTTTTTAGTATCAAAAAAA
>CAJUMZ010000004.1 GCA_910587665.1 uncultured Muribaculum sp.
CTCGGGGGTCAAGCGAGCTTGCTTCCCGGGGTCAATCAGCCCCGGCTTTTCCAGCACTATCTTTATATTCAGTTGTATGGAAAGACGAAGAAGTCAATGGACGCTTTATTTTATATCCAACAACCAATAATTATAATTTCATCATGCTTGACCAAATTAATGGAAAAACATACCAAGTGCAATGGTCTCAAGAATCTGATAAAAGAATCATCGTGCCAATTGAATGATATATCCAATTATAAAAAAACAGTTAATTATTGGATAACAAAATCCATCCAGCAAATAGTGAGAAACAAATAATAGGGAATTCGAAACAGTTAAATACAGTCAAAGTTTAGCTGACTGAAAGAATTTTTTGATTACATTTTGTATTTTTGCACAGTTAAAGCGTTATTTGAAAAAAGCAAAACTGAGAAATCCGATGAAATCTGCAAGTTGGCAAATCGTAACCCGACAGAGCGTAACATTAATGTAAATCACTCAACGTCAGCACATAATTTGGTGTCAAGCTCTTTTGAGATAGTAGATTACTGAAAATGTACTCTTCATCGTCCTTAATTTTTAGGTTCAAAATTAGTTGGTGAAGAGTCCGTCGCCGGTACGCAAAACGGGGAGGAACGGCGCAATCTTTTTCCGTAACCGGATTTGTTGCGTGAGTTGTCAATAACTCACTAATCCTTAACGCCTTGTTTCGCTGTCCGTGTCCGTTTGTCGCCCTTTCGGGCATGGTTACGGACAAGTAACGTAGCGGCGTCCTGATTTGGCTTCAGCGGTGATTGCGATGGCTTCACGAATAATCGGAAGCACGACTGAAACCCCTGTAACTCAATTCTATCACTATATCTTTCCGAATTTCACTTTTTTGTAGTAACTTTGCAATACTAATAGCTGTGATGTTCACGTCTTGCGGCATCGATGCGCAGCATTATAAACAGCAGGAAAGTAAATCCCCACAATGACGAGCCTCCGTAGCTTAGGAATGGTAGCGGTATGCCTATGACAGGACACAGCCCGATCACCATGCCTATATTGATGGCGAGATGGAAGATGAAAAATGATGCTACGCAATAGGCGTATACCCTGCCGAATATTGTCGGCTGGCGTTCGGCAATCGCCATGATCCGCAATATTAGAGCAAGAAACAGCAGGAGTACTGCAGTGGTGCCTATAAATCCTTCCTCTTCTCCGATGGTGCAGAAGATAAAGTCGGTATGCTGTTCGGGCACATATTTGAGTTTAGTCTGTGTCCCGTTAAGAAATCCTTTCCCTGAAAATCCACCTGATCCGATAGCGATTTTTGACTGGTTGACATTGTAGCCCGCGCCGCGCAGGTCCTCCACGATGCCGAGCGAGACCTTGATGCGCTGTTGCTGGTGATGCTGGAGCACGTCGTTGAACACCTTGTTTACCGAAAATAGGAATATTACAGCAGCGACAGCACCGCCGACGGTTATAAGCAACGGTTTGACCGGACCTTTAAACATCAGCAGCAGGCAGTATATCAGAGCAATCCCGATTACGGGAAGAAAAAATGCGAGTCCGGGTATGTTTACGCCGCAAAGGCTCAATATCCATGCGATTATTCCGGTCGCGAGAAACCACAGCAATACATTCCTTGCCCCTATCAGTTGCTTACAGTAAGCCGCAAGCATAGCCACTATCAGCATCTCTATCATGATGAATACCGACACTTCCCCCGACGGCAGCCCCATGATCATCGTCTCCGTATATTTGATCGTTGTCACGAAGAATACAACCGCGCAAAGGGCTGCGGCAAGTACAAGCCCGCTCATACCTTCACGGTAAAGCACAAAGAACAGTGCCATATAGGCAAGTGCCGAGCCTGTCTCTTTCTGGGCAAGGATAAGCCCTACCGGCAGGAGTATTATGACAAGTGCCTTTATGTAATTGACGGGCGACGAGTTAAGATTAAAATTGTATGATGAAAAAAGTCGTGCAAGGGCAAGTGACGTCGCGAATTTGGCAAATTCTGCGGGTTGCAGGCTCATCGGTCCGAGCACGAGCCATGACCGCGATCCCTTTATGTCGGGCGCGACAAAGATGGTGACTATAAGAAGGAGGATCAATACTCCGTAGATAGGGTAGGCGTATGCCTCGTATATTCGGAAGTCAATCAGTAGTATTACAAGTCCGGCGAGCAGAGCAAGCCCGACCCATCGCAGCTGCTTGCCCGAAAATTCGTCAAATGAGAGTATCGAGGCATTGTCAAAGTCGTAGCTTGCCGCATATACAGATATTATGCCACCCACTACGAGCAGAAGGTAGATTACCACCGTCACCCAATCGAGGTTACGGAATACTGACGTGCTGTTAGTGCTTTTTAACTCCACTGCTTATAATCGTATTTGATTCAAACATCCTGTCTTCAAGATACTGACGCTCGGGAGCGATACCGCCGGTAAGATATTTCTCCATCATAAGTGAGCCTATGGGCACTCCGTAGGTTGCTCCGAAGCCTGCGTTCTCGACATAGACGCATATGGCGATCTTAGGATCGTGGTAGGGGGCAAAGCCTATGAATGCTGAATGGTCCTTGCCGTGGGGATTCTGTGCCGTGCCTGTCTTTCCACACACTTCGATGTCTCTAAGGTTGGCCAGGCGGCAAGTACCGCCGGTTACCGCCATTCTCATGCCTTCGGCTACATCTTCAAAGTGTTGCCTGTCGATTGTCGGGTATCGTTTTTTCACAAGTTCCGAGGGCATTACCGTGTCTTGTATCTCTTTTACCACATGGGGGGTGATATACCATCCGCGATTGGCTATCGTGGCACATAGGTTGGCTATCTGCAATGGTGTCGCGAGGATCTCGCCTTGTCCTATCGCTATTGATATGATGGTATTCGCGCTCCAACGGTTCTCGCCGTATATCTTGTTGTAAAATTGCGCGTTGGGTATGAATCCGCGGCTTTCACCCGGCAGGTCGACACCGAGCTTGTAGCCGTATCCGAGTGACACGAGATGGTGTTTCCACACCTCAAATGCCTCCGCCACGGAGCCGTACTTGGCACGCTTACCGTCGAGCATCGCCTTGAGACCCCAGCAGAAAAACGCGTTGCAAGAGGTCTGGAGTGCCGGCTTGAGGGCAATAGGGGACCCGTGACCGTGGCATCCAACTCTCAGACCGCCGTTGATAAAGCCGTGATAACATGGATATGCCGTGGTGAGTGATATGATATCCTCCTGACGCAGTATAAGGCCCTGGCTCGGCTTAAATGTGGAGCCGGGTGGATATGCGCCCATGAGCGCGCGGTCATAGAGCGGCTTGTAGAAGTCATTTACAAGGTTTTTATAGTTGGCTCCGCGTTCCCTGCCCACAAGCAGTTTCGGGTCATACGTCGGGCTGCTTACCATGGCGAGTATCTCTCCTGTCGACGGCTCGATGGCTACAATCGCACCGATCTTGTTTTGCATCAGCTGCTCACCGTACATCTGCAGGTCTATGTCGAGACTCAGCTTTATGTCACGACCGGAGACAGGTGCCACATCATGTGCTCCATCCTCATATTTCCCCTTTATCCTTCCATAGGCATCGCGGATCAGGATCTCAACCCCTTTCTCTCCGCGGAGGTATTCCTCATAACTTTTTTCCACGCCAAGGTCGCCGCAATAGTCGCCGGAGGCGTAATATTGGTCGCGCTCGATGTCACGTTGCGAAACCTCACGGATATTGCCCAGTACATTTGCTGCCGTCGAGTACATATATTGCCGCAATATGCGTTGCTGGATGAAAAAGCCGGGAAAACGGTACAGCTTTTCCTGAAGCCTGCCGTAATCCTGTGCCGATATATGGGTGATTAGTTTCTGCGGCGTGTAGGAGGAATAACCCGGATTGAGGCGTCTGTCTTTCATGTCGGCGATACGGCGCAGAAACTGTTCCTTGGTTATGTTAAGTGTGCTGCAAAAGTCAAGGGTGTCAAATTCTTGCACGTTTTTGGGTATCATCATAACGTCGTAGGCAGGCTGGTTGAACACGACCAGCTTGTCATTGCGGTCACGCATCATGCCCCGGGAAGGGTAGAGGGTCTTGCGCATGAATGCGTTCGAGTCGGCAAATATCTTGTAGTCTCCGTCCATAACCTGGAGGTTGAAAAGCCTTATCAGGTATATGGCGACGATCACTATGATGAATCCGCCGATGATATATTTACGTTTTTCAAGATTGTAGTCTTTTCTCATAGTCTAAGGAAACTATAAAGGTCAGTCATGACGCGACACCACGCTGTCAAGACCAAGCAGGAGGAAGAATGTCAACAGTGTGCTGCACAATATTCGGAGCAACATGCGCCATATGTCGAAAAACGAGAATGCCTCGACAAGGAATATGATTGTACAGTAAAGCAGCACGATGGTAAAGAGATATTTCATGTAGATTTCCTGTCCGAGGGAGCGTATCGAGGGTTCCGGGATTGACAGCTCATCCTCGCGGGGAAAGTAGAAATGCAGTATCGAGTGACGCGACATTGCTATGATGGTGCATGCGAGGGAATTCATTCCCTGTGTGTTGGCGAATATGTCGACACTGAGCCCGGCTATGAATGACAATGTGAGTACCCAGTTGACCGACAGTGTGAGCGGGAGGTATACGATGAAATATATGAATACAAACGGTACCGCTACGTTGAAGAGGCAGATGTTGTTAAACACCATCACCTGCAGCAACACAAGCACAACGAAAAGAATCGAAAACTGTATAATGGTCTTTGTCATGGCGGTTACGTATCAATCATTTTCTTCTCCCGCCTGAATCATCATGAGTTCATCCTTCATGTTGTTGCGGATGACCCTTACGGTGCTCAGGGTGGTAAAATCAGTGAATAACTTTATGCGCAAGGCATAGAAATTGTCGTCATGTTCTTTCTCGTGGCTGATTATGGTGCCTACGGGTATGCCTTCCGGAAATACGGCTGAATATCCGCTGGTCACTATTGTGTCACCTTTCTTGAACTTCTCGTGGCGTGGCATCTCTTCAAGCAACGCTTCGTGGGGACTCACTCCGTCCCATACAAGCGAGCCGAAATATTCGCGCCCCTTTACCTTGCACGACAACCTCATTTTCGGGTTGAGCAGGGAGATGACACGTGCCGAATGATCGCCAACGATATTGACGATGCCTACCACTCCGTTTTGGTCTACAACACCCATCTCGGGATGAATTGAGTCAAGTGCGCCTTTCTCGATGGTGATATAATTGTTGGCGCGCGACACGCTGTTGCTGATCACGTGGGCGAGGATGAAGTCAAACTGCATCAGCGACGAGTCGCGGGCAAGCGAGTCGGCTACCACATCCTCCTGATACCGTGCAAGCTCTTTGCGTAGCCAGATCACTTCCGATTCAAGGCTTACGTTGCGGCGTTGCAGATCCTCGTTGATGTCGTGAAGGTGAAAGTAAGAGGTCACCATGCCGGAGGTCTTGAATACGAGCGAGCTTATCTTGTTGGCTGAAGTCAGGTATATGTAGTGCTGATAGGGATTGTTGTTAAAGAGCAGCATGCAGCTTATAATCACGTATATGATGAATATAAACCACTTGCTGTACTTTATGAGGAAGTCAAGCAGATTGCGCATCTATTGCCGTTTTGGGGTGGTGACTATGTATGACGTAAGGACACACGGCTGTGTGTCCCTACGTCAGGGTTGTTTTGCTTTTTCTCTGAATATCTTTTCTGTATGGGGGTGAACTGCGTTACCGTATTAGGAACTTGAACTTGTTGATGTTCTTCAACGCCACTCCCGTACCGCGTGCCACAGCGAGAAGCGGGTCCTCGGCGATATGGAACGGTATGCCTATCTTGTCGAAAAGACGCTTGTCGAGTCCTCGCAACAATGCACCACCACCGGCGAGCCATATACCGTTGCGCACAATGTCGGCATAAAGTTCGGGAGGGGTCTGCTCAAGCGCGCTCAACACCGCTGCCTCGATTTTTGAGATTGATTTCTCGATGCAGTGGGAAATCTCCTGATAGCTTACAGGTACCTCCATCGGGAGTGCGGTCATATGATTGGGACCGTGTACGATGTAGTCTTCAGGCGGATTTTCAAGCTCTGTAAGGGCTGAGCCTACGTTCATCTTTATAAGTTCAGCCGTACGCTCGCCGACCTTGATGTTATGGGCGCGGCGCATGTGCTGCTGTATGTCGTCGGTAAGGTCATCGCCTGCGATCTGGATGCTCTTGTTGCTGACAATGCCTCCGAGGGAGATGACGGCTATTTCGGAGCTACCGCCGCCTATGTCGACGATCATGTTGCCTTCGGGTGCCTGCACGTCGAGTCCTATACCAAGGGCGGCTGCCATTGGCTCATAGATCATGTATACGTCACGACCGCCGGCATGCTCCGACGAGTCGCGCACGGCACGGATCTCAACTTCGGTCGATCCCGAGGGGATGCCTACAACCATGCGTAGTGATGGGGAAAACCAGTTGCTTTTGGTGCTGACTTTCTTGATGAGACCGCGTATCATGAGCTCTGCCGCGTTAAAGTCGGCGATGACGCCTTTACGGAGAGGGCGCACGGTGCGGATGCCTTCAGGCTCTTTGCCCTGCATCTGCTGTGCCTCGGTGCCGACAGCGATAAGCTTGCCTGTCTTTGTGTCGAGTGCCACGATCGACGGCTCGTCGATTACGATCTTGTCATTGTGGATGATGATCGTATTTGCCGTACCGAGGTCAATGGCTATTTCTTTGGTAAACGAGAAAAGTCCCATTTTTGGATTCTAAATTATTGGAGAGTTTATTAATGCTTAAAATGGCGTATGCCGGTCATCACCATGGCGATACCGTTTTTGTTGCAATATTCCACTGTCTCGTTGTCACGGATTGAGCCGCCGGGCTGGATTACAGCATTGATGCCTTCCTTATGGGCGATCTCTACACAGTCGGCAAACGGGAAGAAGGCGTCGGAAGCCATGACCGCACCATTCAGGTCGAAGCCGAATGATTTTGCCTTTTCTATCGCGTGTTTGAGGGCATCTACTCGAGAGGTCTGTCCCACGCCGCTCGCATAAAGTTGTTCGCCCTTGGCAAGTACAATGGCGTTGCTCTTTGAGTTCTTGACGATTTTGTTGGCAAAAAGAAGATCCTTGACCTGCTCGGGAGTGACAGCGAGGTCGGTTGCCTGCTTAAGATCTTCCGGAGTCTCGATCCTGAGGTCGCGTTCCTGACCGAGGGCGCCGTTGAGGCACGAACGGAATTGCATCTTCTCGGTAATCGGCTCTTTCTGCACAAGTATTATGCGGTTTTTCTTCTGCTCCAGAATCTCAAGTGCATCTTTATCATATGAGGGAGCTATGATTACTTCGAAAAATATCTTGTTGATCTCTTCAGCCGCTTTTGCGTCTACCGTTCCGTTGGTGATAAGCACACCGCCGAATGCCGATACCGGGTCTCCGGCGAGGGCGTCAGCCCAAGCCTCGGCGATTGTGGGGCGGGTAGCAAGTCCACAGGCGTTGTTGTGTTTGAGTACCGCAAACGTGGGGTCGCTGAACTCTGAAATAAGATTTACAGCAGCATCTATGTCAAGGAGATTGTTGTAAGATATCTCCTTACCGTGAAGCTGGGTGAAAATCTTGTCAAAGTCGCCGAAGAAGTAGCCTTTCTGATGGGGATTTTCGCCGTAGCGCATAGTCTTTGCCCCGTCGATTGCCACACGCAGTGCCGACGGGCCATCCTCACGGTCAAAATAGTTGAAGATAGAGCTGTCATAGCCCGAGCTTACGGCAAATGCCTCTTTTGCAAACCAGCAGCGTTCCTCAATTGACGACTCTGCGCCATTGTGGCGCAGCATTTCTGCAAGAGGCGAGTACTGTTCTTTTGATGCGACGATTATTACATCTTTGTAATTTTTTGCAGCGGCGCGTATGAGAGAAATGCCGCCTATATCGATTTTTTCGATTATATCCTCGTGGGATGCACCTGATGCAACTGTATCGACAAATGGATACAGGTCTACGATTACAAGGTCAA
Source organism: uncultured Muribaculum sp. (assembly GCA_910587665.1). GTDB lineage: Bacteria > Bacteroidota > Bacteroidia > Bacteroidales > Muribaculaceae > Muribaculum. The sequence continues at coordinate 7,983 of CAJUMZ010000004.1, forward strand.
TTTCAGGGATTTCGTATTGCTTGATCTGCTCCCGGTCACCTTCGTTTTCACGACGGTTAAGGATGCCGCCAAACACTTTGGGATGGAGTGTCTTTACTCTTCCACCCAATATGGAGGGATAGCCGGTGAGGTCTTCAACCAATGAGCAAGGATAGCCGAGGCTTTCGATAAATGACTGAGTGCCACCGGTTGACAAGAACTGTACACCTTCTTTATTTAATAACGCAAGTATTTCATCCAGACCGTCTTTGTGATAGACGGAGACCAATGCGGTCTTAATCTTCTTAATGTCGGACATTCTCTTATTATTCTTTGTTTTGCAGTTTAGAGTGCAAAATTATTAAAAATCCGCGTAACCACCTATTATATCACATTTTTATTTGCAAAATTGTCGTAACAATTTTGTTGCCGTCGATATAAAAGTCGAGAGACAGCCTTATCATAATACAAAGCAGGCTGTCTCTCGTTGTAATATTTATTGTGATTATCTATCAGCGCACGGCACGTACCGAACCGCCTTTTTTGTCGCGGATAATGTACAGTCCGGAAGGCAAGGTGTTTATCTCATCGGCAGAGGCTCCCTCCTTTATAAGTATACCGGAGAGAGAATATACATCGGCAGCTGACTCATCAGTAATTTCAGGCTCTGTCACTCCTGCAAGGTCGGAATGCAGTATCGTTACATTGTCAATGGCAGCTTCGCCGGAATTACGTGACAAGAATGCCCATCGTAATTGGACTACATGCCCGGCGACATCTCCGACATGATATACGCATTTGCCGTTGGGTGCCGATGCAAGGTCTGCGACATCATTCCATTCTCCAAAGTCCAGTGAAATTTGCAGCGCAAATTGTGCGGCACCGGAGGGACCCGGCTTTGGATCGCTGTAATACTTGTCAAATGAAATTTCAACAAATTCCGCTGTCTCGTCGGCCAATAGCGGCGGTGCGATAAGGCAAGTCTGGAGTTTGTTCATTCCTGCCGCCTTGCCGCTTACAGAAGCAAAGCCGTTGTCAAAACCGAGATTATTCGGTATCTCGATTTCAAACCAATTGTCAAAACGCCATGCATACATCTCCTTTACGGTATTATATGGATCAAATATTACCTTATCCCACATGAGCGGAGTGTGTGAGTCAAAGAAGTCTTGAGGATATTCCCACAGGTCAAATGGCTCCATATCACCGGTTTCTACCCTCAGGCATGCCGGAATTGATTCGGTACCATCGGGATATACGGCATGTACACTGTAAAAATACGTGCCGGGATAGTCGTTGTCAAGAACGATGGCTGTCTCTGTATGTTCCTCGGCTACGAGTTGGTCATTCCAATATACATTATATGATACCGGCGCCGGGTCCGCGCCCGACGGAGAGTCCCACTTTAGTTCCACTGTATTTTCAGTTAATGTTGCCTCAAGATTCTCCGGAGTTGGCACGATGCCGGGATAGACGTAGGCCGATACCGGCTCTGATACGCCGTCAGGATATGTGTAGCACGCTTCTACTGTAAACTTGTAGGCTCCTTTGTACAAACCGCTTTGACCGAGGCTTGGTTCGTCATTTATATCGACGCGCCCGACCTGCTTGTCATTGATATAGACATTATAATATGTAGGTGTGAGTTTTCCTGACGGTGATCCCCATGTTGCGCTTACAGTATATTTCCCGGATTTATCCATGGAATATTCAGCTTGTAATTCCACCGGGGCATCAAACGAATAGTCTTCTATCGTCACATCAATAGACGCTGCGTCATATTCAACGTCTTCCGATTCTGACCAGGCCAACACCTTGTAAGTGTGTTTTCCCGGACTTTTTGTAGTCAGGTCGACGAAGTGGCGAGCCTTTAAGAAATCGGCTATCATGATGTCATCAAGATATACACGGTATGTTGTGTTGCCGTTGTTTATCCAATCCGGTTCCTGTACTATCCTGTTTGCTTTACCTGGCTGCTTTCCCGGTGTGAATTTGCGATACATTAATGGGGATATAGTGGAATGCCTCTTATTATTGATACTGTTGCTTCTGAGGGTCACTTCCCGCTTATCTTGGTCTGATACGCCATAAAAGGATACATCGTCGATTGACCATGCTGAATATAGTGATTCTTCATTGCCGCTGACCGCGTTGAAGGCGATTATGGTATTTTCATCTGTGGCTTCGCCAATGAAAAGAGACGCCTGCTGTACATCCTCGCTGCTTCCCATGTCCCAACGACCGTCCCAAAGCTCTGTCCAGGTGTTTCCATTATCACGGCTGATCTTAACATAATAATGGTCGGGAAAATCTTGGTAGCCTCCCCAATCAAGCACTTCATAATATAGCCAGTACCAAAAATCCATGTATACGGCTCCAGTCCCGGGACGTACTGTCAGCCATTCATCTTGGTGGAAAGTGGAGGGGTTTTCATCATCACCTCCCTGCGCAGGCATGATTAATGCGGAGTGTGTGCCATCATATGCCAGATTTGGATCGTCGGGATATGACGAAAAATCCGTTATAGCCCAGTTTCCTCCCTCCGGCTCGTAATTATAATGATTGATGGTGCACCAGGGATCGGAGATAGATCCTGTTTCAAAGCTTTCTGTCAGTAATGCCGGGCCGGCATTGCCCCATTCCCATGTCAGAGCTACAGCTATGCCACGGGTCTCGGCGTTTAGATCTCCCGGACTTACGGGAGTGAATGCGGAGGCCGGTAGGCCGATGATTGTTGCCGTTGCAACTAATGATAGTGACTTGAGTAAATGTCTTTTCATAAATAATGAATTAAAATGTAAAGATGATTAGTTTATTATTTCCAATAAAATATCGTATAAATATATTACGGTTGTCGGAGATTATGACATTAATGAATGCCAATTGTTCCGACAACCGTACAAATATAATTGATTAATCCTAATTAATCAAATGATTGTAAGATAATGAGGCGTTTTTTATCTAAAGAGTAAAGTAGCCATCTCTTTCAGGCTGCGCCGCCATGTAAGGAATTCATGTGCGGTGCCGTCTGATACATATGATACTGCGTTGAATCCTGCCGCCTTGAGGTCGTCAATGGATTTCTTTACGCCCTCGGGATTTTCTTTTGAACCGCAAGAGGTGAATACCAGTTTGGGTTTTACATTCTTTAGATCCTCGGGAGCGTATGTGCCGCCGCTGAATAGTCCGTAGTAGTCAAATGTTTCCGGGCGCGAGAGGGTGATCTTTTTTGTCTCCATGCCACCCATTGACAGTCCTGCCATTGCTCGGTGCTTTTTGTCGGGAATGGTGCGGAAGTTGCTGTCTATATAAGGGATAAGCTCGTCGACAAGCACTGTTTCGAAGTCTTTGTAATTAAAAGAGTTGATAGTGCCGAAACGCGCGTTGTTGGTCATGCCGTAGGTCATGACGATGATAAACGGCTTGCATTTGCCTTCGGCAATAAGGTTGTCCATGATCAGGTTGGCATGACCCTGGTTAGTCCAGGCGGTCTCATCCTCGCCCCACCCGTGCTGCAGATAAAGTACCGGATATTTCTTTTTCGGATTTTTATTGTATTCGGCAGGGGTGTATACAAATGCTCTCTTTTGCTCTCCGGTGCTCGGAGAGTTGAAAAGCACCTGCTGTACATTGCCGTGAGGCACATCTTTCAATGCGTAGAAATCGCGGTCATGAGCCGGGATCTCGATGCCGCTTTCCCATCTTGTCGATCCGTAGTAGTTGTTGGCGCCGGGATCATTGACAGTCGCTCCGTCGATTGTGAGGTGATAGTAATGGAATCCCTCATCCATCGGTCCTTCGGTAGTGCCGGTCCACACGCCATCCTTGCCCTTGTGCAATACTGTGCCTCCACGGCCGCCGAGACCAAGGCTGACGATAACCGATTTCGCAGTGGGTGCGTCGATGCGGAAGCGCGCATATCCCTCGGAGTTTACCATCGGGTACTCCTGACCGGGCTGGTTGAGTTCGCTCGGTTTGAAGTCTTCTTTTACAACATGGTTGTCAAGAGCCGCGTCAAAATTCTTTACAACATAGTAGGCTTTTTTAGGCTTGAGGTTTTCATCGAAAAGCAGCGGATGGTTGTTGACTCCCAGCCATGAATCGCGGTCGCTCAAATTCCACATGGTTACATTGTCGATTACATCCTTATGCTTGCGGAATACGCGGAATATGCGGGCAAACTGGTCTTCATGGAGAGTATTGACATATTGCGGTACAGGCTTGCTCTCGCCGCGGGAGAAACGTAGCTGACCGCCCATCTCCTCGTTGCACCTGATGTCAAGTTCTGTGATGTGGACATGGTCTACCAGCTTCGAATATTTTGTAAGCGCGGAGTCGACATCTTCTGCCGAAGGTCCGTAGATATTATAATGCCCCTGCATGCCTATGCCGGTAATCGGTACTCCCGCATCCTGCATCTTCTTGACCATGTTATAGATGCGGTCGCGTTTGATCGGATTGGCGGCGTTATAGTCGTTATAGAAAAGCAACGCATTGGGATCCGCTTCATGGGCATACTCGAATGCCTTGGCGATGAACTCGTCGCCACAGAGTTTGTATAATTTGCTCTCACGGTAGGGATTAGGCTCGCGACCCATCCAACCGCGACCTGCGTCTGACATTGCCTCGTTGACAACGTCCCAGGCATAAACGATGTCTTTGTAGCGGTTTACGACAGTGTGTATATGGTCACGCAGGCGTTTGTAGAACACTTCTTTAGTTACGGGCTTTCCGTTCTTGTCCTCAAGCATCCAGTCGCAGAACTGAGCGTGCCACACCAGGCAATGTCCGCGCAGTTTTATACCGTTGCGACGGCAGAAATCGGCAATACTGTCGGCGCGCTCCCACTTCCAGACGCCTTCCGCCGGATGCAGCTCGCCCGATTTCATGTCGTTTTCGGCTGTGATACTGTTGAATTCCTTCTTGATCATCTCAATCTGGGTTGAGTCTGACACATTGCGCTGGTTGACAGCCACGCCGATAGTGAAATAACCGTCGTAAGCGTCTTTCAGGCTTTTAGGCCCGTTGTCGACTTGCCGACCAAACTGGGCAAACGCACCTCCTGCTATTGACAAGGACAGCAGGATCGATAGAAAAGTCCTTTTCATTGACTAATTACTGTTTTTAGATTGGTTAACTCTGTACAAATACATATATATTATGAAATATATACACATGAACACCATATATGACAGCAAATTTGGTTAAAGGTTTAATGAGCTTCTAAAAAAATGTGTATTTTTCTCCGCAGCCATTTCCAACGGCGCTATTCACATGTATTATTGTCCTGATTTAGGGCGGTGGCGAGTGCGTCGGCGCAGCGTTCGCCGTCGATTGCCGCCGACACTATGCCTCCGGCGTAGCCGGCGCCTTCCCCGCAGGGGTATATTCCTTTGACCTCCACATGTGATAATGTCACAGGGTCGCGGGTTACTCTCACCGGAGAGGATGTACGTGTCTCGCAGCCGATAAGCACGGCGTCGTTGGTGAGAAATCCCTTTGCTTTTCTGCCAAACTCAATGAATCCCTCTTGGAGTCGCGTAGCTATACCGGCGGGAAGCAGCATGTCGATCCTTGCCGGATGTATTCCGGGGGCATAAGATGTGGCGGGAAGGTCTTTTGACGGGCGGCTTTCGGTAAAATCTTTCATGCGTTGGGCGGGTGCGTTATGGGTGTGACCTGCATCTTCATAAAATTTTGCCTCTATATCCGCCTGGTATTTCATCATTTTAAGAGGATCGTCGGAGATGTCTGACTCCACATCCTCGGGAAGTACCTCGACCACCATACCTGAGTTTGCCCACCGTGTGCCGCGTGACGATGGCGACATGCCGTTGACCACGAGCTGTCCCGGACCGCTTGCCGCCGGAATTATGAACCCGCCCGGACACATGCAGAAAGAGTATACGCCGCGTTGCCCCACACGTGTTAGCATCGAATATTCTGCCGCGGGGAGGTATTTGCCTCTTCCTTCCGGGTTATGGTATTGTATCTTGTCGATAAGTGACTGCGGGTGTTCGAGCCTTACTCCTACGGCAATGCCTTTCGGCTCTATGGCGATTCCTTGTCGCAACAGCATTTCGTAGGTATCTCTTGCCGAGTGACCGGTGGCGAGAATTACATGCCCGTGATATTCCGTGCCGGCAGCTGTCACCACACCTGTTGCTACGCTATTCTCAATAAGGAGTTTTGTTACCCTTGAATTAAAATGTACTTCACCTCCATTTCTTATAATTGTATTGCGCATCGCTTTTATCACTTCAGGCAGCAGGTCGGTGCCTATATGGGGGTGGGCGTCGACAAGTATGTCGTCAGGTGCCCCGTGGCGGTGCAGGGTGTGGAGTATGCGGTCGACCGATCCACGCTTCTTGCTGCGTGTGTATAGTTTGCCGTCGGAATATGCACCCGCTCCACCTTCGCCGAAACAGTAGTTGGAGTCGGGATCTACACGGTTTTCCCGTGCTATCGCCGCCATGTCTTTTCTGCGGCTGTCGACATCCTTGCCTCGTTCCAGCACTATCGGCCTTATGCCGAGTTCAAGCAGGCGCAGGGCCGCGAAAAGTCCGGCGGGACCCGCTCCGACGATTACTGCCTGACGGGTGGATTGAGACACATCTTTATATTCGGCGGGATATTCAGCCCCGACGTCAGGCAGGCGTTCCCCCACGGCTATACGCAGAGTGATATTAACCATCACCTTGCGCTGTCGCGCGTCAATAGAGCGTTTTACTATCCGTGCTTCTTTGATATCTTCGCGGCGGTGGTGGCTTTGGTGTGCGGCTATTGCAGTCAGTATGTTCAAGTCGGATGCTTCTTTGGGTGGCACCCTGAGCAGTATGTCGGTAATCATTTTATGGCTTATTGATTTTGATTTATGGGAGTTATATCGGCAAATCGCTTGTTGAGCTTTTTAAACATGATCAGTAATGTTATTACCGCCACTATAAACGCGATGAGATCTGATCCGCTCATGCTCGCCCACACACCGTCGGTTCCGAAATGCCGGGGCAGGATGATAAGGAACGGTATGAGAAACAACAGTTGTCGCGTGAGTGACAGAAATATTGATATCTGCGGTTTGCCTATAGACTGGAAAAAGTTTTGGATCACTATCTGGCATCCTACCACCGAATAGCATATGAAATATACGCGGAATCCTCGCCGGGCAATTGATATGAGTGTCGGGTCGGTGGTAAACAGCGAACTAATCGTGTCGGGAAACGATTCGGTCAATATAAATCCTATTGTGGTGATTGTCGTGCCGGCGATTATGCCGATTTTCAATGTGCGCTTAACGCGATCCCACTTGTTGGCACCGTAATTGAATCCGAGTATCGGTTGCATGCCTTGGGTGATACCGAATACTACCATGACAAAAAACATGGTAGTACGGTTGACTATTCCATAGGCACCCACGGCGAGGTTGCCGTCGGCGCCGGCGTAATCAAGCAATGCCTTGTTGATAAACACAACAACCACGCAAGCACATACATTCATCAAAAACGGTGACAGTCCGATAGAATATATGCGCTTTATTATCGACGGGGTAAACCATCTGTTGTCACGTTTGAAATGAATAAAACTGCTTTTTGACATGAAGTGGACAAGCACCCATATAAAAGCAACAAATTGTCCGCATATAGTGGCTAACGCAGCCCCCGCGATGCCCCATTTGAAGGAGAATATGAATATAGGGGCAAGCACTACGTTGACGGCAACCGAAAGCAGAGCGGAGATCATAGCCTTCTTAGGGTATCCCGTGGCGCGCATCAGGTTGTTCAAGCCGATAAACACATAAGAGATCGGTGTGCCGTAAAGGATTATGGTCATAAATTCGCGGGCATACTTTATCGTCTCTGCAGTCGCGCCGAAAAAGTAGAGTATTTCGTCAAGAAAAAACAGGGTGAGACCGCCGAACACAACCGAATGGATGAGACACAGCACCATCACATTGTTGACTACGTCGGTGGCGCGCGACGTGTTTTTCTGCCCCATGAATATGGAGCTTATCGTGGCACCGCCCACGGCTATCAGCGTACAGAACGCTACCACAAGGTTCATCAATGGAAATGTGATGGCAAGTCCCGAAATAGCCATAGGTCCGACGCCCCTGCCTATGAAAATACTGTCTACGATATTATATAGGGAGGTTGCAACGCTTGCTATGATCGCAGGCACTGAGTATTGTACCAGTAGTTTGCTTACCGATTTAGTCCCAAGGGTGAGCGGACTGTCTGTTTTTGCCATATTAAATACCCTCTAAATTATATTTTACAAAATTAACAGCTAATGCTGCATTTTTGAGACCAAAACGCCGTAAATTTGCGTGAATTTTAACTTTTTTAATATGACAAAGAGAGGCGTTTTATTTGATCTTGACGGTGTACTCATTGACAGTGAGCGTATTTACAGCGGTTTTTATGATGAGCTTGGCGAGCTGTATAATATTGAAGAGGACAATTTTTCAATGGCTATAAAGGGGTCGACCATCGAGCAGATCCTTAGCCGCTATTTCCCGTCTCCGGAGGCAAGCGCCGATGTGCTTCGTCGTATCAATGAGTTTGAATCGGGGATGGAATATCCCGTATGTGAGGGCGTACCGGAGTTTCTTGCCGAACTTAAATCCCGTGGGATACCCATGGCTATCGTGACCAGTTCGAGCGACAATAAGATGGTGAAGCTCTGGCAGCAACACGGGGAGCTGAAAGATTTCTTCGACACTATAGTGACAGGAAGCGATATATCGCGCTCCAAACCCGATCCGGAGGGTTATCTGCTTGCGGCAAGCCGTATTGGCTGTAATCCTGAGGATTGCTATGTGTTTGAAGACTCGATTTCCGGTCTTGCAGCCGGTATGGCGGCAGGAGCTGTGGTGGTGGGTCTTGCCACGACTCTTCCGGCAGAGCGTCTGCAAGGAAAAGCCCACATACTCATTGACGGGTTTGCGGGCTTTTCGGTTGATGACATGTTGGCGGTGAAGCGTCACTGACACGCCTTGAAGCTCATGTCGAGCCCCTTGACGGAATGGGTGAGCGCGCCTACCGATATAAAGTCGACGCCACACTCTGCGTAGTCACGAAGCGTATCGTAGGTTATGCCTCCCGACGATTCTACTTCTGTTCTGCCGTTGATTAGTTTTACGGCCTCGCGTGTGCGTTCGGGAGTGAAGTTGTCAAGCATGATTCGGTCAACGCCTGCTTCAAGGGCAAGATTGATCTCTTCGGTGTTGCGTACCTCGACTTCGATTTTCAGGTCGCGCGAAGTGTCTTTAAGATACTTCTTTGCAGCGGCGACAGCTTCCTTTATTCCTCCGGCAAAGTCTACATGATTGTCTTTGATGAGTATCATGTCGAAGAGACCGATGCGATGGTTTTTCCCGCCGCCTATCTTGACAGCTTCTTTTTCGAGCATGCGCATGCCCGGAGTGGTCTTGCGGGTATCGAGCACTTTTGTCTTAAATCCTTTCAGCTTATCCTGATAGCGGGCGGTGGTGGTGGCTATGCCGCTCATGCGCTGCATGATATTGAGCATCACGCGCTCAGTCTGGAGCAACGAGCGTACCGGCCCTTCAACTACAAACGCTATATCACCGGGCTTTACATGGGCGCCGTCGTTGATAAACACTGTCATTTTCAACGATGGATCAAATTTTTCAAACACTTTTCTCGCAATCTCCACGCCGGCAAGCGTGCCTTCTTCCTTTATGATCAGCTGTTGCTTGCCTTTTTCATCGGCGGGTATCGTGCTGAGGGTGGTGTGGTCGCCGTCGCCCACATCTTCTGCAAATGCGAGGTCGAGCAGCTTGTCGATCAATTCATCTCTTGTATCCATAATTAAATAGCTTTGTGGTGCAAATTTACGGAATTTTAGATATTAAATAAGTAATTTTGCCGTTTAAAATGTAATTACATCCTTTTGAAATGAAGATAGAACTTATGGTGATCGGGCGCACAGCCGCCCGGTATCTACAGGAAGGTATCGACGGTTATGTCAAGCGTCTTTCTCATTATGTGCCGTTTGAGCTGAAATGTCTCCCCGATATAAAGACGGTGAAGTCGCTTACCGAGGAGCGGCAGAAAGAACTGGAAGGGGAGGTGTTTCTCTCACAACTTGCTCCGGGCGATTTTCTTGTGCTGCTTGACGAGCGGGGCAAGGAGTTGACTTCGCGTGATTTTGCCGCTTATATTGATAGAAAGATGCTTACCGTGCCTAAGCGCATGATATTTGTGATCGGCGGTCCTTATGGATTTTCCAAGGAGGTGTATTCACGTGCCGACGACAAGCTGTCGTTATCTAAAATGACTTTTTCTCATGAGATGGTGAGGCTCTTTTTTACGGAACAACTATACCGAGCGATGACCATACTCAGAGGCGAACCGTATCATCACGACTGACATTATGGCTGCTATATCCGCCCGTAAGGGATTGCTCGCAATTTCCCCGATTCTCGTGTTTCTTATCCTATATGTGGTTGTGTCTGTGGTGGTCGGCGACTTTTACAAGATGCCGCTTGCCGTGGCTCTGCTTGTCGCCTCGGGGTGGGGTGCGGCTATCCTGAGGGGTAAGCCGCTTGCATCCCGTATTGAGATTTTCAGCCGTGACGCAGGGGCTTCGGGGGTCATGTACATGATATGGATTTTTTTGCTTGCCGGAGCGTTTGCCGCCCTTGCCAAGGAGATAGGCTCTGTGGAGGCTACGGTCAATATCGCCCTCCGGTGGTTGCCTGAAGAGATGCTGATTCCGGGACTTTTCCTTGCTTCATGTTTTATCTCGCTTGCGATAGGCACGTCGGTGGGTACGGTGGTGGCATTGACTCCGCTTGCGGTGCAGCTCGCGCAGTCGGAGTGCGCATCGGTGCCTTTCTTTGTAGCGGTGGTGCTCGGTGGTGCCTTTTTCGGCGATAATCTTTCATTTATTTCCGATACCACGATTGCGGCGACCCGTACACAAGGCTGCAAGATGAATGACAAGTTTAAGGCTAATCTTTGGATCGTGCTTCCCGCCGCCATCGCATCCCTGGTATTGTACATAGTGCTTGGGGCAACGGTGCCTGATGCTGTAATTGCGGAGGTGGACAATCCATGGCTCGTGTTGCCTTACATCATCATTATCGCCACTGCGATTGCAGGGGTAAATGTCACGGTGGTATTATCGATCGGTATTCTGTCGGCTCTTGTGATTGCGGTACTTTCCGGCTATGACATTCTCCAACTTTTAGGTTTCATGGGGGCGGGTATTGATTCTGTGGGAAATTTGGTTATCGTGACACTGCTTGCCGCCGGTATGCTGGGTCTTATAAAAGCGGCAGGGGGTATTAATTACATATTGCAGGTGCTCGGCAATCGCATCAACGGCTCGCGCGGCGCTATGGCAAGCATCGCGCTGCTTGTAAGCATCGTTAACCTCTGCACGGCTAACAATACCGTGGCGATTCTCACAGTGGGGTCTCTCTCAAAGGAGATTGCCACCCGTTTCGGCATAGACCCGCGTAAGACAGCTTCGGTGCTCGACACATGTTCCTGTATTGTCCAGAGCCTTATCCCATACGGGGCGCAGACCTTGCTTGCTACTAGTCTTGCCGGCATCTCTCCGGTGGCGCCGTGGGGTTATATGTATTATTCATGGGCTTTGATCGTCGCTGTCGCCCTGTCGATAATATTCCGCTATCCCCGCCGTCTAAACCGCCGATAGAAAAGCAATCAGGACATCGACATTGCATCGGTGCCCTGATTGTCTATAGGTAAATGTGTTGTTCTGATTAAAGCACGCCCTGTGCCATCATTGCGCGTGCCACTTTCATGAATCCGGCTACATTGGCGCCTTTCACATAATTGATATAGTCGCCTTCCTTGCCATATTTCTCACACTGTGCGTGGATGTTGGCCATGATGTCCTTGAGCTTCTGGTCAACCTCTTCCGCGCTCCATGAGAGTTTCTGGGAGTTCTGTGCCATTTCAAGGCCTGATACCGATACACCGCCGGCATTTGCCGCCTTTCCGGGTGCATAGAGTATCTTGGCGTTGAGGAATTCCTTGATGGCTTCCGGGGTTGAGGGCATGTTGGCGCCTTCACTCACTGCGATACAGCCGTTGGCAAGAAGTGTGCGGGCATCGTCGCCGTCAAGCTCGTTCTGTGTAGCGGAGGGCATTGCGATGTCACACTTATATACCCAGGGGCGACCGCCTTCCACATATTCGCAGCCATACTCTTCTGCAAATTCACGGATTCTGCCGCGATATTCGTTTTTAAGCTTGAAGATGTAGTCGAGCTGTTCGGTGGTGAGACCTTCCGGCACATAGATGCAGCCGTCGGAATCGCTCATGGTGATTACTTTTGCACCGAGTTCGAGAAGTTTCTTGGCGGTATAAGTGGCAACGTTGCCTGATCCTGAGATCGCGACGACTTTGTCCTTGATATCGATGCCTTTGGTCTTGAGCATGTTGAGAAGGAAGTAGACATTTCCGTAGCCGGTTGCCTCGGGGCGTATGAGAGAGCCGCCAAATTCGAGACCCTTGCCGGTGAAAGTTCCGGTAAATTCACGTGCCATTTTCTTGTACATTCCATACATATAGCCTACCTCGCGACCGCCTACGCCTATATCGCCGGCAGGCACGTCGGTGTCAGGGCCGATATGACGCCACAACTCGGCGATAAATGCCTGGCAGAAGCGCATCACTTCCATGTCGCTCTTGCCGCGTGGCGAGAAGTCGCTACCGCCCTTGCCGCCGCCCATGGGGAGAGTGGTAAGCGAGTTCTTGAATGTCTGCTCGAAAGCAAGAAACTTCAATATTGACTGGTTGACCGAAGAGTGGAAACGTATACCTCCCTTGTACGGACCGATGGCGTTGTTGTGCTGTATGCGGTAGCCCATGTTGTTTTGTACCTTACCCTTGTCATCAACCCATGACACTCTGAAAGAGAAGATGCGGTCAGGCAGACAGAGACGCTCTATAAGGTTATAGCGCTCAAATTCAGGATGCTTGTTGTATTCATCCTCGATAGTGGTGATTACCTCTTCTACTGCCTGGAGATACTCCGGTTCATTGGGGAAGCGACGTCTCAAGTCGTCTAATACTTCGGTTGCTTTCATTCTTAGTTGATTGAAATTAATGTTATTTGTAGATTTTGCGACAAAGTTACAATGTTTTTCGCAAAATACATAACATTTTTCAATCTTTTTGCGTGTTTTGGTCGCATTTAGCTATTTTGTGCCTCATAGACGGCATCCATTATGGCGGGGCGTATGTTCAGGCGGCTGAATGCGCTGTTGTCGCGTGTCGGGTGTATGCGGTTGCTTAAAAATATGTATATCAATTCGTTTTTGGGGTCTACCCATATACATGTACCTGTGAAGCCGATATGCCCGTAGGTGGAGGGGTCGGCATATTTTGATGTGGGGGTCTTGTCGGGGTTGGTGGTGTCGGGTCCGTCAAATCCGAGTTTCCTGCGTGACTTGTCGCTTCGGGTCGCCGTAAATGTTTTTACGGTATTTTCCGACATTATCTGCTTTCCTCCGTAACTTCCACCGTTAAGCCACATCTGACACAGCTTGGCGAGGTCGCCGGCAGTGGAGAAAAGACCTGCATTGCCCTGTACTCCTCCTGAAAACGCCGCGAGTTCGTCATGGACATATCCCTTGATGGGTTGTTTCCTCATGAAGCGGTCATTTTCGGTGGGTGCTATATTTGCCTGATTGAATCGTGACAACGGGCGATACAAGGTATGGGTTGCACCTAAGGGGCGGAACACTCCCTCTTCTACAAATTTTTCGTGCGGTTGTCCTGTCAGGTTTTGCTCCATGTTCATTAGCAGCGCGAAGTTGAGATCGGAATACAGGTAATTTTTATTGTCGCGGGTGTTGACCGAATAGATTTGCTCCATGATTGAGTCGACTGTCGCGTCGCTTACATAGAGGCAGTCGGTTACAGGCTTGTTAAAGCTTTCCGATGACGTCTTCGATGTTATGTCGCGGCGAAGCCTTGCATTGCGGTTGGCGTATACACCTTTGGCGATCTTGAGCGTATTGTCGCCTCTCTGTCGGTAGGCGATCAGCTTACCCGTGTATGATGCGGTGTCCATCATGAATTTGGAGAGATTGATTGCAGCCGGCAATCCGCTTTCATGAAGCAGGAGCTCCCGTACCGTTATTTTTTCTTTACCGTGGGTTTCAAGTTCCGGCACATACTTTTTTGCGGGTTCGTCAAGTCGGTAGAGTCCTTCGTCATAGGCGAGCATAAGACCGGGAAGCGTACCGGCGATCTTACTTACCGATGCAAGGTCGTAAAGAGTGGAGTCATTGACTTTACGGGTTTTTGCCTGATCGGTATACCCGTAATTCTTGTTGAAGATGATATTGCCTGATTTTGCTATAAGCACCTGGCAGCCGGGAAATGCTCCGGTACGTAGCCCGATATTTACCAATGAGTCGATTTTGTCGCTTACAGAGGGGTTGAGCCCGGCATCGGCGGGTGTGCTGTAGCCGAGTCGCGTTTTCATAAGCCCGATACACCTGCCGAGCGGGGCGATTCCTTTGACATTCACGGGCAGTGACCCGTTGACACGTATACCGCCGAATATCGCCTGCGCGGCATATTCCTGCGCAAGCTTTGTATTGTCGCCGGTAAGGAGCACGGAAGATGACTTGAGCGGGGCAAACTTTGACAGCTTGTACGGGTTCAGGAAGAATACTGTGATAAGGTTCTTGCACCCATGCAGTTGTCGTAGTATCTCTATTGATGCCTGCTTGTCATTATATACTCCTGCTATAACAATGTCGTTTGATTCTATCGCCTTTATCTGCGTAGCGGTTAGGGCTGCTGTCGCGGAATATCGCTTTACGTCGGCATATTTCTCGCAATAGCTTGAAAATGTATTGTCGCTACCTTCCCCTATATTCACTACGGCAATACTTTTGTCGCCGGTGTCACCTACAGGTAGCAGTCCGGTCTTGTTTTCAATGCAGGTAATCATTGCGGCGGCAAGGCGTCGGTTTACGGCATCGGCTTCCGGAGAGTTGAGCATGTTTTTGAGAGAAGCGTCGCTTACCGGTGTATATCCGCCGGCAAGACCGAGGGCATATTTGTAAGCAAGCACCTTCTTGCATCTCTGCTCGATTGTCGACAGCGGGATCTCACCGTTGTCGACAGCAGCGAGTACAGCCGCGATATCTGATTTTGGTGCTACGGATTCCAGTAATATGTCGACTCCGGCTTTCAGAGCCGACACACAGTTGTTTTCAGTTCCGTTTTTTGCCCCTTTCATGGCAAGTCCGTCGGTCCACACAAGCCCGTCAAATCCCATCTCCTCTTTGAGTAGCCCTGTGACAGTCTTGTGCGACAACGAGGTAGGGGCGCCTGACGGGTCTATTGCCGGCACATTGAGATGCCCTATCATTATTCCTGACAATCCTGCGTCGATAAAGCGTCGGAAAGGCAATAGGTCTATGTCGTTTAGTTGCTGTCGGCTATGATTTACAAGCGGAAGCTCTTTGTGGGAATCCTGATTGGTGTCGCCATGACCGGGAAAATGCTTGCCAACAGCCATTACGCCGCCTGATTCGAGCCCTCGTGAATATGCGGTGCCGAGGCGCGCTACGCGTTCTGGATCTTCGCCAAACGAGCGGTAGCCGATCACCGGGTTCGCCGGATTGGAATTTACGTCAAGGTCAGGGGCGAAGTTAACTTGTATTCCAAGCAGGCGGCATTCGCGGGCTACTTCCCGGCCATATTCATATAGCAGTTGCTCGTCTTCAATTGCGCCAAGTGCCATGTTATATGGGAATCGCGTAGTCCCTGTGACTCGCATTGCCGGGCCCCATTCGCCGTCGAGTGTCATCAGCAGCGGCACCTCCGCGATCGACCGGGCATAGTCGGTCATGCGGGCATACTGGTCAATAGTGCCTTTACTGAATAGCAGTCCGCCTACTCCAAGCGTCTTTACATAGGTGGAGATTGTCTGTCTCGAGGTCTCGCTTGCGGGACTGACTTTTGGAACAAATAATTGCGCTACCCTTTGGCGCAGGGTCATGCTGTTGTACACCGAGTCTACCCATTGGCGGCACTCGGGGGTTGAAGCCTGCACTTTGATCGATGCCGCGGCATTTACCGACATCAGCATGGCTCCGAGATAAAGAGCCATGAATATAAGGGAAAATGTTTTTTTCATTATTTAGAGGGTGTATTATACGGTTTGGATATAGCTACATGCGCGGGGCATTGTCGGTGTATTTGATAGGCTTGCCGTTTGTGCGCTTGATATATTCGATCATGGTTTCGTCAAGACGCGCTTTGCTGCGGGCTATCACCTTGCCGCGGGTAAGCGGCTCCATGTAGTCGCCTCCGGTGGCGAGATAATCTATTGTCACGATTGTATAGGTGTGCATGGGGTCGATCGCGTTTATATCAAATCCCTCACTTATTCCGTCGCCTCCGCGTCGCTTCATTACCTCACAGGCCTCAGCAAGGTCTTTCCCGGAGATCTCCATGACCACGAGCTTGTTGTCAAACGGCAGCATCGTCATTATCGTCTCTTTTGTTATATGTCCGGCGGGCATCCCCCGGCGTATGCCTCCTTTGTTTACTATGGCAAGATCAACGGGGACGGCAACAAGCTCGCCGCCCATTCTGTGCATGACATCGGCAACCCAGTTGAGCAGTATCTGGCTGCCGGCGGGGAATTCCTGTGCTGATTTACCGATTTTTTCTCTTTTCAGTGAGTCGACTGCAGTGCGATATTTTGACAGGAGCGCGGCGGCTTCAGGGTCTATACGGTCATCAAGACGCTTGTCAACGGGTATAAGGCTATATTCGGTCTTTAGAGTGGGGAGATCTACGGTAATCTTGCCGAGATTTACTCCGCGGCTGCCTGTCTGTGCCACGATCACCGTGTCGCCGATAGCATTTGCCACTTTCCAGGCAAGCGCGTCGGGCGATGACGGGTCTACCGTAGTGTGGGAATGTCCACCTATTATTATATCTATGTCTTTTGAGTTGCGTGCTATGTCAAGGTCGCTCGGGGTGGGGGGATTCTCGGTGTCGTATCCCACATGGCTCAGTGCTATGACCATATCTGTGTGCTCAACATTTTTAAGATACCATGCAAGGGCGTTTGCCGCTTCGATTCCGTCAAGATAGTGCACTCCCTTGGCATTTGCATCGGCAATCATTCCCTTGGGATCAAGGTTGATGGCGATGAAGCCGATCTTCCTGTCGCCGAATGTGCGTATGGTGTATGGCTTGAAAATGCCGGCAAGTGCGGTGCCGCGCAGGTCGTAATTGGAGGTGAGTTTTTCTGCTCCGACTTGTGACCATTCGCGGGCAAGCTCTTCCAAGCCGTTGTCAAACTCATGGTTGCCGAGTATCTGTATGTCGTAGCCGAGATTGTTCATTATCACACGTTCCGCCTCTCCATTGAACAGTGTGAAATACAAGGTGCCCTGCACGGCATCGCCGCAGTCTATTAGCAGGGTATTGGCTTCTGCGTTTCTTATGCTGTCCACAAGCACTTTGCGGCGCAATATGCCACCCTCGTTTTTGTCGTTTGGATCGAGTTGGCTGTGTGTGTCGTTGGTGTGCATTATCACAAGCCGGTCAGCTGTTGACGCCAAAGGGAGGAGCGTAACTGCCGCAAGTATAAGTATGGTGTTTAATTTCATTGCAATTATTGATTGTTTCCGTACTACGAAAGTAAGTAATTTTAGCGATATTTACAAGCTGACTTGTCGGGTTGACGGTGATTTTGTGTCATTATTGTGTTAAAATAATAATTGATTTTGTGATTTGTGTGACATGTGATGTAAAAATATACTATATTTGTAGCAAAATTTTCAATTTAATTAAATTATTGATAAACTAATCTATATTTCGCGTATGAAAAAAGTTTTACTTTTGACAGCATCCGCATTCTGTGTCTTGCAGGCTGCGGCTATTGAGCCTACCATGCTCAACAATGTGACTATAAACAACCTTTCGCCAAACGGTAAGTGGGGAGTAAGTTCTGCTTATGAGATGGTAATCTTTGACTTTGAAAATGACAAGCAATATGTGTATGCGCAGGATCCTGATGACCCGGATCAATGGGACACCTCTTATTCAAGCGGCTCGAGCAGCTGCATAAGCAACAACGGTATTGTTGTCGGAAGTGTGACTATGGATTCAGGTGCTTATTGGGCAAATGGTGAATGGACTCTCCTCAAAGCGTCATGTGCGATTGAGAAAGGTACAATACTTCCCATGTCTATCACTCCCGACGGTAACCGCATAGTCGGTCTTGCTTCTATCGGTAAAATGTCGGTTCCGGGCTATTGGGAAGCCAATGGCGATGGCACCTACGGCGATTTCAAGCAGCTTCCTTATCCGGCTCTTGACTTTACCAATCGTACTCCTCAATATGTTTCGGCTAATTCCATAAGCGATGACGGTAAGATTATTGTAGGTCAAGTTACCGATAACTTCGGTAGTTGGCATTATCCTATTATATATAGGGAAAATGAAAAGGGCGAGTGGTCATACACCGTATATCATCAGGAGTTGTTAAATCCTACCAATGTAGAATTCCCCTCCGCTGATGAAATTCTTGATGAAGTAGAGTGGCCCGATCCTATGAGTTATATGACAGAGAGTCAGCTGGCAGCGTACAATGAGGCGGTGGAGAATTATGATTATGAAAGCGGAGATCCTTATCCTATGCCGGAAAATTTCCTGGAGGGTGAACAGCTTGCCGAATACATGAAAGCCGTGGGTCCGTATAAAGAGTGGTTTGATCAGCTCGGGATGATAAATAGTGGATTGGAAAAGATGGCGACTGATGGTGGCTATAGCTTTGTGTTCAACAATGTATGGCTCAGCGGTGATGGCAAAACTCTCGCTATGACAGTAGAAAAGACAATACCTTCTGACGATCCTTATTCTTTCGGCAATTCTGTTACATATCCGTGTATATTTGACCTTGAAAATGATGAATATAAGATATATGAGGGCGACCTCAACCTGTTGGTCTCATTTATCGGTAAGGATGGTGGAGTGCTTGCTTCTACTTATAGTACCGGTGCCACATATCCTTCAGGCTATATCATGCCTGCAGGCGCTTCTGAATTCATGCCGCTTGAAAAATACGTGGCGTCTATTTCTTCTGAGACTGCCGAATGGATGAAAGATAACATGACCCATTCTTGTCAGGTTGGTATGGATGAAGAGTATGCTCCTATATTCGAGACTGTTATGGTAACCGGACTTCCTACCGCGACAGCCGACCTCACTACTTTTGCCACTTGGACAGAGACAGGTATGTTTGAAGAATGTATTAATGGCACTGTTCCGGAAGACTATCCTTATATGATCTCTTATATGTTCACCATTGACAATCCGGCTGGCGTTACCTCTCCTGTCGTAGCCGGTGAAGGTGTCTCCGTATCGGTTGAAGGCGGACTCATAAATATAAGCGGTGATGCCGTGTCACTCGCCATATATGACTTGAACGGTCGTGTGGTATTGAGTGTTGCCAATCCTGCTTCCGTTGTCGATCCCGCTCTTGCCTCAGGATTCTACATTGTGAAGGCTTATGCCGCCGACGGTAGTTCCGTTACCGTAAAGGCTGCGTTCTGATAATAGTTTGCAATATAATATTTGCCGATTAAAAATTTGTTTTTTTGATGGTTGTCGACCGACAGGTGGCAACCATCATTTTTTATTTGGATTATGGAAGATATTCCATAGATCTTAAGAGCCTGCAATAATTCTTCTCAGGAAGAGAGTACTTGCAATCCGAAGGATTGATCTATTAATAACCGGCGGCGGAGCGCAGCGATAACGCCGGATAGAAAATCCCCATATATTTTGATTCTGAAAGAATCTTCATAAAGTATTTTTCAGATACATTCCATAAATTTATATACATACAAAAAAGGAGCTACGCTAAAAAATTTAGACATAGCTCCTTTTTATAATTATTTCTCTTATTACTTCATCTTGTCGATGTAGTCGCGGAGAGCCTGGTTGCTTGGATCGAGTTCGTAAACCTTCTCATAATATATCTTTGCGGTGGGTATATCCTTCTCCATGATATAGTATGATGCGATCTGGCTGTAAGCCTCGTTGTAGATGTCAGAACGCTTGGTCTTGTTTTCAGGATCTTTGTCGAGAAGCTCAACGACTTTCTGATAGGTCGCCTCCATCTCTGCCGACGGCTTGTTGTCATACTTAACGAGCATCATACGTGCCTTGTTACGCATGGGGATGGGATTTTCAGGTACCTTTGCGATAACCTGGTCGATGGTCTCGATTGCTTTTGCGATTGCTGCCTGCTTTTCAGGAGATCCTTCCTCCGAGGTGGCGGCTACGTTCTGGTAGCGGCTTGCGAAAGTCACGAGGTCGTTGGTTGAGTAGTCACCCTTGCCGATATAGTTCTTGAACACCTCAAGAGCTTTCTTGTAGTTCTTGGCTCCGCTGTAGGCCGAGCTGAGTGCCTTATAAAGGTCAAGCTTTTCCGGATTAACGTCGATTGCTTTCTCATACTCGAAGATTGCAAGCGAGTCTTTGCCAAGTTCCTGAAGCACTTCGGCAAAAGTAGAGTAGTCATTTGAGGTAAACTTAGCGTTTTTAAGGGCGAACAATCTCTTTGCGGCAGCTTCCGCAGCAGGAAAATCCTTCATAGCGGCCTTGTCAAGGAAGGCGATACGCTGGAGCTGGAGATTGTTGGGGTCTGATTCAAGAAGCTTGTTGGCGATTGCAAGACTCTGCTCATAGTGCTGTCCATAGTAAAGAAGCACAGAGTAGCGCACCTCATCCTCAACGAAGTGGTTGGGGTTGTTGATGTAGTCGCCATAGGCTGCTGCTGCCTTTGCCCACTGGTCGTTTTCATAATATTTCTCTGCAAGCTCGCGCTGACCGAGTGCCGAATTGGGGCTTTCCTGAAGAAGCTCCTGAAGTTTGGCGATGGCATATTCCGGGTTTACGTTGAAGTAAGCGTTGGCATATTTTACATAAGCTTCGGGAAGACCCTTTGAATAGAGGATTGCATTCTCGTAGTTGGCGGCAGCGTCACCCCATTCTTTTTCTGATGCCTTACGGTCGCCGCGGAGCACAAAGATGGCGGGCTCTTTCTTGTTAGCCTTGAGTGCCTGGGCGTCATATTTCTCGATCTCCTTTGCATACTTTACAGGATCTGTGTTGAAGTATGCACGACCGATTGCTGAAAGCACCCCGGCATCTTTTTTATTGACTTTCTTGGCCTCGTCAAAGTAGTTTTCCGCCTCTTTGACATTGCCGTTCATGAGAGCGAGTTCACCAAGTCCTACCTTGTTGTATGCATAGTCGGGATTGGCGGCAAGGCCCTTTTCGAAGTTTGTCTTGGCTGCGGCAAAATCCTTGTTGCGCACATCAATTGCCCCAAGGTAATAATAGGCGACTGCCTTGTCGGTCGACGCGTCATTCAGATTACGCTCGAGAAGTGCCTTTGCATTGGCAAACTGGTCAGCCTTGAAATACTCAACTCCATCTTTATATCCCTGCGCCGAAGCTGTCACTGCTCCTGCAAGGCAGAGGGATAACAAAAATTTTAATTTCATGTTGTTTTAACCTGTTTTGTTGTTAATATATTAATTTGATTGTTTGCTTTACTTTTGGTTTAATTAAGATTTACCATTCGTGGTTGCACGCGTGCCGGAAGTATTCCTGTGCGCTGGATGATTTTTTGACCGATTGTCCCGGTCACAAATGAATAGAATCCGTGTGACAGGCTTCCGTTTGCCGCGGTCGATATCATGTACATCGAGCGGTAGAGCGGATAGCTTCCGTCATAGATGTAGCCCTGATATGGCTTGTATGCCCTGAAATCATCTTTGCTGCTTACCTTGAGCACCTTTACCGAAGTGTCAAATTCCGAGACGGTCGTGTCCTGCTGGCTAAGTGACTTGATTCGCTCTTCGCGGGAAAGGTCGCGGGTGCGCATATCCGAGCTGATCCAGCTTACGCCGATTATGCCTAAGGCGTTTTTACGCTGTTGCACCTGGCTGAACACTTCCTGATTGGAGTTTTGGGCAAATACGTTGTCGGCAAATTTAGCTCCGTTCATTACAGAGTCACGCATGTACTGAACAGTGCTTGACCCCTCGTTGTCAAAGACTACCTGAATGTCGCTCTTTAACATACCCGGTCCAAGCTGCGACCATTCGGTGGTCTTGCCTGTCAGTATGTCGGCGATCTCGCTTACCGACAGCTGCTCTACCGGATTGTCCGGATTCACGATGAGGGCTATCGCGTCGACGGCTATGCGGTTGGAGCGCACATGGCGGTTTTTTGCCTTGATATATTCTTTTTCCTTATCGTTAAGGTCGCGTGTGATCACGATAAGCTTTGTCTTGAAGTCAAGCAATGAGTCGATACAAGCTTTCTCCGATTCATAGTAGGGGATGATGCTTGCCTTGCCGTTGGTGTTGTATTCAAACACATCGATCTCCTGATCCATGATATTCTCAAAACTTGCGTCACACACGATCGTGGCTATGCCCGATGTGCTCGTGTTGGTCGGTGCCTTGCGACAAGAAATCGCGCCGGCGAGCAATAGTGACGTCAGCGCAATTCCTGTATATTTTGTGATTTTTCTATTTATCATGACTATATGTTTTGGTCATTAATATTCATCACCTATGTTACGGTCGATGCCCTTGAACTGGCGATAGCCGCGCCATACTCCGTAAACTATCAGAAGGATACCGCCGACCCAGCGAAGCCATTCCCAGGGACCGCTTTCCCACTGGAAGAAATTGATAAGCAGTAATATGCCCATACCTACGTAAATCACGATCATGAAAATACCGAAAATAGTTCTTGCGGTATTGCCGCCTTTGTTTACATTACCTTCCTGGCTCATAATAAAAAGTTTTTAGTGTTGTCAATCATTCGTCAGGATCTTTCAAACTCCTGTTATAAAATTAACACTTTCCTTCATTAATAGTTCGTAAAATACAGGGTTAGATGTCACTCTCCGAATCTTGGTCAATTCAGAGTGGTAAAGTTAAGTAAAATTTTAGATATGACATAGCGATATATTCACATATTAAACACAATTAACATCGGCGGCTCTCTTTTTACGCAGCTATTTCTTAATTTTGTATCAGTTTAATCTCTTTTATTATGCAGGCTCCACTCGCGGAAAGACTACGACCACATACTGTTGACGAATACATAGGGCAGACTCACCTTGTCGGTCCCGGATCAGTGTTGCGACGTATGATTGACTCCGGTAATGTGACTTCCTTCATCCTATGGGGACCTCCCGGAGTGGGGAAGACCACGCTTGCGCGTATCATAGCCAATACCACTCAATCATCGTTCTATACCCTGAGCGCTGTCCATTCCGGAGTAAAGGAGGTGAGGGAGGTGCTTGACCGTTGCAAGGCTGATGCGGCAAGCATGTTTTCCAAGGGGAGGCCTATACTGTTTATCGACGAGATCCATCGCTTTAACAAGGCTCAGCAGGACAGCCTGCTCGGGGCGGTGGAGAGCGGTATCGTTACTCTTATCGGCGCCACGACTGAAAATCCGTCTTTTGAAGTAATACGACCTCTGCTTTCAAGGGCGCAGGTATATGTGCTGAAGCCGCTTGAGGAAGATGACCTCAATACGTTGCTCACACGTGCCATAACGACCGATACCGTGCTGAAAAAACGAAAATTCAGGATTGATAGCACTAAGGCGCTTTTCCGTTTTGCCGGCGGCGACGGAAGGAAACTGCTTAATATCCTTGATCTTATCGAGCAGTCGGCTATGCCCGACGAGGAGATTGTGATCGACGACAAGACTGTCACCGAGCGTCTTCAGGAAAATCCGCTTGCCTATGATAAGACGGGAGAGATGCACTACGACATAATATCGGCATTTATAAAAAGTATACGCGGCAGCGACCCGGATGCCGCGGTCTATTGGCTTGCACGCATGATCGCAGGAGGAGAGGCTCCGGAGTTCATAGCGAGGCGTCTTGTTATTCTCGCTGCCGAGGATATAGGCCTTGCCAATCCAAATGCCCTGTTGCTTGCTAATGCCACCTTTGATGTGATCCATAAGATCGGATGGCCTGAGGGGCGGATTCCGCTTGCGGAGTGTGCCGTGTATCTTGCCACATCGCCGAAGAGCAATTCGGCGTATCTTTCCATTGATGCCGCCCTTGCCAAGGTCGAGGAAACAGGCAATCTGCCCGTGCCGCTGCATTTGCGCAATGCTCCTACGAAACTTATGAAAAACCTTGATTACGGCAAAAATTACAAGTATGCCCATGACTATCCCGGAAATTTTGTGCGCCAGCAATTTCTTCCCGATGCTCTCGATGGTGTAACATTCTGGAAACCATGCTCCAATACTTCTGAAGATCGCTTGAAAACACTTCAGGAAAGCCGGTGGGGTAAAAAATATTGACCCCGGGTGTCACATTTTTCAGCCTCGCACGTCTACTTCATGTAGAACAATATGGCAACTGACAATTTCAAACATCTTGTATTGACTCACTATGGGTCAATGTATCGCGTCGCATATTCAATATTGCGCGATCGCGATGATGCACAGGATGCCGTGCAGGATGCCGTGGCGGCTATGTGGGCGCAGAGAGCGCGCCTGTCGGAAATTGACAATTATGAATCATTCTGCGTAAAGGCGGTTAAAAACCGTTGTATCGACATGATGCGTACGCGCGCGGCTCGTCAGGAGTTTTCGGACGAGGACACCGTTCAACATGGCGGCCATGTCAACCCCGTGGAGGAAATCGAGGCACGTGACAGCCTTTCGATTGTAAAGTCGCTTGTGGAGCAATTGCCCCCGATACAGCGTGAGGTGCTTCGACTTCGCTCCGAGGCCGGCTGTGACTTGCAGGAAATCGCCCGCTTGACAGGAGTGACTCATGAAAATGCCCGGACATTGCTCTCTCGGGCGCGACGACGATTAAAAGAATTATACAACAATATAAAATGATGACTGAACATTACGAACTGAAGCAATTGCTCAATCTATATTACAGCGGATTGACGACGCCCGATGATGAGAAAAGACTCGTCAAGATGTTTGAGTCAATCGACGAGTTGCCGGAGGAATTGGCTGCTGACCGTGACATAGTGATTGCGCTTGCCGGTGAGGAAGTGGAAATTCCCAAGGAGGCTCCCGTAATTATCGGCATGTTGGTCGATAAGCTTGAAAGCCGGGATAAGCGTTATGCCGCAGGCCGTCGGTTTATTGCATTTACGGGCGTTGCCGCCAGCCTTGCGATTGTCGTGTCGCTGGTATTGTTTATAGTCCGTAACGGTACCCCCAATCCTTATGAGATTACCGATCCGCAGACAGCTTTCAATGAGACCGAGCGCGCGTTGCTAATGGTATCGGAAGGATTGAACAAGACTGATGCTTTCATGGATGAGGCAAGCCACACGCTGTCAAAGATTACATTTATCGATGACAGCCTCTTTGAGGAAGAGTATATTTTTGAAGACTCCGTATATAATGATGTTGACGATGAGAGGATTTAGATTGCTCCTTGCCGGTATGTTGTCCGTTGCCTCGGCATTTGTCGCGGCGTCGCAGAACAAGACTTTTGAGAAGATATCAGAGCTTCCCGAAGCTCAGTATGCCTATATCTCGGAGTCTATGCTGTCATCAATGGGGACAATGGTCGATCAGCCGCAATTTGTCGCTGCTGCCGCCGACCGGCTGAAAAGCCTTGAGATATTGACTTGCGAGGAGCCGGAGTCTTTTGACAAGATAAGGAAAATGCTTGACTCTTGTGCAAATGAGCTACAACTGCTGTCAAGGATGCGTGACGAGCATGAGAATATCGAGATTTACGGTAAGCGTAACGGTGAGAACCTGTCGAGCCTGCTTCTTATAAAAATAAAGGGAGAGCCGGAGGTGCTTTCCGCAATATTCATGACAGGTGACATTGACCCCGATTCGCTCAGGTCACTCTCCAGGCCTGTCGAATGACTGATTAAATAGACTTTGTAATAATAACCATCATATACAATTTATAACTTCAAAAACGTGATAGGGCAACCCGCGACGGATTGCCCTATTTTTATGTGGCATGCTTGTACCATGGGTTAATAGCCGAGCAGGCTGAGGATCATCGGTGTCAGCAGTGCGGTGAACAGTCCGTTAAGGGTAAGTCCCAATGAAGAGAACGCCCCGTAACGGTAACCGACATCCATTGCCGCCGATGTGCCTACGGCGTGGGCGGCTGTCCCCATTGACAGCCCCTGGGCGATGGGGCTTTTCACGCGTGAGTATTTCATCATCCTGAATCCTGCCATGCCTCCGAAAATGCCCGTGCATACAACCACTGCGGCTGTCAGGGCCGGTATTCCTCCGACTGTCTGTGCTATCTCCATGGCTATAGGGGTAGTCACTGATTTTGGCGCAAGAGAGAGTATCACCTCTTTTGACGCTCCGAGCACTCCGGCAACTGCTACAACCGACACCACTCCGACTATACATCCTGCGAGTTCGGCAAGCAATATCGGGAGAAGTTGCTTCTTTATAGCTTCAAGCTGCCGGTAAAGTGGCACTCCGAGCGCGACAACCGCCGGCTTGAGCCAAAAATCGATATATTCTCCTCCTTCAGCGTAAGTCTCATATTCTACGCCGGTTGACATAAGCACGCATATCAATATCGCGATTGTCACAAGTATAGGGTTCAGGAACGCGATTCCCGTACGGCGTTGCAGGAGTTGAGCCGCCACATATACCACGAAGGTAAGCGCAATCAGGAAATATTTATTCTCGAGATAGCTCATGACGCGTTGAAGTTAGACGACGGACATACTGGTGCACACGCCCGGTGACCGCAAGAATGAAAAATGTACTTATCACCGATGCTGCGATTATAGGCAGCCATTGTGACTTGATAATGCCGAGGCAATTCATCAATCCTACCCCGGCGGGTACAAAGAAAAAGCCGAGATTTTTCACCAAAAAATCCGATACCTTGTCGACCCACATGACTCTTACTATACCTACTTTCAGACTGCCTGCAAGCAACAGCATGCCGATGATGCTCGACGGGATCGGAATCCCTGTGAGCCATACAATCAATTCGCCCAATGCAAGGAATGCAAAGAGCACTGCACATTGAAAAATCATAATACAAGAAAAAACTTAAAACAATCTTTTTATAACGATTTGACTTAACTATATTATATATGTCGGTTACAAATTTTATCGCTAATGCAGGAATCTTGGTGCAAGGAAGAATAGCCCGAATGACAAGCCTACATTCCATTTTGTGCCGGGGGTATTACAATAGTTTATATAGGCGGTGAGATGAGCGAACGGTAACGCATATACAGCTGCGACTTCCCCGAAAAATACCGGATCGGCAAACCAGTCGCCATATCTGGCTTTTACCATTGTCGATCTTGACTGTTCTGTCGGTATTTCAGCAATGACTTTGCGCCATGGCATGAAGCAGTGAAATTCGCCTCTTAGCTGAAGCATGCTGGTTACTTTCCATATTGGCAGTACTCCGAATGTCGTGTATTGTGGAGCGCGCAATGACGCGTTGAATGAATTGTAGGTCGACGCAGTAGGATGAAACACCGGCAGCATGACCATCGTGGCGGCATAATTGTCAAGAAGCTTGCGTGTGGAAATCTCGACATTTCCTTCAATACCGATCGAAAGTGCCCGGTTAAGCGACCAATAGCGTTCATAACTGAATGCCGCTTGAAGCCAGTTGACTCCTTTTTGTTCCTGACGGAGCGACTTGTCGTTTTTAGGGAAGAAACTGTAGTTGCCGTATACACCGAATGCCGAAGCATGTATCATCATGCCGTTGGTGGCATAATTCTGGTCGTTGAGAGTGTTGTATTCATATATGGCGCGTATCTGTCCGAGCACGTAAGTGGCGCGGTCGCGTTCCATATCGTTGACTGTCAGCCCGTCAAAAAAACGGCTGCTGAGCCTTCCCGCTCCGGCGTCGATTTCAAGCTTGCCGCTCTTGCCCATAGCCATACCATAGCGCAATCTTCCGAAAAGTTCGGTATTTGTGACGAGCGTGTTGCCCTCGTCGTAGAATATCCTGTCGCTGTCAAACATCTTCTCTCTCGATATTACGGCTTGGACTTTCATGTAGGAGGGAATTGCCGAGCGCATGTTCATCTTGAGATCAAGCAGTCCTGCCATGTAGCTTTGTCCTATCCAGCCATTGACTGAGGTGCTGAGTGAGTTGAAGCTTAGCGTGTTGTATCCTGCCGAGGCAAAAAGCATGGAATTGGTCGACGAACTGATGTATCCGCCGAGTCCTAAATTGAAATTGTTTTTGACATCGGCTTTCAGGTCGAGCGCAAACCGCTGTGTCGTGTCGTTCCAAATTGCACGCGGCACAAAATTGCGCAGTTTGCCGGGGGTTATGGCGCGGTAATATGCATCCTTTGCCTGGTCTAACCCGAATGTGTCACGTCTACCTTTGGTAAATATATATTTAAGATAGGCGTCCTGGGCTGGTGTGCCGCCATGTACATATACCGAATCAAACAAAACATAAGGCGTCTCCGACTTGAATACTGCACGACGCAGTTTGCGCGTCTCTGCCGGAATCCTTGACGTGACACGGCTTTTTATGGAATCCATCATCTCCATGGCGCAATCATATCCTATCTGGTAAATCTGGCGACATGCGGGAAAGTCAAGTAATCCGAACTGCTGTACAGGCACTTTCAGTTTTATTCCCTCGTCGGAGGGTAGGGTATAGTCATTTTTCTGGATCACCATATCCTCGATCTGCTGCATCAGGTTATTGGGATCGGGCTTCTTGTCGGGCGAAGACACGTCGACGCCTATCATTATGTCAGGCGCGAAGTCTTCTCTCATCACGTCTACCGGAAAATTGTCGTATATGCCGCCGTCATATACAAGCACACCATCCATTTCGATTGGCTGGAATACTATGGGAAATGACATTGAGGCGCGTATGGCGTCGCCGAGCGAGCCGCTGTGGCATACGATCTTATGCTTGTGGTACACGTCTGACGTGACACAGCGGAACGGTACGAACAGGTTGTTGAAATCTCCGTTACACTGGGCTGAGTAGCCGGCAAAGAGGTCCATGAACGCAAAGTTCATCGGCAGGGGATTGATAAGGCTCGTGGGCAGTATGTTGTTGCTCTTTGTGCTGTCGTTAAGGTTGAGGTTTATGTTGGCGAGCTTGGGCGTAGGCTCCTCGCGTGCATAGTAATATGTCCATCGGGGGTCGATTGTGCCGGTCGACCAATAGCTGAATCCCTTTGATTCGATCAGCTCCATCATTTCCTCCGGGGTATATCCCGCGGCATACAATCCTCCTACTATCGCGCCCATGGAGGTACCCGCGATATAGTCTATCGGTATGTTGTTCTCCTCAAGGGCTTTTATCACACCGATATGAGCGATTCCTTTCGCGCCTCCGCCGCTGAGAACGAGTCCCACTGACTGCTGGGCGTGAATGGTTACAGTTAATAATATTGCCGCTATTGTCGTGATTACCTGCGGCAGCTTTTTCATTTTCTCAATAGTTGATCGATTTTGAGCCATCAGATATGAATGAGTCTTTAAATCCTATAAAGTACAACACTCCATCAAGCCCGATTGTTGAGATGCTTTGCCCGGCGGTGGCTTTTACCTTTGGTTTTGCGTGAAATGCTATGCCAAGGCCGGCTGTCGTCAGCATCGGTAAGTCGTTTGCCCCGTCACCTACGGCAATGGTCTGCGCGATGTCGATATTCTCCACTTGTGCGAGCAGTCGCAGCAACTCGGCTTTGCGCTTTCCGTTTACGATGTCGCCCACGTATCTTCCTGTAAGCTTGCCGTCGATGATTTCAAGCTCGTTGGCATATACATAGTCTATGCCGAATTTTTGTTTGAGATAGTTGCCGAAATAGGTAAACCCGCCGGATAGTATGGCGGTCTTGAATCCGGCTCGTTTCAGTACCTCCATCATGCGGCTTACCCCTTCGGTCACGGGCAGGTGTTCGGCAATGTCGCGCATCACGCTTTCATCAAGTCCCTTCAGCAACGCTACACGCTCCTTGAAACTTTCGTCAAAGTCGATCTCGCCTCTCATCGCGCGCTCCGTGATGGCTTTTACCTTCTCACCGACGCCGGCACGCTCGGCAAGCTCGTCGATTACTTCAGTCTCTATGAGGGTCGAGTCCATGTCGAAGCACACGAGACGACGGCACCGGCGATACATCGTGTCTTGCTGGAGGGAGATGTCAAATTCCTCTTCTGCCGACAGCTTCATGAACAATGACTGCATTTCGTTGGCGTCGTTGGGATTGCCCCTGACTGAAAATTCAACGCATGCCTTTGTCTTTGCTTCCTCCCCTTCGGAAAGCGGCACTCTTCCGGTGAGTCGCTGGATGCTGTCGATATTCAGGTTCTGCTCGGCTATGATACTTGTCACTGAGGCTATCTGCCGCGCGGTGAGGCGTCGCCCGAGTATGGTGACGATCCATCGGTTTTTGCCCTGCCTGCCTACCCATGCCTCATATTCTTTAACCGATACAGGCGTGAATCGTATCTGCACGTTAAGCTCCGAAGCCTTGAAGAGCAGATCTTTCATTATGTTGCCCGACAGGTCGCCGGTGGTCTTGAATAGAATGCCGAGCGATAGGGTGTGGTGTATGTCGGCCTGGCCTATGTCAAGTATGGTGGCGTCATATTGCGCGAGTATCTCTGTGAGCGCGGAGGTAACACCCGGGCGGTCATGTCCGGAGATGTTTACAAGGATAAGTTCAAGCGCGGCGTCGTTATTTCCCATGAGAGTGTTAAAGTGATGAATGATACCTGATAAGACCTTCCATAGGGTTTTTGATCACATCGTCTATTTTTGCGTCAAGGGCTGCCGCCGCTTCGTCAAGTACGGGGCGGTAAAGGTAGGCGATTGACCCGACAAAGCTTACCGGTAGAGTGCGGTAACGGTCATATTGTGCCACGTTGCGTACAAAAAATGACTTGAATTCATTTAGCACAAGACGGTGGATCGCCGGCTCTTCGATATTTTTCAGCAAAAACGGTGTCACTGACGCGAGAAACCGGTTGGGCGAAGGCTCCTTGTACACACGGCGTATGATTGCAGCGCGTTCAAGGTTGTACTCGTCAAGAAAGCGATCGCAAAGCTCGCGCGGCAACTGGTGTTTCAGCACGTCGCCTATGAGGTGGCGTCCCAACACGGCTCCGCTTCCCTCGTCGCCGAGAATAAATCCGAGAGGGCTGACATGATCCTTGATTTCATGACCGTTGTAGTAACATGAGTTGGAGCCGGTGCCGAGTATACATGCTATCCCTTCCTTGTCGCCAAACAGTGCGCGGGCAGCCCCGAGCAGGTCGGAATGTGCTTCGATCGTCGCTACATTCAGATTCTGGCGTATGGCGCGCCTCACATTGCGGCACACTTCATCGTCGATGCACCCCGCTCCGTAAAAATAAACTTCGGTGATTTCTCCGGCGAGGTCGCCGAGTTGCGACATAAGTTCGTCATCAAGATATTGGGCGATCTCTTCCTCCGTGAGCATCAACGCATTAAACCCGGAAGTGAATATCTGCTTCACCGGCTTGTCATGATCAAGCACACACCATTCAACCTTGGTGCTTCCGCTGTCAGCTATCAGTTTCATTACTGTCTGTTCTTATTCTAAAATGACTGCAAATTTACAAAATAATATTAACAGATTCTACCAAATGCGCTTTTATCCGCTACATTTTTAGGCAATATTTGACTGATACCGATGAAAGCTCAACGGAATAATCTCGATTGTATGTGGATATGTCTATGGTAACCGATGTGATACCGTCTATTTCAGGAAGTCGGATGTGCTTTCCTTTGTGCCGAGCGGCCCGTAGTCTCCCAGCGCAATATGTGCCAATTGTCTTTCCGGCTGTGTCACATGGTCGATCGGCTCGCCGGTAGAGTCGTAATAATCGGTGGGAAGCATGTTGGATATCGAGTATGGCCAGTTGGGGTTTGGAAGTATATTGCGGTACATCAGGGCAATGTATTCACCGAGCGGCTTTCCGTCGATATTCGTTTTCTCACTGTCCCATACTATTAGGTTGATTTTCTTTCCAAGACTCTTCTCATTTCTCACTTTTTCCTCTATTTCGGATAGGCGCGGATTATTTTTCAGACATATCACGAAGTGGGTCTTGATGCCCTCTTCCCAATCGGCATTGACGTCGCAGAGCGAGGCATATGACCTTGTGTCGGCAGCGGAGCCTACACATATCGACCAATAGCGTGCGGCTGCGCCATCGTAGTCTTCTGCTTTTTGAGGTATCGGAGCCGGAATGAAGCTGAAACTTAGGATGCTGTCACTCCTGAGCCTTGTGCGTGCATAGAGATAGGAGGTGGAATTATTAGGGTAATATTTGCTTACCGGCGAAAGAAAGAACGGCACTTCGCGAAATTCATCTGACTTTAATATGTACGAATTTGACGAGGCATTGTAGATATTTGACAGGATATGTTCGGGGACATCGGTGGCTTCTGATGTAATCATATCAATGGCTGAGATAAGGGGTAGCTCGACGCCACCGTATTCGTCGGCTTTCTTTCCGCTGCTGTCCGTGCCGAGGTATTGTCTGATACAGACGGCCACTTTCTTTACCCCTGATTTGACTGTGCAGATATTTTTTGAATTCAACCCGTCAATAAATCCTTTGCCGGCATTTTCAGGCACGACATAGACTGTAAAGCGCCCAGGTTGGGAAACAGTTTGGCGGAAAGGATTTGATGTTCCCTCGTCAGGTTCAATATCGAGGTCGTCAATGCCGCCGATGGCAGAGCCTGTCTCGTCATCGTAGAGAGAGAAACTGAAGTAGCGGCAGTGAGGAAATTGCCCCGAAAAGCAGAGTGCCTTATTGTTGTTAGCTTCGAGGTCGTAGGTATATTCCCAATAATTGCTGTATAGATCAGGATAAGCTCCGACTTCTTCTCCGTTGCCTTTTAGGGTCTCGCTCCATTGTCCGTTTGGAATGACGTGTCCCGGATTGTCATTGTCGTCATCCTTGCACGAGCTTGTAAGAAATGACAGGCTGTATGCAAGGATGAAACTTGAAATTATATATTTATAGTTCATAGATGTTGTTCGTTAGGATAATTTCTTGTTTACTCCGGTTTTACTCTGAACGGCCCTGTGACAGAATTGAAAAGCAGACTGCCGTCGGAGAGATACTGGATTATGGCATACGCACCGTTGCCACGGTTGTTTTTACCGAATATGATGCGTTGGCGGGTAGTGCCTGTAGTCCAGTCGAGACCTGTGACAACCCAGCCGTCAGAGCCGTAGCCATTGACAAATACCATCTCTGACGGTATGCTGACCGAGGGTATCATGCTGATGGAACTGATGTCCCCTCTGGTCCATTTGCTTTCCCATTTGTTTTCTGCAGTATTCCATCTGACACATTCTACCCCTTTCGGACCTTCAATAATCGGTCCAATGGCCAGTACGCCGATAATCTTGTCAGAGACCTTCTCGGAAGTCATATTGATGTTGTTGACCACGAAGGCGTCATATCCCCCGGCGACTACAGATTGCTCTGACTGTATCCATTCTGTCGCGGCAGGCAGCCCGCAGGTGACTTCGAAAGTGCCGGCGAGACGTGGGTTGTCGGAATCTACAGGTTCCGAATCGGTCGGGATATTGTCGCGCCAGAACGCGACGAGTTTCATTCTCTTCGCTCCGTCGGTTATGACCACGAGCTTGTCATCCTCGTCGCCGAAACCCATAAGAGTGGGGGTAGAGCCGGTGCCGTAGCCGAGTTTTATTGCCGGGGCTTCTGGACCGCCGTCGTAGGTTGCACTCCACGCTCCGTCATTTTCCTTGTCGGAAAAATGACCGTTCTTACATATCAATTTTTGCATCAGGCCTTTGCCGTTGGCTTCGGTACTGTTGCTTGCGACGTATACTCCTCCGTTTTCATCAAGCGACAGCGAGTTGGTCAGAATCTGCCCTTCCGGGAGCGGATATGTGTCAACTATACTTGTCATGTCGCGTGCCACCGTCGCGAGCCCTTTTTGTGATGCGACAATGAGGAAACCGTCATAAGTCATTGATACTCCTACCAATGTGAATGAACCGAAGATGTGTGGTGTCATGTCGATCTGTCCGTCAAGGACGATTCCTTTGGCCGGGTCGTTTTTATCAACGAGTTTGTAGCGTGCAATGGTTTTGCCTGCGTTCGTGTAGACATAATTGTCACGGTCACATAGAACATAGTTTCCGTTTGCCATTGACATCTGTGGAAATTGTCCCAGTATTTTCACGGCTGCTTTTTGCAGTTGGTCATAGCTTGAATAATTGTCTGTCAGTGTCTCAAGCTCTTTTTGTGTGTGCATGGTGATTCCCGGAAGAGGAGCTTCGGCCACTCGCTCGAAAGTACTGCCGGTAGTCTTGATGTAGGACACACGATCGCTGCTCATACCCCACATATAGCCGGGAGAAGTCGAGGCCAGGGTCATAAGGTTGACAGGCCCGCTCCATGTCGAGGGGCAGTCGTCAGGGTCCACTGTATATGTCCCTTCTTTAACTGCATAAGGAAATGCGTCGGTCTGGGCTGAATTGAAGTGGGTGATACTGTATGTTTCCTGTGCGAGCCAGGGATTGCGAGCGGGTGTGTTGTATTGTGACAGGGGCTTTTCTTCAATAGAAGGTGGTGTCCCTTTGTCATCATCGTCGCAACTCCATACGATAGCCGGAAATATGGCAGCGCATAGCGCCAATTTTAAATTTTTGTTCATGATTGGTTTTTTGTTAAATTTCGTTTTAGCCTTACAAAATTAGACCATTGCACCATTTTCCATGTTTCAAAATTGGAAAATGGTGTGTCAAAACCGGAAATAACGGTTGTATGATGCACTATGGCTAATTCTTGTTGGCCTTCTCCTTGGATATTATTTTGTATTCTGACGGAGACATTCCGAAATGGTTACGGAACAGACGACTGAATGTCGAGCGTGAATTAAATCCTGATTGTGTCTCGACGTCGCCTATGCTTATATCGGGATTCTGTGTCAGAAGACCGGCCGCATGGGAAATACGGAATCCATTTATGTATTCGTTGACTGTCATACCTGTGTTATCTCTGATTGCATCGGCGAGATAAACGGTGTTTGATCCTACGGCTGCTGCCAGAGATTCGCGGTTTAGATTTGGATTTCTGTATATCATCTCATTACGCATCATGTCGCTGACGCGTCTGAACAAGGAGTTTTCACCGTCAATACCGGAATTACTGTTCTCTGATTCGAACATGGGTTTCAGCGTTGAGGTTTGATTGTCATGCTCTCGGATTATGTTGAAAAGTGCCCTGTTTTTATCTTTCAGTTTGTGTGCATAGACTACATATAATATAAGGATTACGAGCAACGCCACTATTGTCACTATTGATAGCCACAGTTTTGTCCGTGTTGCCTGTGACTGGAGGGTCAGGGTGTCGATTTCATATGTCGTGTGCAGATCGTCGAGCCTTCTTGAGAGCTCTTCCGCACGAATCCGTTCGGTCACGGGATTTAGATTATAGTAGAGATGAGCGGCCTCCTCGTAGTTGCCCGATTTGAAGAGAAGGTCGGCAAGGGCGGTCTTCATTGTCGCGACGCTGACAGAATCGCCGGTCGATTCCAGTAATCCGATATTCTTTTTGCTGATTTCTATTGCTTTTTCATACTGTCCTGTGGCACCATAGTAGCGGCTTTCAATCTGCATCAGTTTGTACTGCTGTGAGTTGGAGCGACCTTTGGCACATTCTCTCGCGGTGTCGAGATATTCTCGGGCTTTCTCGTAGTTTCCAAGACCTATTTCGGCGATGCAATACGCAAGGAGATTATACATCCTTTTGCCTCCGAGTTGCGGAGTGTAACCCATGGATTCGGCTTTCGCCTCATAATTGTCTATTATGTTCTTCCATTCATCCGCACATTCTATGATGCGCTGATATCGGCCCAGCCCGTCAAGGCTCGCACACAAATAATTATATGCCGAGAGTACCATTGTGATGTCTGCCTGGTCCTTTAGCTTTCCGATGCTCTTTTCTAGTACGTCGACTGCTTCTGCTGTCTCTCCGATTGCCTGATATATTACCCCCATGTCGAAGAGTGCGATTCCTATACCGTAGTCCGAACTCCTTTTTTGTGCATCGCGGTACATTTTCTCCGCTTCCCGGAGCGCACTCTCAAGTTTATCGTGAAAAATGTCCGATTGTATGGCCAAGTCCCAGCAGTTGTAATAGTAATCCCATGTTTTGTTTTTCTTCATTCTCTCCAGCATAGTGGGCAGATAATGGCTGATGCTGTCAAGGCATTCGTAGTTAAGGTAACAGGAAAGCTGCATTACGGTTGCATTACCGACTGATTCGACATCGTTCTGTCTTATTGCCTCGTCAAGATAATCGCGTATACAGCGGAGTTCATGATCCATGTTGTCATCAGCATGGGCTAAGGAGCAAAGTTCGCTCAATGCCAGCAGGCGTGATTCTCCGTTAAGCTCATGAAGCGATTCTCTGATAGAATCTTCCATGATACTTGCAAAAGCATTACATATCGCAACGGTAACTAACAGAAGCATTGTCGCCAATCGTCTTTTCATGTGTGTCATGGGTATGAATGCGTCTGGGATTTTTGGGGATTTGTTGCCGGTCATGGAGGTTTTTTATATTGATGTTCTGCAAAATTAGAAAATTTAGTCCCTTAAGGCAAATTTTTTACAATGTGGGGTATATTTAAAGCTGATTTGCCGGAAATCAAAAAGAATAGTTACATTTGCAATATGGGTGCTTTTAATGATTTTATGACGCAGATTGATTTCAACTCTTTGCACGAATGTTGCATGCTATACGGGACTGTTGTGGAATACTCCCGTGGCGAGCATTTTGCGCTGGAGAATGAAGTATGTCGCAACATAGGATTTGTACGTAAGGGATATTTTAAGTTTGTGGGTATGGACTCCGCTGGAGAGGAGCATGTTACCGGTTTCTCTTTTACCAATGAGGTAGTGAGCGATTACGTGCGGTCCTTTCTTTATGGACTGCCGAGTTTTTGTTCGATTATTGCCGGTTCAACTGCCGAGGTGCTTCAGGTGCCTATTACTCTGGCGCGTGATTATATTAAGGATAGGGATCCCGATTTTGTCACCGACACATCCTCGATTTTGCTGATGACGGCTTACCGGCGTTACCTCAATCTGCACACCCTCTCACCCCTTGAACGATATAAGATACTTTTAAACGAGCACCCGTCAATGGTCAGACATATGCCGATACAGGAGATAGCATCGTTTCTTAATATCTCCCGCCGACAGTTTCATCGCATAAGAGAGCTGGCAAATAAAGATTAGGAACGTGTTTACAATGGAATAACCTTTAACATATTCAGCGGTCAATGCCTCGGATGCAAGCTTGATGATTTGCTTGCCGTATTCGGCACGTTCCCCGACCATGTTGTTCCTGCACGACGATTCTCCTGCCGACCAACCAATTTGCAGCAACTTAAAAAAAAATCAGCTGCTTGATATGCCTTTTGCTTGGTAGTATAGTTTTATTCCATTGTAGATTTATCCTTTATTTTCGTGGTCTCTGAGCAGATTTTCTTGGTGGGATTTTTTAATCTTTAAAAAAAATTGTAACTTTGTGCGCAATAAATTTTTCCATTATATGTCGTTTATTGCAGATAGAGTAAAGATGGATGGACTGACTTTTGACGATGTCCTCCTTATTCCGGCTTATTCGGAAGTCCTGCCGAGAAGTGTTGATCTCACTACACGGTTTTCACGCAACATAACTCTTAATGTGCCGCTCGTGTCAGCTGCCATGGACACAGTCACCGAGGCACAGTTGGCAATCGCTATCGCTCGTGAAGGCGGTATCGGCGTGATTCATAAAAATATGTCTATTGCCGAGCAGGCGCGTCAGGTACATGCCGTGAAGCGTGCCGAAAACGGTATGATCTATGATCCTGTGACTATCAAGCGCGGTAGCACTGTAAAAGACGCTCTCGCTATGATGGAAGAATACCATATCGGCGGTATACCCGTGGTAGATGACGACCGCAAGCTTGTCGGTATAGTCACTAATCGCGATCTGCGCTTTGAAAAAAATCTTTCACGGCTTATCGACGAGGTGATGACATCGGAAAATCTTGTCACCACCACCCAATCGACCAATCTTGACGAGGCTGCCGCAATTCTTCAGCAGCATAAGATTGAGAAGCTTCCCGTGGTCGATGCCGACGGCCGTCTTATCGGTCTCGTTACATATAAGGATATAACCAAGGCCAAGGATAAGCCCAATGCCTGCAAGGATGCTCTCGGTCGTCTCCGTGTGGCTGCCGGTGTAGGTGTGACCGCCGACGTGATGGATCGCGTGGATGCTCTTGTTGCGGCAGGTGTCGATGCTATTGTCATTGACACGGCACATGGTCACAGTAAGGGCGTAATAGGAGTCCTCCGCTCTGTCAAGGAGAAATACCCCGAGATTGACGTCGTGGTCGGCAATATCGCTACAGGCGAGGCTGCACGCTATCTTGTAGAGAATGGTGCCGACGGTGTGAAGGTCGGTATCGGTCCCGGCTCAATCTGTACCACCCGTGTTATTGCCGGTGTTGGTGTGCCGCAGCTTTCGGCTGTCTATGATGTGGCTAAGGCTCTTGAAGGCACTGATGTCCCTCTTATCGCCGACGGTGGTATCCGCTATTCGGGTGATATCGTGAAGGCTCTTGCCGCAGGCGCTTACTCGGTTATGCTCGGCGGTATGCTTGCCGGTGTGGAGGAGTCGCCCGGTGATACTATCATCTTCAATGGCAGAAAGTATAAGGCTTATCGCGGCATGGGATCGCTTGAGGCTATGGAAAAAGGGTCAAAGGATCGCTATTTCCAGGCAGGGGAGACCGATACTCGCAAGCTTGTACCCGAGGGCATCGCGGCGCGTGTTCCTTTCAAGGGATCGCTTTATGAAGTGGTTTATCAGATGCTTGGCGGTCTGCGTTCGGGCATGGGATATTGCGGTGCTGAAAACATCGACAAGCTACATCAGGCTAAGTTTACACGTATCACTAATGCCGGCGTGGCTGAGAGCCATCCCCACGATGTCGCCATAACAAGCGAGGCGCCCAATTACAGCGCATCGCATCAGTAATTTCGTAAGGGAATTCATTAGATATGTTCGCAAAGATATAATACAGGGTGCATTCCCCGCGTTATATCTTTGCTTTTTATAATGATATAAGTATTAAGACAATGATGACAATGCGAAAAAGTATATTGGTGTTTGCCGTCGGTGCGCTGTCGCTATCGACTGCAATCGCGAAGGATTCCGACCCTACGGTGATGACCGTGGCCGGTAAGAAAGTGCCTTTAAGTGAGTTCAAATATCTGTTTAATAAGAACAACGGGCAACAGATGGCTCCTATGAGTGTTGATGAGTATGCCGAATTGTTCAAAATCTATAAGCTGAAGGTCGCTGCCGCCGAGGCTGCGGGAATTGACACTACCGCGGCATTCAAGGCTGAGTTTACAAAATACCGCAACGAGCTTGCCGAGCCTTATCTGTATGATGCCGCTGAAGAGCAGAGGCTTGTCGACGAGGCATACTCCCACATGGCGCGTGAGGTAAAGGTAAGCCACGTGATGGTTGATAAAGGTCGCGTACCGGCTGAGGCTCCGCTTAAAATAGCTACTCTCGACAGTCTCCGTTCCGTGATACTTGCGGGAGGCGACTTTGCCGATATCGCCCGTCGGTATTCAATCGACCGTTCGGCGCGCAGCAATGGCGGTGATCTCGGTTGGATTATGGCAGGCAGGTATCCTTATGCTTTTGAAAAGGCGGCTTATGATACGCCCGTGGGCGAAATCTCGGAAGTGATCGAGAGTCCTTTCGGCTATCATATCGTACGTGTCGAGGCTGAGCGCCCGGCGCGCGGCGAAGTGCTCGCCCGTCATATCTTGAAGATCACCCGAGGGAAAGACGAGGCCGGACAGAAGCGCGCCAAGGAGCAGATTGACTCGATCTATACGCTTCTTGTTGGCGGCGCCGACTTCGCGGAGGTCGCCGGTCGTGACAGTGAGGATCCAGGTTCGGCCAGAGAGGGCGGCATGTTGCCTTGGTTTGGTGCCGGCATGATGGTGCCTGAATTTGAGGAAGCTGCGTTTTCTCTCGAAAACGGTGGTATATCCAAGCCGTTTGCCACTTCCTATGGCTATCATATCGTGAATCGTGTCGACTCGCGTGGAGTTCCCTCCCTTGAGGAGTCGCGCGACAAGATTATCGCAATGATGAAGCGCGACGGCAGGAGCAATTTGCCCCGACAGAAACGTCTTGCCGACCTCCGCAAGGAATTTGGTGTAAAGACCTATGACAGCAATGTGGCGTCATTGAAGGCCTCGGTCAAGGATCACGGATCGCTCGATTCATCCCTTGTGGCTACCTTTAAGGCTTATCCGGTTGTACTCGGTGAGGTTGACGGAAAGGTGTTCAGTACGGTAAATCTTTTTGCAAAGCCGCTTCCGGCTGGCGATATGTCAGTGCAGGAGGCGGAATCTTACATTGATTCGGCGATAGAGACTGTAATCAATGAAATTACCATTGATTCCGAGATTGCGCGCGTGGCGCGTGATAATGAGGATTTCCGCAATCTTGTCAATGAATACCACGACGGCATGCTCTTGTTTGAGGTGTCAAACGATAAGGTATGGAACCGCGCATCTACCGATAAGGAGGGGCAGAACGCATATTTCGAGGCTCACCGTGACAAGTACAAGTGGGAATCTCCCAAGTATAAGGGCTATATAGTGTATAGCACAAATGACTCTGTGGCTGCTCTCGTAGATGATTTCCTCAAGACTCTTCCTTCCGCTGATTCGCTTGGCGTCAAGCTTAATGAGCAATTTAAGCGTACGGCGCGTGCCGAGCGTGTGCTTGCCGGAAAGGGCGACAATAAGATGGTCGACTTCCTGTTATTTGGCGCTCCACAGCCGGAAATGCGCGGAGTTTGGAAGCATGCGGTGCTATTTGGCGGCGAGATGATCGACAGTCCCCAAGAGGCTGCCGATGTCAAGGGAGCTGTGATCTCCGATTATCAGTCGGAGCTTGAAAAGCAGTGGATCGACGAGCTGAAACCAAAATATCCTGTAAAAGTTAATAAAAAAGCATTAAAGAAACTGCAATAGACGAAAATTTATTAATTTTGATGTCGATTGCTAATCGACCGGATTTATGACACTGTTGAAGTCAGCCGCTATATTATTGTCAGCCGCCTGCCTCGCTTCTTGCGGGGGAGGCGGTGACTCTGCTTCTCATGACGGCAATGTTGTCGCCAGGGTGGGGAAGTCGGTGCTTACCATGCCCGAGCTGATAGATAAAGTGCCTTACGGTCTTACGCCCGACGACAGTGTGCGCTTTGTCAACGCATATGTGCGCCAATGGGTTGACTCCCGCGTGGTAGGAGAGGTGGCGGCAAGGAATCTCCCCGATATTCCGGCGATAGAAAAGAAGGTCGATGATTATCGAAACGAGCTTATCGTGATGGAGTATCGCCGTCTGATGTATGAACAGAACTGCCCCAAGGAACTTTCGGAGGATAGCCTGAGGTCATACTATGACAGGCATAAGGGAGAATTCCTTCTTGATGCGCCTCTTGTCAAGGGCATTTTTATCAAGATTCCCGACAACAACATCCGGCTTTCCGATGTCAGGAAATGGCTGAAATCGGGAGGTGAGGAGGATCTTGACCGGTTGGAGAAGTATCAGCTTGCCGATCCTAAGGCGATGGAATATGACTATTTCCGTGATGATTGGACCGAGTGGGGAAAGATATCGGGTCGTATGCCCTTGGATTTTAATGCCACTCCTGAAATGATTTCCGGCTCGGGCAGGATTTTTGAGATGTCACGCAATGGCTATACATATATGATGAGCGTTTCCGGTGTGCTTTCAAAAAGGGATATCGCCCCGTTTGAGACAGTCAAGGAGACAATCCGTGATTATATTGCCGGTACGATGAAAGTTGAATATGACCGTCGGCTCAGGCAGCATCTTTATGAAGAGGGGCTTGAAAACGGTGACATTGAGATTAATATGGATCTTCCCGGAGCGGAACAGGCTAAAATTACAGAATAAAAAAGATATAATATATTTAACGTGAAACTGACCAGAACTTTTACATTATGTGCATTGGCTGCTGCTGCCGCGTTTTCTGTGGCACAGAATAATATAGCCGAGGAAGTGGCATGGTGGATCGGCGACGAGCCTATCTACAAGTCGGAGGTCGAGGAATTGTACCAGACCATGCTTTACGAGCGTTCCGACATAAACGGCGA
The DNA here is from genome assembly GCA_910587665.1 of uncultured Muribaculum sp. GTDB lineage: Bacteria > Bacteroidota > Bacteroidia > Bacteroidales > Muribaculaceae > Muribaculum. Next base: position 50,275 of record CAJUMZ010000004.1, read on the forward strand.
CCCGTATTGTGTGATTCCTGAGAAGCTCGCTGTTGAGAAGCTGTTTCTTCATCAGGCTGAGCTTGACTCTGTTGAGGTGCAAGACGCTATGGTTGCCGCTGAGGTCGACCGCCGTATCAACATGATGATTGCAAATCTCGGTACTCAGGAGAAGCTTGAGGAATTTTACCGTCGCCCGTTGCCTGAAATCCGAGAGACTATGCTTGACGCCATGCGCAATAATTACAAGGTGACGGAGGTGCAGAGGTCGCTTACCGAGAATCTTAAGGTGACCCCTTCCGATGTAAGGAAGTATTTCTCGTCGCTGCCTGTTGACTCGGTTCCTTTCGTCCCGCTTCAGGTGGAGACTCAGATTATGACTCTTAATCCTGTTATCCCGCGTGAGGAGATTGACGAGGTTAAGGCGCGTCTGCGTGACTTTGCCGACCGCATCAATAAGGGTGAGTCCGATTTCTCTACCCTCGCTATCCTTTATTCGGAAGATGGAAGTTCAATACGTGGCGGTGAGCTTGGATTCATGGGTAAGGGTCAGCTTGTACCTGAATATGCTTCGGTGGCGTTTAACCTGAATGACCCCAAGAAGGTGTCCAAGATCGTGGAGACTGAATATGGATTTCACATAATCCAGCTTATCGAAAAGCGTGGTGACCGTATCAACACCCGTCATATCCTCCTTCGCCCCAAGGTGAGCGACAAGGATCTCACGGAGGCTATCCACCGCCTTGACACCGTGCGTGCCGACATACTTGCGGAGAAGTTTACCTTTGAGGAGGCTATTCCCTATGTGTCGCAGGACAAGGATACCCGTAACAACCGCGGTGTGATGGTTAACGACAATAACGGTACGACCCGCTTTGAGATGTCACAGCTTCCCCAGGAGGTAAGCCGCGAGGTGAGCAAGCTTCAGGTAGGGCAGATGTCAAAGCCGTTTATCATGAAGGATCCCAAGCGTAACCGCGACATTGTGGCTATTGTCAAGCTTACCAATCGTATAGAGGGACACAGGGCAAACCTCAGCGATGACTATCAGATGATAAAAGATATGTATGAGGAAGCGCAGAAAGCGAAAATCATCTCCGATTGGACAGAGAAAAAGATTAAGGATACTTATGTCCGCATCGAGGATGGATGGCGAAATTGCGACTTTACCCATGAAGGTTGGATAAAAACAACATCAGGTGAAAAGTAATCCGGATAATAATAAGTTATATTTGAGGCACGGGAGAATTTTTATTCTCCTGTGCCTTTTGGGTGTTCTTGCACCCTCGCTTCTCTTCGGCGGTCCTGTCACGGAAAAGGTGATCCTTCCTGTGTCGGCAAAGGCGAAGCGTATACCCGTGAAGCCGACAATCCCGGAGGTCGACCGTAATCGCGACAGCCGTGTGTTTCTTGAGCGTGCCGACCGGCTTTGGATGGATGAGCGCATAAGCTCCGAGTTTCAGATGGTGACCGGCAATGTAATGTTTCGCAAAGGTGGCATGTTCATGTACTGCGACAGTGCCAACTTCTATGAAGGGAGCGGCTCGCTTCAGGCTTTCGGCAATGTAAGGATGGAGCAGGGTGACACTCTCTTTGTATATGCCGACGAGCTTGATTATAAGGGCGAAACGGAATTTGCCACTTTTTATGGCGACGGCGGTTCTCCCGTCAGGCTTATAAACAAGGATGTTACCCTTACCACCTATGTGTTTTACTATGATATCGCCGCCAATCTCGGCTATTACGACAACGAGGGCAAAATCACCGATGCCGAAAATCAGCTTACGTCGGGCTATGGCGAGTATAATCCTGACACAAAGGAGGCTGAGTTCAGGGAGCATGTAGTGCTTCAGGATATTCCCGGTGAAGATTTCAAGATGACAACAGAAGTGTTGCGCTACAATACCGACACTCATATAGCCAATATCGTTAGCCCGTCGGTGATTGTGACCGACAGTGCTACGGTCTATTCAAGCAATGGGTGGTTTGACACGGAGGCAGAGGTCTCGGAACTGTATGATCGCTCATTGGTTGTGACCACACGCGGTAATACGCTTACCGGCGACACAATTTTCTATGATCATCCGGCCGGCTTCGGTCAGGCATGGGGCGGTATGGTTTTGACCGACTCTATCCGTCAGGCTGCCATTGAGGGCGATTATGGATTCTACTATGAGGCCAATGACAGTTCGTTTGCCACCGGTAGGGCGCGTATACTGGAGTATAGCCGCAAGGACACGCTTTATCTCCATGGCGACACCGTGCGCACCTATCTTCTGCGCGAGGATTCCACTCATGTCATGACGGCATATCCTCGTGTGCGTTTTTGGCGTATCGACGTTCAGGGCCTTTGTGATTCGCTGAGTTTCATGGAGCGCGATTCTATAATGTACATGCACCGTCATCCTATCGTGTGGAATGAGCAGCGACAGGTGTTTGGTAAGGTGATCAATGTGCATTTCAATGACTCTACCGCCGATTGGGCGAAGCTCCCTGATTTCGGGTTTCTTGCCGAGCATGTCGATGAGGAGTTTTACAATCAGTTGTCGGGAAAGGAGATGATCGCACAGTTTGAAAACGGCACTTTGCGGCAGCTTGACGTAAACGGTAATGTCGAGGTGATCTCGCTCCCGGAGGAAAACGACTCTACTTACAATAAGATTGTCAATTCGGAAAGCAGCTTTTTAAAGGGATTGTTTAAAGACGGAAAGCTTGAGCGCATGATGATGTGGCCTGAGGTGACCGGTACGGTGACCCCGCTTTACCTTGCGAAAAAGTCGATATATTATTTGCCTTCTTTCCAATGGTATGACGCCTTGCGGCCAAAGGATAAGGATGATATTTTCAATGTACCCCCTGAAATGGAGGAATTGCTGCGCGAGCCTGACCCGTCGGCGCGTCGGCGGCTTTCCGATTAGCGGTAGCCGCGTAGCGGAGGTGTGAAGGCGTCGGGTATGTGTTCTATCGTATATCCGGTTTCTGGATTCCCGACTATGGCGATGATGTCAAATTGCACCTCGTGGGGATATTGGTAATGGATCACAAATGAGTTTGCCGCGCTGCATATGCGGCTTATCTTCTGTGGTGTTATCGCCTCAAGCGGGTCAAATGATCCTGCCGACCGTGTCTTTACCTCGACAAATATTATTCGGTTACCCTTGATGGCGATGATGTCGAGTTCATAATGCCCTTTTCGGGTATCTTGTTCTATAATAGTATAGCCGCGCGTGATTAGATATTCACGCGCGACTTTTTCTCCCCATTGTCCGAGGTCGTTGTGTTGTGCCATGCGGTATGCTGACGATTACTTCCTGTATACGTGGATGTCACCGGAGCTTGATTCGCGTTGCTGTACGTTTTTCCCGACGCAGGATATGTCGCCCGAACTGTTTGTACGTGCATTGACATTTACCGCGTCAAGTGATTTGGCACTTATGTCACCTGAACTGTTTGTAGTGTAATTCGCTGTTGTGCAGTTGCCTGACAATTTGATGTCACCTGAGCTTTCTGTCGATGCCGTCACTGTCGATGCCTTGAGATTGCTGATTTTTATGTCTCCCGAGCTTTTTGTTGTGGCTTTTAATGTAGTGCAGTTAAGCTGTTTTGCCTCGATGTCGCCCGAACTTCCGGTTGTTGCCGTCAGGGTGGCGCATTTTACATTGTCTGCTTCAATGTCGCCGCTTGACCCTGTGTTAAAGCTTACATTTCCGGTGATATTGAGGGTTCCCTTGATGTCGATGTCGCCTGAGCTACCTGTGGTGAAATTATTCACGTTTGGTGCATTTACTTTCACCACCATTTTGCTGTTACAGATTATATTGAGGTTGGTTGAGGGTTTGAAGCCTACTTTTAGCTCGTTGCCGACTACTTTTACATCAATATACTTGATAATGTTGTCAGGTGCGGAAATTACTATACTTTGGGTCGGAGACTGGCGGTATTCCACATCGACCGACGATGTAGTCTTGATACTGTTGAAACTGCCGGTTGTCACACTCTGATTCACGATATTCTTACTGCAACGGATGGTTTCTGCCGATGCTGATGCCGATATCAGCAACATACCGGCAAGTAATGTAGTCATTAATGTTTTCATACGTCAATATAGTTTGATTTTATATGTTAGATGCATGTGGGAGTATATAGGTTGCATTGAACAGCAAAAAATTATCTCTTCTTTTCGCAAATATAAGAAAGTATGTTGCATTTATGCAAAAATTTGTTCGGAAATTTCAGTAAATTTGTGGTTGATGAATGAAAAACCAGCTGTTTCTTTAATTGTGCCTGTATACAATGTGGCGCAATATCTGGGGGAGTGTGTCGAGGGCATACGCCGTCAGGATTTTCATGACTTTGAGGTGCTGCTTGTGGATGACGGCTCGACTGATGGCTCGGAGACTGTTTGTGACGAGGTTGCCTCGGTTGATCCGCGTTTCCGTGTCCTGCATCAGCCTAACGGCGGTACGTCGGTGGCTCGCAACACAGGTATTGCGGCTGCTGAGGGTGAATATATCGCGTTTATGGACAGTGACGATATTCTTCATCCTGCCTATCTGTCGAGATTATATGCTCTTGCTGTGGGAAGTGATGCCGATATCTCAATGGTGAAATTTGCGGAGGGGAGTTTGCCTGATTGCTCTCGGTTGTCGCTTTCGGGAAAGAAGCCTGTTGTCCTCTCTCCGTTGGAGGCATTGGAGCGCACGCTCTATCAGGATGGTCTTGACACAGGTCCCTATTGCAAGCTATACCGTAGAAGTCTGTTTGAAAGGCATCTCTTTGTCCCCGGTTTGCTATATGAGGATTTGGATCTGATTACCAAGCTTCTTCCATTGGCCAACCGTGTAGTCGTCAGTGATGATCTGCTTTATTATTATCGTCACCGGGCCGGTAGCAATATAGGGTCTTTCTCTTTAAGGAGACTTGATGTACTTGATGTAACTCAGGACATATGCAGGCGCATGAATGCTTTTGACCGGAGTTTGCAACGAGCGGCTCGCGACCGTCGCCTAAGTGCCGCCTTCAATATGTTTATCCTGCTTAACCGCAACGGTTACGGCTCTACAGTAGAGAGTGATCGGTGTTGGGATATAGTCCGGGATTTGCGTGGCGGTGAGATTGTAAATCCAAGGGTGCGCCTTAAAAATAAGCTTGGTGTATTGCTTTCCTATGGCGGTCGCTGTTTCTTCGCGTTTATCTCAAGATTTGTTGGATAGGGCGTCGTCGTGGTTGATCTCTTTCTGCACTTCGCGGTTCCATGCGCGCCGTTGCGGGTCATGCCACCATCCCCATTTGTTGAAATAGCGTATCATATTGGTGCAGTGTATCCACAGGAGTTTCTTGCTGTGGTAGCTTCCTTGTCGGTGATCATGGATGATAGTGACTTTGGGATAATACATTGTGCGCCATCGCTCGTGCATGCGTCGCGTTATGTCGATGTCTTCCGGATATAGGAAAAATCGCTCGTCAAACCCTCCTGTTTCTTCAAGGCATCTGGTGCGGAACAATATAAAGCTACCCTGATGATATGGCACGTTTAGCGGTGTCACACTGTCGCGCGCGCTTAGCGTGTAGCGGGCGTTGCGCTTTTGAAACAGGGAAGAGGGAAGAAAACGTCGACCGAACACGTCAAGCGGTGTGGGAAGCATCCTCACTACATCCTGTCTTTTCCCATCCGGATAAATCATGTTGGGAATAACCTGTGCCACGTCAGGGTTCTCTTTAAGATATTCGGCTAACTGTGATATGACATCAGGACTGAATCTGACATCATGGTTCATGACAAGATGAAAATCCGACATCTCCGCGATCGCCTCTCTTATCGCTATATTATGGGCTGCTCCGAATCCTATGTTTTTACCGTTTTGAATATACTTGATCTCGATTTTTCCGGCAGGAACCCCTGCGATTACCTCTTGCAGGCAATCCTCGGGGCTATTGTCAACAATCCAGAGCTGGCTGACACAACTTGCCCCAAGCATCTCGATGCATTCTTTCACCTCATCGACGGGTGCATTGTATGTGACTATTGAAGCCGTTACCTTTGACATATCACAAAGATACGAATAAGCGAGTGCAAAGCCAAATTTATTTGAGCTTTGCCGAGCGAAAGGATCGTTGAGAGGAAGCATCTTGGGCGCAGCCGTTGGAAGTTAAAATCTTCCCTATTTGTAAATAGCAACGCCGTAAATTTTCCCTATTTGTAAATAGAAGTCGTTAAAATCTTCCCTATTTGTAAATAGCAATGCCGCAAATCTTCCCTATTTGTAAATAGAGATTTTTTTTTTACCTTTGTAAAAAATATAATCTTATGGATTTCAGAAGAATACTCTCAGATCAGCGTGCGGAGCTTGATAATCTCGATTTGTCAGCTCTTGTACCACGTATTGAAGAGACTCAGATCAATCTTAAAAGCAAGCTCGCCCAAATAGTTATAGGTGTTAGGCGTAGTGGCAAATCAACTATATGCCAGAAAGTTCTTCTTGAAAGCGGCGTAAAATTTGGATATATAAATTTTGACGATGAGAATTTCATAAATCTTCGACCGGAGCAACTGAATGAATTGCTTGAAACTCTTTATAGACTTTACGGACCTCTTGAATATCTGTTTTTTGATGAGATACAGAATATTAAGGATGTATGGTCGTTGTTTGTGAATCGACTTTTACGCCAAGGCAAGCGTCTGATTATAACCGGTAGCAATGCCAATCTATTGAGTGGTGAATTGGCGACTCATCTTACCGGAAGGTATCATCAGATTGAGAATTTCCCATTCTCATTTATGGAGTATTGCACTATGATTGGTGTTGACGTCAAGTCATATTCAACAATTGCCATAGGTTTAAGGCAGAAGGCTCTCGATGAGTATCTCATGAAAGGCGGAATGCCTGAGATCGTCTATGAACATCAGTATTCATCTTACATCAAGGGGCTTGTGGAATCAATTATCACTAAAGATATATGCAAGCGTCACAATATACGTAATGTAGCAGGTATCCGCAAACTCGCTAACCATGTACTCGACATGGTAGGACAAGAGATACAAACCAATGAACTTGCTAAGAAAATAAATATGACCCATCCAACAGTTGGTAACTATCTTAAATATCTGAAAGAGTCGTATCTCATCCGGGAGGTGCCTTTATTCTCTTATAAGAATCTTGATCGGCAGAAGATACGTAAATATTATGCTATTGATGTTGCTTTTATATCCAATCACGATTATGCACTCGGTTCACCCGGCTATGGTTGGCGTCTGGAAAATGTGATAGCACTTGAATTGATGCGTAGAATAAATCCTGAGTCCGACCAATTGTTCTATCTCAAAAAGAATAAAAGCTATGAGGTTGATTTCGTGGTGGTAAAAAGTGGCAATGTTGTGGAGCTAATACAGGTGACATACGATTTTTCAAATCCGTCACAAAAGCTTTGGAATCGAGAGCTTATGGGACTTGTCAAAGGTTCCGAGGCTGTTAATTGCGATAATCTTACTCTTGTGGTGTTGGAGGGTAAGCCCGGCGTAGAAATCATAGAAGATAAAAAAATCAAGATAGTCAAAGCCTCGGATTGGCTGTTGAATTTGGATTGATCGAATCAATAAAATTTTGTATATGAACAGACATCTGTTGACATTACTATCCCTTTTGTGATTATTCGATGACGGCAAATTAAAAGTCGGAGTAATGCCCAATCTCAACCTCAGTATAATCGCAGTTTTTTGTAAAATATGGGGTTATAATCGCAAAAATTTGTACCTTCTTAATCTCTTAATCGTGATTTTTTTGTATGGCAGTTAAATTCCAACTATATAGTATATAGAAGGTATGGGGTTTGACATCGAGGAAGCAAAGGAAATCGTTGATTCCGGAATGTCTATGCCGAGGCGCGATGAGGACTCACACGATATTCTTGGCACATTCAAGATACTCTCCAACTGTGCCGAGATGATGCGTGTTCCCACATCTCCCGAAGAATCCTCGCAAGCCAAACTCCAAATCATCGACCGGACAATTTTATAACTTGGCGCAAAATATCACATCGGTTACTCGATTGTTATCATGGTGTTAGATAAATTAGGATAAGACGACAGGTTGTTGTAACTTTGTATATTATCTATAATTACAGCTATGAATGTATATAAAGTCCTGAAACTTGTTTCCGGCAATTCGTTGCCTCCGTCGTTGAAATTGTTTGGTTTGTGGGGCATGCACATTGCCGGAAGGCGTACGTTGGGGGTATTTTTAGATCCTGTGCTTGCGTGCAACCTTAGATGCCGGATGTGCTATTTCAGTGATCCTGATAAGCGTGCTGCAATGCGTGGTCATGTTACCGAGAGGCAAATACAACAGTTTCAGAAAGCTTTGTTTCATAGGGCATTGAAACTTCAGATAGGTTGTGGGGCTGAACCAACATTATATCCCGGACTTGTCGATTTGGTGGAAATGGGTAAAAAGAGTGGCATACCATATATTTCTCTGACTACCAACGGTCAACTCATTGCTTCAGGAAAGGTTGACCTGATGAGTCTTGTGGAAGCCGGCCTTAATGAGTTGACGATATCACTGCATGGAACTGACAAGGATACCTACGAATATCTCATGCCTGGAGCCGATTTCGCACTACTTATCAAACTCATTGAAAACATAGCTCAGGTAAAAAGCAAGCACCCTGATTTCGCTTTGAGGGTTAATTTCACGGTTAACAGTATGAATGTCGATAATCTTTCCAGTGATAGATTTTGGCGACTTTGGGATAAGTGCACTCCCGATATAATTCAGTTGCGCCCTGTGCAGAATATTGGTGAATCAGATTGGAAAGATTTTGACTATACGGTGATAAAAGAAAAATATGCCGACACAATTGGTGCGATGGTTGAGCAATGCAGGCAACGGAATATCCGCTGTATAGCCCCTTCTTTTGATCAGATTGACATGGTGGACGATATTCAGGATTCCGTGTCTTCGATCATAGAGGATTTCAGTTATTGCTATATTAGTCCCGATTCATGTTATAAAAAGGATTTTGACTCGGCGACTGACAGTTACGAAAGTTATCATAAGCGTCATCACACCTCTCGCAGGCTGCTTGCCAATGTGTTTGGTATGAGGAAGAGCCGTAATCGTAAAACGAGTAAGAAATTAAATTACAGGGTTGATTGAAGTTATCAACACCGGGGTATGGATAAGTTGTTAATAGCCGATTAGGATAAGACGCGGGGTTATTGTAACTTTGTGTTGACAATAATGACATACTTATGAGCGATATAATTAGATTGTTGCCCGATTCGGTGGCAAACCAGATCGCGGCCGGTGAGGTAATACAACGCCCCGCTGCAGTGATAAAGGAGCTTGTCGAGAATGCAGTGGATGCCGGTGCTACAATCATTAAAATAATAATCAAGGACGCCGGGCGCACTTTGATTCAGGTCGTGGACAACGGATGTGGAATGTCGCCCACCGATGCCCGGCTTGCGTTTGAGCGTCATGCTACATCAAAGATAAGCGAGGCGGCAGACCTCTTCGCCCTCCACACAATGGGCTTTCGCGGGGAGGCTCTCGCTTCGATATGTGCGATCGCAAGGGTTGAGCTTCGCACCATGCGCAAGGATGACTCGATAGGCACATGTGTCATCATCGAAGGCTCTAAGGTTGAGAGCCAGGAGCCTGATGTATGTGCCCTCGGTTGCAATTTTATGATAAAAAATCTTTTCTTTAATGTGCCGGCTCGCCGGAAATTTTTGAAAAGTGACCATGTCGAGATGAATCATATATTGCGCGAATTTGAACGCATGGCGTTGGTTAATCCCGACATAGAGTTTCAGCTTGTCCATAATGATGTGGTGCTTCACCAGCTTCTCCGCAGTTCTTTCAAACAGCGGATTGTCGATCTTTTCGGCAAGTCGATTGACAAGCAGCTTGTGCCGGTCGACACCGTGACCTCGCTTGTGAAGATAAGCGGATTTGTGAGCCGACCGGAGAATGCGCGTAAGCGTGGCGCTCTGCAATATCTGATGGTCAATGGCCGAAACATGCGTCACCCTTATTTCCACAAGGCGATAATGCACTGTTACGAACAGTTGATACCCGCCGATGAACAGCCTTGCTATTTTATTAACTTTTCTGTAGATCCGGAGACTATCGACGTAAATATTCATCCTACGAAAAGTGAGATAAAATTTGAAAACGAGCAGCCTATATGGCAGATTCTCGTGGCGGCTGTCAAGGAGGGTCTCGGGCGCTTCAACGCCGTGCCTTCGATAGAGTTTGACCTTGACGACGCCCCTGAGATACCCGTGTTTAATCCCGATGCAGCTGCTTCCCACGGGCTTGACCTCGATGCGTCGTATAATCCTTTTGCATCTGCGCAGGCAAGGCCTGCCGGTGGGGGTGACTCGCAGTTGTCTCGACACCCGTCGGCAACCATGAATCAGGATTGGGAGAAACTATATCAGGATTTTGAGCGCAAGCGTGGTGAGGAGCTTTCCAATGTAAAGGCGAGCGCGCTTAACTCAATGACGCTTGATGACATTGAAGAGGAGAATTGTCCTGCGATGGATCTCTCTGCAAGTTTTGAAACTACCGTGCCTGCCGTGATGCAGCTGAAAGGGCGGTACATATTGTCTCCTTCCAAGTCGGGGCTTACTGTAGTCGACCAGTATCGCGCCCATGTGAGAATACTTTATGATCGTTATATCGACCTTGCCCGTTTGCAGGCTCTCAGCACCCAGCGGGTAATATTTCCCGAAGTACTTGAACTGTCGCCCTCTCAGTCGGTGTTTCTTGAAGGCATCGTAGACGAGCTTTCCCGTCTTGGATTTGACCTATCGTTTCTTGGCGACAACAGTTGGACTGTCAATGGGTTGCCATCGGTGCTCAATGACGTGAATCCGCGCGAGCTTATGATGTCAATGCTTGAATCGGTAATGGATACAGGGGAAGCTCTTGGTGAAAGCATGCACGAGCGCATCGCTCTCTCGATGGCGAAGGCGGCTGCGATAAAGCCCGGTCAGCAACTGACATCGGCGGAGATGGACCATATACTCAGTGACCTGTTCAAGCTTGCCACGCCCAACTATACACCCGACGGTAAACTCGTGTTGAGCACCATTACCACCGACGACATTGCACGGCTGTTTGCATAGGTGGTAAACATTTATTACCTTTGTTCCGATAAATTAATTTAGAAGAGTTACTTAATGCGAAAATTAATAATATGCCTTGCCTTTGTGGCGGCAGCCTTTTCCGGTCTCAATCTGTCGGCTCAGTTTCGTTATGGTCCCATGGTGGGATTGACTGTCACCGATCTTAAATTTAAGCAGGATCTCATCTCGGTTGACAAAAGTGTGGGATTTTCTGCCGGTGTTGCTACCGAGTTGATGTTTCCGGGCATAGGTTTTGGTGTTGACGCCGGACTTTTCTATGAGCAGCGTGGCGCGACCCTTAATCTCGGAGAGAAGGAAGTGTGGTCGTCGCAAGGATTCGGCAGGGAGCGTTCTTATCTGCATTATCTTGAGATCCCGGTTCATCTGCGGTTCAAATGGACACGCATGAATGGTCTTGAAGATTATATCGCGCCGTTTGTTTTCGGCGGTCCCTCGTTCAGCATCCTTATGGGTCACAGCCATGTGAAGGCGTTGCAATATGCCGGTGGTGATGTCGGCATGACGGTGGGCGGAGGCTTTGAACTCTTCCGCAACTGGCAGGTGATGTGCAGCTATACCTGGGGACTCGTTTATGCTGAAAAGACCAAGCTGCTCGACGATTTCAGCGCGAAAAACCGCACCCTCAACGTGCGCGTAGTCTACCTCTTCTGATCCACACTCATTATCACAATATTTCGGAGCCGCCTTAGCGCGGCTCTTTTTTATTTACAGACTCTCGTAGTGGGGGATGTCGGGGAGAAAGCGGTATGTGCCGGTTTCGTAGTCGATGGCGCAACAGTAATGGTTGAGACCGTTGGACACTATGAGATAACGGGCGCGAAGCACCATGTTGTAGCGCACGATTTGGTCAAAGGTGGTTTGCGATACGGTTACTTCGGGCGATTTGTATTCGATTATTACCACAACCTTCCCGCTGTGGTCTACCACTATGCTGTCGCAGCGTCGGCGCGTGCCGTTGAGGGTTATGCCTACTTCGTTTGCCATTAGGGTGGGGGGATACCCCTTTTCTGCGATCAGATACTCGATAAAATGTTGCCTGACCCATTCCTCAGGGGTGACAGCCACATATTTCATCCTGAGCCTGTCAAAGATTTTTACACCGTCACTGTCGCGCCGTAGCTTGTAGTCGTAATGGGGCAGATTGAGCTTCATAAATTTGTCAGACATCGAAAATTTCTGTAAATTTACAAAAATAAATTTGTAATAGTTACTTAACAATGGCGGCAGCATCTGGGTCAATGACTTTTGACGAGATAGTCATGCAGATAAACGCGCGTAATTTTGCGCCGGTATATATCCTGCATGGCACTGAGGGGTATTATATTGATGAACTGCTGAAACGCTTCGAGGCAATAATCCCTGAAAGTGACCGTGACTTCAATCTCTACACCATGTATGCGCCGGAGGTTGAGATGGACACGGTGATGGATGCGTGTCGTAGATATCCGATGATGTCCGACGTTCAGGTTGTCATCCTGAAAGAGTCCCAGTCAATAAAGTCTACGCAGCTCGACCGTCTCCACCTTTATGCGTCGCAGCCGTCATCGTCAACCGTGCTTGTCGTGGCATGTCGCGGGGAGAAGTGTAAGGCGAAGGAGCTGATGACTCAGGCGACTTCCCATGGAGGAGTGATATTTGAATCGCAATCGTTGAAAGATACGGAAGTAGGGCGCACTATCAGCAGCTATATAAAGAAGAAAGGACTCAATATCGAAACCAAGGGACTCGGAATGTTGCGTGACTACGTTGGCACTGACCTTTCGAGGCTTCACAGCGAGATTGACAAACTTGCCGTCGCTTTGCCTGCCGGGGCGTCGATTACCCCGGAGGTAATTGAAAATCTGATCGGTATCAGTAAGGACTACAATAATTTTGAGCTTATAAGCGCGCTTGCCACTAAAAACTCTAAGCGTGCGTTTACCATAACCAATCATTTTCGCCGCGATCCGAAGCGCAATCCGTTTGTTGTCACGATCGGAAGCATATGGAATTTCTTTTCAAGCCTTCTTGTGCTGCTGTATACAAAAGACAAGAGCGATGCCGGACTTTGCGCCGCATTGGGCAGAAAGGGGGCTTGGCTTCCGTCGGATTACAAGGAGGGGATGCGCAATTACAATGCCTGGAAACTGATCGAGATAATCCGTGCGATCCGTGTTGCCGATGCCAAGAGCAAGGGCGTGGATTCACGCATGGATCCGTATGACATACTCAACGACCTTGTGTTTCACATACTGACCGCCCCCGGCAGAATCTGAGATTCCGCTGTATCGGTCGATTATTTCAGGCGATAAGAATAGCCGAGAGTAACCATGATTGACATTCCGCGCGATGCCGAGAAGGTGTCGCGGCGATCGTCAGGGAATATGTTTCCGATACCGAAATAATACCTCGCTTCCAGGTTTATTATGTTGCGCCGCTTGATGATAAACTCGATGCCGGCGCCGCCCGATATACCGTAGTCAAATTTTTTCGAAGGCTCCATCCAGAGCTGGTCGGTCATACGCAGTTGCGGAAAGTCGGGATAGGCTCCGATGTTTGTGACATCGAAATTCGCGCTGTAGCTTGTGCCGATCATGTAGCCAACCTCCGGACCGAGATTTACAAATCCCTTTACTGTGTTATTGCCGAAAAAGATGCTTGTCAGCAATGGTATCTGTATATAGTCGAGATGTCGCTCATACTCATATGGCGCGTCCTCGAAATTTTCTTTCCATCCGCGCTGCTCATAGTTTATTTCGGCAATCAGTCCGAAGTTGCGTTCCTCCCAATATTTAAATGTGACGCCCGCGGTCTTTCCCAGTACGAGCGACTGCTTTGTGCTTGGGGTGAACGACATTTTGGACATCGTGATACCGGTCTTCGCTCCGATCGACACTTTCGAGACGTAATGTGCCTGCGCGCTTGCTGTCATGATTGACAACATGCCGCACAATGTCACTGCGATTGATTTGAGTATGCTCATTCGACCGAATGTTTATCAATCAGTCCCGACGGGCGGAACTCGATAAAGTAAACCGTGTCGTTGACCTGTCCGGAGCCTTCTCCCGTGCCTGCAAAATGAAATCCGCTCTGCACCCCGTCATAATAGTATTTTGAGTCAAGCAGGTTGCCTTCCGTCTCATTGATCGCCTTTAGAAGGTAGAATCCGGCATCAAATCCGAGAATACCCTGCACCGGCACTGCCTGAATCATTGACGACCCATACCATTTTTTATATCGCTCGGCGACATCTTTGCTACGGTAGCTGTTGTCGTCGTTGTAGAAGCGGGAGTATACCGTGGCATCGAGGAAATGCAGGTTTTCAAGCGCGTTGCCGCGGAAAGTGATCCATTCCGGATATCCGAATATCCTCACCTGATTATAGTCGGAGTGATTTTCGCGGAATGTTTTCAATGCTCCCGCGATATGGCTGAACTCCGATGATGTCCCCGATTCCGGGATAAACATGTAGAATCCGTCGGAACTTAGCGCTGCGAGATCGCTCTCTTTAAGGTAAGTGGCGTATGTCACCTCCTGATAGTCGCGCCCTCTGCCTCTCAGCTCTTCACGGAGTTTTGCGGTGAAGTCCTTCTTGTCGCTTTTGCCGTCGCGTGAGGTCAGAAATACTGGTGTATATTGTGGATAGAGCCTAATAAACTCTTTGATTACTTTAGGATAGACGGCGGAGTGGGTGATATTTGCCTGAAGAATATCGGGATTTTTAAGATATTCCGTGTTCTTCACTGCAAAAATGTTGAATACCGCGGCATTGCGTTCGCGGGCAAAACGTGCGATCGCATCAAACTGGTCGTCGTCATCCGGCGTGATTATCACATCGACATCCGCAAGTTCGTCGCGACTGAGTATGTTTACCACCGTGTCAAGGCTTGCCGCCGAGTCATATGCGCGTATCTCCACTTTATGATTGCTATGTCGCAGGGAGTCGGCCGCGAGTAGCATGCCTTTGTAAAACTCGGTGTAAAGCTGTGTCTGTTTGTCCTGATTGCTGTTGTCAAGCATGAAGGGGAGTATCACGGCTATGCTTGTCTTTGCTTTGCCGATTTTTTCCGGCTCATCCGTGACATCGATTTCATCTGTAACATCCGTGGAGTCGGCGGGTACGGCTTCAGTTATTTCGCGCAGCTCTGCGGACTTGTCTTCCGGAACAGTCGGAGTTGTGTCCTGTGTCGTCGGCTCGGGGGTAATCGTTTTGCTATTGTCGTCGGTGGTTGCGACAGCCGGCGCGATTACAGTCTCCTGTTCAGACTCCCGGCATGAGTCGGGGAGCATGATGAGTGTGCCATGTTTCAGTCCGTCATTCAGCGACGGATTAAGAGCAAGCAACTGTGCTTCTTCGATTCCATAGCGCTTGCATATACCATATATTGTCTCGCCTTTCTTTACATGGTGAACGGCAGCCTTTTGGTATGTACGGGCGGTATTATCTTCCGATGCTATGTAAACCTTCTGTTTTTTGTCTTTTCCCGATTTATTTGATACCTCTTTATCGACTGCCCCGAGTTCGGGAAATTCTGCAACCGGGAAATAAAGCACCGCTCCGGCACGAAGACCGTCGGCTACGGCGGGGTTATATTGGATAAGTTGTGACTTGGTGATGCCAAATTCTCTGCAAAGACCATACACGGTCTCTTTAGGCTGCACTTCATAATAGTAACATTCCTGTCCGTCAACCATCCGTGTGGGCAGGTTTGCCGCACTGACGGAGATTGCCAGCATTGTCGCGCCTAAAGGCAAAATATTTAACTTGCTATGAAATTTCATATCAGTTGATTGCTGTTTATTTACGCAAAGTTACAAAATAATCCTGTTATGCGGAGCAATTCAATCGAAAATGATATCGGTGTTAATGTTTTTCCTCATTTGGGGCATGGGTTAAAAAGAGGCGGCAACGCAGTGTGTTGCCGCTTCTTTCCGGGTTTGTCAGAAAATGAAAAAGCTATCGTTGGTTTAACAGTTCGTCTATCGGTTATTGATTATTACTTTCCGCCCGTTGATTATATAGATGCCCGGCGTAAGGTCGTCATGGCGGCTTGTGTCGCTTACCTTGATTCCGAAAATATTATAGATGTCATGCACATTTTCGTCAGCTGTCACCGACTCTATGCCGGCAGGCGGTCGGTTTTGAAGCCATGTGTCGTATTCTTTTTCTGTCATCGTGCGAAGCGTTGCCGGTGAGCCTTCCGGCACGTTAAGATATGATTTGTTGCGGGGCAGATATTTTATGTCGGAAGTGACAAATCCCGGTTTACCGTCGGGAAGTATTGCCGGTATTCTCATCGTGGCGCTGTTGTAGGCGGTCATGTTGTAATGCAGGTGCTTGTCGCTTTGGAAATAGACTCCTTTTAGGCAGTTCCCTGAGATCTGTACCGAAGGGTTGCCTCCAAGGTTGAGACGGTTGGCCGACGGCAGTGAAGAGCCGCATTTTATCAATACAGGCGTTGCAGCCGGTACGGCACCGGAGATTTCGCTTATGACCGCAATGGCATTTTGGGTGTCGACTTTCGAGACATAGTATGCTGTCATTCCGGGAGATGAGAATGAAAACGGAAAGCCGGCATAAAAGGGAGCGTAATAGCTGCCGTCGGTTGCCTTAAGGTCAGGCGCGATTCCGAAATAGTTGTCGCTGTCGGCGGCGATCCTGTCAAGGTGCCAGTAGCGCCATTTCCCTTCACCGTTGTCGGATAGTACACCTTCCGGCAATGACTCGTTGCGCTCGCCGTCGCAGAGATATTTTGTCATGCCGCTGTTAGTGGCATATAGAAGATAAGTGTCGGGTTGTGAGTTTACAGCCCTTACCCTTACGTAATAGTCGATTATGTTGTGGATGCCGGTTCCTTGGCTTGTGACGTCATACTCGCGATCTTGTATATGGGTGAAGTCGAGCACAGTCGCGGGGTCGGAGATGGCATTGTCAAGTCCTTTCCACAGTTCGATTGCCTTGAGGTCGGCTGATGTCGCGCCGATATCGATTGTGCCGTGATTGTCGAGTACATACACATATCGGTGGCTCATAAAGTTTTCCACACGGTAATATCCGTCGGCGGGAAGGTCGGAAGCCATTGCGGGAAATGCTAATGACATCAGTAAGATCGTGACTGGCGTTAGTTTCATAGCGGGTCGATAATGATGGTAATATAAAGACAAGACAGCCGGCACACGCACACATTCCCGGCTGTCTTGTCTGGTTGATTAGTCGTTTTCAGTGATACATACCGCGACTCGGTTGAGTACCGGGTCGGAGTAGGGCGGAGTATCTGTCTCGGTCATGCCGGCTGCCTTGATGCGGTCAGCGGCGATGCCAAATTTACCGGTCAGCGCATCGGCAACAGCCTTGGCGCGCTTTTGGGCAAGCTGCATGTTAAGACGGAGTGAGCCTGTACCCTTGTCGGCATATCCTGTGATTGTCACCTTCGCCTTCGGGTTTTCCTTCAGGTAGTCGGCGATTGCTTTCACCTTCTGCATCTCGTATACCGATATATTGGTGTGGGAGATGGTGAAGAATATGTCGCGGCGTATCGGCTCCTGCACCTCCTTGACTACTTCGACGGGGGCAGGCACTTCAACGACCTTCTCAACTATCTTTTCCTCTACGACAACTTGTGGCGCTATCACCGGCTTCTTACGCTTGCTGTGGCTCTTGCCGAAGGTGTACTTCACGCCTACGAGTCCGTTGAAATACCAGTCGCTGTTGCCGGCGCGCTTGGAGTTGTAGCCGTCGGGGAGGGTGTTGGCCTGAAGCTCAAGACCCACCTTCCATGACTCGGCGACCTTGAAATCAACGCTTGCACCCATGCGGAATACAAAACGTGCCTTTGTGCCGGTCCAGTTGTTGCGGAGCACCTGGAAGCCTGCATCCTTGCTCAAATTCTCGTTGATGCGGTTGGCCTCCTTGTTCTTGTAGCCGATGTTGACGCCTATACCTGCGAGCAGGTTCACGTCGACAAGGCGGTCAGGGTTGAAGCCACCGATAAGATTGGTTAGGTTAAACGTGCCGTCGATCATCGGGGCGATGTAGTTCCATTTCCAGTTATGGCGTCCCTTGAAGTCGATCGACGCCTTGCTCTGCCAGCTGTTGAGCGACAGTCTTGCGCCAAACAGACTTGTAAACTGGTAGCCCGCGGCAAGTTGGGCATTAGGGGCAAGCAGGTCACCGAATTTGTTTTCACCAAGTGTCTCCTGTATGCCGAACTGTGCCTGCCCGTACCAGTGGGGGGTGAATACATACTCGTATTCTTCCGCCGGCTCCTGGGCTGTGGCGGCAAGCCCGCAAAGGGCTATTGCCGCCGTCAGCAATGTTTTCTTTATTGTCATGTTATTTCGTTTTCTTTAGTGAGTCGGTTATTCTGCTGAGATATAGAACTTGCGGGTTGATGTCACACCGTGGTAGTCGAGTGAGGAGTACACGATCTCGTAGGTGTAGCCTGCTGTCAGCTTGAGTGCCACCTCATTCTGGGTGCCGGGGATTACCTCGTTCATAAACTTGGCGGAGTTGGCATCCGTAAGGAGTGTGGTGTCGGTAACCTTTGTCTTGGTATCGTAGACGTTGGTCACGGCTACATATTTACGGAACGAAGGTACGATCATGTCACCGGTGTAGCTTGTCGGACACAGTTTCACTGCGTCGCCGCCGTTGAGCACGAATGCGGTAGGCATTGTCTCGGAGTTGCTGACCTGATGGAACGCTCCGTTGTCACCGCTATACAGCATGGTCACTTGCAGATAGTGGTTGGGGTCTTCGAGCAGGCGGTTGATGCGGTTGAGGAAACCGTTGACCTTATCGACATAGCCGTTGACGGTGCCGAGATAGCCGTTGACCTTATCCTGGATCTCGGTGATGATTTTGTCAAACTGTCCCTCGATGTTGGTCTTCAACTTGGCCATCTCCCTATTGATCTCTTCGTTGATCTGTTGGGCTACACTCGCCATAGCCTCTTTGAACTTCTGGTTTATTTGGGCACTTTGTCCTTGAAGCTGGGTTGTGATCGATTGACTGATCTGATTCTCAAGGTTGGCGAAGTCGGTGACTCTGATAGGGTCGGGTTGTATATAGCCTATCTGAATTCCGTTATTGTCATATACTGGTGTCTTAGGTATGTTCACCACTATTTCAGCCCCGTCCAAAGAAACGGTAATTGTGCCGAAGGTAAAGCCGAGATTTACGTTGTCAAGTTTGAAGTTGAATGTCGGCATGGTGATGTTCAGCTTGCTGTCAAGTGTGAACTCGTCGATCGGCGAGATTGTGCCAAGCGGCTTGAAGTGCTTGCCATAGAGGAATTTGTAGCTCAACGGCTTGAACGTGGTGGCGGCGAGACCGAATTCAGAATAGGTGGCGTCTTTTACCGTTTCGGTAGAGACTACGTCGCCGTTTTCGTCAAGGGTTTCCGTTTCATATTCCCAATCGGCACGGATGCCTCTTGCAGGAACTTTATTGTTGAACTGGTTTGCGATAAGCTTTGCCACCTCTGCGATGTCGCTCAACGAGCGGCTTTCGAGCAGGCTTTCCACATTGTCCTTGAAGTTGTCGTCAAGGGTGAGCTTCACATCGTCAATCGAGGTGACGGGGACAGTGGCGTCAGTGACATAGAATCCGTTGGGTACATCACCCTCGGCGCGACCGTAGCCAAACATCAGTTCATCTGTGCTCTTTTCAAGACCTGACAGGGTGATGGCCGAAGTCTCGCCCTTGCTGTTGACAAGATTCCAGTTGGCGCCTTCCACATCAAGCCCGGCGGGATTGACACTCAGGTATACGGAGCCGAGTTTTACGTTGTCTTCACCATAGTCGGCGTGGAGCACTCCGTTAAAATTCTTGGTGTCGATGCCTCCGAGACGGCTCTTGTCGGAGTCGGTGATGACGATTGACTTGCTGTCATATTCGGTAGTTGAGCTGCTTACCGGCGGGAAGTTTACGTTGATGGCGTCACCGTAGTAGGCGATGAGCATCTTGGAGTTGACGTCGAGCGGGAGATTAAGCTTGCCGAACACCGGGTTGTTGACCTGCTGGAGCACTATACCGGTGACCAGGTGGTTGAGCTGTCCGGTTATTGCCTTGAGCTGCGAGTTGATTTTTTTGATGCTCGTCTCGTTGGCTTTTACCCGCTTTTCAAGTTTTATAAGGTCTTCAGCTGCTTTATCGGCAATCTCTTTTGCCGCGTCGGCAGTGGTTTTTGCTTCCGTAGCCGTGCTAAGGGCGCTTTGTGCTGTGGTCAATGCGGTTGCGGCATCACTTTTTGCCTTCGCTGCATCCTCGACAGCCTGCTTCATAAGTCCTTTTATCTTGGTTATGTCGATTTTACCCTCTGCGTCGGTATAACCTTCAAGCAAAGCCTTCAGGATTGCCTCATTTTCTGCGGCAACGGCGGCTGCGGTATGTGCCTCGGTAAGCACTGTGGGGAGATCCGTGTTCCACTTTTTCAGAAGCTCCGCTACATCGGCAAGGCCGGGAATCTCCGTTATATTTGTGCTTTTCAGCGTCGACAGTGTAAGTTCGAGTGCTGCAAAACGGTCACCGATGCTGTTGTAGGTGGTGCCGTCGGCTGCCTTGAGAGCTCCGTCGATCTGGTCGAGATACCATTTCAGGGTATCATGCTTGCCTTTTGCTTTTACATAAGCGTTAAGGCATTCCTCAAATCCGGTCTCCTTGAAGTCGGCCCATGCCTTTTCACAGTCTTGCTTGCACTTTTCTTGTGCGGTCTTTAGTGCCTGCTGTGCCTGTTTGAGAGCCTCGATGTCGGCATCAATACGGGCGCCGAGAGTGGAATTGTCATCTCTCAATTGTGCATAAAGATCCTCGTCGGTGTCCTTGCATGAGGTCATCGGCACTGCACTACCGATGGCAATGGTTGCCACCAATAATCCATTGATTAGTTTTCGGTTCATTTACGTTTGTTAATTAATTATTAATTGGTTAATACTTTTTCTTTGCTTTTTCCGTGTGTGTGATTTTTTCAAGCCATGATTTCGGTGTGTACCAAGTGTTAAATAGTCTTTAGAAAAAATCCGGCACGAATTTAACAAAAAAAACACCTATCAATATTTTTTTACTTAAATTTGCGACAAAATCAAATTTTGGAGAAAATTCTATGAAAAAAAGCATTATCACATTAATTTTTGCTTGTTGCTTATCAATGTCGGCAATACGGGCAAATGACCTGAAAAACAGTGAACAGACGGGAACTAGGCTCGCCGACAGTTTCGATTTGGGAATCACCCTCGGCACTACGGGAGTAGGGGTGGAAGTAGCCGCAACGCCGGTGTCGTTTATGCGCCTCAGGGCGGGGGTGGATTTCATGCCCAGGTTTAACGTGCCTTTATATTTTAATGTCGACAATTACCGTGACGGGGCGGTCGCCGGGACTGATTTCTCAAAATTACAGGAGATGATGAAAGAGATTTC
Organism: uncultured Muribaculum sp.; assembly: GCA_910587665.1. Lineage (GTDB taxonomy): Bacteria > Bacteroidota > Bacteroidia > Bacteroidales > Muribaculaceae > Muribaculum. Next base: position 71,808 of record CAJUMZ010000004.1, read on the forward strand.
AGGCTTTGATGTCGACCGTACGGTAAAGATGGATTGTAAGGCGAAAATGGTAAATTTCAAGCTGCTTGTTGACTTTTTTCCGCTGCGCAACAAGCATTGGTATGTGACAGCCGGCTTTTATTGGGGCACATCACGCATCGGCTCGGCTGTCAACGCTATGGAAGAGATGCCGTCGCTCGTAGCGATAGGCATGTACAACAAGATGCACGATTATGTCATGCGCACCGACTTTATCGAGCAGCCGGTGTATGACGACATATATCTTGATCCCGATGTAGCCGACCGCCTTAAAGAGCGCATGGAAAACTACGGCAGGATAGGTATCCATGTCGGCGATTATCCTGACGGCAGGCCCTATATGATGGAGCCGGGGTCTGACGCCACGGTAAAGGCCGACCTTATTGTAAACAGCTTCAAGCCTTACCTCGGGTTGGGCTATCTTACATCGTTTGGCAGTCACATTAATTTCGGTGTCGACGGCGGGGTGCTTTTCTGGGGCGGATCTCCAAAGGTCGTGACCCATGAAAATGTGGATCTTACAAAAGATGTTGACAATATTGCGGGAAAGGTAGGTTCATACGTCAGGGTGGCTAAGTCCATGAAGGTATACCCTGTATTGAACTTCCGTATCGCATATCGTTTCGGCTTTAAGTAATGCGATCATATAGAGTGATTGTGAACTCTGTGACGTCGTGAAAAACACACATATATAATTACATGTCAGAGACGTCACGTTTATCAGGGAGAGGAAGTGCATGCCTTTCCCTGATTTTTTTATGTCCGCCGACTTTCTGCTTGTTCCTGTCAATGGCGAGGGCGACCTCACGGCCGCCCTCGCTTCATCTAATGAAAAAATCAAAATGACGGGCGATATGTCTGTTCGCCCAAGTATTCTCAGGAGGAGAGTTTTTTAGATTATGCCTTGTCCCATCATGGCGTTTGCCACCTTCATGAAGCCGGCGATGTTGGCGCCTTTCATGTAGTTGATGAAGCCGTCAGGCTCGGTGCCGTATTTGACACACTGCTCGTGGATGGCATCCATTATGCCGTGAAGTTTTTCGTCAACTTCCTCGGCACTCCATGTAAGGTGCATGGCATTTTGGCTCATTTCAAGTCCTGATGTAGCCACGCCGCCTGCATTCACAGCCTTGCCGGGGGCATATACCGTGCGGGTCTCGATGAAATGGTCGATTGCCTCGGGCGTGCATCCCATGTTGGACACCTCGGCTACGAGCTGCACCTTGTTGTCGACAAGCTGTCGGGCATCGTCGCCGTCAAGCTCGTTCTGGGTGGCGCAGGGCAGGGCGATGTCGACCTTCTGCTCCCATGGCTTGCGACCGGGGAAGAATGTAGCGCCCGGATATTTCTCTGCATATGGCTCCACGATATCGTTGCCCGATGCGCGGAGTTCAAGCATGTAGTCGATCTTCTCGCCGGAAATGCCGTCAGGGTCATATACATAGCCGTCGGGTCCGGAGATGGTCACGACCTTTGCACCAAGTTCGGTCGCCTTAAGCGCGGCGCCCCATGCCACATTGCCGAATCCGGAGATTGCGACGGTCTTGCCTTTGATGGAGTCGCCTTTACGGGCAAGCATGTTGTTTACGAAATATATGGCTCCGTAGCCGGTGGCCTCGGGGCGTATGCGCGAGCCTCCGAAGTCAAGTCCCTTGCCGGTGAATGTGCCTGTGTGCTCGTCGACAAGTTTCTTGTACATTCCATACATATATCCTACCTCTCTACCGCCTACGCCGATGTCGCCTGCCGGCACGTCGCGGTCGGGACCGAGGTTTTTCCACAGTCCGAGCATAAATGCCTGGCAGAATCGCATGATTTCACGGTCGCTCTTTCCGCGCGGCGAGAAGTCGCTGCCTCCCTTTGCTCCGCCCATCGGAAGGGTGGTGAGGGCATTCTTGAATGTTTGCTCAAATCCCAAGAATTTAAGGATCGAGAGGTTTACCGACGCATGGAAGCGTATGCCGCCTTTATACGGGCCTATGGCGTTGTTAAACTGTACCCTGTATCCGAGATTGGTCTGTACCTCCCCCTTGTCATCGGTCCATGTGACGCGGAATGTCACTATGCGGTCCGGCTCGACCATGCGCTCGATGATGCGGGCTTTCTCAAATTCGGGATGACGGTCATATACGTCACCTACTGAAAGTAACACTTCCCTGACTGCCTGAAGATACTCTTTTTCTCCCGGGTGTTTTGCCTCAAGGGCATTCATGATATTATTGATATCCATATCTAATGTGTATTAAGTTATGAATGATTCATACACAAATATAAACAATAAAATTTAACAAAGTGTCATAAAAACGTAAAAAAAATAACGGCTGCCTGTCAGGACAGCCGTTAAGTGTTGATTTATACCGCTTTTTATTATTTTTCAGCCTTCGGCATGGGGCGTTTCATGTCGACCCTGCGGTCACCCTTTTTGAAATCGCCTTTCTTTACCGCACGCATGTTGTGATGGGCGGCGCGGTCATTTCCCGGAGCGGAGACAACGATATTTTCAAGAAATACCACATACTGCTCGGGGGTAAGCACTTCCTTTACACCGTTGAGATACTCCTTTTTGTTGGCCTTGACCATTGAGTCGCGCTGTTGGAAACGCTCCTTTTTAGCTTTGCCTGCGGCTTCGCATTTTGCCTTGCGCTGTTCTTTCAGAGTGGCAAGCTTTGCCTTCTGTGCGTCGGTAAGATTGATTCCTTCAAAAGGATCTGCGGCGCAGGGTCTTTGTGCCGGGCATGCTTTTGCATTTTTTGCGCAAAGTTTTGCGTCTTTAGGGCATGTCTGGGGATTGGCGCACTGGGCTGTGGTATTGCAGCAGTCAGCTGATTTTGCCGGAGTTTGTGCGATTGCACTGAAAGAGAAGAGCGATGCAGCGATGACTGCGATTGATAAGATACCTTTTTTCATTAGTTCTGTTTTTATTAAGTTGTTAAATGTTTTGCTTTTCGTTTGTTACTGATACTTTGACACTAATAACAATCGTGCGTTTAAATTGTCGGAATTGATTAACTTAGATTTAACATTTAACAACTCATCGGAACATTTTACCTTAACCTGTCGTAGCTTTTCAGCAGGCGTTCGTCGGCAGCCATGCGTGAGCGTGCCAGTATGGTCAGTATCAATGCCGGCACGGGCAATGTGGCAGTCCACGACATCTCAAGGATATAGCCCAAGGATGGTAGCATAAGAATCACTATTATTATGATTGAAACGAGCTCAAGCAGCACGCTTATCAACGCCACCTTTTTCTGTAGTCCGAGGTTGCGGTAAAGGAAGATATCTATTATAAGAAGTATGGTCACAAGAATGTTGACGATGAACAGGGGCTGGAAGTTTAAGGCGGTGACGCTTCCATGGTCTCCGCAGGCAAGAGTGCCGTTGCCGAGTGACAGGAATGAGACGAGTGCCATGCAGATGGCTGCGATGAGGAGAAACACGGTTTGCCAGCGTTGTATTACCATAATGAAGTAAGTTTTTTAAGTGAAGTGAATTTGAATTAATTGATTATAAGGCAAAATTACGAAATTTCGTCAAATATTTCGTACCTTTGCAGTCCTAAATTGAATACGTATATATCTCAACATATATAATATGATAGCGGTCAATAATTTAACACAACAATTCGGCAAGCGCGTGCTTTTTCAGGATGTCAATCTTAAGTTTACTCCCGGAAACTGCTACGGCATAATCGGTGCCAACGGTGCCGGAAAATCAACTCTGATGCGCATATTGAGCGATCAGCTTTCACCTACCCACGGCTCTGTTACCCAAGGTCCGGGTGAACGTATGTCGGTGCTTGAGCAGGATCACTTTAAGTTTGACGAGTGCACTGTGCTTGACACTGTGCTTCAAGGTCATACCGTATTGTGGGATATAATAAAGGAGAAAGATGCCATATATGCCAAGGCTGATTTTTCCGATGAAGACGGTGTAAGGGCAGCCGAGCTTGAAGAGAAATTTGCAGAGCTTGAGGGCTGGAATGCCGAGAGTGACGCCGCCGCTCTTCTCAGCGGGCTCGGCATCAAGGAAGACAAGCATTACATGCTTATGAAAGATATGAGCGGTAATGAAAAGGTGCGTGTGCTTCTTGCAAAGGCGCTTTTCGGCAATCCTGACAATCTGCTGCTCGACGAGCCTACCAACGACCTTGACCTTGACACGGTCGCGTGGCTTGAGGATTACCTGTCGAAGTTTGAAAATACCGTGCTTGTGGTGTCCCACGACCGTCACTTCCTTGACTCGGTGTGCACTCATACGCTTGACATAGATTATAATAAGATGACTCTTTTTGCCGGCAACTACAGTTTCTGGTATGAGTCGTCGCAGCTCGCCCTGCGCCAGCAACAGCAGCAGAACAAGAAGGCTGAAGAAAAACGCAAGGAATTGCTTGAGTTCATCCAGCGTTTCTCGGCTAATGTCGCCAAATCGAAGCAGACCACTTCCCGCAAGAAGATGCTTGAAAAGCTTAATGTGGAGGAGATCCAGCCATCTTCGCGCCGCTATCCGGGCATTATTTTCACCCCGTCACGCGAGCCGGGCAATAAAATACTTGAAGTCAAGGGCCTTACCGCCTCAGTCGACGGTGAAGTGCTTTTCAAGGATATTAATTTTACGATAGAAAAGGGTGATAAGGTAGCTTTCCTGAGCCATGACCCGCGTGCCATGACCGCTCTCTTTGAAATTGTGACAGGCAACCGCAAGGCTGACGAAGGCACATATGACTGGGGACAGACAATCACGACCGCTTATCTGCCTCTCGACAACAGTAAATTTTTCAACACCGACATGAATCTTGTCGACTGGCTTTGCCAATGGAGCGACGATTCAAGCGAAATATATCTTAAAGGATTTCTCGGCAAGATGCTTTTCTCCGGCGAAGAGGTGTTGAAAAAAGCCTCGGTGCTTTCCGGTGGTGAGAAGATGCGTTGCATGATTGCGCGCATGATGATGAAGGATGCCAATACATTGATTCTCGACTCCCCGACAAATCACCTGGACCTGGAATCGATTCAGGCATTCAACAACACCCTTCAGTCATTCAAGGGCAATATCCTGTTCGCGTCGCATGACCATGAGTTTATTCAGACTGTCGCCAACCGCATAATCGAGCTGACCCCCGGTGGCATCATCGACAAGATGATGGACTACGACGATTATATCACCGACGAGCGTGTGGCTGCGGCACGTGAGCGTCTTTACAATAACTAATTTCAATATACTTATGGTAAAGCATATAGTTACATTCAAGTTGACCGGAACCGATGAGGAGCGTCGTAAGGTGGCTGAGGCGTTTCGTGACGCCCTGCTCGCATTGCCGGGTCAGATAGATGTGCTTGAATCAATGGAAGTGGGCATCAACGAGAATCCTGCCGAAAGCTGGGATGTCGTGTTGACCGCCGTTGTGCCGACTCTTGTCGACGTGGCGGTGTATGCCAATCATCCGGCACATCTTGCTGCTGCCGGTCTGCTTGCCGGACACAAAGCCGACCGTGCTTGTGTCGACTATGAGTTCTAACCGCCTATATGGTGAAACAGTTCGCGAAATCCGCGTTGGGTACCGATCACGGTGAGTATATCACCTTTTTCAATCAAGGTATCTGACGACGGATTTTCGATTTCCTGAAGCTCGTTGCTGGTTATTCCGAGAAAGTTTTTCTTCGGGGCGGGGCGTGACACGGCTATCAGTTTTATATTGAAATCCTTTTCAAAATCAAGGTCGCCAAGCCGGGCTCCGACATAATATTCGGGCGCGGCGAAGCGGATTACATATCGGTCGGTGTCGATGCGCATCGAGTCGACGTTGCATCCCAGTTCAAGCTCGCGCGTAAGCTCGCGCGCGGCTCTCTGCTCGGGGGTGAGGATGCGGTTTACTTGAAATCCTTGCAATATCGTCTCGTGGATTTCATCCACGGCACGGGCATATATGTTTTTTACCCCGAGTTTGCGCAGCAGTGCCACTGTCTTCACGCTTGCGCCGAAGTTCTCGCCGATTGCCACAATCACGAGATCCACGGTCTTGAGCGGAAGCACCGATAATGCCGCCTCATCTGTCGAGTCGATGATGTAGGCGGTTGAGATTTTGTCTTTGAGTGCTTCCACAAGTGTGGGATTACTGTCGGCGCCGATTACCTCATGTCCCATCGCGGTAAGGTCGATGGCGAGGTTGGAGCCGTAGATGCCGAGTCCGATTATAAGGTAACGCATATTGGTTTTCAGTTTTCAGTTTTCGAGTTTTCAGTTGATTATGATGTTGTCGGTGGGATATTGTACCGGGTGGTCGTGGCGGTTGCCTGTCACTCCGATAAGAAGTGATATTATGCCGACCCTGCCGAGAAACATCGCGCATATCAGCAGCACTTTTGATGCGGTGGACAGCATGGGCGTGATGCCAAGCGACGACCCGACGGTGAACAGGGCTGATGATACCTCGAAGAGCAGGCTGCGTGCCGGAAGTCGCGGCTCAAAGAGCATTATTGTCATTGAAAGCAGGGCATAGGATAGTATCGACAGTGTCACGACGGCATTGGCGCGTCTTATAGATGCTGTGGCGATCGTGCGGTTAAAGGCTGTCACTTTTTTGTGTCCGAGTATTATCGCTTTCAGGTTTATCAATATGGCGGCAAATGTATTGACTTTTATACCGCCCGCCGTTGACTGTGAGGCTCCTCCTATCCACATCAGGAACAGCACAAATACCAGCGTTACGTTAAGAAAGTTGGCCGGATTTACCGAGACAAATCCTGAGCTGCGCGGGGTAGTTGAGTTGAAAATCGACTGCACTATCTTGTCATAAAGACTGAAACCTGCGAGTGTATTGTTGCGTTCCAGGAGGAAAAATACGACGATGCTTACAGCAAATATCACAAGGGTGGCATACAGCGCGATTTTTGTGTTTAGATTATATATGTGTACGGGCCTTCCGGTCACCGACCTGTTGCGGAGGCGTCGCCATGCACGCCTTATATGTTCAAAAAACGCGTTGCGGAAATTCACCAGAATCGGGAATCCTATCGAGCCGGCAAATACAAGCGCGCTTATGACAAGGTAGATTGACTGGTTGCTGTTCATCAGCGCGGGATTGGACATGCCTCCCGGCAGATTGGAAAAGCCAGCGTTGGAAAATGCCGACACGGCATGAAACACGGAAAATTCCACCTGCTCCTTTACCGGCATGTCGAGCACGTCGTAAATCGACCACCATATCCCCAGTGCGCCTATCGCCTCGACCACTATCGTGAACATAAATATGTAAAGCAGGGTGGGGAGCAGCGCGTTGACCGACTCGGTATAGATCATGTCTTTTACCATAAGCTGGCTGTAGACCGATGTGTTGCCGCTGAAAAACAGTGCGAAAAAGCTTGTGAACGTCATCACCCCAAGCGCGCCGGTCTGTATCAGCAGTCCGAGTATCAGCAATCCGAGCGGGGTAAACGTGGATGACACGTCGATTGTGGTAAGCCCTGTGATGCACACCGCGCTTGTGGACACAAACAGAGAGTCGATATAGGATATGCCCTCATAGGTGCACTTTGGCATCATGAGCAGGTAAGAGCCTATGAATATGAAAAAGAGGAAGCTGCATGAAAGCATCAGCGACGGGTTGGTGCGCTTGCCGAGTATGTTGATGATTCCGTAACTTATATCCACCACGGCATAGCACAGCATTGTGACGAGGAAATACTTGTTGCTGTAAAGTAGGGTGGCAAGCCATTTTATCCACGGGTTTTCCGGTTGCGGGTACAACAGGGGAAGAAGTGTTGACAATATGGCGATGTCAACCACCCATTTTATCGCTTTTGTATCATGGATGGTCTTGCGGGTGTTGAACACGAGGTTAAACACGACATTGACCGCAAACACTCCCTGGATTATATGCAGGAAATGATATATTGTCTTCACCCTTGCAGGCTCGTGGTCGTAGCCCGCATAGGTGATGAGGAACAGCACACAGGCCACCGCCGATATAAACGTGGCGACGGCGAGCACGCCTGTCACCGTCTTTATAGCGTTGATCGAATGACGCAGTTGCCTCTCCCAATACATCCTTGCGCGGTGAAGCCTGTTGCGTATGCGATGGACAAAGTGTTTAACACTATTCATGACTTTTAAACGAAATAGCGGGGTCTAATGTTATGCAGTATTAAAAATAATGAGTAATTTTGTGACTATAAAATTATAAAACTAATCATTATGTCGGAAATAATCGAAGAAATAAATGAAGAAAAAGGTGGCTTGAACTTTGTCGAGCAGATTGTGAGCGATGATCTTGCCGCCGGGAAAAACGGTGGGCGTCTTAACACCCGTTTCCCGCCTGAGCCTAACGGTTATCTTCACATAGGTCATGCCAAGGCTATATGTATGGACTTCGGAATTGCTGAAAAATTTGGCGGTACCTGTAACCTGCGATTTGACGACACTAATCCCACCAAGGAAGATGTTGAATATGTAGATTCCATCCGTGACGATATTCACTGGCTCGGGTTTGACTGGGGCGATCGCGAATATTACGCGAGCGACTATTTCCCGCAGCTTTATGATCTTGCAGTCCGCATGATCAAGGAGGGAAAGGCATATGTGGATCATCAGACTTCCGAGCAGATTGCCGAGCAGAAGGGTACGCCCACGCAGCCCGGAGTCAACAGCCCGTACCGTGACCGCCCCGTCGAGGAAAACCTTGACCTTTTCCGCCGCATGAACGAGGGCGAGTTTGACGAAGGCACTTACGTGCTTCGTGCTAAAATCGACATGGCGTCGCCCAACATGCACTTCCGCGACCCGATCATGTATCGTATAATCAAGCACCCGCATCATCGCACCGGTACTACATGGAAGGTATACCCGATGTATGACTTCGCCCATGGACAGAGCGACTATTTCGAGGGTGTCACCCACTCGATATGCACTCTTGAGTTTGTGCCTCACCGCCCTCTCTATGAGTATTTTGTCAAGGAACTCGCCGATGAGAGCTATTGCCCCCGTCAGATAGAGTTTAACCGCCTTAACCTGACCTACACGGTGATGAGCAAACGCAAGCTTCTTCAGCTTGTGAAAGAAGGTCTTGTCGCCGGATGGGATGACCCGCGAATGCCGACTATTTCCGGTATGCGCCGTCGTGGATTCACACCCCGCTCGATCAAGAATTTCATCAATATGATCGGCTACACCAAGGTGGAGGCGCTTAACAGCATCTCGCTTCTTGAACATGCCGTCAGGGAGGATCTCAACAAGGTGGCCACCCGTGTTATGGCTGTCATGAACCCTGTGAAGGTGGTGATAACCAACTATCCCGAAGGTCAGGAAGAGATTGTAGAGATGGAAAATAATCCGGAGGATGTTACCGCAGGCACTCACAAGATGCCTTTCTCGCGTGAGATTTATATAGAGCGTGATGACTTTATGGAGAATCCCCCCAAGAAATTCTTCCGCCTCGCTCCCGATGGTGAGGTGCGCCTGAAAGGTGCCTATATCATCAAGTGCACCGGTGTCAAAAAAGATGCCGACGGCAATATCGAGGAGATATATTGTACCTACGACCCTGAGTCGAAGAGCGGTATGCCGGGCAGCATGCGTAAGGTGAAGGGTACTCTCCATTGGGTGTCGGCGTCACGTGCCGTTGATGCAACCGCCCGTCTTTACGACCGTCTTTTCTCTGTTGAGAATCCCGCCGAGGAAAAAGATAAGGATTTCCGCGAAATGCTCAATCCCGATTCGCTGAAAGTGGTGGAGGGTATAAAGATTGAGCCGTATCTTGCGGAAAATGCCAAGCCGGGTGATCACTTCCAGTTCCAGCGTATAGGTTATTTCACTCTTGATCCTGATACAAAGCCGGGTAATCTTGTCTTTAACCGCACGATGCAGCTTAAGGACACTTGGGAAAAACTGCAAAAGAAATAACTATGGATCGCGAACAGCGACGGAGAGAAAAATTATATAGAAGCTTCAAAGAGAGTCTGACCGACGGGGGTGCCCCGTCGGTCTATGACGAAAACGACTTGCTGGACATATTCGATTATGCCAATGACGTGTATGACGAGTATGTCCAGTTTGAGGTGATATTGCTTGCCGCGCGCCTTTATCCCGAAAGTGAGGAGATGACGCAGCGGCGGGCTTACTATATGTATGGCAATCTTTCGATGACCGAGGGCGCGGCCAACCTTGCCGCTGCTCATAATCAGGAATCTGCGTTATGGACATTGCTTGACTTGATGGTGCGTCATCCTTCGGAGGATGAATGCCGCAGTGTCATGCAGTCGATACTTGACCGGTACTCAGAGTTTGACGACGAGACGGCCATACAGATCGTTGACGCATGTTCCGACCTCGGAATATTTGATTGGGTTGTTTCCCATAAGGAGGAGCTTAAAAAGCGATGTGCCTATCCGGAGACACTGCTCTATGAGATGGCGATGGAGGCTGATTCAAAGGCTGACTATAAACTTGCCGCCGGTTTTATGGAGGAGCTTACCGAGCGCGAGCCGTTCAACGCATCGTTCTGGCACATGCTGGCGCAGCTTCAGGTAAAGACCGACAATTATTCCGATGCCTTGGTATCAATTGATTATGCCCTTGCGGTAGACGCCGATGCCGCTCCATATAGCCTTACAAAAGCCCAGATCATGTATGACATGAAGGCTGACAAGGCAAAGGCTGTCGAAATAGTTGAGGATGTACTGAAAAAAGAGCCGGGAAATAAAGTTGCCGTACACACCCTTGCGGCAATGTATGCTTTTGAAAACCGTGGCAGTGACGCTGTGTCGGTGCTTAAAGGATATCTTGACTCCAATCCTTCCGACAAGGAGGCGATCGAGCATCTGCTCATGCTTGGTGACCGCGAGTCATCAATGACTGCGTTAAAGCGCTATTTTTCCGGTGCTTTTGATGAAAATGTCGATGACTGGGCTTCATGGGCAAAATCTTTTTACAATCGTGACCAATATGTGCAGTGTGCCGATATACTGCGTGTGCTGCTTGACAACTACGGCAATATCCCGGAATGGACACCGATGCTCGAAGGTCTCTACCGTTCAGCCGATTATGGTATTATCGTGGGGCTCTACCGTGATGTGGTGCTTGCTGCCGATGATGCCTCGCGCCTTGACCTTTCGGTGACTGATGCATTGATCTTTGTACTGAGCCTGATAAGGTGCGATCAGGTCATGGCGGCGAAGAATCTTATAGATATTGTATCGCGGCTTGACAGCCGTGACATATTTCCTTTCGAGAAAAGGCTCACAGCGATGAAAGTATGTGACATACTTAATGCTATTGGGAAAACCTTGGCGCAAGGTCGTGTGGATATTGATTCTTTCGACCCGTTTATTTCTCGTAAGGGCTGAATTACGCACGATATTTTCTGTTTACATTTAATTGGAATACACATCGTGGCTTTGGCTTGTCATCTATTTATTGTCGGAGAATTAATAAATGGATGTTAAAAATGTCAGTATTTAAGATGTATTATATGAAAATTGATTATTTTTGCACATATGTTACAGGTGTATACAGGAAAGTTTAATCAATTGTAAATATAGTAATTAATAAAAAACAGAAATGAAAAGATTACTTCAAGCAATCTTGGCATCGGTTTTGTGCTTTGGTTTCATCGGCATGCAGCCGGTGTCGGCTAAACCTGCATTCGAGAAAAACAGGGTGCATGAACTTGTCAAGGCAATTAATGAAAAGCGGATAGACAGGATGAATATTCCTTTCCGCGGAAACAAGGCGGCGGAATTGACCGCAATGATGAATAAATCTGGCGTCAGGAAAGCACCGGATATCACTCAGTCTTTTTCTGATACGGATTATTTCGATTATCTTGAAGGATCTGACGGCTCGGTGTGGTATGCCACCGGTGAATTCGATTTTGAATATATCCAGCACGAATATTACACTGACCGTTATCTGAAATCCTTTAAATATACAATATATGACACCTTCTTCAATAAAATCGGAGAGATTAAGGATAAGGTGGAATATAAAGAAGATGAGACGAGGGCGGTTTTATATGACATTGCCCCATATGTGACTCAGAAGTTTTTTAACTATGACAATAACTATGAGGTGATCTTCTGTCTGAGCATGAATACTCAGAGCAATAGTAACCGAGACTATTCAATCGCTTATTCGATTGGAGGTCAGAAAGATGACGACGGTAATGACGTGCCGGTGGCCATGTATGACGGATTGGTGTGTGACGCGGTAAATTCCGCTACAGACCGGTGGTCGGAAAATTTTTACCTGTCATTTGCTACGGAAGAGAAAGATGACTCAAAACTTGACAGTCCCAACTGGATCGATTATCTAAGCACATTTAAGAGTGTTTACCGGACTTATAAAAAGGCTTCTTATTCAGGAGGACCCCAGCTCGTGGCTGAAAAGAAAATTCGTCTGATGGATCTTCCCGGAGACCAGATGAATGCGTCTCCTTTGATCACTTTTGCGCGTGACGGGAAGGCTTATTTCGTATATTCTCAGTATGAGAAGAGCTATTTCGTCGATCCGGTAGGTGTCGATGAGTCAGTCACTGAAGATAACAATCTTATCGTAGAAATTAATTCAATTGGTTTCTATGACAATGCACTTAAGGAAGAAAAACGCATATCAATCCCTGTCGATCAGACATTTGATGATGATAAAGTCCTGTATACATTCTATTCTATAGGAAATCTTGGCTTTGATCGTGACATTATTGTCGATGGTGATGATTACAAAGTGGTGGTGGCGAAACAGAAATATTCGACTGCCAACGATGATGCGACAGTAGACTCATACTATATCTACAATAGTGACGGGGAGAGAGAAAAGACTCTTGCCGAGGATATATTGGGATTTATAAGCATGTCGGATGTCAAGGGATTTGAGCACCAGTACATGTTTATTACCGTCTCTTCTATGGGCTATGTGCTGTCGTTTGTTGATGTCCCTTCAGGAGAAGTAGCTGCAATATTCCCGAGCATGGTTGACGGATACAGCCTGAGCTCATATGTTGACCGTGTGCCGGCGGCATTGGGCTATAAGTATGCTTTCAAGGCAATGAATCCTAAGGTCGAGGATGGAGATGCAATCGAAGAGGTGGTATGGCTTGACTCCGATGGAAAGCTCATTGAAGTTGACAAGATAAATCTTGGAAAGGATGTCGCCATGGCTCAGATCTATCTTGAGCAATCGGTACTCTCTCCATATGTGTGCAATACTGACGATGAGCGTGAGTATATGTTCTTGGTAAAACGCTATATCAACGGTGCGTCATCGGGAACTGTCACTCATCTGTATATAACTGCGGCAAATACTTTTGACGTATTGTTTGATCTCACCGGCAACGACGATAAAGGTTCGTTTATTCAGGCTGCGCCGATTATTGAATCTGAAAATCCCGTGATGGTGATTATCTATGACAAAAACGGTAAGTATAACACTGATGTATATTCTCTGCCGTTTACGCGGTTTGCGGGTGGAGACGGCTCCGTGGAAAATCCGTATCTGATTTCTACGCCCGGCGACTTCAGGGAGATCGGTAAAAAATTGTCAGCTAATTACCGTATTGCTAATGACATTGATTTTTCCGATTTTGCATTGAGTACTATTGCTGGTACTTTCACCGGATCTATTGACGGTAACGGTAAGACTCTTTCTAATATCACGATGAGTGGGATTGCCGGTATGTTTGAATATCTGTCGGAAGGTTCTTCGGTGAAAAATCTGAACCTTTATAACGTAAATGTTGACTGTTCCGGTCACTCTTTGGCCGGCACACTTGCCGCGTCGGTTCTTGGCTCCAAGATTGAAAATGTTCATGTATATGCCCTTAACGTAACTGCCGACAGCGAATCGGATCCTGTATTTGGTGGTATTGTAGGTCGTGCAACTAACTTTACTGAAATTTCCAATTCATCCGTAAGTGGAGTAATCAATCTTCCTGAAAGTTCAGTCGGCGGTATTGTCGGAGAAACACGTACTTCCACCTCCGTAGTCGCTGCGTCTTTTGTCGGCACCATTATTGGTGACTCAGAGGTTGGCGGTATTGTCGGCGCTGCATCTAATAATGTGGATTTATTTACTGATTGCCATGTCGATGCCGCGATTACAGCGAAGAACACTGTCGGTGGTATCGCCGGACTGTCGGCTCGCGCTGCAATCACCCGTTGCTATGTGGAAGGATCTATCAAGGCTACCGGAAGTGATCGCGGATATTATGATAATGGTCCTTGTGCAGGCGGTATTGTGGGAACTCTTGGCGGTGACTTTAAAAATTCATCTTCGCCCGAGGGTGATGGCACTCCAACGGAAAAAAAGGATCCTGTTACTTTCTGTATGGTAAATCTGACCTCTCTTGAGGGCTATGCCCCGACGATTGAGGCTGCATATCCGAATCAGCAGACTACGATCCACCGCATAGTAGGTAAATCCAATGTCAATTACGAGCCTGAGATTGTTGGCGAGGATGAGGACTATAACCCGATATATGGCGATCCCATGCCCGATGAGGCTGCAATCAACAATAATTATGCGATTGCCGACCTGGCTCTCGGTCTTGCCGGTGCTCCTGCCGACCATAATACGGTGGAAGGCAAGTCGGTTGACGCCGGTGACCTTTCGGCCGACTGGTTCAAGAATAATCTGAAGTTTGCTTACGGTACTTCGGTTGATGCTCCTTGGAACGAAGCAACGGATTATGATCCTGCTCTTTATTACGAAGTGTCTTCGGTAATTAATCCGAAGGAAGTTACCGTGATGGAGAATAAGACGTTTGACATCGAATTGCTCCTTGTTCGTGCTGTTCCGTTTACTGAGGAAGAATTCTTCGGCAACTTCTCTTATGATTGTGATGAGACTATGGTTGAAATGACAGGTGAATGCACATATAATAATGGCATCGCTGTCATAGGTTTCAAGGCTTTGAAACCAGGCACCACTACTCTTAAGATGTTTGGGGCGAAGTGTGAGGTGACTGTGCTTCATGACCCGTCTCTCGGAGTTGATAATGTGATCGATTCTGCCGACAGCGTTGTGGTTGTTGCCAACGGTTCAGGAATCACTGTGAAGAATACCGCTTCCGGCGCTAATGTTGAAGTATATAACTTATCGGGAGTCAAGGTGTTCAATACATTGTCTGACGGATCCGACATAAATGTGCAGCTCGCATCTGGAATTTATATCGTTAAGTCCGGAAACAGCGCAGTTAAATGCCTTGTGAAGTAAACAGGTCGCATTTAATCTTTAAAAGGAGTCATGTCATTACGATATGGCTCCTTTTTTGTTGAGTTATTGGCTGCGAAACTTGCATAAGCCGCGGGATTGCACTAATTTTGCAAATTGTTATGAAATAGCGTATTAAAGTGATACGACTATTGATGGATGGAAAAACGTAAATAATTATATAAAATGCTGACTGCAAAAGAAATACGAGAGTCGTTCAAAGACTTTTTCCGTAGCAAGGGGCATCAGATCGTACCGTCTGCCCCGATGGTGATCAAGGATGACCCGACATTGATGTTTACCAATGCCGGTATGAACCAGTTTAAGGATATCATACTCGGTAATGCCGCCGCAAAATATCAGCGTGTCGCCGACTCGCAGAAATGCCTGCGTGTGAGCGGTAAGCACAATGACCTTGAGGAAGTGGGTATGGACACATATCACCATACGATGTTTGAGATGCTTGGAAACTGGTCGTTTGGCGACTATTTCAAGAAGGAGGCTATCGACTGGGCCTGGGAATATCTTGTAGATGTACTCGGGTTGAATCCCGCCGACCTCTATGCCACCGTGTTTGAAGGCTCTCCCGCGGAGGGTCTTGGCAGAGATGACGAAGCGGCTTCTTATTGGGAGAAGCATCTTCCCGCCGACCATATAATCAACGGTAACAAGCATGACAATTTTTGGGAGATGGGCGATACCGGTCCCTGTGGCCCTTGCTCGGAGATACATATAGACCTACGCAGCGATGAGGAGAAAGCCGCCGTGCCGGGTCGTGACCTTGTCAACCACGACCATCCCCAGGTGATAGAGATCTGGAATCTTGTGTTCATGCAGTACAACCGTAAGGCCGACGGATCGCTTGAACCGCTTCCCGCAAAGGTGATTGACACCGGTATGGGATTCGAACGCCTCTGCATGGCACTTCAGGGCAAGAAGTCCAATTATGACACCGACGTGTTCACCCCGCTCATCAATAAGATCGGTGAACTCTCCGGCAAGCATTACGGTGATGACCGGAAAGTGGATATCGCCATGCGCGTTATTGCTGACCATGTGCGCACGATCGCTTTTTCGATAGCCGACTCCCAGCTCCCCGGCAATGCGAAGGCGGGATACGTGATCCGCCGTATACTTCGTCGCGCGGTGCGCTACGCTTATACATTCCTCGATCAGAAGCAGGCGTTTATGTATCGCTTGCTTGACACTCTTATCGAGAGCATGGGCGAGGCTTATCCGGAGTTGCCGAAGCAGCGTGAATTGATCATGCGTGTCATCAAGGAGGAGGAAGATGCGTTCCTGCGCACTCTTGACAATGGTATCCGCTTGCTCGATAATGCTATCGAGGCGGCAAAGTCAAAGGGCAAGAATGAAATTTCCGGCAAGGAGGCATTTGTTCTCTACGATACTTACGGATTCCCTCTCGACCTTACCGAGCTTATCCTTAAAGAGAATGGCATGACTCTTGATCATGCCGAATTTGACAAGGAGATGGAGGCGCAGAAAGCACGTGCACGTAATGCCGCGGCAGTCGAGACAGGTGACTGGGTTGTCGTGCGCGACGGCGAGCAGGAATTTGTCGGCTATGACATGACCTCGACTCCTGCTCAGATACTTCGTTACCGTAAGGTAAAGCAAAAAAATAATGAATATTACCAGATAGTTTTGTCGGCAACCCCTTTCTACGCCGAGATGGGTGGTCAGGTAGGTGACCGTGGCAAGCTTGTAAATGGTGACGATGTCATCGAGATATATGACACCAAGCGCGAAAACGGCATGGGTGTGCATCTGTCAAAGTCACTTCCTAAAGATCCCTCCGCGACATTTGAGGCTGTGATTGATGAAGAGGCACGTCAGGCTATATCCTGCAACCATACCGCTACCCACTTGCTTCACGAGGCATTGCGTGAGGTGCTCGGAACTCATGTCGAGCAGCGTGGTTCGTTTGTGTCGTCTGACTTGCTGCGTTTTGACTTCTCTCACTTCCAGAAGGTCACGCCTGAAGAGCTCCGCAAGGTTGAGCATATCGCCAATGAGCGTGTGCGCAAGGCTATCGCCCGCGACGAGCACCGCAATGTGCCTATTGACAAAGCCCGTGAAATGGGCGCGATGGCACTTTTCGGCGAGAAATACGGTGATGAGGTGCGTGTCATCCGCTATGGTTCCTCGGTTGAGCTTTGCGGTGGCACACATGTTGACAATACCGGAAATATCGGACTTATAAAGATTGTGTCCGAAAGCAGTATTGCGGCAGGCATCAGGCGTATCGAGGCCATTACCGGGCGTCGCGTCGAGACTTATATTGATGATATGCAGGATACTATGCATGAAATCGGGGCGATGTTCAACAACACTCCCAATCTTGTGCAGGCTCTCCACAAATCCATCGAGGAGAATGCCGAGCTCAAGCGTCAGGCTGAGGAGTATTTCAACGAGCGTGTTAACAACCTTACCAACGAATTGCTGGATAAGGCACGTGACGTAAACGGCATAAAGGTCGTTGAAATTAGCGGTCTGCGTCTTCCTGACGTCGTTAAGAATGTGGCCTTCGGTGTACGTGCAAAGTCGCCTGAACATACCGTGTTTATCGGTGCCACATATGATCCTTCCGGAAAACCGTTGCTCACTGTGATGGTGACCGAGGATCTCGTAGCTGACGGCATGAATGCGTCGACGACCGTGCGTGAGGCTGCTAAGCTTATTCAGGGCGGTGGCGGCGGCCAGCCCGGTTTCGCTCAGGCAGGCGGTAAAAATAAAGATGGAATTACTGAAGCATATGAGAAGATTCGCTCGCTCCTTGGTGTAAACTGATGTGAACGAATCGGCTGATGCTTATGTTATAAATGGCGAGGACGCGGATTGTTTCGTGTCCCCGCTTTATTTTTACGGAATATGAAAAAGGTCCTGTCATTATTTTTCTTGGCGATATTTGCCGTTTTTCCTGCGGTTGCGCAGTGGATTCCCGATATTCTCGGCGACGGTTATGAGATGCGTTATGTGAGTCAGCCTGATGATTACAGCGGGAAGGTGCGCTCCACGATTGTGCGTAAGCTTTCCCGATGTGGTGGTCGCCGTGGCGTGCTGTATGTCCATGGGTTCAACGACTATTTTTTCCAGAAAGAGATGGGCGACCGCTTTGTCGATTCATGCTACAATTTTTATGCGGTCGATCTGAGAAAATATGGAAGGTCGCTTATGGAAGGGCAGAAAGCATTTCAGGTAAGAGACATGCACGAGTATTTTGCCGACATAGACTCTGCGGTAGTGTGTATGAAGCGCGACGGTATAGACGAGATTGTGCTTATGGGGCATTCGACCGGAGGTCTTACCACGTCGCTGTATATGAATGAAAATCCTCCTGCCGAGATCAAGGCATTGGTGCTTAACAGTCCGTTCCTTGACTGGAATCAAAGCAAGTTTCAGGAGCGCATTCTTATTCCGGTTGTGGATTGTATCGGGGGATTATTCCCCGGTATTGGCATATCGCAGGGCGACAGCCGGGCTTACAGCGAGAGTTTGCTTAAAAAGTATGGCGGAGAGTGGGACTACGACACGTCATTGAAATATGAAGTGTCGCCCGACGTCGATACCGGCTGGATACGTGCAATCGATCAGGCGCAGGCGATAATTCAGAATGATCCTTTTATCAAGGTGCCTGTGCTTTTGATGCACTCCGACAGGACCGCTAAGGCGGGTGATGCACCTGATGTATATTCGATAAGCGATGCCGTGCTTGATGTCGAGGACATATCGCGCTATGGCAGGTGGCTCGGTCCGCTTGTCACGGAGATTACAGTAAAAGGCGGACTTCATGACCTTGTGTTGTCAAAGTCTGAAGTCCGCAATGCCCTTTATGATTATATGTTCCGGTGGCTTTCGGCGCTTAATCTTTAGCCGTGCGTGCCGCCTGGTCGCGGGCAAGCAGCAGCTGCTTGTCAAGGAAATTTCGCTTTGCCGATAGCTTCTTTGACATTTCCATTGCTTCGGAGAGCGTGTAGGCGAGTGCGATCGACCGGCTGTCGTTAGTCGACAGCGGAGTTGAGTAATTTGAATTGCCTTTGAATGTGAGGGTTACTTTTCCTGCGTTTGGTGTTTGCAGGAAATGTCCGAGCGTGTCACATTCCGCTCCTATAAATGTAATCATTTCCGTGCCTCCGGAGCGATAGTTCCGGTCACCGTCATAGGCTACTTCGCTTGTCGACACTTCACCTTCTGCTCCTTTAAGGCTGATCGACGTGTGCTTTACAGGGCGCGCGGTCAAGGAGCTTATGATGTAGAAATCTCCGTCGGGCGACACTCTCGCCTCGACGCCTGTGCGGTTGAACAGCGTGGAATTGGCATATTCCTTTATAACATAATAGCCTTCTACAAGCTCGGGATTGTTGACAAAGGTGAAATAATCCATCAGCGAGTCACATACATGGGCGTAGTATGCCTGGAGGCTGTCGGTCATCTGCATTTCTGTGACAGTCATCTTTTCCATGGCGAGCGGGCGTATGTGCATGCCCTTGCGCTGTGCGTCTACCTGTCCGGGGTATTTTGACTGGAGGGTGTCGAGCAGTTCTATCGTCATGGCATAGTTGCCTGCGTTAAGCGCCGAGTCGGCTGAGCTTACAAGCCCGTCGGCAAGTTGTTTCTCTGTGTTGCCGCCTCCACATGCCGTCATGGCAAGTGATGCTACGGTCACCGCTATCGCGGCTTTACTTACTACGTTGCACATCTTTTACTCCTTTTACTGTTTTTATTTTCTTTATGAGGTTGTTAAGGGCTACAGTGTCGCTTACGCCGACAATAAGGTAGCCCTGGAATATCGAGTCATCGGAATTTATGGAGATGCTGCGCAGGGTCACATCTTTTTCCTTGTTTATGATTGATGTGATATTGGTGATGATGCCTATGTCATCATGTCCGATTATGCGCAGTGTCGCTCCAAATTGCTGTCCGAGTTTTCCCGACCATCGTGTCGTGATAAGTCGGTAGGGATATTTCTGACGTATGTTTTCAGCATTTGGACAGTCGTGGCGGTGGATCTTGATTACTCCTTCCGCGGAAATGAATCCAAACACGTCGTCACCATATATCGGGTTGCAGCATTTTGCAAGTTTGTAGTTTATTCCCTTGATGTTGTCTCCGATTACAAGCACATCCTCTTGGCGCTCGTCATCTTCTGTTTTTGAGAGCTGAAACTCTTCAGCCGAGCGTATCTCGCCGATTGCCGCATCTTTCTTTTCGATGTTTTCATATTCGGCGATAATGTCGTTTATGTCGATTGACTCCGCCGCTACGGCATCATAGAAATCGGTCACGGTCTTGTAGCCCATTTTTTTGATGACGCGCATTATTGTCGCTTCCTGAAGGTCGATCTTGCGGTTTTTGAACCGGCGTTCCACAAGCTCCTTGCCAAGGGTTGCCGCCTTGTTGCGCATCTCGTGGACCGTCTGGCGTATCTTGTTGCGAGCCTTTGACGTTACGGCAAAGTTGAGCCAGTCAAGTTTTGGTATCTGTGTTGTGGAGGTAAATATCTCGACCGTGTCGCCGCTTTTCAGCTTATAGTTGAGTTTTTGGTTTTTGCCGTTCACCTTTCCTCCCGTGCATTTCATGCCGAGGTTGGTGTGGATATTGAAGGCGAAGTCAAGAAGGGTGGCTCCGAAAGGCAGTTTGTAAAGGTCGCCTTTCGGGGTGAACACGAACACCTCTTTGTCGTAGATGTCCATCTTCATGTTTTTCATCAGCTCCATGGGACCTGTCTCGGCGGTCTCAAGGATATCACGCACATTATTCATCCATGCGTCAAGATTGCCTTCACTCTTTATGCCTTTGTAACGCCAGTGGGCGGCAAGTCCTTTCTCGGCGATAAGATCCATGCGCTTTGTGCGTATCTGTACCTCGACCCAGCGGTTGTCAGGTCCGTATACGGTGATATGGAGCGACTCGTAGCCGTTGCTCTTCGGTATGCTCAGCCAGTCCTTCATTCTTGAAGGATTGGGCTGATAGAGATCCGTGATGATGGAGTAGGCGAGCCAGCAGTCGCTTTTTTCTGCCTCGGCCTCACTGTCGATTATGATTCTGATGGCGAAAAGGTCGTATATATGCTCGATATCGTTTTTTTGCTTTTTAAGCTTGTTCCATATCGAGTATATTGACTTGGTGCGGCCCTTTATCTCATATTTCAGTGGAGTTTTGTCAAGCTTCTCTTTTATCGGTCTGATAAATTCCGCGATATAGGCGTCGCGGCTCGCTTTTGTCTCGTTTAGCTTGTGGGCGATTTCCGTATAAGTCTCGCGGTTGGTGTATTTTAGCGACATATCCTCAAGCTCGGACTTTATGGCGTAAAGTCCGAGGCGGTGAGCGAGTGGCGCGTAAAGATAATTGGACTCATAGGCTACGTCATGCACCATTTTCTCATTAGGATGATGGTTGATGGTGCGCATGAGTTCCAGGCGGTCGATAATCATGATGATTATGACCCGGATGTCTTCGGCAAATGTCAGGAGCAATTTCCTGAAATTGTCGCTTTCGACCGCAGCCTGCTTGCTGTAAAGTGTCGACACTTTCAGCAACCCGCGTATGAGTTTTGCTATATCGTCGCCCCATTCGTTTACAAGCTCCTCTTCAGGGATAAATTCGCTCTTGCATAGGTTGTAGAGCAGTATGGCGAGTATCATGTTGCGGTCGGGGCTGACCTTCTCGCAGAGTGACAGCGCGGTCTTTATGTTGTGAAGAGCCGGATTGATGCCGTATTTGTCGCGGCGATAATGATTCTGGCTTATGCCGTCGTTGATGATTTGTCTTACTTTTTTTATATCATCAGGCTCTACAATTTCCCTTGTGTGCTCAAGCAGTCGGCGGAACGCGACAATCATTTCTTTCCTTTCCGTCGGGTTAAGATATTTTTCATTCATGACGGTTGGCTTATTCGGTTCATATAAGGTTTATCACTCTTCGGCGACAGGCAGTCGGTTAAGCTCCTCGATGTAGTCGAGAAGCTCGGCTCTGCCTCTGCCGTTTGCGCTCGATGTGTAAAACACAGGGGGAAGTTCTTCCCAATGTTCGCGCAGCCGGTCAAGATATTTCCCGGTCTGGATCTTTGCTGCGGCTGCCGACATCTTGTCAAGCTTGGTGAACACTATTGCAAAGGGCACCTCATTTTCTCCGAGCCATTCCATAAACTCAAGATCAATTTTCTGGGGATCATGGCGCGAATCGATGAGTACAAACAAAGTGGTCATCTGACAGCGTTCGAGTATATAGTCTTCTATGATATGTCTTATCTGTTCCTGCATCTTTTTACCTCTCTGGGCGTAGCCGTAGCCGGGGAGGTCGACGATATACCATTCGTCGTTTATAAGAAAATGGTTGATGAGGGTGGTTTTGCCCGGTGTGGATGAGGTCATTGCAAGACCTTTGCGCCCGGTAAGCATATTTATAAGTGACGACTTGCCGACATTTGACCTGCCGATAAAGGCATATTCATGTCGTGTTGAGGTCGGACATTTGGTTACGTCGGAATTACTTATTTCGAATTTTGCAGAAGTTATATTCATGATTTCGTCAATTATTAAGCGTAAAGATACAAATTTTTATGTTAATAAAAACGCAAACTGTGCCAACTTGTTTGTTAATCTGTAAAAATATGACAACAATATGTCTGAAGAGTTTCGTAAATTGACCGGTAAGGCAGTGCGCTACATGATTCCGCTCGCAGTGTCGGCGGGGCTTCTGTTGTGGCTGTTTCATAAGGTTGATTTCAAGGAGATGATGGCTGTGATTCGTGAGGGATGCGATTTCAGGTATATCGTGATTATGATGCTGATCACTGCTTTGTCACATGTCATACGTGGTGTCCGCTGGGGTATACAGTTGCGCGGTGCCGGGGTGCCGCGTATGCCTGTAATAGCAGAGAGTGTGTCGATTTTCGGCGCGTATGCTTTGAATCTCGTGTTTTCGGGAGTGGGGGAGGCATGGCGCTGCATATATGTGTCGCGCAGGGAGTCTGTCCCTTTGTCGACTGTTGTCGGCACCGATATAGGCGACCGTATATCTGACGCGATTGTGGTGCTTGCGCTGTTTGGCGTTGCCCTTGTTGTTGCCCACGGGCCGTTGACCGACTTTATGTCACATTACGTAATGGGAAAGGACTTGGCGCATTTTTCCGAAAACCCGTGGTTATGGTGTGCAATGGCTCTTGCTATCGTTGTTGTCGTGACCCTGTTCCACTTTTTTAAGAAATATCGTTACATCGATAAGATCGATGAGGGGCTTAAAAATGTGTGGCATGGTTTCAAGGTGATGTTTATCATGAAAGGAGCGGGGCGTTACGTCATTCTGACTCTTTGTATCTGGGTGTGCTATTTCATGGAGACCTATGTGTGCTTCTACGCATTTCCGTTTACACGCCGGTTTGTCACGGAACCGGGCACGGCATTCGGTCTTATCCCCGGGTTGGTTGTATTTGTGTTCGGGTCGTTCAGTATGGCAGTGCCTTCCAACGGCGGTCTCGGTCCGTGGAATCTTGCCGTGATGTTTGCCCTTTCGATTTATGGCGTGAGCAATACCGAAGGCGCGGCTTTTTCAATGGTAATGTGGGGGTTTCAGGCAATCATGCTGATATTGCTTGGCATATTCAGTGCCGTGTATGTGACATGTACAAAGCGTAAACTTGTTTCCTCAAAGTGATGAATTGTCGGCGGATTGTCGTAACTTTGTCATGATATGGGAACTAACCGAAACAGGGAACAGGTATTCCGGTTCAAGCAATTTTCAGTTGCCAATCGTCTTGCGGCAATGAAAGTGGGCACCGACGGTGTGCTGCTCGGGGCATGGTGTGACGTGGCCGGTTGCACTAAAGTTCTTGACGTGGGTACCGGCTCGGGTGTGATCGCGCTCATGATTGCCCAGCGTTGCCCGGAAGCCGACATTACAGGCATAGAGGTAGTGCATGAAGCCGTTGTCGAGGCTACGGAAAATGTCGCCGCATCGCCATGGCGCGACCGGGTGAGGGTTATGGAAGCCGATTTTAATTGTGCGGCTGTCGACGGTACATTGTCCCGCTATGATCTGATTGTGAGCAATCCGCCATATTTCACCACCGATGTTAAATCACCATTGGCGGCTCGTGCTGCCGCCCGTCACGGTGATGGCCTCGGTTTTGGCGACATCCTGCGAAATGCTCCGTCGCTCCTCGCTCCAGGAGGTAGGATCGCGCTTGTATCGCCTGCCGACAGAGAGACCGACATAATGCTTGACTGTGAGCTCGCGGGATTGTCGGTGTCGCGGCTTACCCGGGTTTATACCAAGCCTTCCGCAAGCGCCCCTTCAAGGCTCCTTTGGGAAATCTCCGCTATTCCGTCGCCGCTCCTGTCCGACTCTCTTGTCATAGGCTCGGAGCGGTATAATGATCTGCTCCGCGACTTCTATCTCGCCTTATGATATTTGTCGTAACCGTCGCGGCATCTTATCGGCTGCTCGTCATCGCTGCGCATACTGTAATTGAAATTCAACTCCTTGTTTTGCATGAACTTGTCTTCATGCCAAAGGTGATATACTATCCCGGCAAATTTCAGTTGAAGTTTTTTTAGCCCGTACCTCTGCAAGCGTCTGCCGAAATCGCCGTCTTCT
Source organism: uncultured Muribaculum sp. (assembly GCA_910587665.1). Classification (GTDB taxonomy): domain Bacteria; phylum Bacteroidota; class Bacteroidia; order Bacteroidales; family Muribaculaceae; genus Muribaculum. The sequence continues at coordinate 96,639 of CAJUMZ010000004.1, forward strand.
CCTCCCCATCCGATGAAAAACTCATCATATCCGTTTATTGCCTCGAAGTCTTTTCGGAAAAATGACATGTTGCAGCCGAGTGCTGTCTCTTTGTGCTGTCGGTAATACGGCGCGATCATTTTGGCTATATTGAAGAGATGTAGCGAATTTTCCGGCTTGCTCTCTATGCCTCGTGAAAAAATATTGATATTTTTTAGTTTTCCGGCGTTGCACAGCCGTGCGGTCAATTCCTTGCCAAGGTTGGTACGACCACCTTTTAGATAGCATCCTTCTTTGGCAAGCCTCACATGGTCGCTTATGAAATTGCGGTGTAGGATTACGTCTCCGTCTGTTTCGATTATGTAATCGCCTGATGAAGCCGCTACCGCCTTGTTTCTCATTTTGGCAAGGCGAAAACCTTTGTCTTCCTGCCAAACGTGGATAATCGGTATGTCGGTAATTTTACTCAATGACTCGATAAGTTCACGTGTCTCTTCGGTTGACCCGTCATCACCTATGATTATTTCATCGGGGCGATAGCTTTGTCGCATCGCGCTGAGCAGGCATAACTTTAATGCGTCAGGGCGGTTATATGTTGATATGATTAGTGAAATTTTCATCCTTATATTATTGCGGTTAATATATAATCGTGATTAAACACCCTCTAATAGTTCATTCAGCCAGTTTCTTATATGGTAGCGTTGTTCCACGTTCTTATCCACCGGAATATAAGGTGTGGCTTTTATGAACTCCTTTATTGACCGGTTTTCGGCTGGGTCGCCGATAATATATATGTTGTTTACATTGTAAAATGGCTCGTGTTTTATTGCCAAATTATTGGTTACGAGTTTCTTGTGATAGAATAGAGCTTCTATCGACCTTAAAGTCAGTCCTTTTTGATTTTGCTGAACGATGTCCAAGAGGCATTCCGACTTGTTTATATTGCTTAAAGTGTCCTGATAGCTCATAAATTCCGTTGACATATATTTTATAAGGTTTTCAGGAATGGTACAGCTGTCGTGACGCCCGCGAATAAGATGGAAGTTAACGTCAATGTCGCTATCGGTAAATTCTTTTTCCAAGTCCGACAAAACAGTTTCTCTGCCTTTTAACACTCCTACAAAAAATACCCCTGAGGCCTCTTTATCTAATGAGGGAAGGGTTATGCAGCGATGTACCTGAGGCATAAGACGGCATGGAAGCATTTTACTGTCTCCCGGGTCAAATGTACAGACACTGATACCGTTTTTGGTCATGTCTGGCATATATTTGCGAGCTAATCCTTTTTCTCTTCTTAGCCGGAGCATTGTGTTCCACAAAAAGGATATTTTTTTCTGGGCCGTTATCTCCTTTGCTATTAAAAGGGTGTCTTTATAGTTCTCTATACTCCAAAGCAATACAGTGTCGTTGGCTTCAATCTTTTTGATAGATTCCAAAAACTGGGTGTTAAAAATCAGTTTGTTGAACAAGCCTTTACGGTTTCCTGATTTTAGCCTTAGAAATTTAAGAATGGAACACAAGGCACTCTTTTTCCTATTGAAATGAATATGCACTATATCCTCGTCTTCCTTGAACTCTTCGAAGATAAAGTCATCCATTAAAAAGTTGTAATTGGTTATGATATAAAGCTTTGGGTTTGTCATCGGATTACCTGATTGTTTTTGTTATTACTTAATTGATAGGACAGTCGTCTTTATGGGATTTATGACCGAATAGATTTTTGAAAAACTTTTTCCGTGATTTGAGATGTTCATATCTGCGGTCATGCTTCTGTTTTGCACATAATGCCATCCCTACAGTGTCGGCGGGGTAATTGGAGTATTTTACATACGCTTTTATAAAGTGAGTGTAATTTGAATCAAATTCACAAAACCTCGTTGTATTGCCAAGTCTTTCTTTCAGGGAAAGAGCGTCGCCATGACTCGTAAATTTCATGCGGTTGACGTCAATGAGGCTGAATTCGGGCTTCCCATGGTCAAATGTAACTCTTACATTTGTGGAGTTGAGATCTCTGTGGATTATCCCTTTACGATGTATCTCAGCCGTGAAACGTGCAAATTCCTCTATGACATGCAGATCCTTAATGTCAAGATATTTTTCAAGTGGATATGATTCTTCATACAGGCTTATGTAAACACTTTTTTCAAGCCTCCCCATAAATCCTCTTTTCTCTCCAAATGAAAGAGGTGCCGGGGTTGGGACACCCCGGGCCCGGAGCTCTTTTGCGTTTTCAAATGCTCTTTGTGCCTTTGTCTTTCTTACGATATATATGAGTGATTTTATAAAGGAGCTGCCGTATGCCTTTATGGCTACATTCTGACCTGACAGGCTTTGTTGCCAGATCAGGTTTCTTCCGGAATGTATGAGCAAGGCGTTATTGGCAACACCGTTGTCAAGTACGGTGGTTGTCAGCTTTACTATGCCGTCAATCCTGTTATCGCTTGTCTTTGATACTATTCTCATAGAGCTTTGAAAGGTATATGATTTGGTAGAGCGATGCCATGTAAGCGCGTATAAGCCCTCTCTTTCCATCGATGAATCCCTTGCCGAAAATGAAACTTCTTATGAAAAACCACCCCGGTCTTATCATCATTTTGAATGTGCCGTATTTCTTTCGAGCGCGTTTGATTACCTCATAATCGCTGTAGGTGTTCATTTTGTCGATGCGTGATTTTATCGACAGGTCATCAAGATGAATCATATAAAGGTCTTTCCTGTTGGAAGGTATATTCTCGACTTTGCCCTCTACCTTGGGGCGGGAGTGTATGGTGGAGGGCCACACGGTTTTGTCTTTGAGAAAAAATCGCAGCTGGTAGTCGGGGGAGGCTGTTGCCGGCTTCCCGAGAAACATGTTTTTTCGTGGTATGGCGAGTGCAGAGTCAAATCCCGGATTGCTTATACGCTCATAAAGATAGTCTCTAAGGGCATCCGGCACTATTTCGTCGGAGTCTACCACGAATACCCAGTCATTTTCAGCCGAATGGATTGCAAAGTCACGCGCCGGCTCGCATATTTTGTGGTCGCATTTCGGAAACGTGACTATTTTGCAGCCGTGTTTCTCGGCAAGAGAAATTGTGCTGTCGGTGCTTTCCATGTCACAAATTACTATTTCATCAAATCGTTTAAGTGATTTGAGTACTTTGTCGAGATGTTCGGAGGCGTTGTAAGTATTTATCACAACTGAAATTTTCTGCTCCATGCTTAATGGTGATTTGTGTCTTTCATCCTGCCCAAAAAACGATAATACGGTATTTTGTAAAAAAGAAAGGTGTGGAGGATGTATCTGCTTTATCATATAGTTCAGGTCTTGGCGTACCCATGCAACATGATAAAGCAATAGCCCCACACCAAATGAATATATACACTGCCGGTCGCGGCAGAACATATACACCAAGTGCAGGTGCTATTGCCGATCATCTTCGTTGCATTTACAAACCGCCAAGTTTGAACTATGAAGATAATTTCAATAACACCTTGTTTAAATATGTCCTTGCACCGGTCAACTCTATGACGCTTGGTGCAATTGGTGCAAATTTAACAAAATATTATATGTGGGGCAAAATTGAAGGCAAAAATAAGCATTTGCCGTTGAGGTTATCATGCCGATTTGCGATAGTCTACGGGTGGAGTGGGACCGGATAGAGTGTAGGACTTTTAACTTTTGATTGTCGCTTCTGTTAAATCTTGCGATGTTTTTTTCAACAAATTAACTGACCGTTTGTTATAATATCAAAAGTTATCAACTAAAAATTTATTAGTGTTATGAATCTCACAAAATTTAACTATTTGGGCTTCTCAAAGAGCTGGTGGCTCGTTCTGATAGCCGGTATCGTGATGGTAATATGCGGTTTTGCGTATTGGTTTTGGCCTGATGCCGGATATGCTATTGCATCACAGATTTTTGGATGGGTATTGATCCTTGTCGGCGTAGTTCAGTTGATTGTGGCGGCAGGCCCGAGATATCCTAAAGGATGGGGATGGTGGATTGCCGGAGGTATGATTGACATGTTTGTCGGCTTCCTTTTGGTAAGAAGTATCATTCTGTCAGAGTTTGTCTTCCCGTATTTCCTTGCATTGATTTTCCTTTATTGGGGTATTTCGATGATTATCGGCTCGTGCAGCGGACATAAGGGTAAATACTGGTGGCTCTATCTTGTCAATGGTATCCTTTTGATGCTCATTGGATTCTTCTTCCTTGAGGCCGGCTGGGTACAGAACATGATGATGGTAAGCTTCCTTACCTCCCTTGCGTTTATCTACTGGGGATTCTCGATCTGTATGGTGGCTTATGACATCAAGCCTGACGGGGAGATTGAAAAGTAACATCATAAATATACGGTAAAAGCAGTGGCGGCTATCTTTAGGGAGGTCGCCACTGTGGTTTAGATGTTAAAAATTCTTACCGTATAAGTGAATATATCATAATATGTTGTCAGCATTCAAGAAATGATGTAATTTTAGATGTTATTGGATTAAACTATCATTGATATAATGTGTCCAATAGACATAGAATATTGATAATATTAACATTAATTATTGAGGAACAAGTCTTATGTTGGCAAAGAAATTACTTTTATTGACCTCGCTTTTCGCCGGTGGATTCATCATGTCCCATGCTCAGGGTTTCTATGATGATGACATCTATTATAATCCGGCTAAAGATACAAAGGCTAAGCAGGAGTTGGCTGATAAGGCTGCAAAAAAGGCGGCGCAGAAAGCGGCGCAATATAACTATGACCCCACTTTAGGCGGTCATGACTATTATGGAGCCGATGCCTATCAGGTTGCGGGTACATCCGCCCGCGATGTCGATGAATACAACCGCCGCGGAGCATATGCGCCTGCCGATTCCACTCTTGTCGGTGCCGGAGGCGATGATTTCACTTATACAAGGCGTATAGAGAAATATCATAACGGTGACATTATTACCGACTTGAATGATCCGGAGCTTGTGGAGTATTACTACTCTTCACAGCCTGATGTCAATATTATTATAAATGCACCCGGATATGGCTGGGGCTCTCCGTGGGGATATAACTATTATGCGTGGAACTCACCTTGGTATTGGAACAGCTGGGACTGGTACTGGGGTCCTTCATGGTCATGGGGTTGGGGCGGTCCCGGTTGGGGCTGGGGTCCTTCCTGGTCGTGGGGTTGGGGTCCCGGTTGGGGCTGGGGCGGTCCTGTATGGGGCCCGGGCTGGGGATATCCCGGTTGGGGTCCGTCATGGACTTACAATCCAGGATCATCCACAGGGCGTAGACCGGTCGGGATACGTAACGGTTATACCGGTGTCGGCAACAATTCATTGAGACCTTCGGGCAGTTCAGCTCCTAACCGCGGAGGCATAACCCATGAGTCGCTCGGCAACTACCGCCCCGGATCGTCGGCGGGTCGCCCATCTCATAATCAGGGTAATAACACATATCGCCCGTCAAACAATAATTCGCGCCCGTCAAACAACAACGGTACGTGGGGAACTACAAACATGAATCGCGGGCGTAACAATAACAGTTATAACAACAATAATAATTATAACAATAACCGTTCATATTCTACGCCGAGCTATAATTCCGGCGGGTCTTCACGTGGCGGCGGATTCTCCGGCGGTGGAGGTGGCGGCGGTTCACACCGTGGCGGTCGTCGGTGATCTTTTCTTATTGTATTCACTATTTCAACTAAAAGCCTATGAAAGTTATCTATAAGACTTTGGCTCTTGCAGCTATCGGGGCATCTCCGTTGATTGGAAATGCGCAGGCTGCTGTCGATCTGTACAATCTTTTCCGGCCTGACCTGCGTGGTACGGCGCGATTTATGTCGATGGGCGGTGCGTTTACAGCATTGGGCGGCGATTTGTCATCGCTGAATCAGAATCCTGCCGGTATAGGCATATACCGTAGCAGCGAAGTGGGATTGACTCTCAATCTTGATTTCCAGTCATCAAAAACCGAGGCCCAGGGATTGACCGATAACGATGATCAGACAAAATTTACATTCAACAATTTTGGATATATCGGCACAATCCGACTTAATAGCGAAAGCTGTCCCACTTTTTCTTGGGGTGCTTCATATGCGCGTGTGACTTCTTTTGACCGCGCGTTCCGTGGAAGAATCCGTAATCTTTCCGGTGCATCGTTGAGTAATTATGTGGCAGCTATGACCAATAGCGAGGGATGGACACCAAATGATATGTATCCTAATAATGTCCCTAACGATTGGAATCCTTACATGGATTCACAGGCGCCTTGGTTGAGTATCCTTTCCTATGACGGTTATATTATTAATGATCAGTATGATTCTGAAACCGGCAAATATCTTGGATTTCAGGGATTGATGGGAACGGATACAGGTGGATCGGCATCATTTCAGGTGAGAGAAAAGGGATATGTCGACGAGTATTCGATTAATTTCGGCGGTAACGTTTACAACACCGTCTATTGGGGAATAGGATTCGGTATCACCGATATAAATTACACTCAACAATCCTACTACGAGGAAAACCTTTCTGACGCATATATAGCTGCATCAGAATCGGAAAATAAGGACAACGGATATATTGTGAGAGGCAGTGCCGATTACAGGCTTACAAATTATCTGAATTCCAATGGCACCGGATTCAATGTTAAGCTGGGTGTCATAGTGAAGCCTATCAATGAATTAAGAATCGGCTTTGCTGTTCACACTCCCACATGGTATCAAATGACTGATACATATTGGGGGGCGCTTGGCTATGACTACCGACCGACCGATTCTGATAATTACCTGCAGAACTCCGGCGTGGCTCAGACAAATTATGGCGTAAGTGAATACACCGATTATAACATGCGCTCGCCGTGGCGTATGATGGTTGGTATCGCCGGTGTGATTGGTGGACAAGGCATTCTCAGCATGGACTATGAGTACCGTGGCACAAATATGCAGGTATCTGAGGTAGGCGGATATGCATATGAGGATGTAAAAAATGATGTCAAGCAATATTTCAAGGGTACCAATATATTGCGTCTGGGTGCTGAATACCGTGTGACCCCGCAGTTTAGCCTTCGTCTCGGATATAGCTATGAATGGTCGGGCGTGAAGCAGCAGGCGGCAAATGACGGTCTTAATATATGGACAGCGGGCACGTTGCCGAGTTATTCGTTTGACAACAATACTCAGTATATCACAGCCGGTTTGGGATACCGTATCGGTGGTTTCTATGCCGACCTTGCCTATGTAAACCGTCGCCGTGAGTCGACTTGGCACGCATTCTCGCCCATCGTGGTGCAGGAGACTGTCGATCAAGGCTCGCCGTCGGCGAAGGTAACTGACAATCGCAATCAGGTTGTGTTGAGCCTCGGCTATAAATTCTGAAAAAATTGCTAACTTTGTACCTGAGGGTACTGTCACGTCAAGTGTACGGTGACAGTACCCTCGGTCAGTTTTTATGAGCGATAAGGAGCTACAGAATATCGACCTTGACAACAAGGAGTTTCAGGATGTGTGGAAGTTGATACGTTTCACGCGTCAGTCGGTGTTTTTGACCGGAAAGGCCGGTACGGGTAAGTCGACTTTCCTTAAATATATATGCGCCAATACAAAGAAGAAGTATGTGGTGCTTGCTCCTACAGGGATAGCAGCCGTGAATGCGGGCGGTGTCACGATGCACTCGTTTTTCAAGATTCCGTTTAAGCCGATACTCCCCGATGATCCGGAATTTGACCCGCGCCATATAAAATCGCGGATGAAATATTCCAAGGCGTTTGTCAAGCTCCTTCGTGCCCTTGACCTGATAATCATCGACGAAATATCAATGGTGAGAGCCGATGTCATAGACTTTGTCGACAAGATATTGCGTACATACTCCGGAAATCCACGGGAGCCTTTCGGCGGCAAGCAGATGCTTTTTGTAGGCGACCTGTTTCAGCTTGAACCGGTGGTCACGGGCGACATGCGTGATGTGTTGACGCGTTTCTATCCTAATCCGTTCTTTTTTAGCGCGCGGGCATTCTCGCGGATACGTGTCGTGCCTATAGAGCTTCGCAAGGTATACCGCCAGAGCGACAGTGATTTTGTGGCGTTGCTTGACAGGATGAGAAGTGGGCATCCCACCGATGAGGATATTTGCTCGCTTAACCGGAGGCTAAGGCGGTATTCACCCAAGACCGACGACCGGATGGTTATGACCCTTGCCACAACCCGCAGCATGGTCGATCATATCAATGACGAGCATCTCGAGGCTCTTCCCGCGGCAGAGATAACCTATGTAGGTGAGATAAGCGGAGATTTCCCTGAAAATTCATTGCCGACATCAAGGGAGCTTACCTTGAAAACGGGTGCGCAGGTGGTGTTTATCCGCAATGACATGGAAAAACGCTGGGTCAACGGCACTCTCGGAAAGATATATCTTGCCGATGGGGAGAAACTGATCGTGCAGCTTGAAGATGGCACTACACATGAAGTGGAGCCTGTGATATGGAGCAATATTAAATATGAGTTTGACGAGGCGCATAACAAGGTGATTGAACGCGAACTTGGATATTTCAAGCAATTTCCCGTCAAACTCGCGTGGGCGCTTACCATACATAAAAGCCAGGGGCTTACGTTTAATGATGTTATAATCGACATAGGTGCCGGAGCTTTCAGCGGCGGTCAGGCTTATGTCGCTCTCAGCCGTTGCCGCAGTCTTGAAGGGCTTGAACTTGCAAGCACGATTAACAAAAGGGATGTGTTCATCAATCCGGCGGTTGTAAATTTCAGTCGCTCGTTTAATGACAATGCCTTGATCGAAAACGCGCTTGAGAGGGCCAAGGCCGATGACCTGTATGCGGAATCGCTTGCATCATTCAACAGCGGTGATGTATCGACGGCCTTTGATTTGTTTGTTGAGGCGATGAAGTCAAGAAATGAGATTGACAATCAATCCGTGATGCGTCTTGTGCGCCGCAAGCTAAGCGGATTGATGATTCATAAGGAAGAGGCGGAGAGATTGAGTGGACAGTTGGAGGATGATCGCTCGCGGTTTCGGAGTCTTGCCTCGGAATATCTTGCCATGGCGCGTGAATGCCGTAGCGAGGGCATGGATCCCGTGCCTGTTTTTGCCAATTATGACAAGGCTATTTCTATTTCACCCGATTACGTGGAGGCATGGGTGGAGAAGGGAACGCTGCTTGCCGAGCTTGGCGATGACGATGAGGCGGTTGATCTGTTGCAGAAAGCTTATGCGATAGATCCCGGATATGTCGGGGCTCCATATGAACTTGGCAGTGTATGGCTTCGCCTCGGTGATTTTGCGCAGGCTCTCGATTGGGGGCTTATCGCGTTGAAGATTGACGAAAAGCGAGCCGCGACTCACTCTCTTCTTGCTGAAATATACAAGCGTGTCGGTGAAGAAAACGCGGCACGGCATCACAGCGAGCTTGCCCGCAAATACCGTCGCAAGAAAAAACAGTAATAATACAGAAAAAGCTGCGACCTTTGATGAACGCAGCTTTCCCTATATTATATAATGTAATGTAGATTATCGCGGAAGCACATTTATTTTAAGTGCGTTGTAGGCGCGCTCCGCTTTTTCGCGTGCCGCCTCTACTGTCTCGTCGGTGGCAAGTATTACGCCCATGCGTCGGTGGCCCTTGATTTCCGGCTTTCCGAATATTCTGATTTGAGTGCCCGGCTCTTTAAGGACTTCTTCAAGGTTGTCAAATTCAACTTTGTCAGTGTCGCCCTCAACGACAATGGCGCGAGATGCCGAAGGTCCATAGAAACGTATCGCCGGTACAGGAAGCCCGAGCAATGCGCGTGCATGCAGTCCGAATTCGCTGAGATCCTGCGATATCATTGTCACCATGCCTGTGTCATGCGGGCGAGGTGACACTTCGCTGAATATTACATCGTTGCCCTTGATAAACAGTTCGACTCCGAATATGCCGTAGCCTCCAAGCGCATCGGTGACTTTTTTAGCAATTTCTTGGGCTTTTAGCAGGGCGGCGTCGGTCATTGGCTGCGGCTGCCATGAATAGCGGTAGTCACCGTCGATCTGGATATGACCTATCGGCTGGCAATATGTTGTGCCCGAGCAGCTGCGCACTGTGAGCAGCGTGATTTCGTAATCAAAGTCCACAAATCCCTCTACGATGACCCTGCCGGCACCCGCGCGACCGCCTTCCTGCGATATGGCCCAGGAACGTTCGATATCCTCAGGCTTGCGTGCCACGCTCTGCCCATGTCCCGAAGAACTCATGATCGGCTTGATTACACACGGCAGGCCGATTTCTTCAATCGCCGCCTTGAATTCTTCGTAATCAGAGGCAAAACGATATGGTGAGGTCTTCACTCCGAGCTCTTCTGCGGCAAGGCGGCGTATGCCCTCGCGGTTCATGGTGAGCCATGCCGCACGTGCGGTCGGGGTCACGTGGTATCCTTCCTTTTCAAGTTCACGCAGTGTATCTGTTGCAATTGCCTCGACTTCGGGGATAATGTGGTCGGGGCGTTCAAGCTCGATGATTTCACGGAGCGCCTTTCCGTCAAGCATGTTGAACACATGGCTGCGATGGGCGATCTGCATTGCCGGGGCATTGGCATAGCGGTCGCAGGCAATCACCTCGACGCCGTAACGCTGTAGCTCGATTGCCACTTCCTTACCCAGTTCTCCACTACCCAGCAACAACGCTTTGCGTGCTATGGGGGTCATTACTGATCCGATCTTACTCATATGTGATTATATAATTGATTATTCGGTTACAATTGAGATTGCAAAATTACACAAAAGCAGCTTCAGCTACAAATCACGACACTATTTTTCCATCGGGTTCCATCCGTCAGTGCCTGCAAGCACTTTTACGATGTCGTAGCGGCTTGCGTCATCAAGCTGATGGGAGTAGGGGACGCGTGCCGAGGGGTTTGCCCCTTCGCCCGTGCTGTTATATTCGGCATAATATGCTGTCTCTTTGTTCGATTCCTTGCCCCAGTGATCCCATCCGGCAGGTGCGATATGCTTTCCGAGATCACAGTTGATATAAACGGCATGGGCATACGGTCTCCACGGGCGTGAGAGATAGACTTTATCCACGTCGGCGGCAGCCGTGAGCTTGCAATTGTGGAACACATATCCATAATCGGCATCTTTTTCGGTGGCCGGTGCGGTGACATATCCATTGCCTTTGCTATGGATTGTGCAGCGGTTGAACACGGCGGTCGATTTTCCGAAAATAAAGTCGACAGTTCCTTCAATGTAGCAATCCTCATAATACTGGCGGGAGGGCACGCCGTAGGTATAGAGTGTGTCCTGGAACCCGAGAAAACGGCAGTTGCGGAATATCGCACGGTCGCCGCTTACGAAGCATGCCACGGCCTGACCTACCGGTCCTGACGAATTTTCAAAGGTAATGTTCTCGGCAACGAAATCGGGTGCGTAGATATAGCACGATGCAGAGCCGGAAGTCGATTTCTCATCTCCGAAGCGGTTAAGCTTGGAGGCGTAGTCGTCGTAGGTTATCACCGTGCCCTCCTCTCCTTTCATCGTGAGGTTTATTTTACATGGGGCAATGATCAGTTTTTCCTTGTATATTCCTTTTTTTATAAATATTGTCGTGCGAGCCTTCTTTCTGAAGTCGGGCACTGAGTTTATCGCTTCCTGGATTGTGGTGAAGTCGCCGGTGCCGTCTTGTGCCACAATGATGTCATATCCCCGGCTGCCGGCGGCAATTGCAGGGCAAAATGCCAAAATAATGCTGATAACAAAAATTACTGTAGATTTCATCGTGATATTAGAGATTGTTTATGTCCATCAAAATTATAAAATATTCCAAGCTTCTCCAAGACCTATACATTATAATAAGGCGAAAAGTGGTAACTTTGTGGCATAATGATCAGTGATAATGGCAAAACAGGAATATATACAGAAAAATCGTGAATGGCTCGAGGCAAAGTCACGGGAGCCGGGAGTAATGCCCATCGACAAGGGCATATTTTATAAGGTGATATCCAGGGGGAAGCCTGACGCGCCGAAACCGACGCGCAACAGTGTGGTCGTCGTACATTATACCGGTAAGACTATCAACGGCAAGAAATTTGACAGCAGCCGCGGGGGCACACCGCTTGCCATGCGGCTTCGTGACCTTATTCAGGGATGGATAATCGCTCTGCAGCAGATGCACGTCGGTGATAAATGGGAAGTATATATTCCTGCTGAAATGGGATATGGCAAGATCTCTCAGCCGGGTATTCCGGGTGGTTCTACGCTGATATTTGAGATTGAGCTTATCGGCGTTGCATGAACTTGATTTCGTCAATTGACCGATAATTAGTATTTTTGCATAAATGTTTAAGCAATGAGATTATGGCTGATACGATAGCTCAATTTGACGCGGCGCTTGCGCGTTGCCGTGAAATTTTTGTGAAAAAACTTACCGATTATGGTGCTGCGTGGCGTATTATGCGCCCGGAATCGGTTACCGACCAGATATTTATAAAAGCTACGCGCATCCGCTCACTGGAGACGAAAAAAGTGTCGAAGGTGGGAGAGGGCATACTCCCGGAGTTTATAGCTATCGTAAATTACGGTATAATAGGCTTGATACAGCTTGAGCTTGGATTCAGCGATACGGAAGACATAGATACTTCACGTGCAATTGAGCTGTATGACAAGCATATCGCTGCCACGCGCGACCTTATGATACGCAAAAATCATGATTATGACGAGGCTTGGCGCGGCATGCGTGTACACTCCTATACCGACATAATACTTCAAAAACTCTTGCGCACCAAGCAGATCGAGGATAATGCCGGGGTTACGCTTATATCGGAAGGTGTTGACGCCAATTATCAGGATATGATAAATTACTCGGTGTTTGCAATTATTAAGCTGACAGAGGGCGATGACTGATTTCTTTATCCGACATCGGAAGTCTCTGGTGTGGTTGTGCCGCCTGGTTGTTGGCGTAACGTTTATCTTCTCCGGCATCACCAAGATGATAGATGTATGGGGCTTTATCTACAAGATAGAGCAGTACCTTGCCGTATGGGACATGCCTGAGCCTCGCTCGCTTGTGCTTGTGGTGGCCATGGCTTTGTCGGGTGCGGAGTTTATGTTCGGATGTTTTATGGCGACAGGGTGCTACAAGCGCACGTCGGCATGGCTTATGACTCTTATGATGCTCGGCATGTTGCCGTTGACCCTATATATACTGATTGCCGATCCTGTGAGCGATTGCGGCTGTTTCGGCGATTTCCTCGTGATTTCCAATCTTGCCACGTTCTTGAAAAATGTGGTTTTGATGATAATGCTTGTCTACCTCGTGTTTAACAATCGCAAGGTTGACGGGCTATTCACTTCCTACTCTCAATGGCTTGTGGGTTCGGTGGCATTCCTTTATATACTTGCCATAGGGCTTTTCGGATATCACATTCAACCCCTTTTCGATTTTCGCCCTTATAAGGTCGGTACACCCTTGTTGGCGGCGGATACATCAGCCGATGAGGAGGAATTTGTATTTATTTATGAAAAAGCCGGCGAGCGGCAGGAATTTGGCGAGGATAGCCTGCCTGACAGCACCTGGACTTTTGTCGACAGGAAGTTCGTAGGCGGTAATGCGGATGACGTGCGTGCGTTTGCCCTGTTTGACGGAGACGAGGATGTCACATCCGAGGTGCTGTCACTCGACAGCATACATGTGATGCTACTTATTCCCGAGCTTGACAAGATTGATGTGTCATCGACATATCTTATAAATGAGATGAACCGTTATGTCGATTCGCGCGGAGGCAAATTTACGGGCGTTATCGGCACTGATGAGACCGGTCTCGACTTCTGGCGCGACATATCGCTTGCTTCTTATGAGCTTTATACTGCAGAAAGCACCGCTATAAAGGAGATTGCCCGCGGCAATGTCGCGGTGGTGTATCTGAAAGACGGGGTCATCCAGTGGAAACGCTCGCTTAACTCGATAGACAGCGACACTTTTGCCTCGCCCGACGATCTTACACTTGACCGGTTGAACTATTCCGGGACAGGATATTTCTGGCTGCTGACATTCGTTTTTGCCGGAGTGGAGCTTTTCTTGTGGGGCGTTGACCGTAGCGGCAGGGCTGTTAAATTACATTTCACTCGGAAAAGTAGGAAAAAATAACTATATTTGTGGTCTCTTATGACCAAATGATTCTATAAACATATTAAAGATGAGAAAGAAAATTGTTGCCGGAAACTGGAAAATGAATACGACTCTCCAGGAAGGCGTGGCTCTTGCCAAAGATGTAAATGAAGCTCTTAAGGGCGTAACTCCCAAGTGTGACGTGATTATCGCCGTACCTTTCACCCATCTTGCTTCAATCAACGCTGTGATCGATCAGAATAAGCTCGGTCTCGGTGCTGAAAACTGTGCCGATCATAAGTCAGGCGCTTATACCGGTGAGGTATCGGCTCCCATGGTCGCGTCTACCGGCGCAACTTACGTGATACTCGGACACTCTGAGCGTCGCCAGTATTACGGAGAGACATCCGAGACTCTTAAGGAGAAGGTGGCTCTTGCCCTAGAAAACAATCTTACCCCGATTTTCTGTATCGGAGAGGTGCTTGAAGAGCGTGAGAACGGCACTTACCACGATGTTGTTAAAAAGCAGATTGAGGAGGCTCTTTTCCATCTGTCGGCTGAGGATTTCGGAAAGATCATCCTTGCTTACGAGCCTGTGTGGGCTATCGGCACCGGCAAGACTGCTACCGACGAGCAGGCTGAAGACATGCACGCTTATATCCGCGGCGTGATTGCTGACCGTTATGGCAAAGAAGTGGCTGAAGACACTTCTATCCTTTATGGTGGCAGCTGCAAGCCCTCTAACGCGCCTCAGTTGTTTGCAAAGCCTGATGTAGACGGTGGTCTCATCGGCGGTGCATCGCTTGATGCCGCTTCATTCATGGGCATTGTGAACGCATTCTGATAAAAAAAGATTCGCATTATCCGGCAGCGGGGAGAGTGGCGTGATCCTGTCATCCCCGCTGCTTTGTTTTGATAACCTGCTGCAGGTCGATGATACTATTGCACAGGTTGATATTTTTGTCTAACTTTGCGGTAATTATCAATAAAGCTTCTGCATAAGTGGAACTACGTCTATATATCACAGCTCTGGCGGTGGCTACGGTCGCCCTTTTTGCTCCCGCACAGTCGGTTGACCTTCCCGAATCGCATCAGAATATAACAGATCATATCCGGGAAGGCGGCAATATCGTGGTCGATATGCCTGACGCCCTCTTGCAGCGTATCCAATATGTCGCTGAAAAAGAGGATGCCCGGCCTGTCACCGGCAAGATGGGAGGCTACCGTATACAGGTGTTTTCCGACAATAACGCCCGCACGGCAAAGTCGGAGGCGCGTACACGTGCCCGTAATATAAGCGCGCAATTCCCGCAATATCCTACATATGTTGTCTACAGTTCTCCTTACTGGAGATTGCGTGTGGGAAATTTCCGTACACAGGAAGAGGCCAATCAGGCGGCTCATGAGCTGAAAGAGGCGTTCCCTCGTTACAGCCGTGAGATAAGGGTTGTCCGCGACCGCGTGGTGATAAGTGATTAGAAAAAACGGTAACAATGGAACAAGAAGAGGTAATCGCTGCCATAGCAAAGCATTATGAGAGCATAATAAGCTTGCTGGGCGATGATCCTGCGCGCCCGGGATTGGAAAAGACCCCTCTGAGGGCGGCTAAAGCGCTATATTATGCCACTATGGGTTATCGTCAGAATGCCGGCGATATAATAAAGTCGGCTATCTTTGATTATGCCGGGTCGCGCATGGTGGTGGTAAAGGATATTGAGTTTTATTCTTTTTGCGAGCATCACATCCTCCCTTTTTTCGGCAGGGTATCTGTAGGGTATATCCCTGACGGCGAGATGGTCGGGCTATCCAAGCTTGCCCGTGTCGTGGATGCCCATGCACGCAGGCTTCAGGTGCAGGAAAGGCTTACTGCCGAGATTTGTGACACAGTTGCCTCATCCTTGAAGACAAAGGGGGTTATCGTAGCTTGTAATGCCCAGCATCTGTGTATGAAGATGCGTGGTGTGGAAAAACAGGATTCAAGTACAGTCTCCATTGAATATATAGGTGAATTTGCTGAAAATCCGGCGCTCCGTGACGAGTTTTTCCGTATGCTCACCGACGTGAGGTGATTTTTAGACTCATTCTGTCTTATTTCTGACTAATTTGTTGTAACTTTGCAAAAATTTTTTAAGTACGACAAATCCAGTCATTGAAATGAAAAAGAAATTCAACGAGTACGATAAATTCAATCTTTCCGAAATAAACCGGGAGGTGCTTCAGCGGTGGAATGCTGACAACCTTTTCGAGCAGAGCATGAAGGTGCGTGAAGGCGCTCCGTCATTCGTTTTTTATGAAGGTCCCCCTTCGGCAAACGGTATGCCGGGTATTCATCATGTGATGGCCCGTACGATCAAGGATATATTCTGTCGCTACAAGACCATGAAGGGTTTCCATGTAAAACGTAAGGCAGGTTGGGACACCCATGGACTGCCCGTGGAGCTTGGCGTGGAGAAGGCACTCGGAATTACTAAGGAGGATATCGGAAAAAAGATTTCTGTCGATGACTATAATGCGGCCTGCCGCCGTGAAGTGATGAAATACACCAAGGAGTGGGAAAATCTTACCAACTCCATGGGATATTGGGTGGATATGAATGACCCCTATATCACTTATGACAACCGTTATATCGAGTCGGTATGGTGGCTCCTGAGCAGGCTTCATAAAAATGGATACCTTTATAAGGGATATACCATACAGCCTTATTCACCTGCCGCAGGTACGGGATTGAGTACCCACGAGCTTAATCAGCCGGGATGTTACCGTGATGTAAAAGACACTACCGTTACGGCGATATTCAAGATCGTGGCACCGCTTCCCGAGATGGAGGGATGGGGTACACCCTGTTTCCTTGCCTGGACCACTACTCCCTGGACATTGCCCTCAAATACGGCTCTTTGCGTAGGCCCGGGATATGAGTATGTCGCTGTGCGCACTTACAATCCCTATACAGCGGAAAAGATTACTGCTGTGCTTGCAAAGGATCGGTTGAATGCCTATCTGAAGCCGGAAGGTGCCGGGTTGCCTCTTGATGAATACAAGCCGGGTGACAAGGTGGTGCCTTACCGCGTGGTTGCCACATATACCGGCAATGACCTTGTCGGGATGAAGTATAGCCAGCTTATGCCGTGGGTAAAGCCGTGTGAGAAACTGACTGACGTATCGCCTGCGTTTGTGTCCGATTATGCCGCAGCTTCGCCTGGAAAGGTGTTTGAGGTAGGTAAGGATAAGTTTGTGGAACTCGCCGACGAGGCGTTCCGCGTGATCCCCGGTGATTATGTGACTACCGACGACGGTACCGGAATCGTGCATATCGCTCCTACTTTCGGTGCCGATGACGCCCGTGTTGCAAAGGCCGCCGGTATACCTTCGCTCTTCATGATCAACCGTAAGGGCGAGACAAGGCCTATGGTGGATCTCACAGGAAAGTATTATACCGTTGATGAATGTGCGCCGGAGTTTGTAAAGGCGTGTGTTGATGTGCCTCTTTATGATAAGCATGCCGGCGATTATGTCAAAAATGCCTATGACCCGAAATTTAATGTAGACGGCAAGTATGACGAGAAGGCGGCCGAAAAGAGCGAGGACCTCAATGTGGTGATAGCTCTTGAGATGAAGCATGCCGGCGAGGCGTTCAAGATCGAGAAGCATGTGCACAACTATCCCCATTGCTGGCGCACTGACAAACCGGTGCTATATTATCCGCTTGACAGTTGGTTTATACGCACTACCGCGGCCCGCGAGCGACTCATGGAGAAAAATGAGACTATAAAGTGGAAGCCTCAGTCGACCGGAACGGGACGCTTTGGCAAATGGCTTGAGAATCTTCAGGACTGGAACCTATCCCGTAGCCGTTACTGGGGCACTCCGCTACCGATATGGCGCACTGAAGACGGCACGGAAGAACTGTGTATCGACAGCGTTGAAAGTCTTTATAATGAAATCGAGAAATCGGTTGCGGCAGGCGTCATGAAGTCCAATCCCTATAAGGATAAAGGCTTTGTGCCCGGTGATTATTCCAAGGCAAATTATGAGAAGATAGATCTCCATCGCCCGTATGTCGACGATATCGTGCTTGTGTCGTCGACCGGTCTTCCGATGCGTCGTGAACTTGACCTGATTGATGTGTGGTTTGACTCCGGTGCCATGCCGTATGCTCAGATCCACTATCCGTTTGAAAACAAGGAGGGGCTTGATTCCGGCGAGCTATATCCTGCTGATTTCATAGCCGAGGGTGTCGACCAGACCCGTGGATGGTTTTTCACGCTCCATGCGATAGCCGGCATGGTATTTGATTCTGTCGCATATAAGGCTGTTATCTCCAACGGTCTCGTGCTTGACCGCTTCGGCAACAAGATGTCAAAGCGTCTCGGCAATGCCGTTAACCCGTTTGAGGCGATTAATGAGTTTGGCTCCGACCCGTTGCGTTGGTACATGATTGCCAATTCATCACCGTGGGATAACCTTAAATATGACCCCGAGGGTGTAAGGGAGACTTCCCGCAAATTGTTTGCAACACTATATAATACATATTCTTTCTTCGCGCTTTACGCCAATGTAGACGGCTTTGACAACAGTGAGCCTCAGGTGCCCGTGGCTGAACGCCCGGAAATTGACCGCTGGATATTGTCATTGCTGAATACTCTGATACGTGAGGTCGAGGAGTCCCTTGACGACTATGAGCCAACAAAGGCGGCACGTGCTATCAATGATTTTGTCAACGACAATCTGAGCAACTGGTATGTGCGTCTTAACCGCAAGCGTTTTTGGGGCGGTGAGATGGATAAGGACAAGCTTGCCGCTTACCAGACCCTTTACACCTGTCTTGAGACGGTGGCGTTGCTGATGGCTCCGATATCACCGTTTTTCGCCGACCGCCTGTACACCGACTTGCGCTCGGTTACTGCCGGTGACACTACTTCCGTTCATCTTGCGCTGTTCCCTGTTGCCGGTGAAAGCGACAAGGAGCTTGAGGAGAGGATGAAGCTTGCCCAGGATATCACATCCATGGTGCTTGCGCTCCGACGGAAAGTAAATATAAAGGTGCGCCAGCCGCTTGGCACACTCATGATTCCCGTGCTTGACGAGCGCCAGAAGGAGATGATCGAGTCGATGGCCGATCTTATTCTCGGTGAGGTCAACGTGAAGGAGATAAAATTTGTCGGCAACGATGAGGGTGTGCTTGTAAAGCGTGTAAAGCCTGATTTCAAGAAGCTCGGTCCGAAATACGGTAAGATAATGAAGGCTCTTGCGGCTCAGGTCGCAAAGATGGAGCAGGCCGATATCGCTACTCTTGAACGTGACGGCAAGTTCTCTTTCAATGTTGATGGCGTGGAGGCTGTGGTCGAGCTTGGCGATGTAGAGGTAATATCCGAGGATATCCCCGGCTGGCAGGTGGCAAACGACGGTAACCTTACCGTGGCTCTTGATGTCACTATCACTGATGAGCTCCGACGCGAAGGAATTGCAAGGGATATCGTGAATCGTGTTCAGAATATCCGTAAGGGCAGGGATTATGATATCGTTGACAAGATTGCGCTTGTTTTTGAGCCTAATGAGGCTACCGATGATGCCATAAGGGCATTCAGCGACTATATTGCCCGTCAGGTGCTTGCCGTTTCGGTAAATGTGGCGCCGCTGCCTGCCGATGCTGTCGTTGAGACCCTTGACCTTGACGGTATAGAGATTAAAACCGTTATTGAAATTGTTAAATCCTGACATATAACCTAAAACAGTACTGTTATGAGTGAAAAGACACGTTACTCTGATGAAGAGCTACAGGAGTTCAAGGAATTGATACTCCGTAAGCTTGACAAGGCTCAGCGTGATTACGAGTTGCTGAAAGCCAATGTTATGAATAGCGACGGTAACGACACTGCCGATACATCCCCCACATTCAAGGTGCTTGAAGAAGGGGCGAGCACCCTTGGTAAGGAAGAGGCGGGTCAGCTGGCTCAGCGTCAGATGAAGTTTATACAACATCTGCAGGCTGCGCTTGTAAGAATTGAAAACAAGACCTATGGTGTATGCCGTCAGACCGGTAAGCTTATTCCGCGCGAAAGATTGCTTGCCGTACCACATGCTACATTGAGCCTTGAGGCTAAGGAGAGTGGCAAGAAAAAGTAATTTAAACGTTGACTGACAATAACATTACCGTAATTGAGCAATAAATGAAGTTATCCAAAGGGTGGGTTGCCACAATTATCATTATCGGCGTGCTGCTTGTCGATCAGATCGTTAAGATATGGGTGAAAACTCATATGTATCTTGGGCAGGAATTTGTGATCGCCGATTGGTTCAGGATATATTTTATCGAAAATAACGGCATGGCTTTCGGCATGGAACTCGGAAGCAAATTGTTTCTGACGCTGTTCCGTATCGTTGCCGTGGGATTGCTCATTTATTATATATGCCTCATAAAGCGCCGCACCGACATAAAGACTGGCTATATTGTGTGTTGTGCTCTTATCACTGCCGGTGCGGCGGGTAATATAATAGACTCTGTGTTCTACGGTATGATATTCAACAATCCTTATCCGCCTGAAGTGGCTGTGATGTTTCCTCCCGAAGGGGGATATGCGCCCATATTTCACGGAAGGGTTGTAGATATGCTCTACTTCCCGCTCTTCAGCTTTTACTGGCCTGAGTGGATGCCTTTTGTCGGCGGTGATTATTTCCTTTTCTTCCAACCGATATTCAATATCGCGGATGCGGCGATTACCGTTGGTATACTCGTGCTGATACTTTTCTATTCCAAGTATCTCTCTGCTCCCATACGCCAGACTGACGATAACGTCACTTTCGGCAAAGACAAGTGATTATGCGACGTATCCTTGCTGCTCCTTTATTATATGCCGCCTCGGCTCTCTTGTTTGCATCATGTGACCGCACTCCTGATTATGTGATCAAGCCCGATGACATGGCGTCGTTGCTTGTCGATATTCATAAGGGGGAGGGTGTCGTTGACTTGAACAGTTCGGCCTATCGCAGCGATTCGGCGCGCAAGGTGTTGAAGCAGTCGATATATATGCGCCATGGGGTTACTGCTGAGCAGGTAGATACGTCACTCGTGTGGTATGGTCATAATATCGAGAAATATATAGAGGTTTATGACAAAGTTATCGCGCAGCTTGAAAAAGAGCTTAAGGATGCCGATGTTGCCGCTTCCGGCGAGAAAGTGCAACTTGCGGTTGTCGGAGATTCGGTTGACGCTTGGAATGACTCTCGTTACCGGCGCTTTGCTTACGGATATCCTTCCGACAATCTTAAATTTTCTTTCCGGCGTGATGAAAACTGGGAAGATGGTGATGTGTATACATGGCGCATGTTTGTTTCCAACCGCCAGTCACCCATACGCGTGACCATCGGGGCAGATTACAATGACGGTACTACCGATTATGTGACCACAACCGTAAGTTCCGACGGATGGAATGAGGTGGCGTTCCCTACCGATACCGCCCGCTCGTTGCGTTACGTTTACGGCATGATGGCCCTTGACCCAAAACGGGGTGAAATTGCATATGTTGACAGTATAACGCTTGTGCGCACCCGCTTTAACCCCGATTCTTACAGCCGCGGACAGGTCAGGCATTATTCCAACGGCAAGAAAGAAGATAAGGATTAATATGGTGAGGTATCTTGCCCATGCCGTGTTGCACGGCGGTAAGGTCTACCGGCAGTCGGTGGTGGAGCTTGACGATGGTGTGGTGACGGTAAGCCGTTTTGACGGAGAAATTCATTCGACGATATTTGTTTCCGGCATAATAGTTGTTGTGCCCCGGGAGCGCGTAACTACAGTAAATACCGACCAGATGAAGCGCATTATGGATCGTGCTCCCCTTGTGGAGATGGCGATAAAGCGCGTGGCTCACTATGTGGATTCACGCAATCTTTCCGTGGCTTCCGGCGAGACTCCCGACCTCATAATCCTCCAGCGATAACGCAGCTTTCTTACATAAAAAAGTTATTTAAAATTTCCCATTTGTACATTGGGATGGGGGAGGAGTGATGTATCTTTGCGGTAAACCAAATTATTACCGCTATGAAAACCGCACGTACCCCACGATTTGACAACGCATGGCACAAGGCTATCGCGATGTATCCCGACGAAAATGACCGCCGCGCGCTCACCGAGGCGATCCGTAAATATCAGCTTGACGGCGTTGAGCCTGACCTGCCCCCTGTGCTGATGGTGGCATTCGCTTTTTTGCGGCCTACGATTGACCGTCGCCGCCGTAATGCAGAGAAGGCGCGCAGCCGCCGTGAGGTGAAAAAGAAAAAGGAGGAGAAGACTGCGGTGACAAATAATGAGTGTAAAATTCGGAAACCGGTCACCGACGGGGTGGCGGGCAGTCCTATGATGTTGACCGACTTGTACGGATCGCGCCTGGAGAATGACAGGGCGCGGCTCTTGAGTATCGCCTCCGATACCGGTCGTAAATGCCGCAAAAATATTACTGTGGATGATGTGGTCAGAAATATCAGTTTCTTCAACGACTACCTTTTCCGCTCGGCCGACAAGGTTGATTCGGAAGAGGCTTACATGAAGCGATTCATCGACTTTTTTGTCAAACTGATGCGCCTCCCCTCCATCGCCCCCGCCCACAACGTCCCCCGCAACTGTCAGGAATAATCTAAACCAATCGGCAATAGTGTCTGATATCAAATAAATTTGTAAATTTGTATTATGTTGACGGCATCTCAAATACAAGAGCTGGTAAAAGGCGGTGAAGGCTACAATGTAGACTTCAAACGCAGTGTGCCTTCTAAGGTCAAAGAAATTTCTGAGGAGGTAGCCGGCTTTGCCAATGCTGCTGGTGGCTATGTCCTTATTGGAGTAGATAATGACGACCGAATAATCGGTGCCGAGATCGATAATAATAAGCGTTCGGCTATTCAGGATACAATTGGGGAGATTTCGCCTGCTTTGAAATGTGAATTCTATTCTGTGGATGTTGAAGGCAAGAAGGTTTGGGTTATAGATGTACCAAGTGGCAAAGACAAACCTTACATATCCGGAGGTGTTGTATACGTTAGAGAGGGGGCCAATTGTCAGAAACTCCGTTCTGCTGAAGAGATTCGGGCATTCTTTGCTGAGTGTGCCAAGATTTTTTATGATGCCATTCCTTGTCGTTGGTTTGATATTGATAAAGATATTGAACCGGGTAATTTCCAGTCCTTTATGGAAATGTCAAATCTGTCAGACGCCTTACCAATCAAAAGGCTATTTGAAGGTCTGGAACTTTTGACTGAGGAAGGTGTAGCTAAAAATGCCACAGCTCTATTCTTTGGACGTGAACCTGAACGCAAATTTCCTCACGCTGTCATTAGATGCCTCCGTTTCAAAGGACTTGACAAAGTACATATCATAGATGACAAGACTTTCGGTGGCCCTCTTTATCAGCAATATCTTGATGCTCTCTCTTGGATAGAGAGTAAACTTGAAGTTGAATATATTATCAAAGGTACTGGTCCTCGTAAAGAAATTTGGGAGATTCCTCTTGACGTTTTCAAAGAGTCCATAATGAACGCCATTTGTCATCGAGACCTGTACGAAGAGGGTGGTACAATTATGGTGGAAGTGTATGATGACCGAGTTGAAATATCAAATCCCGGTGGATTGCTACCGGTCGTGGCGGCAGAATTTGGACACAAGAGCATGAGCCGCAATCCACTTATCTTTGGCCTATTCACCAGAATGCAAGTTGTAGAGAAAGTCGGTTCCGGTATTCCGCGTATGCGTAGATTGATGAAAGAGGCTGGATTGCCGGAGCCAAAATTTGATACCCAAGGCTTCTTTACGGTCACTTTCATTAAGCGGATCAAGACTGATCTGGCTAATGCTGATAGATTAAACGATAGATTAAACGATAGATTAAATTCTCGTGAAAAGAGAGTGCTTCAGATCTTGTCTGAAACTCCAGGCTTAAGAACTAATGAGTTATCAATATTGATT
The DNA here is from genome assembly GCA_910587665.1 of uncultured Muribaculum sp. Lineage (GTDB taxonomy): Bacteria > Bacteroidota > Bacteroidia > Bacteroidales > Muribaculaceae > Muribaculum. The sequence goes on from CAJUMZ010000004.1 coordinate 120,633, forward strand.
GAGGTTAGTATTCCTACATTGTCTCGAACCTTAAAGGGTTTAATCGATCTTGGCTTGATTGAATATCGTGGCGCTAAAAAAAATGGAGGGTATTTCGTGATATCGGACTGAATTCTTATATTAAGACAGCATAGATTGCATTATGCCATAATGGATGATTGAGCAATAGAGTACCATTGTTTATCCCCCGCAACTGTCCGCCTGCTTGAATTTTGCATGAAAATATTTGATTCTTACGTGCCGTTGTATTAACTTTGCTGATGCCGTCGGCAGTCCCGGAGGGGAATGGTGGGCGGCTTTATTGAAGGACGTTTTCAGCGTTTGTCAAGTCACCTCAAACTTCGCAACTTTGATCCAATGACTGCGACAAAAGCAACGAAATCGTCTGCGTTGTGTATTCATTCCCGAGAGGGCGTGCTATATACGGGCGTGGGCTGACGACGTTGCTTATCCGTCATTGGGGGCAATGCGAAGGCCTGAGGTGGGGATAAGCAAAGATAAGTTTCCCACGTCTTTCGCGTTTTATAAAACTAATTATGCTTATTCTGCGATTCCGGGAAGCTGTAGCGTTAACACACAAATTTTCTGCAATGAAAAAGATTATTTTAACGTGTGCGTTGTCGGCGCTGATGCTGTCGGCTTCCGCACAACTGACCGAGCGTCGCATGGCTACGCTGGTTGATGACGGTGTAACCAAAGTATTTTATGGAAAGGATGCTCCATCGCAAGCTTACCAAGAGGCAAAAGAGGGCGCGACAATAATTGTTGGCGAAGGAGAGTACAGTCAACTGTCGGTTGCCGGTAAATCGGTTAAGGTCTATGGCGTTGGATTCGAGGATAATGAAGAATCTGGTGCTGTGAGTACAAAAATGTCGGTATATATCAATAGCGGGAAATATTTTGATGAATATGGAAAGGAATATTACGCCTATCCTGAAAATCTTCATCTTGAAGGCTTGCATATGAATAGATGCTATGTCTACGAGGATGGTAAGGCAGGGGAATTGAAAGGACTTAATATCAGTAAATGCCGCATCGAAGGAAGCGGTACCTATGAAAGATTTGATATATATGCTAAAACCGTAGGGATGGTGGTGTCTCAGTCCAAAGTGATGAATGTTTATTTCCATAATCTTGAAAATGATGCGCTTTTTAGAAATTGCATTATTAACTGCGTAGAGATGGGCACAGATTTGAAATCCGGAATTGTTATTGACCATTGTATTATAAACCGGATATATTCTTCTTGTATTGCTTACTATACCAATAATATTGTGTTGGGACAAAATGAACATATCCCTGCGGATGCTATGGCGTTCAATAATATCTTCGTTAATAAGGATGCCTGGAACATTAATGCGACAGGCGAGGGCAATTGGTTCGGAATTGCCGTTAACGGTATTTTCGCTGAAGATGGTGAGGATGGCACTTATGCGCCCGGCAAAAAATTCACGCTTAAATATCCGAAAACTTATATTGCTACTGATGGTACGGAGGTAGGTATCAACGGAGGTACGACTCCTTGGAATCCAATTCCCGCACTTCCGCGCATCATATCGAGCAAGATTGAGAATCGTGCCGATTCCGATGGCAAGATCAGTGTAAGCATCAAGGTAGAGGCTCAGAACAAACCGTAACGGAAATACGTGAAGTCATGAAACGTATAATAATGTCTATGATCGCATTGCTGTCGGTCATGCTGTCGGCTTTTGCCGATGAAGTGACTATTGCGAAATGCGAGTATTGGCTCGACCACGACTTTGACGGTCGTTCCGAGTTGCCGGTGAGTCCAGAGGGGGTATTTGAGCATACATTCGACATGAGCGGAGAAGAGGCGGGCCTTCATGCCCTCGCTCTGCGCTTCTGCGACTCGAAGGGGCTTTGGACATCGCCTGTGTTGCGCCATTTTGTAAAGGTGCGTGAAGAAAAGTCGGTCAACTCCTCGCTATCGGAATTTATCTATTGGCTTGACTACGATAAGGAGCATGCGGTAAAAAGCAGCTGTGCCGACGGTTTCGTGGAGATGTCGCTTGATGTCTCCGTGATGTCCCCGGGATTACATGCGATGACTTATATGGTATCGGAAAACAACGGTCTATATAGCTCCGCTGTAACGCGTTATTTCATAGTCCCGCATAAGGCTCCGAAAGAGGGTAAGATGATAGCGGGATATGAATATTGGTTCAACTATGACGCGCCTGTATATGTGGCGGTCACTCCTTCTCCTGTGGTCGAACTTACCGATGTAACAATTGATGCGATCAATGTACAGCCAATGGCTATTCCTGACGATTACATCTTTGATGTTGAGGCATTGACGGTTACTTGTCCTGAAAGTGACTTGTTTTTTGGAATGCAGGTAATTGATGATGCCGGAGGTAGAAGCGGTGCTGTTGTGTCGGATACGGTCGTTATGGACCTGACAGTAAAGCCTGCATTTGTCGATATTGCCGAGGATGAGCCGCTTACATTTGCTTCTCCTGTCGATGGAAAGATTGCCGGAGTGCGTGCCGAGGCGTTGCCGGGTGACAAGCTTACTTTCAGAATTGATGGAGGAAAGGTACATGCCGACTTCTATGATGGAGCCGGCAACCGTCTCTCCCCGTCAGGCACCCGCGATGGCGACGCGATGACATATGAGATCGAGTGCGTTGTGCCCATGGTCTATCTGTTGCTTCATTCTGCCGCTGATAGGATGGCTGTGACGGAAGTGTCGCTTGATCGCGTTACAAGCGGACTTGACGAAGACGCCTATGCCACTACTGGCATTGCTGTTGTTGACGGCGGTATTATGGTTGAGTGCGGTGAGGAGATTTCATTAACGATCTACTCACTTTCGGGAATGAAACTGCTTGATCGCGGGGTTGCACCCGGAAAGACTCTGATAAATATTGCATCCGGTTGCTATGTCGTAACCGCAACTGACGGCACCGTCACACGCGTTATGGTTCGGTAAGCTATTCTAATACTTGGAAATACCTCGCTTATTCGGGAGGGTGGGTCAAATGTCATTTTGGTCCATCCTCCTTTTGCCAAAATGAATCCTTTAATAAAAAAGTGTGCAAAAAGTTGGGGCGATGTTGCATTAATCAAATGTTTTATGTAATTTTGCACTCGCTTTATGCGTCTTGACAACAAACAAAACATTATACAACGATGAAAAGAACGTTTCAGCCCTCTAACAGAAAAAGAGTAAATAAGCATGGATTCCGTGAACGCATGTCTACCCCCGACGGTCGTAAAGTGCTTGCACGCCGTCGCGCTAAGGGTCGCGCTCACCTTACTGTAAGCGATACTATCGCCCGCAAGTAATAACATCGGAGACTGCCAACTCATAAAAGCGCATCGGTCGTAAAGTGCCGGTGCGCTCTTTGTACTTATACCAACTTCTAAATATTAAAGATAATGACGCTTATCGACGGAAAGAAAGTAGCTGACTGTATAAAGGAAGAAATAGGGGCGACCGTGGAGAAAATGGTTGCCGAAGGTAAAAAACGCCCTCATCTCGCGGCAATACTTGTCGGTCATGACGGAGGCAGCGAGACTTATGTGGCTCATAAGGTACGTGCCTGCGAGCAGTGTGGTTTCAAGTCGACGCTCATCCGCTTTGAAGATGATGTGACCGAGGAAAAGCTTCTTGAGGCCATAGACTCGCTTAACCGCGATGTCGATGTCGACGGTTTTATTGTGCAGTTGCCGTTGCCTCGCCATATTTCCGAGCAGAAGATTATCGAGGCTATCGACTATCGTAAGGATGTCGACGGTTTCCATCCGATTAATGTAGGCAGGATGTCGATCGGTCTGCCTTGCTATTTGTCGGCTACTCCCGCCGGTATCATGGAGCTCATTGCGCGATATGATATACCGACCAAGGGAAAGCGTTGCGTAGTGCTTGGCAGAAGCAATATTGTGGGGAAGCCTGTCGCTACACTTATGATGCAGAAGCATGTGCCGGGTGATGCCACGGTTACGGTGTGCCACAGCGCTACCGAGAATATAAAAGAGATATGCCGGGAGGCTGACATAATAATAGCGGCTCTTGGAAAGCCCGGATTTGTGACCGCTGACATGGTGAAGCCGGGTGCCGCGATTATCGATGTCGGCACCACTCGTGTGCCCGACGCCACTCGTAAGAGCGGTTTCCGTCTGTGTGGAGATGTCGATTTTGACAATGTGGCGCCGCTTTGCTCTTACATCACGCCTGTCCCCGGCGGAGTAGGTCCGATGACCATTTGCTCACTGATGAAGAATACTCTTCTTGCCGGTCAGGGCGCCATATACGGAAAATAAAAATCGCCGCGCTCCATGCAGCTCCTTGCGATAATGCTATTCACGCTCTCGTCGTTGTTTTCCGGCAACGACGGAGCGTCTATTGTTTTTGCCGGTGATGCAATGCAGCATAAGGCTCAGATCGACGCCGCGGCGAAGGGTGGGGGTGTATATGACTATTCAGGGTGTTTTGATGCGATTGCGCCGTATGTTGATGCCGCCGACTATGCGGTGGTAAACCTTGAGACTCCGCTTGGCGGTGCGCCCTATACGGGATATCCTTGTTTCAGTGCGCCCGATTCCTATGCCGACGCGCTTGTTGATGCCGGATTTGACCTTATGCTTACCGCCAACAATCACACTCTTGACAAGCGCGACAAAGGGATGGTAAGGACTCTTGACCGGCTCGACGAGATACGCGTGGACCATATCGGCACTTACCGCGATCATCAGGAGCGCGACTCTGTTATCCCGTTTTTGCGGGATATAAACGGTTTCCGTGTGGCTTTTCTGAATTACACATATGGCACAAACGGCATAGAGTTGCGCACGCCTGCCGTTGTCGACTATATTGACCGGGAACTTATAAAAAAAGATATAGCAAAGGCAAGGGAGCTTGGCGCGGAGATTGTGACCGTATGTATACATTGGGGCGTGGAATATGATTTGCTGCCATCTCAGTCACAGAAAAGGCTTGCCGATTTTATAGTCCAATCTGGTGCCGATATCATTATGGGCGGTCATCCCCACGTGATTCAGCCTATGGAGATGCGTCGCGGTGACGATGACAGGAATGTATTGGTAGTATATTCGCTCGGCAATTTCATTTCCAATATGAAGACGCGTGACACCCGCGGAGGGGCTATCGTAAAAGTAGATCTTTCCCGTGATGCCGAAGGTAAGGCGGTCGTAAAAGACGCGGTTTATCGTTTGGTGTTTACCGTGCCTCCTGTCGCCGGTGGAAATTTTCGGCTTGTGCCTGCGGAAAGATGTGATGCTCCGGCATGGAGTGCTAACTGTAAGGCATTTGAGCGTTCGGCTGAGGCTGTATTCAATAAGCATAACATAGGTGTCGCCCGTGATACCGCGGATATACCTGCGAAAAAAATGAATCAGCTCGAAATATTTTTATACAAAACATTTGGCGCATTACAAAAATAGTGCTACCTTTGCACCATCAAAATGGTGAGATTAGCTCAGTTGGTTAGAGCGTCGGATTGTGGTTCCGAAGGTCGTGGGTTCGACCCCCACACCTCACCCTTCAGAAAGGAGATGTCACGGCATCTCCTTTTTTATTCCTATAGCATTCTGACGCAATTCTCATGCCCATGAAAAGAGAGCTTTCCAATGTTGCAAGACGCATGCTTCGCCCTTTGGCGAAAGCTGCCATGAAGTGTGGTTTGATACCGCGTGAGGTCATCATCCGCATGGATGGTGGCGTGTGCTCTCAACTCCATTTCTACCTTATGGGCGAGATATTCCGTCGTCGCGGTTGTCGCGTAAGTTTTGATACGTCATGGTTTGAAACCTGTGGCATGGATCTTGACGGGCGATTTGTGCGCAATCTTGATTTGCTCAAATTGTTTCCTTCGTTGCCTTGGCATGAAAGGCGCGGTGGGGTTGTGCTCTCTGTCTATCGGCATCTCTTCTGTCATCTTAGCGAGTATTTTTCATGTGATTCAACGGCATGGACTGATATGGATGCACCGTGTTATCTTGCGGGATATTACCATGATCCGAAGGAGCTGTATGGAAAAATGTTTTATGAAACGTTTTCGCTCGACACTTCGGTGCTTGATGAAGTTAACAGCTCTATGCTCGACAAGATTCTTGCGGCGGGAGAGGGCGCTGTTGCAATACATGTAAGACGCGGAGACCTTTCGGGATATAATCCCGCTTATGGCAATCCGGCTACGACAGGATATTTCCGACGTGCCTTGGCTAAGGTAGCCGAATTGCATGCCGATCCGGTTTTATTCATATTTTCCGATGAGCCGGAGTGGTGTCATGAATACCTGTTGCCGAGTCTGCCGGGTGATAAAGTTACTGTTGTCGATATTAACGGCTCCGATCGCGGCTATATTGACCTTGTGTTGATGGCACATTGTCCGAATGTGATCACAAGCAAAGGGTCGCTCGGGAAATATGCGGCTCTGCTCCGCATAAACCGTGATGGGATTGTGACACTGTGCGATGAGCCTGATTCCACAATCTGGCTTGACCGAATCCAAGGTTCGATAGCCCTCAGTCTCGACGATGACGGGGAAACAGACGCCTTATAGCAGTGAGATGCGGGGCTATGCTTCCGCCTGTGATGACAAGAGTAACGGCACAGATTATCAAGACAAGTCCGAAGATGTCACGTATTGTCGGCTGCTCGTGAAATACCGTTACCCCGATGACAACAGCCGTCAGCGGCTCCATTGCGCCGAGAATTGCCGTAGGTGTCGACCCGATATAGGTGATGGCAAGAGTGGTGCATAGAAATGATACCGCTGTCGGGAGTAACGCAAGCGCGCCTATCCGGCTCCATTGCGCTATTCCCGTCGGTATGGCAAGACTCCCCTTTAGTGTTATGTCGGCGGCAAATACAAGTAGCCCATATAGCAGTACGTAAAAAGTGACTGTGAGAGTCGGCACTTTTGCAAGTTGTGACTTGTTGATCCCGACGATATAGATGGCATAGGAGAGCGATGAAGCCATGACAAGCACCGTGCCGGTGACACTTAGCGTTGTCCCCCCTTCTCCTTTGTAAAGAAGCCCTATGCCCACAAGTGCGGTAGCGAGGCTGAATATGGTGGGCGGCGTCAGGCGCTCGTGAAAGAAAATCGACATGATTATCGCCACCATGAGGGGATATACAAAAAGCAGCGTTGAGGCAATTCCGGCATCCATGTAGCGGTAGGATTCAAAAAGCGTAACGGATGATATTCCTACAAGCAATCCGAATATGAGAAGCAGCAATGATTGTCGCACTGTCACCTTAAACGACTTGCTTCTTGCAATGATCATAGCCGCCATTACAGGTATTGCGAGCAGATACCGGAAAAAGAGTATTGAGGAGGTGTCCATGCCGTCGTTAATCAACGGTAATGCAAACAGCGGATTCAGACCGTAGGTTGCCGCGGCAATAAAACCGAGTGCGTAGCCTTTAACTTTTCTTGATTGCATGATTATTGACGTTTTATGACATTTTTGATTCTTACGGCGGCGATTGTGCTCGCGATAATGAATATCGCGCCCATCATGCCGTAGGATAGCGTGGTGTCAGGCAGTAATGAACAGAGAAATGCCGCTGTCCCCATGGTCACGGCAAATATTGCCGACAGGGTGGTTTTCCGTTCGTAGCCGTAGCCGTATAGGCGCCGGTTTATGATATGGTATAATATATATGAGATTGTACTGCTTGCCACGAGGCTTATGCCAAGTCCTGTCAAGCCGAACAGGTAGTATGCTCCGCAACTTAGCGCGAGGTTCAGCAGATTGCTGAACACGCCCTCAAGCCAGAAAAACAACCGTTTATTGTCTTTTGCAAATGCGATATAGCCCATTGGATAGCTGAGTCCGCGTAGAAGTATGCCAAGCCCCATCCATCTCATCAGCGGCATTATACCGAGAAACGAATCGGTGAGAAGCAACTTTATTATAATTGGTGCGGTAAGTATAAGTCCGGTAACCAAAGGGGTTATGATCAGGCTGACAATTTCTGTCTGGCGGTTGACAACGTCGCGCATCTTTTGGTTGTCGGAGGCTATTGCCGTGAGGCGTGGAAAAAAGTCGAGCGACATGGCGCTGAAGACGACCCCGACATACTGGTTGGTAATAGAGTTTGCCGCCTGATACAGACCTACATTGTCAACCGAACCGAACAGACGCACGAACAGATTTATCAGGTAGTTGGTCAGAGTGCCTATAAGCGTGCTTGCCATCAACACAATGCCGAGACTTACCAGCTTGGTCACTATAGGCTTGTGCTCCGCCCATACAAATTTTACCTTATCAAGCTCGATGCTTTTTCTCACCGAATGGTAGTAGAAGAGAAATGTGGTGACCGAAAGTGCGATCATGGCCGGGACAATACCGGCATTCCCTAAGAAATAGTAAAGCGGGACTCCTACCACAAGTCCGGTGACACCTCCCACGATCGATGCTTTTGACAGTCGTTTCACTTCGTGCAGTCCTTGCAGCAGTGACAGTTCTCCAGCACCCGCAATTGCAAAAAACAGCATTACGGAAAGCAGCATGAATCCGAAAGTGTGGCTGTCGTCGCCGAAAGTCCACTCACTAAGCATCGGGGACATAAGCAGGCATACAATTGCGCCTGCGATCGCGCTTACCCTGACAAGGCGTCGGGCGATGGAAAATGTGGTTGCGCTCTTTTGAGGGTCATCCTTTGTGGCCGCCACTTCTTTGACAATGGCAAGGTTAAGACCTAATGAGGCTAATTGCTGCAAGGTATTTGCCGCTGTCGTGTAGAGTGAGGCTATGCCCATGCCTGCGGGTCCGAGAAGTAGTGCCACAAACTTGCCTCTCACCAGCGCGACAAGTATCTGAAACACTTGTACGCCGCCGAAAGCCGAAGTCCCTTTCAGGATGCTTTTGTAGCTGTTTTCATCCCGCTCTTTTGTCATTTACCCATTGTAATTATGGCGGCAAAGTTAGCCCAAATACTTTGATTATGCAACAATAACAACGCCCCTGCCGTAGGAGGCAAGGGCGTAGGTCAATGTGTGGTCTTAGATATTTGTGTCAGCGCACAACCACTTTGTGGGATACGCCGTCAACGATTACGATGTATATGCCGGGGGCAAGGTTTTCGTTTGATGTGATTGCTCCTGTTAGCGTGTATACATTCATGTAGTCGTAATCACCTTCCACTATGATTTCGCCGATCCCGCCTTTTACATTGACAGCAGGAGTCATGTCATCCGTGATTCCGTCAATTCCGGCGGAGATTTCCTTAGTCCCGTATATGGCAAATGCCCCGGGTGCAAGGGTCACTTCGCTTCCATTAAGAACAGGATTGGTCGAGTGGCTTGCGAACAACAGGTGATAGCCGGCAGCATCGTTTTTAAACGGTATGGCGATACTTTTTTCAGCTGCGGTTTCGGGGTTAACGACGCAATATAGTTCCTTGCTGCCGTCGGTCAATGAGATGGTGAATCCGTTGCCCCATTTTGAGGAGCTTGCAGAGTTGCATTTCATTGTGACAGATGCCGCGTCGCCAAACAGGCTCGGATGACTGTTGCGAAGTCGGTTGAGGCGTGCATATGTCTCATGAAGTCCTTTCCTGTAGGGATCTTTAAGATAATCCCAGATTACTTTCTTGGGGTTGGTATTGTTCTCGCCTGTAGGCTTGCCGGCAGAATCAGTCTTTTTGGTCGACTGGTCGGCACCAAGCTCCTGGAACTGCCATATCATGTGAGAACCCGGGGTCATCAGCATGATTGCAGCCACAGAGCCGAGTCGGCGCATAGCAACGGCGGGATTGTCCTTTACGCCTGCCGCTCCCCATTTCCCGATCTTGAACGCCATGCGTTCCTCATCGTGGCTCTCGGCATAGGATACAGTCGAGCCTTTTGTGCGGCTGTCGCTTACAGCGTAGAAGCGGTTGAGGTTGCATCCCTCCGGCCATCCCATAGCAAACTGGCATGACGCGTTGTTGATGTTGGCCCAGTTAAGCTCACCATCGGCTGCCATCTCGTTTTCCTCCTTTGCACCTGCAAGATTTTCATTTATGAAATAGGCATCAGGCTTAACTTCCATCATTGCCGCATGGAGCTCTTTCATACGCGCAACACGCGAGGCATTGTAGGCATTGGTCTTGCCTTCAGTCACACCCGTAAACTTATTGGTAGAAGGATTATAAGTGGCACCGTAGCTGTCATCGTCGCCGAGACCCTTGACAAGGTCAAACCTGAATCCGTCAACATTATATGCTTCCAGCCAGTAGCGGAGTACATCCTTGAACTGCCGCTGCACGAGCGGATTTTCCTGTTTCCAGTCGTTGAGTACACTATAAGAGTGTGGGGCAGAAGCGTTGTAGAACGGATTTTTGGAAGGGGAGTACATCTTATACCAGGGGTGAAGACCGTCGGTCTGGTTAAACACGACGTCGAGTATCACCGCCATGCCGCGCTCATGGGCGGCGTCAATAAACCGTCGGTAGTCGTCAGGAGTACCGTATGCCTTGTCGGGGGCGAAATAGAAATTGGGATTGTAGCCCCATGAATTGTTGCCGTTGAACTCCATTATCGGTAGCAGCTCAATGGCATTGACGCCGAGTTCCTGCAAATAGTCGAGTTTTTCCATCACACCGGCCAATGTGCCATTGCCTTTAGCCTGTCCTTCCGTTCCCGTAAAGTCGCGGATAAGCAGCTCGTAGATTACGAGGCGATCCTTGTCGACGCCCTTGAAATCCTTTATTTTCCAGTCATAATCGTCGGCACCGGAATTATAGACCGCCACCGGGACATTGCCGGTGACGTAGGCCGAGGGATATTGGGGCATGTCGGGATATACGCTTTCCGGGATATATTTGTCATTTGACGGGTCAAGTACAAGCTTTGCATAAGGATCACCAACTTTTGTAGCAGTGTCAACAATATAATAATATATGTAATCGGTGTTTTCTTTCAGCCCGCTTACGCTCCACCAGAAGTAGCGGTTGCCCTCGTAATCCTGATAGTAAGTGTCGGCTGACGGTACATAGTCGCTCCATGAGCCAACTATGTTGGCTTTCTCCTTGCCCGGAGCGGCAAGGCAGAAATATGTGGTGCCGTCAGCTGCACGCGTGGCTCCCATCTGCGGTACGCCGCCGGGATAATCCTTTGCAACCGGAGCGTTGGGTCGCACGTATATGAGTGAAGTCTCGGCTTTTTTGTCACCGGCAATTGCAATTGCCTTTATTGTAGTCGTACCCATTGCCTCGAGATTGTATTCTACCGAGAGGTTATCGGTGTTCTTACCCGATTTCAGTTCCGAGTCATTGGCATACACGGTGATGTCGGCTGCCGATGTGGTGTTGACAGCAAAATTCACTTTCACAGGTTCGGAGATAACTCCCGGCTCTATAGACGGTGTGATTACAATAGCCAACTCACCTGAGGGATATACGTTGACAAATATGTCACCTCCGCTTTCCGTTTTACCCTCCTTTGTGCCTGTAGAGTTACGGAATACAAATGCGAGTTTTGCAACTTTCTCATCATCCTTAACTCCATAAAACGTGTTGATTTCCGGTATTGTCAATGACCATGTATCCTTTGATACATATTTCATTTTATATTTATCAAGATTGGATGACCAGGAGGGGGCGTACTTCCACTCGTCGGAACCTTGAAGTATGACTCCCGCATGGGCATATACGGCATCTTTCTCGGTTAGTCCCGCAAGGCCTTTGTTGCCTTGGTCGGCATGAAAAGTTATAACAATGTCACGACTGTCTTCCTGAATAATCGCAGGAGACGTGGTGACTACCTGTGCATTGGCTGACAGGCACAGACATGTCAGCAACAGGATAATCGAATAGATTTTTTTCATATTAATATCGCTATAATTATAGGTAACTAACTATCAGTGTGCAAAGTTGCATAATAATCGGCAATTAAAAAATCTTATTAATGTGTTTTACAACATAAAAGCAGGGAAGGAGCTTCAAACTGATGATTTGAAGCTCCTTCCCATGTGGTGGGACAGAAGATACGGCTTTTTAAAGCATTTTGATCGAACGCTTGATAAAGCCGCTAAGATCCTGACCTTTGAGCAATCCGTTGCCGAGCAAGGCGAGGTCGATAAGCTGTCTTACCTTTTCCTGTCCGGCAGCGTAGTCGCTTATAGTCTTGGTCTCTTCGGCCCGAAGTTTGTTGACTTCAGCCTCAAGGTCGGATGTCTTTTTAGTGTCGTCATCGCCCATCTTGCCATCCTTGGCCGCGTCACGGATGGCGGTGATTTCGGCATTCTTTTTCTCGATTTCAGAGGAGACCGGAGCTACTTTTTCACCGATAGCCTTTTCCGCGTTGTCACGGATCTCCTTTATAAGGGTATGCTCCGTGTTTACGATAAGATTGTAGCTGTCAGGCAGCTCTCCGTAGAATGACATGCCGGGTTGCATAGCCGCCATATCCTTCATGCGCCGCATGTATTCGTTCTGTGTTATCACGAGAGGCGCCGCATCGGAAGCGAGTGCCTCAAATGATACCAGGAACTCCGCTTTCTCCACCGGCGGTATCTGCGACTTGAACAGGGTGGTGAGTATGTTGCGCTGTTCCGGTGTAAGATCGGCAGTCTTTTTATCCTCCTTGCGGATAAGATTGTCTATCACGTCAGAGTCCACGCGCACAAAATGTGACTTTTCAAGCTTCTGCTCAAGCAATCCTATAAAGTGACTGTCAAGCTGTCCGTCCATTACAAGCACGCTGTAGCCTTTGTCGGATGCCGCGTTTATATAATTATATTGTGCAACCGGATCAGTGGTGTAGAGATATATGATGTTGCCGTCTTTGTCGGTCTGGTTGGCTTCGATAAGTGCCTTGTATTCCTCAAGGGTGTAATACTTGTCGGCGGTATCCTTGACGAGAACAAATTTCATTGCGCGTTCGGCAAATTTCTCGTCGGTGAGCATGCCATACTCAATGAACAGCTTAATGTCATCCCATTTCTTTTCGTAGTCGTCACGATTGTTCTTGAATATCTCCTCAAGACGGTCGGCAACCTTACGGGTGATATAGGTGGATATCTTTTTGACCGCGCTGTCGCTCTGAAGGTATGAACGCGAGACGTTAAGGGGTATGTCAGGCGAGTCGATGACGCCCTGCATCAGCATCATGAATTCCGGCACGACACCCTCTACCGAATCGGTGACGAACACCTGATTGCAATAGAGCTGTATACGGTTGCGGGTAACGTCTATATTGTTTTTTATCTTTGGGAAATACAATATGCCGGTGAGGGTGAACGGGTAGTCCACATTAAGGTGAATCCAGAAAAGCGGATCTTCCTGTCCCGGATATAGCTCATGATAGAACTTACGGTAATCATCATCGGTAAGGTCGGCCGGCTTTTTGGTCCATGCAGGCTCGGTGTCGTTGATTACCTTGTCTTTGTCGGTATCTACATATTTTCCGTCTTTCCACTCCTGCTCCTTGCCTGAAATGACCGGAACCGGAAGGAAACGACAATATTTCTTCAGCAAGGTGTCGATACGTGCCTGCTCAAGAAACTCCTTGTTGTCATCATCGATGTAAAGCACTATGTCGGTGCCGCGGCCGTCTTTTTCAATAGGAGTCATCTCATATTCGGGAGAGCCGTCACACGACCAGCATACAGCTTCCGCGCCATCCTTGTAGGACAAAGTACGGATCTCAACTTTTTTAGCCACCATGAAGGCAGAGTAAAACCCGAGTCCGAAATGTCCGATTATATTTTCGGCCTTGTCTTTATATTTGGCAAGAAACTCCTCCGCTCCGGAAAAAGCGATCTGATTTATATATTTGTCTATATCCTCGGCCGTCATTCCGATACCATGGTCGCTAACGGTAAGAGTTCCCGCTTCTTTGTCGACGGTAACTTTCACGTTCATTTCGCCAAGCTCACCCTTGTATTCACCAAACGATGACAGGGTCTTCAACTTGTTGGTGGCGTCGATAGCGTTGCTCACGAGCTCGCGAAGGAAAATTTCATGGTCGCTGTAAAGAAATTTCTTGATTACGGGGAATATATTTTCTGTGGTAACCCCGATTGTTCCTTTTTGTGTACTCATATATATGTGTAAATTAAAAAAGTTTCTATTACTGATAACATATAGCAAACTAAATGCCATTTCCGTGAACTGTCATTTATTTGTAATTAATGTTAAATTCAATGACAAATTTACTTGCCGGCATAAAATCTGTCATGTAGTTTGAAAAAAATAGTATCTTTGTTGACATAATCTTGTTAATATGAAAAAACTTACTACTTTATTTTTCCTTTTATTGCTATGTGTCACCGGATTACATGCACAGAACAGAGGTGATGGGCTTATGAAGCAGGCAAAAAGCGCGCTTGAAGCAAAAGAGTATGTCAAGGCACGCTATAATTTTCTACAATCTTACAATGCCTATGCTTTGGCAAAGAAATATCCGGAGGCTACGGAAGCGGGTGTGAATGTAGCAAAGCTTTATCACCGTGAGAACTATTTCAAAGAGGCGTTTGATATGCTCAACAAGGTTGACATGGCGGTGGCTCAAGGCGAGATGGAGACCGGGAAGGCTATGCCGGCACTTCACTACGAGACATCGAAAGAGCGCCTTAACATGTACATCAAGCTTAAAAATGCCGCAAGGGCAAAGGAACATCTTAACAAGATGGAAGAGTTTGCCAAGAGTCTCAACGGCAAAAATACCGATGATCTGCTTTACTCACAGGCAAACTATTATTATACTTTCGGTCAAAATTCTCTCGGCGATGCGGCAATCAATAAACTGATAGAGACATATCAGAAAGAGAAAGATTACGAAAAAGCCGATGAATGTTACCGGCAGTTGATAAATACGGCTACCCGTACAAACAATGCGCGCCTTGTTGCCCGTACTTATGAGCGGTATAACAACTGGACCGACTCTATACGCGCCATAACGGCAAAAGATGAGTTGCTTGCCATGAAGGCAAAATATGACGAGAGCCTCAATACCATAGATGAAAAGGACCATTCGATAGCAGTAAAGACCGGAATTATAGTGACACTCGCGATATTGCTATGCGTGCTTGCCGCGGCTCTCGTGATCGGCTTTATCATATTGATGCGCTATATTGCCCTCAACCGCAAGCTTAAGAAAAGCATCATGATTGCCAATGAGCATAATTCGTTGAAAACCGAATTTATCAGGAACATCTCGGCGCAGATGGAGCCAACGCTCTCGACGCTCGACCAGAAGCTTCCGGCGGTTCAGGCCCTGCGTGCATTCTCATCACACATTCAGGAACTTTCCGATCTTGAAAGCTCACTGTCGGAACGGTATGAGATGCAGGACAACAATGTGCAGGCTTTCTGTGAAAAGGTTGCGGCTGAAGTTAAGGAAGAGATGGCTCCGGGAGCCAACCTCGTGGTCAATGCACCCAAGATTAGCGCGAAGTTTAATCCTGAGGAGGTTGAGGCTGTGCTTCGTCATCTGCTTATCAATGCTTCACTCAATACCCCGGAGGGAGGAAAAATCACCCTTGAATTTAAGAAACGCGGGGCCCACACGCTACAGTTTATTGTCACCGACACAGGTTGTGGCATAGATGAAGAGTATCGCGACAAACTGTTCAAGCCCTTTGCCGAGGTACGTGACCTGACAAAAGGTGATGCGCTCGGATTGCCAATTTGCTCACTGAAAGCCACTAAGATGAACGGCTCGCTTTCGCTTGACCGCGAATATACCCACGGCGCCCGCTTCATCCTGGAGGTACATGATAAATAACAGTAATCATGTATTATAAATATTGTAAAGGCACTCATTTGGGTGCCTTTATTTGTTAATTCGCCATGAAATGGAAAGCATATAAAAATCGTGATTTTATTTTTAGATCGTAGGAAATTGCCTTATATTTGCAAATAGAAACGGTGGTTTCCGAAACCGTGGTTTCTATTAATCGTTAGGTATGAAATTTTTTGACCGAAAAGAAGAAATCGCGACTCTGCGAGATGGAAGTCAAGGGTCTTGACATGTCAGACATGTAATAAATAAGATGAGACAAATTGGGGCGCATTTTGTGATGCGCCCCAATGGTTGTTGCTGTTTTGTTTATTCCGTGCGGATCTGAGTGACGATCTTGTCGTGCTCTTTGTCGTAGTCGACGAAGAGCAGGTTGCCGGGCATGATGGATGCGTTGATGATCATCTCGGCGAGTTCGTCTTCCAGATATTTTTGGATTGCTCGTTTCAGCGGGCGTGCTCCAAACTGAGAGTCGTAGCCTCGTTCGGCGATGAAATTCTTAGCCTCGTCGGTGATGGTGAGCTTGTAGCCGAGGGCGTCGACACGCTTGTAGAAGCCGGCAAGCTCGATGTCGATAATCTTGAAGATAGCTTCCTTGTCGAGCGCGTCAAACATCACTATGTCATCGACACGATTGAGAAACTCGGGAGAAAACGCCTTGTTGAGGGCTTTCTGTATCACGCTGTGGCTGTACTCCTTGTCGGTAGGACGGGTGGTGAAGCCTACGCCTGAGCCGAAATCCTTGAGCTGGCGGCTTCCGATATTGGAAGTCATTATTATTATGGTGTTTTTGAAGTCGACCTTGCGACCAAGGCTATCGGTAAGGCGACCCTCGTCAAGCACCTGCAGCAGAAGGTTGAACACATCGGGATGTGCTTTCTCTATCTCATCGAGAAGCACGACAGAGTAGGGGTGAGTGCGCACTTTTTCAGTAAGCTGTCCGCCTTCCTCATATCCAACATATCCCGGAGGCGCACCAACGAGACGTGATACGGTGAACTTCTCCATATACTCGCTCATGTCGACACGTATCAGAGTATCGGCGGAGTCAAAGAGATATTCGGCAAGCTTCTTTGCAAGATGGGTCTTGCCGACACCTGTCGGGCCAAGGAACATGAATGTGCCTATAGGCTTGTTAGGGTCTTTCAGTCCGACGCGGTTGCGCTGGATTGCCTTTACGATCTTGTCGATGGCATTGTCCTGACCGATGATTGTCCCTTTCAGCTTCGGTCCCATCTCACGCAGGCGCATTCCCTCTGCCTGGGCTATGCGCTGCACCGGGACTCCTGTCATCATGGCAACCACCTCGGCTACTTTCTCTTCGTCGACCGTCTCGCGGTGTTCGTTGAGCGAAGCCTCCCATTTGCGCTTGGCTTCGTCGAGCTCCAGCTTCAGACGGTGCTCCTTGTCGCGGAACGAGGCGGCACTCTCGAAGTTCTGTGACTGCGCGGCCTTTAGCTTGTTGGCATTAGCCTCGGCAATCTGCTGCTCGATATTCTCAATCTCCTTTGGCACAATGATGTTGGTCACGTGTACGCGTGATCCCGCCTCGTCAAGGGCATCGATAGCCTTGTCGGGGAAATTGCGGTCGCTTACGTAGCGGTCAGTAAGCTTCACGCATGCCTCGAGTGCCTCGGGAGTGTAATTGACATTATGGTGCTCTTCGTATTTATCCTTGATGTTGTTGAGTATACTCAGTGTCTCCTCGGGGGTGGTAGGCTCTACCATTACCTTTTGGAAACGGCGTTCAAGCGCACCGTCTTTTTCGATGTTTTTGCGGTATTCGTCGATGGTGGTAGCGCCTATGCACTGGATCTCGCCACGGGCAAGGGCGGGTTTGAGCAGATTGGCGGCATCCATTGAGCCGGAGGCGTTGCCTGCGCCCACGATGGTGTGGAGCTCGTCGATGAAAAGGATTACATCCTTGTTTTTCGACAGCTCGTTAAGTATCGCCTTTATGCGCTCTTCAAACTGACCGCGATATTTGGTGCCTGCCACAATCGACGCCATGTCAAGGGAGATGACACGCTTGCCGAAAAGTATGCGTGACACCTTGCGCTGCACGATGCGCAACGCAAGCCCTTCGACGATAGCCGACTTTCCTACACCCGGCTCACCTATGAGCACGGGATTGTTTTTCTTGCGACGGCTAAGTATCTGCGCGAGACGCTCGATCTCCACGTCTCTTCCTATCACCGGGTCGAGACGGCCTTCTTCGGCGGCGTGTGTCATGTCGTTGCCAAACTTGTCAAGCACGGGTGTATCGTTGCCGCGTTTCGGAGCCGATGTGCGCTGTCCGGCAGAGGTGGTGTCCTTGGACTCGTTACGGAATATTTCGTCATCCTCATCCTCTTCATCCTCGCCAAACGAAGCACCCATCTTGGGAGCGTCGGTGACATTGGCAAGCAGCTTGTAAAGAGTCTCGTAGGTCACGCCTGCGTCGCGAAACTGCGCCATTATGTCAAGATTCTGCACCTCATTGTTGTGAAACAGTGCCAGCAGAAGATGCTCGGAGTCAACGACATTGGTCTTTAGCATCCTCGCCTCAAGCACACTGAGCTTGATTATCCGGTTGGCAAGGTCGCTGACCCCCATCCCTTCGGGAGAATCCCCCTTCCGGTAGATACTGTTGTCAAGATTATCTCGTAATCGGTACATAGTGTCGTCGTCAAGCAACTGCTGGAGCGCCCTAAAGGCATTACTGTCATGCTTTGACAGTATTGCAAGAAGGAGGTGTTCGGCACGTATCACATTGTCATTGTGACGGCTCGCCTCCACGTGGCTTTGGTCAAGCACTGTCTTTAGTTCATTTGAAAAATTCGTGTCCATATAGTTACATTAAAATCTTTGCGATGTCAATAATAACAATAATTATGCCAAAAAACAAAGTTCGCGGCACTTT
Organism: uncultured Muribaculum sp.; assembly: GCA_910587665.1. Taxonomy (GTDB): domain Bacteria; phylum Bacteroidota; class Bacteroidia; order Bacteroidales; family Muribaculaceae; genus Muribaculum. Next base: position 139,263 of record CAJUMZ010000004.1, read on the forward strand.
TAATGTACTTCAACATATTTTAAACAATACACAAGGCAAAATTACTCACTATTTCATAAAAAATATTTATCTTTGGGTATGTATTGGATACTCTCGTTCGGCAATGCTCAAATAAATTTGGCATTGCTCTCGCTTATTCGTATCTTTGCATGAATATTTGCGTGCCGGCGGCACGATATTAAACATTACTTAAACTGCTATATGCTGGAAGAAGATAGAATCTTAAAGATTGATATTGAGAACGAGATGAAGTCGGCTTACATCGACTATTCCATGTCGGTGATAGTGTCGCGTGCGTTACCTGATGTAAGGGACGGACTTAAGCCTGTGCAGCGTCGCGTGCTGTTCGGAATGAATGAGATGGGTAACACATCGTCAAGTCCTCACAAGAAGTCGGCAAACTGTGTCGGCGAGGTAATGGGTAAGTATCACCCCCACGGCGACTCGTCGATTTACGGTACTGTAGTGCGTATGGCGCAGCCATGGGCTTTGCGTTACACCCTTGTCGACGGTCACGGTAACTTCGGCTCTGTCGACGGAGACGGTCCTGCGGCTATGCGTTATACCGAGGTGCGCCTTGAGAAGATAGGAGAAGAAATGCTGAGCGACATTGACTCGGATACGGTTGATTTCCAGCCCAACTACGATAATTCGCGTCAGGAGCCGACAGTGCTTCCGACAAGAATCCCGAATCTTCTTGTCAACGGTACTTCCGGTATTGCGGTAGGTATGGCAACAAACATGCCGCCTCATAACCTTACAGAGTCAATCAATGCCACGATCGCGCTGATAGATAATCCCGAGCTGACAATCAGCGAGCTTATGCAGTATATAAAGGCTCCGGATTTTCCGACAGGCGGTACCATTTACGGCTACAACGGTGTGAAGGAGGCGTTTGAGACCGGTCGCGGCAGGATTGTAATCCGTGCCAAGGCAGAGATCGAGACCCATTCCAATCACGAGGATATAATCGTGACCGAGATACCCTATAATGTCAATAAGGCGGAGCTTATCAAATATATCGCCGACCTTGTCAATGAGAAGAAAATCGACGGTATAGCCGACCTTAATGACGAGAGTGACTACAAGGGAATGCGTATAGTCATACGCCTGAAGAGCGATGCCAACGCCAATGTGGTGCTCAACAAGCTTTACAAGCTTACCCAGATGCAGGCTTCATTCAGTGTCAACAATGTGGCTATTGTTAACGGTCGCCCGAAGACATTGAATCTAAAGCAGATACTTGAGGCGTTTATCGCCCACCGTCATGAGGTGGTGATACGTCGTACACGGTTTGAACTTCGCAAGGCTGAAGAGCGTGCCCATATACTTAAAGGACTTATCATCGCTTCGCAGAATATTGACGAGGTGATTAAGATCATACGCGGCGCTGACTCGGTTGACGATGCGAGGGCTCAGCTTTCGGCGCGTTTCGAGTTGTCCGATGCCCAGACACTTGCAATCGTGGAGATGCGACTCCGTAATCTCGCCAAACTCGAACAAGATAAGCTTCATGCCCAATATGAGGAGATACTCAAGCTTATCGAGCATCTTAACCTCATCCTTACCGACGAGCACGAGTGCCGCGAGCTTATCAAGAGCGAGCTTGTGGAGATCCGCGATAAGTATGGCGATGAGCGCAAGACCGATATAAATTACATGGCGGGTGATTTCAATGCCGAGGATTTCTATGCCGACGACGACATGATCATCACCATCTCCCACATGGGATATATCAAGCGTACGGCTCTGAGCGAGTTCCGTGCACAGAACCGTGGCGGAGTAGGATCGCGCGGCAGCAATACCCGCGACGAAGATTTCATCGAGCATGTATACACCGCCTCGATGCACAACACAATGCTCTTCTTTACCGACAGAGGTCTGGTGTACAAGATGAAGGTGTATGAATTGCCCGAAGGAGCTAAAAACAGCAAGGGACGTGCCCTGCAGAACCTGCTCAATATCGAGCCGGGCGACCAGGTCAAGGCTTATATCGCATGCAAGCAGCTTGATGACAAGGAGTTCACTTCATCTCACTTCCTTGTGTTCGCAACCAAAAACGGTGTCATCAAGCGTACGGCTCTTTCCGAATATGCGCGTGTGCTTGCAAAAGGAAAGAAAGCCATTATCATCAGGGAGAACGACAGTCTTATCGGCGTCGAGCTTACCGACGGCAACAGTGAAATACTCATGGCCAACAGCAAGGGTCGGGCAATCCGCTTCCCGGAAGATAAGGTACGTGAGATGGGTCGCGTGTCTACCGGAGTACGTGGCATGATGCTTGACGGTGAGGATGATGAGGTGGTAGGCATGATCTGCATGAACGCTGACACCACAAATAACGTTATGGTAATATCAGAGAAAGGCTACGGAAAGCGTACGCCGCTTGACATTGATGTGGAAGTTGACGGAGTCATGGAGCGTCAGCCTGTATACCGAGTTACCAACCGTGGCGGCAAGGGCGTGAAGACGCTTAATGTCACGGATAAGACCGGTCGACTCGTCGCAATCGAGAGCGTAAACGATGACAACGACCTTGTGATCATCAACAAGTCGGGTATCACGCTTCGTATAAAGGTTGCCGATATCCGTGTCCAGGGGCGTGCGACGCAGGGTGTACGTCTTATCAACCTCGAAAAGCGCAACGATGAGATAGCGTCAGTATGCTGTGTGCTTTCCGACCCTGAGGAAGAGACCGACAGCGACATCCTTGTCGATGAGTCGGAGCAGACTCCGCTTGCTATCGACGAGTCGGTAGAGGAAGATATCGATGAGGAGCCTGCTGATGATGAAGAAATCGAAGATGATGGACTTGACAATTAAAGAAACACTAATTCATTAATGTAATCAATAGCAAGTATGAAAAAATTATTTTTGTTAGGACTTTGCTTCTGTGCCGTTGCCGGTGTATCGGCACAGAAGAGCCTTGTTAAAGAGGTGGAAGGTAAGTCCAAGGGCTTTGATGCCGATTTTGCAAAGGCACGTACTCAGCTTGCCCCGGCATTGACTAATGCCGAGACCAAGGATGATGCCCAGACCTGGTATGTTGCCGGCTCAATTGAGTTTGGCGATTATGACAGCCAACTTGGGAAAAAGGCTGTTGGTCAGTCGGTCGATGACAAGGCTATGGGTCAGGCTCTTGTTGACGGTTATGAGTATTTCATGACCGCTTTCCCTCTTGACACAGTGCCCGAGGTTGATAAAACCGGCGCACCTAAGCTCAACAAGGATGGAAGTCCCAAGGTAAAGACCAAATATTCAAAGGATATGGTAAAGAAACTTGCCGCCCACTATAACGACTATGCCTCGGCAGGTCAGTTCCTTTGGGAGGCACAGGATTATCCCGGTGCTTACAAGGCATGGACAATCTATACTTCTCTACCTGAAAATCCCTCGCTCGGTAAGGACGCTCCTAAAGCAGCACCCGATTCAATCGTAGGCCAGATCTATTATTTCCAGGGCCTTGCCGCATGGCAGGCACAGCAGCTTGATGACGCAATCAGCGCTTTCCGCACAGCCCTCAAGCTTGGCTATTCCGATCCTGCTGTCTATGACTATGCAATCGGTGTTGCCGCCCAGAAGCAGGATGAAAACATGATTGTGGAATTTGCCCAGGAAGCCAACAAGGTATTCGGTGACTCTACAACCAAATATCTTACCATCATCATCAACGATAAGATAAACAAGGAGAAATATGATGAGGCAAAGACTCTTCTTGACCAGGCGATCACAGTGTCGCCCGACAATGCCGAGCTTTATGACGTGAGAGGTATACTCTATCAGAGCCAGAAGAAAAACGACGAGGCTCAAGCCGATTATGAGAAAGCTCTCTCTATCAAACCTGACTACACCAAGGCTCAGCTTGACCTCGGAAGGGTGCTTTACGCCAAGGCAGTAGCCATCGAGGAGGGCGCGGGTACGCTTGACAACGCAGCTTACAACAAGCTCCGCGAAGATAAGATCGATCCGATGCTCAGAAAGGCTATACCTTATCTTGAAAATGCTCTTAATGACGAGCAGACAGAGGACGATGCACGTCGTTTGCTCCGTAGCATCTACTATACCCTTGACGATGAGGTAAATCTAAAGCGTATAGAGGCGATGTAAAAGCCTGATAGATACAAATCTAAGATACGGGAGTGCGCTGAATCGTATGATTTGGCGCACTCTATGTAATTATAAGATCTTTCCGAACCGTTGGATTAAGAGGGTGTTTAAAAATGAGAAAAAGTATATATGTATTAACTGCTATTGTTACACTTGTCATTTCTTCTTGTTCTAAGTCAGATATTCAATATGACAAGGATATGGAAAGAGCCGAGAAAATGATGCGGAGCAATACTGACAGTGCATTGTCCATATTGGAGGCAATAGATCCTTCGGAGCTGAAGATTGATTCCTTGCGGGCGAAATATCATTTTCTGATGGCATACGGTCACATGTGCGGCAACCGTTCGATGATCGCGGACTCTCTTATCACGTATGCTCATGATTATTATCGAGGAAAAGATATTGTGAGGGATATTAGAAGCGGCATCGCGTCGGCCTGGTATAGGTTTTGGGTGGGAGATACCCATGGAGCCATGGCTATGCTTGATTCCTTGTCGGGATTGCCTGGTGTGCCTGATTCCATAATGATTCAGACGTTGAGAACCCGCGTATTGCTCGGAGTGTCGGAATATCAGGGACGTCAGCTTATCCCGTTGGCGAAAAAACTCCATGATCTTGAAACTGATACTATGAGACAGATTGAGGCGAAATATATGCTTCTGACCGGATACGAGTATGCCGGAGAGCCGGATTCGGCACTCTATATCATAGAAGAACTTATAGACTATGCCCGCAAAAATAATTGGGGCGATAAGCATTTCCAATTTGAAATGGAGCGGGCACAGTTGTTGACCGAACAAGGAAAGAATGCAGAGAGTGATGCCCTTATCGGGTGGATATTCCAAAAGGCGGGGCATGACAATGGCGCGGCAGATTATCTTCACTTTCAGTGTGCAATAAATGCGTTGAATTCCGGCGACATCAGCAGGGCGTCACTACATCTTGCGGTTGCGGATAGCCTCGCTGTTAAATTGAGAGGAGATGACGACGTTTATTACCGCAGCTACAGCAACCTTCTCCATGCGATCATTGACTTCAAGCAGACAGGGAGTGTCAAGCTGAGGCATATAAACGGATTGAACAATCGGCAGAGTGAGCGTTTCAACCGCATGAAAGCCTCGCAATGGGAATCTGAACGCGGTGCTTTGCAGCAGCAGAACAGGGCGTTGGCTCTCAAAGCTGAAAGCGAACACAAGACTGTGATAATACTGATAATCGGCATTGTCGCATTTTTGGTTGTGGCAGGAGCATTCAGAATTATCATAATCCGTCGCCAAAGAGAACGTGAAAATGAAGAGCGTATCGAGGCTTTGCAGAAAATGGTCGATGAGTATAAGTCAGCTCCTGCATCAGGTGGTTCGGGTACTACAGACTCGTCGGCATTGCGCAGTGCCATGCTCAAGCAGCTTGGCATTATCAAGATGGTGGCTGAGACGCCTACCGAACAGAATCGTGAGATGCTTCGTAAAATATCATCAATAGATGGAAAAACAAACGGGGAACTTGTCGACTGGGAGAATGTCTATAAGATAATCGATAGTCTTTATTCGGGATTTTACGGTAAACTACAGTGCAAGTATGGCGATGTCCTCGGTCGGAAAGAGGTGCAGATAATAGTGCTTATGGTGGCGGGGTTCTCTACCAAAGAAATCAGTGTGATCACCGGACAGACCACATCCACAATCTATGTAAGGAAATCATCGATAAGGAAGAAGCTCGGAGTGCCGGAAAAGGAAGATATTGTCAGATTTCTACTTAATTAGTGACCCTGTTAAGGCTCTATTAAGATCCTGCAACGGGCTATTAAGACTTTTAAGAGATGCAATCGCTGATATTCAGTCGGTTGCATCTCTTGTATTAAGACTTTTATATTAGGAGTTAAAATCTGTTTGGATGTAATTTCGCATCAGAAAATCATTAAAAACTGATGTGAAATGAAAAGAGTTATTTCAATTTTTATTGCCGTTATGGCTGTCATCCCGGTCTTTTGCCGGGAGATAACGGGAAAAGTAGTGGGCGAAAACGAGATGCCTCTCAGCTTCGTCAATGTAGTGTTGTACCGTGATTCAACTTACGTGACGGGTGCAGTGACCAATACCTATGGAGTATTTGCGATAAGCACGGAATCTAAAGGCGAGCTTGCAGCCAAAGTTTCATTTGTCGGCTATGAGACTTATGTGACGTCAGTCCCTTTATCCGGTAAAATGGAAATAGTAAAGCTCATGCCTGCGGCTGTTAAACTTGGTGAAGTGGAGGTAAAAGCCACGCGGCCTTCCACGATAATGAAAGGCAACGCGCTTGTCACCAATATCGAGGGTAGTTCTCTCGCCTTAGCCGGCAGTGCCAACGACGTTTTGGCACGTGTGCCGATGATAATAGACAACGGTGGCACGCTGGAGGTATTCGGCAAAGGTTCTCCGGAAATCTATATCAACGGGCGCAAGGTTAATGACCCGCAGGAGCTCGCCCAACTCAATTCGCAGGATATGAAAAATGTGTCGGTGATAACCAATCCGGGTGCGGCATACGCGGCAAACGTAAAATCTGTCATTCTGATTCGTACCAAGCCTCCAAAAGGTGACGGACTAAGTGGTACAATCCGTACAGATAATGGATTTCAGCACTATTTCCGAACCGGCAATTCGATTGATTTGAAATACCGCACACGCGGATTGGAACTGTTCGTAAACTATGGCTGGTGGTATGGCGCCGGTCGCGATGACCGTACCAATGACATGACAACCACCACTGCGGCGGGTCAATATAATCAATCTTTGCGTACTTTGGGTAAACAGTCATACAACGACATGACAGGAAAAATCGGATTCTCATATCTGTTTAATGACAATCATAGCATCGGAGCCTACTATCAAAACAGCCGGAATCGGCATCATACCACGGGCATCATACCGAGTGAAGTATGGCAGGATGGAGTTTTGCTTGACAAATATAATTCAGATGTCAATAACAGGTCAATTGCTTCACCGAGACATTATGCCAATCTTTATTATAACGGGATCGTCGGTAAACTGACAATAGATTTTAATGTTGACTATCTGTGGTATAAAAATCGGGAACTTTCATTGAGCGATGAGTTTAGTGAAACGGGAGATGACAGGGTTGTCACCACAACCGCGATGAACCGTAACCGTATGTTTGCCGAAAAATTAGTGTTAAGCCATCCTTTATGGGGTGGACAGATAAGAATCGGTGAGGAATACACTGACACACGCATCACAAACCTGTTCACTGCCAATATTTCTGAAATAGGAGATGCCGATAACATGGTTGACGAAAGTAATGTCGCTGCGTTTGTAGAGGTCGGCCGGCAATTTGGTCGCGTCAATGTCGGGGTCGGATTACGTTACGAACATGTAAAGTTTGATTACTACGAGATGGGGTCGCGTCGCGACGGTCAGAGCAAGACATATGACAACCTGTTTCCCTCGCTGAATGTAGCCACGCAGATAGGCCCTGTCCGTATGGGATTGAATTATTCAGGAAAGACCGTGCGCCCGGGATACGGTCAACTTGACGGGGCGGTCAGTTATATCAACCGCCTCACGTTTGAAAGCGGAAACCCATATTTGAAACCTACTAAAATGCAGACGTTGGAATACATGGCTCAGTGGCGTCAGTTCTTCGCCCAACTGTCATATGTCTACTTCAAAGATGGGGTATATCATATCACAGAGCCATACGGAACCGATGGAGAGGCTACCATCATCAGGATCGCTAATCTTGATCATCGCCACTATTTTCAAGCTTTCGCGGGCGCACAATTCAAGGTTGGTGTATGGCAACCTCGTGTAAATGTAGGAATGATGAAGCAGTGGCTGACTTTGCCTGTAAATGGAACGCCGATGAAAATGAACACTCCCGGATTTCTTTTTCAGTGGCAGAATGTTGTCAAACTTCCTTTTGGCATCTGGTTGAATGTGGATGCCCAGTTGATGACCACGCAATGGGACAACAATATGAAGCTCTCCAATACTCCATGGTATGTCAATGCCAAGATATACAAGGCATTTTTCAACGATATGCTCGGCATAACCCTCGAAGCAAAGGATTTATTCAATTCCTCTCGGAATGATGCCGTGATGTATAATGACGCAGTCCGGATTGTTCAGAAAAACTATTCACCAAGCCGCTCCATGATGCTGACACTTCAATATCGCTTCAATACGACCCGCGATCGCTATCGTGGAACAGGTGCCGGCAATTCTGAAAAATCACGTTTCTGATTGATCTATCGTTTCCGTCGGCAATAATGCAGGAGGCCTAAAAGAATTTTTAATAAAATCCTCCCTCCGAGGGGGTGTATTTCGGCGCAAAAATCTTAAATTTGCAGATTAATAAACAACATCATTAATTTTTACTAAAAATCAATTACTATGGGACTATTTGAAAAATTGACCGTAAAGGCAAAGGAACAGCGCCAGCGTATTGTCCTTCCTGAAGGAACAGAGCCGCGTACACTTACGGCTGCCGACCGTATCATTACTGAAGGCATCGCCGATATCATTCTCCTCGGTGACCCCAAAGAGATCGCCGACGCGGCACGTGAGCTGAGTCTTACCAATATATGCAAGGCACGTGTTGTCAATCCTAAGGATGACAAGGTGATAGACAAGTATGCTCCTCTTTTCTATGAACTTAGGAAGAGCAAGGGTATAAGCATGGAGGATGCGCGACGTACAGCCACCAATCCTCTTTACCTCGGTTGTCTTATGATAAAGAACGGCGACGCTGACGGTCAGGTGGCAGGCGCGCTGAATACCACAGGCAATGTGCTTCGTGCCGCTTTCCAGGTTATCAAGACCAAACCGGGGATTGACGTGGTTTCAGGTGCATTCGTGATGCTTCTCCCCGATGGGTCTCCCTTTGGACAGGATGGTATCCTTGTGTTTGCCGATTGTGCTGTATTGCCCGATCCTACAGCAAAAGAACTTGCTCAGATCGCGCTTTCCACTGCTGACACTGCACGCGACATCGCCGGAATAGATCCGCGTATCGCCATGCTTAGCTTCTCTACCAAGGGCAGCGCAAAGCATGAGCGCATCGACAAGGTGATAGAGGCAGTAAAGATCGTGCATGCCGCTGATCCTGATCTGATGTGTGACGGAGAGCTTCAGGCTGACGCCGCCCTGGTACCCGGTGTCGCCAAGAGCAAGGCTCCCGACAGCCCGCTTAAAGGTACAGCCGATGTGCTCGTGTTCCCGTCGCTCGAGACCGGTAATATCGCCTATAAGCTTGTGCAGCGTCTTGCCGGTGTCCAGGCTGTAGGTCCTATCCTGCAAGGTCTCGCCGCTCCGGTCAACGACCTTTCACGCGGATGTTTCCCCGAAGATATTTACAAGACAATCATTATTACCTGCAATCAGGCTATAGGTGAGGCTTGTCGCCATTAATAGCCAATAAAATATCATAACCGAAATGAATATATTAGTCCTTAACTGCGGAAGCAGCTCCGTAAAATATAAATTGATTGACGTCGACAACAAGAAAACCCTTGCCGAGGGTGGGGTGGAAAAAGTAGGATTGCCCGGCTCATTCCTCAAATTCAAGTTGCCCGACGGAGAGAAAAAGACTCTTGAAATGCCTATTCCCGACCACAGGAAGGCAATCAACGATATCCTCAACATACTTACCGACGCCACATATGGCTGCATAAAGAGTTTTGATGAGATTAATGCCGTTGGACACCGCGTGGTGCATGGAGGAGAGAAGTTTAACAAGAGTGTGAAGATTGATGATGAGGTAATTGCAAAGATTAAGGAGTGCTATGATGTAGCCCCGCTTCACAATCCGGTCAACATGGCGGGTATAGACGCCATCACAGAGCTTATGCCGGGTGTGCCGCAGGTTGCCGTGTTTGACACTGCATTCCATCAGACAATGCCGAAGGAAGCTTACATGTACGCTCTTCCTTATGAACTATATGAAAAATATGCTATACGCCGCTATGGATTCCACGGCACGAGCCACCGCTATGTGTCGCGTCGCGCCTGTGATTTTCTTGGTTTGCCCTATGACAAGCAGCGTGTGATAACCTGTCATATCGGTAACGGCGGGTCAATTACCGCAGTGCTTGACGGAAAGAGCGTTGACACATCAATGGGTCTCACTCCGGTAGAGGGTCTTATGATGGGTACACGCGTTGGAGATGTCGATCCGGGCGCGCTGACTTTTATAATGGATAAGGAGCATCTGACCACAAAGCAGCTGAGCGACCTTATCAACAAGAAGAGTGGCGTAGCGGGCATTTCAGGCATCTCTTCCGACATGCGTGACATTGATGCCGCTATTGAGAAAGGCGACGAGCGTGCCAAGCTTGCACTTGACATGTATATCTATCGTATAATCAAGTATGTGGGTGCTTTTGCCGCTGTGCTCAACGGCGTCGACGTTATTGTGTTTACCGGCGGCGTAGGCGAAAATCAGCAAATGCTCCGCAAGCGTGTGTGTGACCATCTTTCATATCTTGGAGTCAAGATCGACGATGATGTCAATTTCTCGTCGCGTGGCGAAGAAAAGCTTATCTCCGCTTCCGACTCGAAGGTGAAGGTAGTTGTCATACCTACCGACGAGGAGCTTATGATAGCCCGCGACACAGAGGCTATCGTAAACGGTCGTCAGCCGGAGTAATGATATTCTGTACTTTAATTGATATATAAAATGAAGAAAATTAGAGCTGCCATAGTTGGATATGGTAACATTGGAAAGTTTGTGTTGGATGCGCTGCATGAGGCGTCTGACTTTGAAGTGGCAGGCGTGGTGCGACGCAATCCTGCCGGAGAGCAGCCTGCTGAGCTTGCGGGTTATAAGGTGGTAAGTGACGTGCTTGAACTTGACGACGTGCAGGTGGCGATACTCTGTACGCCCACGCGTGAAGTGGAGAAGCATGCACGCATACTGCTCGCCGAAGGCATCAACACAGTGGACAGCTACGATATCCACGGGGGTATAGCTGACCTGCGCGCAACACTTGACCCGATCGCAAAGGCTCACGGCTCTGTCGCCATCATTTCGGCAGGCTGGGATCCGGGCAGCGACTCGGTAGTACGCGCACTTATGCAGGCTGCGGCTCCAAAGGGGGTGACATATACCAATTTCGGTCCGGGCATGAGTATGGGACACACTGTCGCAGTCAAGTCCAAGCCGGGAGTGAAGAACGCTCTTTCAATGACTATTCCGCTTGGCACCGGCATTCACCGCCGTATGGTGTATGTCGAGGTCGAGGATGGATATAAGATTGAAGATATCGCCAAGGCGGTGAAGGAAGATCCCTATTTTGCAAGCGACGAGACCCATGTGTTTGCCGTTCCTTCGGTGGATGACATCAAGGATATGGGACATGGCGTCAACATGGTAAGAAAGGGTGTGTCCGGAATCACGCAGAATCAGCGGTTTGAGTTCAACATGTCGATCAACAACCCCGCTTTGACAGCTCAGATCCTCGTGGGAGTGGCGCGTGCCACCATGATAGAGCGCCCCGGCGCATATACAATGATCGAGATACCGGTGATTGATATGCTCTACGGCGACCGTGAGGAATTAATCCGTCATTTAGTATAGTCAATATGCTCGACTTTATAACCTGGAACGTCAATCCCGAACTGTTTAGCGGCTTCGTCACCATACGGTGGTACGGGCTTATGTTTGCCATCGGATTTCTGGTGGGATATGAGCTTGTGGCGCGTATGTTCAAGCATGAGGGGGCACCCGAGCGCTGGCTCGGCATCCTTCTCATCTATGTCGTTGTCGCGACAATTGTAGGCGCGCGGCTCGGACATGTGTTTTTCTACGAATGGGATGTCTACCGGCTCGATCCGATCAAGATACTCTACATTTGGGAAGGAGGACTTGCCAGCCATGGAGGCGCGGTGGCGATCATAATAGCCGTGATATTGTTTTCGATTTTTGTCACGAAAAAGAGCCCGTTATGGACATTTGACCGTCTTGTGATAGCTATTGCGCTTGTGGGCGGACTCATACGTCTCGGAAATCTTTTCAATTCGGAGATATTCGGCACTGCAACCGATCTCCCATGGGGATTCATGTTTGTGCGTTCCCGCGAATGGCATGAACTCTATGAGGGGCAGGCGGTACATCCTACCCAGATCTATGAGGCGTTGTGCTACTTCGCGCTTTTCGGACTGCTGATGTGGATGTACTGGAAGAAAAATGCCGAGGCGCGTCCCGGACTGATTCTCGGGGTGTTCTTTATCGGTATATTCCTGCCGCGTTTTCTTATAGAGTTTATCAAGAATGACCAGGTGGCGCGTGAGGCTACTATGACGTTGAATTTAGGGCAACAGCTCAGTATTCCGTTTATATTGCTCGGTGTGTTCCTTGTCATCTATGCCATGATGCGTCCGAAAGTGCCGTTGACGTTTCCCAATCGTTTTGCCGATGAAAAGCCGGCTACGAGAAAATAGGTCATAAATCCGTTACTACAAAAACAATATGTCTGTAATCAGGAGTCAGGATATTTATCCAGGCTCCTGATTCATTTTCCCGCTCCATTGTCGCTGATTTAATCGGGATCTCCTTGTCGTTGACAATCAGTCGGGGAGATGTATACGAGAAGTGTAATTCGGCGCAGTCGCCTGTGGCGAGGGAAACTGCCCGGTAGATTGTTGTCGAGGCGTCGGCTTCTTCGCGGCTGAATATAACACCACCGTCACTATAATACAGGGATAATAAGTCGGATACAAACCGGCATTCGTCATCGGCAAGTTCGCTGTCAAAAGAGTAACCGGGGCGGTTCATTTCGCCTCCTGTAGGCTTCAATGTCTCCGGGTCCACGTCGTCAAGCGGTTTTGACTTGTTGCAAGCTGCAGCCGACAATATCAGCGTTATAAGTATGATCTTGAATTTCATGGCCTGATCTCGATTATAAGTTTACCTTTAATGCGCTCCGAGGCGTACCGTAGTTCGTGATTCCCGATGCCGAGCGAAGAAACCGATGCGCGTTCCTTTACCGGCTTGCCGTCAATAGTCCATGTGGCATTTTCCGGCACATATGGTGAGTAAAGATATATGTAGGTGTCGTTGCTGTCATAGCTTTTGCGGAGAGGAGTGGGGCGGTTGTTAGGGTTTTCAGGATTTTCTGGGTTGTCAGGGTTTTCGGGGTTTTCGGGGCTGTCTGGATTCTCCGGACCTTCTGTCGGGCGGTAGATTTCTCCGGCTTTTTCTCCCCAAAGATAGTCGGCAAGCTCCGGATGGGTGACAAAAGGGTTATTGTTGCCTTGGATGCCTGCCCTCAGATTGTCACGGGCAATCTCTGTCGCGTCGACCGGGTCGTCATTGTGCCATAGCATGTACATGTCGCTCCACTCCTTACGCAATGTAGGGTAGGCAGTGTTGTCAAATATGCCTCTTCCCCAGCTTCCCCATATCTCACACGGATAAATTGCCGCTACATAAAATATCGCCCTTGCCACATCGCCCTTTATTTCCGTCGGGGGTGTCACGCAACTGTAATTGTCCATCCGGTCGCCAAGTGGCAGCTGACCGCGATCAATGGCGGTTGCGGCTTCCGTGATGAGCATGTTGTGCAGGTCGATTGAAGCCTCGGCATGATAGCCGGGAACAGCTTTCATCCACTCCGCAGGCACAATGAGGGTTGTCGACGCGAAATCCGGGTCGTGGAGCGGTAACCCCGTAAAACAGTCGAGTGCTATGCCGTTACCCGAATCGTAGATAAGGCTCTGGTATTCGTTGATTCTTGCCACGTCGACCTCCGATGACGGGCGGCAGTGGCGGCAAAGAGTCGCCTTTAGCGCTTCCCCGCTCCGCCCGGGGGCATAATCATCCACGATATCGGCATGAGCTAAAAAGAAAGCAAGTAGAAGTAATGTGATGAAAGAGGTGAAGAGTTTTTGCATGAGGCGAGAGTTTTGGTTAAATATTTGAATTTATGCAAATTTAATCCAAAAAGCTAACCTGCCAAATAATTGCAGGAAAAATATGCAAAAAAAACTCTCAATTACACTTCTGTTAAAGATCGACGTTCTGGATACGCTTGCTCCATCCCGGCACCGAAATGCTCAGATTGGCATATATCCATTTGTCTCCACGCAGAAAAAAGTCAAGGCTGTAATTGTATTCCCGGTCAAGAAATTCCTGAGGGGAATAGTTTTGCAGTTCAAACAGATTTCTACCTCCCGCAAGGCATTCCGGCAGATTGATTCTTGCGATTTCCTTGCCTGTGTTCCGGTTATTTATCAAGAGAATTGCCGGCTTACGGTCGTCGGGAGCGTAGATGAGCCTTGACAGCGACAGTTGCATGTGGGCTGTCCTTTCGGTTACATTGTCTTCATCCGACGAGCGGTTTCCGTGATACTCGGAAGTCCACTGTGCCAACGGAGTGTAGACGATTGTCCCGTCGGCGGCGTCAACACTGTTGTCATGCTGCAATTTGCCGTTGCAGTCAATCACCGAGACGTCAAAGTCTTCAGCGTCAATGTCAGCCGGATCGTCAAGCTGTCGCAGGGTGATATGGAGGTCATTCGTGTTTCTGACGAGTGAGATTCCTGTCGTACTCATCTCCATATCCCTGACAGTCACAAGCCGGGTAGTTGCGCCGTGCCAAAGGGTGTCGAGGGTTACTCCTTCATTCTCCACTTTTCCCTCTTCGTTTCGGTCGAGACGGGCAATAAGATTGCCAACGTTGTCGCCTTCATGCAGTTGCGGTGTACGGAACTTGGCTCCTTTCTTATGCAGGGCGTCATTGTAGCCGCATTGCAGGGCATGAGCCACGATCCGGTATTCTCCCGGCGGTACATCAAGATACATCCGGTAGTCACTTGCTGCGAGCGGAGTGTCGCCGGGAGTATTGAACTCCTCCTTGCTTGTGACGAAATTGCCGTCGGCGTCAAATACATTAACCGTCACGCCCCCGACATGCTCATTGAACATGTCGGCACGCTGTATATTGTAATCGTACACAAACTCTATGGCGATGCCGGTGCGGCAGTCGGGCAGGTCATCATGCCACAGGCTGCACCCGTTCATGACCAATGAAAGGATGATGCCTGCGGCTGATGCCACCGCTGTTTTTATAGAATTAAAGATCAACTTCATAAGCACGTTTTGCCCAAGAGAAGATATTGCAGGTTATATCAATCTGATACTTCTTTTCATCAACGGGAATATCGGGATTGACGGGCTCGGGGACAGTGGCTGAACCGAGAGTCGAGATACTTTTTACATCTATATGATACCAGTTGTTGCGCAACACTCCATAGCGGCCGAGCCATTTTTCTGCTCCGTCAGTTCCGCTATAGTCCTGAGGGTCGGTTGCACTGTTCCATGGAGTAAGATCATCACCGAAATGCTTGATCGGGGTAGTGTAATAACATACACCGTCAAGATATGTGGTTATTGTGCCGACATTATTCTGTATTGTTGTGAAATTCTCGGCGCTTACAATGCCACCTGTCAAGTCGTTCTCTGAAATGAGTCTACTGCCAGCCTCGGTGAGAAATGAGGGGGAGTCCACAAGTTTGACGGAGGTCTCTTCGCCAAGCACATATGTTATGATGTTTTTAATATGATTTTTCAAATTGTCGAAACTGTAAATCTTCCCGTCTGTGGCAAGCTGGAAAACTGTGCTTCCTGCCGAATTGTTCTTTAGTTGGATCGAAGCCTTAAACACCAGGCGAGTAGTGTTGTTTTTCAGCTGATTGCTGATTGCGTTTACATTTTCAAGGGGATATACGACGTCTTCCCAACCATTTTTTACATCGGTATTTTCGATACGATTGAGATCGTCTTTGGTGGGGGTGGATGTATTTTCGTAGTTGGGATCTTTTGCCCAATAGATGCGGAATGCGTTTTGATAAGGATTTTTATCATCATCCGATTCGGGTGTATATACGCGAGTATTGCCAATCATGCGTTTTGCCGCATCCGGATGCTTGTAATCTTTCCATGTATCAAAGTCAGTGACATTGCGTGCAAAGAATGATTCTTTATTGGTCTGGTCAATAGCCCAACTGCCAAGGGTAACTGTCAGTGGAGAATTGTCGGGATCGACCGGCATGTTATCGAACTCGGCTTGGGCGTCATGCTTGCCGATTGTTACTTTTGCCACGCCTCTTTCGAGATATATCTCAACTGTACCCGCCTGCTGCGCCTCCTCGATTGTGGGCTTAATGTTGTCTGCGGGGATTTCCACGAGTGTTTTTACCGACGTCGAGCCGTCAGAGGTAAACACGAGTGGGGCGTTCATCATTATTAAGCCGCCGCCCACGCCTGTAAGAGTCGAGACTTTGGCATTCATGATGTCACTAATGGTTTTATCCTTTTCAAAGATTCTTTTTATCTTCTCATCTTCCATGTTGACATTTAGGAGGATAAAGGCATAAATTTTTTGATCTTCTGTAGGCACTACTTTAATTTCCTGCACTACTTCCCGGCGGGTTGTCACCTGATCGGTGGTCCCCGCCGTATTCCATGGCTGGAATGCAATCATCGGGATCACCTCGGTAAGCTTAGCATCGCTTTCGGAACTACCGATGAATGTGACAAGATTGGCACTGTTTACCTGATACTCACTCGCAATACCGTCTTCAAATTGGTCATTCTGGGCACGTGAGCCGGAATTTTGGGTCGGGAGATTGAATGCCATGTTGAGATAGGCAGTCCCATCGGGGGAAGTAACGATTCCCGGACGAGGAACTTCGTCGCTTGAGCATGAAGCCACTATAAGGCTTAAAGCAAGCATCTTGAAATAATTACTACATTTCATAATCTGTAAATATTAATTAGTTGATTTATTTGTTATTATTGTGATATTGCCATTGTTTTTACGATCAATCGCTTTCTTCAGATACTCGGCGACAGTGCGGGCATGAATCGCTTCCGGGGAATCACCGCTCCTCGCCAGGTGGCGATCGGCAGTAGCCGTGTCGCCGCGCTCAAGGGCGCATGCAGCGGCATTTAGTTGAGCCGTGGTATTGGCGGGGAAAAGAGTTGCGGCAGTCATCATTATGTCGGCATATTCGTCGGATCCTTCCGGATATGTCATTGCCAGGGTGAACAGGTCGGCGATGGTAAGGCGTGACGGCTCTGAGAGCAATATTTCCCTGACTTTTTCCGGAGGGAGAGGGGCGACTGTATAGGTGACCTTGTAATCACTTACCCTCAGCGCAGGAAGGATGTCGCGCGAGATTATCCTGTAGGCTTCGGGAAACCGATTGCGTAGCATTGCCTCCCGGATGTCGGGTGACAGGTCGCTGTCGGAAAGGGCGAGTATCGAATCTTTCTCGGGAATCTTCGATTGTGCGACAAGCCTGCGCAAGCCGTCCCAGTTTTCGGGAGTCGAGGTTACCGAAAATATCGTATCGGGATATGATGCAATTGACTGCACGTAATTTTTCAGCGCCAATGCCCTGTCGCGGGCGAGGGCGGTGTTGTGGCTGTAGCTTCCCTCGGGCGAGGCATAGCCATGTATGTCGATTCCGGTAATGGAGGCATTGGGAAGATTGCTTACAGTGTCAATGGTCATGATTATTTTCTGCAATTCTTTCCTGTTGTCGCGGTAACCGGGGATTATTTTAGTGACATTGACGGGGAAATCCACAAACGCACTGCCGCTTAGCTCAATAACCGCCGCCGATGCTTCTTTTTCGAGAGATGCGTATATCGGGCTTGGCTCGGCAAGCGGGGTGAAATCAACCTTGGCGATCACAGTGCCGTCAGATGACCCGAGTGACGCGCCACACCCGCAGTAATCCTCAAGTATGACGAGCGAAGCTTCCGCAGCCTCGGAAGGCATAGCCACACTTGCCTGATAAGGTATTGCCTGCGGCTTGCCATTATTGCGAAGAAACATCCGCTTTTCATCAACCTTGCCTCTCCGCTGCGCCGAAATGAAATTGTTACGTCCGCACAGAGTGAAAGAGGGAAGATACACGGTGTCGGCGCCTACGTAGCATGGTGTAAGGATGACGGCTTCCGATGACGGGATGTCGAGATTGTCGGCTATGAGCGAGAATCCGACAGAGAGCTTGCCGTCGTTATCGGAAATGTCGATGTCGCGATATTCCGGAGAGCCGTAACGGCGGGAATCCTGCCCGTAGATTGACATAGAGGGCATCGCGAGTATTAAGATGGGGTATACGATTCTTGATATTTTCATGTCATTCAGAGATTAAAATACATATGCTATGGATAAAGAGAGCCTGGTAGGCCCTACATAGTTGCGGTGATCACTCTGAAGCACCTTCGCACATCTTCCATATAGTTTGTAAGGGCTGTAGGCGTAACCGATACCGAGTGCCGCCTCGGCGTTCCAATGGCGCGACAGAATCCACTGATAGCCGTAAGTGACGCCCGCACCGACATACCAGCCTTCATAGTGTCGCCCGTCGAGTGTCTTGGGTAGCATGCCGAAAGGGAGGTCGATATTCTTTATGTTGTATTGGCCGCCGAGCAGGTGTACACCGAAGAAATGCCCGTTCATCGGCTCGCAAAGCCAGCGGCGCAGCTCTCCACGGGCCATCCATAGATGAAAATGGCGCTCGCGGGAAAAGTCCCAGGGGTTTATCATGCCGTCAACCATCACAGAGTATTTTTTGCCGAACCCGTGTTCAATCCCGAGGTTGACGGTAGTGGTCGCCCATTCCGCGATGTTGGTCGACAGGGCGGTCTGCGCATTGGCTGCGGGAGCGTTTAATGTAGCTATGACACAACACACTATTGCCGTCAAATTCGCGATCAAGGATTTTTTGATGTTAAAGACCGGATTTTTCATCTGTCATTTTTTCTTGTTTATAATTCGTGATAATATTTTGACCGCCTCCGCGGGCATCACCTTTGAAGCTTTCAGGTTACGGTCGGCGTCAAGCAGGTATATTGCAGGGAGCGCATCAATATCGTAAAGATCGTTGTCGATTATGCCGGAACGGTCAAAGCCTACGATCCATTCGGCAGGAAGATGACGCGCGGTACGCTTCCAGTAGTTGAAGTCATCCTCGGCATCAATCGCGATCACTTTTACTTTTCCCCGGTTAATCATGTCAGAGAGTTGTCGGCCGTTGCGTAGGGTGGCGACTGCGTCGCGGCAATGGCTACAGTCAGGGTCATAGAACAGCAGCAGTACCGGCACTTTTGCTATGGAGTAAAGTGAGCATTGCTTTCCCTCTCGGGTGATAAAGTTGAAATCATGTGCCGGTGCGGTATTATGGGCGCGCGACTTATTCACCGATCGGCTTTCAATGACGTCGCGGACGCACCATATACGGAAGCTTGACATGGCACCGGCATCGTTGCCAATAGCCTGAGACTGATCCCCTTCGACGCCTACAAAGCGGTCGTCGAAATAAGTTCGAGAGCAGGTGAGATATTTTCCTTTTGGCAGAAGCCCCGACTGGCGCATGATAGCGAGTTCCTTTTGGTTAGGCACACGCCAACCCGCATCGTCGCCGTTCTCCGAATAGCTGTCACAGGGACTGTCGTGGGCAAGTCTGTCAACCCAAACGTCGGCATAGGTCTTTCCGGAAGAGGGAGCCGACAGTGTCACGTCAATATATTTTTCTGCGATCTCCATCTTCGGGGCTACCATGTTGGCACTTTCGTTTACTTTATGAGAAAGTATCTTGCCGGCTATGGGAGCACGTTTTGACGCCTCGTCGTAGTAGGTCATGTCGATATATCTGGGTCTCCCATTTTCGTATTCCGTTACATAGGCGCGGGTCACAGGGTCGGTTGTCAGCATATTGGCATGATTTACACCTAAGTTTCTGATACATCTTACCTGCCAAGGTGAATATTGGAGCTGTCCGGTTGGGGTGACTCCTGTAGTCAGGTTGCCTTTTGACAGACCTTCTTCCGCCCAAAGCACAAACTTGTCGGAGGTGAAAAAGTGAAAACGGGAGTTCTTTGCATTGGCATCCCATACAGTACCGTATTTTAGCCGGCTTGTGGAGTTAGAGTAATCCATCAACGGCTCTCTCATTGAATTTCTTCCCAATATGAGTCGGAGGTATTTACCGGTGGTAGGTACGTACCACCTGAGCTCGTCGGCTGAAATCTTTCCGTCTCCGTTGAGGTCACGGTTGCGGTTCATACATGCGCTTATCATCTCATGATAGCTTTTTTTATTGGGCTGCGGATCGGTTGAAAGATTGCTTGACAGGCTTTGCTCGTACAATGATCTCACAGGGTGAACCATTTCCGGATAATAGGCGGGAGACGAGTACTCGAATTGTTCGGTTATCTCGGGATTGGACATGAATTGGTTGGATATCATTTCATTCCATTTATTGCCATTGACGTATTGCCACACATTCCAACGCCCGTTGTCCTGATTCAGGGTGACCCCCGGGGTCCATGTCCATCGGAAATTGTGTCCGAAACATTCATTGACATGCTCCATGCCTATTGCCGTATGGGTGCTTGTAAGGTTGGTAGTGGAGTAGTAAGTCTGTATCGAGGGCTGAAGAAACACATATTTCGACCTGGAGTGAGTGCTTTCCTTATCGGGCGAGACGGCATAATTCTCAACGGCGAGGGTGAGCTGCCTGTCTTTCTGGTTGACCCATTTTTCCCAGCCTCCTTCACCGCCGGTGTGAGAATTGGTCATTACTTTATTGTCGGTGTCATAGCTATAGGCATACTCATTGAAGAATATTGTGTACCATCGTGCAGTCGTGTTGTCGGCATTTCCGTTCTTGTCGTTGGTGTGTCGATTCACAAGCTTATTGTTGCTGTCTACTTTCCGGAAATCTTCCAGTGACCATGCCTTTCCCCTGCCGGGGTAGGTTGCCACGGTATTGGCGTTATCAGCGGGCATTATTTCAATCCAGTCAATCAGCTGATGCCTGAACAGTTCATTTGTCCCGAATGTCTCGACATCATCCTGGGTAAATGAATAATCCTGCCCGTCGAAATAAGTCAATATGCTATATTTTAATGTCTTACGCTCGACATTGGAAAAACTTACATTGTACACGCAGTAATGTGAGTCGAGTGTTATCATGTTTTGTGTCGTGTCATAGACGTTTCCTTCAGCTCCGGGTTGCACCTCGTCATCTTTTGTCGCCTCGACCACAATATTGTCGGCACCGTTGACGGTGATGTTATAGGTATAGCGCGTGTTGCGGCGACAATTGAAATCACGCGATTTCTCTTCTTCCCCCGCGCCTTCGCAATAACCGAGATGTACAGTATAGCGTGCGTATGCAATTCTGTCGGTAGTCTTGCCGTCGGAAGTGAAAGAGTAGGAGAGGCGCAGGCGGAATGTCACGTATGAGCCGTAGTTGTTGCCGGTCTCATTCGTTGACGGACACAGCGACTTGAATATGCCTGTATTTAGCCCTGTTGCATCCTTGAACTCCTTTTCACGGTCGGTATAACGGTTGCCTGATATGCCGGTGCGCTTGTTTTCAAACTGATAGAAGTCAAACCAGTATCCCGATTTGTCTATCGGGCTGCCATCGGCATATTTCAACGATCCTTTTTCAAAAGAGTAACTTGCGTTGGAAGTTCCGTAATTGTGAGCCGGGGCGGGGGACTCCGGTGTCGCGAAATATTCGCAATTGTCGGCACTGTTAGCCTGTTGTTCATGGAGATAGCTCAGCGACGGCACATTTGTCACCTGCCATTCCTGTGGCTCGATTTCAACATCTTTGCCGGCAATGATATTGAATCTTACATAAGAAAACAGTCGGCGCAGGTGAATTTTTCCTTTGAGCGAGTTGTAACCCGGATTTATGTCGACATAGCTGTCGTTGGCATTGACCCAGGAGTCAGCCGGATGACCTTCGGAATCGTAATACACTCCCGACATGACGATATCGGAGCCAATCGGCGTGATATTGGCGGAGCGGGTAAGTGAGGCGGATATTGATTTATACTTTTCCCATGTGTCGGCATGCAGAAGCAGGTCGCTCAGCTTCGAGAGAGAGGGTGTGCCGGTCTTGCCGAGGGCAGTGTTGAGTGCGTCATTATCGCTGATGCCGAAATTGGTTCCGGGGTTGGCTACCGCCACTATCCTCCTCCTGCCGGAGGAGAGCGCTATTTCAATCTTTCGTGCCGTCGGCTCGTTGTAGACACCGTCAACATCTTCATATATCTTGTTAAACAGGACTTTTCCGGTCGTGTAATCATATACGCCTACCCAGAGAGCATTGACAGTCCCGGCGAAATTTTCATCAAGAGCCGCCCTTGACATGTGTGGGGTCTCGTCTACACCCCATCGTAGAGTTATGGTCGCATCTCGACCCTCTTCTATGCCTGCGTAAAAGACAGTCTCGTCGGTGCATGAGTAGTGTATGGTCATTACCAATATAAGTAACACGGGCATTAACCGAAGCACCAAAGGTTTATATTTAAGTCGTTTAAGCAAAATCATTCAAAACTTATTTCGGTTGATTTATTATCCCATCCACATACGGTGAACAGAGTCTCCAGCTTTTCGCTGACACGGGTTATCTCAAAGTTGTAGCAATGGTTGCGGATGATATTGTAGGCGATATCTGTTGGGGCGCGGTCACTGTATTCCACAAAGTGAATATGCGGGTCATTTAGTTTCACATCTCGCTTGTCGGAAGTGGTGATCATCTCTACCTTAATTAATATGTCGGAGTTTTCAGGCTTCTCGATTTCCGGGATATAGGCGATATAAGTACCGTCGGACTGTTTTTGGAATGACAGTGGCTGAGTCACAAGGGAGGTTACAGGATTAAAACACCCGTCGATTTCCAGGTTGCCGGTCTCGCTTATGGTTGTGGCTCCCTCCGGCACTGCATTGCCCTTGTCGGCATATCCGGTCATTGTCACTGATGTTATTTCGTAGTAGTCATCAATCTCATCCGAGAGTGTCACCGTGACTTTAGCCATCGCACGCAACATCGCCACATTGCCGAGATGATTTACGCGGTCGGTCTTGATCTCCACCCCTGAATATTGCTTTACACCCCACATGGGTATGCCATTTAGCTCGGTAATTTTATGATTGAAAAGAACGGGACCGGAAAGCGACTCGCCGTTTCCTGAGTTTGCAGTCACCGTGATTTTTCCGTTAAGTATCTTATTGCCGTCGGCGGTTGTCGCGAGCCACGGGCTGTCGGAGTCAAGACTGACCAAGAATGTGGCGGGAGAAGCGTTGTCACGCTTCCAGGGAAGTCGGGAGAGGAACTTTCCTGACAGGTCATAAAGCAGTATGTCGACAGATGAGATTGCATCTTCGAAATTGTCGCCAGTAGTGGACAGATAAGAGTCGTTCCACGTGTCGGCGCGCGACATTGACAATGAGGGTGCGAATGTTAACCGCAACCTGATTGCATCCTCGTCGGTCGTAAGACCTGCCGGGCTGTCGTCTTTACCGCAAGACTCCAATATAGTCCCGAAGATTGTGATAATGATTGAAAATGTTAGAATGATGTACTTATTCACTATTTTAACCAATTCTTAGCTTTTAACATTTATATAGACTTCAATTCGCATACAAAGATATGTCGTAACATGAAAAATAATACGGATGGATGATGGACAATTAAATGGACAGATGCTTTATTTGCGCGTAATGCAGGGCGTTATGTCAATTTAATAATCTTGGATCCGTTCGTTTTGCAAAGATAATATGAAAAATTACCCCCCCATTAATAAAGGTTAATTAACATTGTTAAATGTTAATTATTTCGGGTGCGTAAAATGCTACGGTAAGAGCCGGCTGTAATATGATAAGGAAAGAAATCGTGATAATGAAAATGAGCTGAGTCGAAAAATTCAGACTCAGCTCATTGCTGTTGCATTATGAAAGAGGAGATTTGTTATTTGCCGATGCACCGGTAGAGGAAGCCTTCTTCGGCAAGTTCCTCAGGATCGTAGATGTTTCGGCCGTCGATTATGACATTGCCGCGCATCACGCGGTGAAGCACGCTCCATGACGGTACACGGAATTGCTTCCATTCAGTGAGCAGCGCAAGGGCGTCGGCGTCGATCACTGCCTCATACATGTCGCGGGCATACGTGATTCTGTCGCCGAGACGGCGCCGGGCCTCATCCATGCTTGCGGGGTCGTAAGCAATCACGCTCGCTCCGGCTGCGAGCAGTTTTTCAATCACGACAAGCGACGGTGCCTCGCGCATATCGTCGGTCTCCGGTTTAAACGCAAGTCCCCATATGGCTATACGTTTCCCTTTGAGGTCACCAAGGGCGGTGGCGAGCTTATCGTATACGATTGATTTCTGCCTGTTGTTGACTTCCTCAACCGCTTCGATTATGCGCATGTCATAGCCGTGCTCTTTTCCGGTGTGTATAAGTGCCTTGACATCCTTAGGGAAGCAAGAGCCTCCGTAGCCGCAACCGGCATAGAGGAACTTGTTGCCTATACGCGCGTCGGTACCTATGCCTTTACGCACCATGTTGACGTCGGCGCCTACAAGTTCGCACAAGTTGGCTATATCGTTCATAAACGATATGCGCGTGGCAAGCATGGAATTGGCGGCATATTTTGTCATTTCAGCCGATGCTATATCCATGAAAATCACCCTGAAATTATTGAGAAGGAAGGGGCGGTAAAGACGTTCCATCACTTTGCGCGAGCGGTCGCTCTCAATGCCGATGACAACCCTGTCGGGCGACATGAAGTCTTTGATGGCGGCACCTTCTTTAAGAAACTCGGGATTTGACGCAACCTCATAGGGAATGTTTTCGCCTCGCTTGCTAAGCTCGGCATCGACCACCGCCTTGATTTTCTTGGAAGTGCCAACAGGCACGGTGCTTTTTGTGACAAGAATTGTGTAGCGCTTGATGTTTTGTCCGAATGTGCGGGCGACCTCAAGCACATATTTCAGGTCGGCGCTGCCATCTTCGTCGGGAGGGGTACCGACGGCACAGAACACCACTTCCACGTCATCGAGACACGACAGGAGGTCGGTGGTGAAATGCAGTCTTCCCTCATTTACATTGCGCCTCACGAGATCGTCAAGTCCGGGCTCGTAGATCGGAATTTCCCCTGCCTTGAGCCGCTCTATCTTGTTCGTGTCAACATCCACGCAAGTCACGTCGATGCCTACTTCTGCAAAACAGGCTCCTGATACAAGCCCTACATATCCCGTGCCAACAATTGCTATTTTCATCTTGTCAAAAACTTTCTGCAAAGTTAGTCAAAACTATGGAATTATATGACGTACCCTTGAATTTTTACCTGCGGTATAATTTGCGGCGTTTTTTTTCGTTAAATCTAAATATGATCATAGATTTTCCGGAATGACGATTTTACGTTACATCATATTATCCGCTTTCCTTCTTGTCGCGTCGCTTGCCGTCGGGCAGGTCAAGATCCACGGTAAGGTTATTGACGCCGACAGCAAGCCGATTGAGTTTGTCACGGTAAGGGTTGCCGGCACGATGACCGGTACGACCACCGGGCTTGAGGGCGACTATCAATTGACGGCGGCGCAGCAGGATACGATTAAACTCGTGTTTTCATGTATCGGATATAAAGAGGTGGAGCGACAGCTGATTGATGCCAAGGGCGACCAGACGGTCAATGTCCGCATGTATCAGAGCAGCAAGGAGCTTTCTGAGATCGAGGTGACCGAATTTAAGAAGCAGACGGGGTCGCTTCAGTCGGTAGACGTGGGCGCCTACAAGCTGTCGCCCGATGTGTCGGGAGGAAGCATAGAGTCGCTTATCACGACAATGGCGGGTGTCAACTCCTCCAACGAGATGTCGTCGCAATATTCGGTGCGCGGCGGTTCCTATGACGAAAACAGTGTATATATCAACGGTATAGAGGTATATCGCCCTCTGCTTATAACTTCCGGACAGCAGGAGGGATTGAGTATAATTAATCCCGACATGGTAGATAAAGTCAGCTTTTCAACCGGAGGCTTTTCGGCGGAATATGGCGACAAGATGGCGTCGGTGCTCGACATAACCTATCGTCAGCCGGAGGCGTTTGAAGGGGCGATATCGGGAAGTCTCATGGGAGGAAGCCTGTCGATAGGGCAGAGTACAAAACATTTCTCGCAGTTGCATGGAGTGAGATACAAGCGCAACACTTCGCTTCTCAGCTCGATGGAGACCAAGGGAGAGTATGACCCTAACTTTTTTGATTACCAGACCAATCTGAATTACCGTATAAATTCAAAGTGGCAACTGTCGTTTCTCGGCAACATCGCTATCAACAACTATAATTTCACGCCTGTCAACCGTACTACCAATTTCGGTACGGCGGAAGATGCCAAACAGTTTACGGTATATTTCGACGGAAAGGAAAAGGATAGGTTTGAGACATATTTCGGCGCGCTCACATTGCGTTACCGCCCGTCGAAAAGCACCGACTATACACTCCTCGCGTCGGGATATCTTACCAACGAGCTTGTCACATATGACATATCGGGCGAGTACTGGCTCGATCAGGCGGGTACGTCGGGAGAAGGCGGAATCGGCGGTGAACTTGGCGTGGGGCGTTATCATGAGCATGCCCGCGACCGTATAAAGGCATCGGTCTTTTCGCTCGCTTTCCGCGGCAATACATCGGTGTCCCACCATAATATATCCTACGGCTTGACGTTTAATCACGAAAATGTGTATGAGCGGTCAAGGGAATGGGAATTGCGCGACTCTGCGGGTTTTTCACTACCGAATACCGGCGAGACGCTTGAGATGATCTATACGCTTACTTCCCGTCAGGACTTGTCAAGCAACCGCTTTTCACTTTTCGCGCAGGATACCTACAGGTTGAATGCCGCAAGCGGATACTATTCATTCAATGGAGGCATAAGGATGAGCTATTGGGATTTCAACAAGGAATTTCTGTTCAGTCCCCGCATAAATGTAGGATACGTGCCCGCATCCAATGACCATTGGGCTTTCCGCTTTGCCACGGGGCTTTATTATCAGGCTCCGTTTTATAAGGAATTCAGAATGCCGGTGGAAAACGGCACGGTGATAAAGCTAAACAATGAGATAAAGTCACAGCGCAGCTGGCAGTTTATACTTGGAGCCGATTATACGTTCAGGATGTTCAATCGCCCGTTCAAACTGTCGGGTGAGGCTTATTACAAGGCGTTGTCCAACCTTATTCCTTATGAGGTGGATAATCTCAAAGTGGTATATGACGGGGTCAACGGGTCGAAAGGATTTGCCACCGGTGTCGATTTCAAGCTTTTCGGTCAGTTTGTGCCGGGCAGTGATTCCTGGATAAGTTTTTCGCTGATGAAGACGCAGGAAGACCTGAATGGCGTGAAAGTGCCTCGCCCGAATGACCAGCGATACAGTTTTGCCCTATATTTTACCGACTATTTCCCGAAGTTTCCAAAACTTAAATTCAGTCTTCGCGGCATTTTTTCCGACGGTCTTCCCACGACCGCTCCAAGAAGCTCGCGTGACAAGGGATATTTCCGCACCCCGGCTTACAAGCGTGTTGACATAGGTCTTTCCTATGCGCTTCTCAGCCCGCTTAAAGAGGGAGAGCAGCGTAGCGGAGTGTTACGTCATTTGAAATCGGTGTGGCTCGGGCTTGACTGCTTCAACCTTTTTGACATATCCAATGTGAGCAGTTACTATTGGGTGACGGATGTCAACGATATCCAATATGCCGTGCCCAATTATCTGACCCGTCGGCAGATCAATGTGCGCCTTTCTATTGATTTCTGATAGATGATTGTCAGGCGAGGCGGTATTTGCCTCCGGGAAATGTCAGTATCAGGTTTTTGAATTCCATGTCGACAAGCAGCGGCATGAGCCTGTGCATCGGCATGTTTAAAGCTACTCCTATATTATTTATGTCTCCTTCTCCTTTTTGAGTGAGGTAGTCTATGACCGATTCTTCCTCCGGCGACAATGAAATAGATATGGTTGATTGGTCGCCCTCCTGTTGACGCGCATGCCAGCCCATCATTGCAATCAGGCTGTCGGCGTCGCTTATAAGCGCGGCGGTATTGTCGGCAATCAGCTTGTTGCATCCCTGGCTGAAACGGTCGGAGGTCCTCCCGGGAAGAGCCGCGACGTCGCGATGATATGCCGATGCGATTCCGGCGGTGATGAGCGCGCCTCCCTTTATTGCCGATTCGGCGACTATCGTGCAGTCACATAGACCTGCGACTATACGGTTACGAGCCACGAAGTTACCTTTATGAAGTTGATCCTGCGACATGTAATCGGTGAGCAACATCCCTCCCGACCTCGCGATTTCGGCGGCTGTGTTGCGGTGGGCGGCGGGGTAGATGGTGTTTAGACCATGGGCAAGCACCGCTACTGTCGGCACTCCGCAATGGAGCGCGGCACGATGAGCTACGACATCTATGCCATAGGCAAGCCCGCTGACAATCACAAGGTTGTCAATCTTTTTTGCAAGGTCTTCCACAAGGCGGATGACGAAATCCGTACCATACGGTGTGGCGTGGCGGGTGCCGACTATGCTGAGCATATGGGCGGAGTTAAGGTCGCAGTCTCCAAGTCCGTAAAGCATCAGCGGTGCGTCATCACACTCATTTAGCCTTGCCGGATAGTCATTTTCGGTGAAATATAGCGTTTTTACCGAGTTGTTGTCAATGAACACGGCTTCCTGCCTTGCTTTTTCAAGAAGTGCCGACCTGTACGATTCGGCAAACAGTCTGTTGGAGCATCCCATGACCGCGGAAAGCTGCCGCTCCGGAATGGTGAAAAATGTTTTTTCATCACCGATCCTCGCGAGGATATCTTCGCCAAGACGTCGGGTCATGCCGCGCAGTGAGGAGAATGCTATTTTATAAATATCGGTCATCAGTCGGAGAGATATTTTGCAAATGCCTCGACAAGTTCATCGCCGCGTGTGAGACGCCCGTTTACGGTTGTTACACATGCCACCTTTGCCTTGACCACCGGTTTGCCGGAGCTGTTGTAAATGTCCTGATGAAAAATAAAGCGTGCCCCCTCGCGCGATATGTTCAGGCAGCTTATAAAACTTTCGCCAAGTCCCAGCGGGGTCTTGTACTCAATTTCCACCTTGCTGAGCACCGGGTCGATACCGCGCTCGTGCATTGACCGGAATGTCATGCCGGCATGCTCGCAAAACTCATGGCGCGTATGCTCAAGATAATGCAGATATACGGCGTTATTGACTATCCCTTCCGAATCGACTTCATAGTCGCGCACTTTCATCGGCATCTCAAAAATGTAGCTTTTTTTCATAATGCCCAAATTTAGTGAAAAATTCCCAAACCGATTCCATGAAATCACAAAATCCAAAATGACATTATATCTATTCTATCATGAGTGATTATAAAATAGTATAAATCTTATCTAAATGTGATACTATTTTGTCAAGGGCTTGCGTTTTAAGTTCAGAATGACTAAATTTGTTGAAAATAATAACCGTGAACCATAGATACACAGCATGAAACCATTTAAAAGACAATTACCTTTGGCATTGGCGCTATGTCTTGGCATAGTATCGGTCAATGCGGAAACAGTACACATTACAACCCCTTCGACATCACTTGTGCTTGATGCAGAAAAAGGTCAGGATGCAAAATTCCTATACTATGGGAATAAGATAAGCGATGGCGAGATCGAGGCTATGAAAAGCTCCGGCGCCTCATGGAACAAGGCATATCCCGTATACGGCATGTCTACCGTGTCGGAGACTGCACTTAGCGTGGTGCATTCCGACGGCAACATGACTCTTGATCTTATTGTGGATGACGTAACCACAAGAAAAGATAAAGATTCAGATGTCACTACTATCACACTTAAGGACAAGTATTATCCGTTTACCGTAAAATTGAATTACCGTACATATCCCGGTGAGGAAGTAATCGAGACATGGACAGAGATGTCGCATAATGAAAAGGGCAAGGTGCAGCTTACACAGTTTGCTTCCGGATATATGCCTGTGCGCTACGGCGATGTATGGCTTTCAAGTCTTTATGGATCATGGGCTAACGAGGGTAGGGTTGAAGAAGCCCCGTTGCTGCATGGCATGAAAGTGATAAAGAATAAAGACGGTGGTCGAAATTCCCATACATCTCACGCGGAGGTGATGCTTTCACTTGACGGCAAGCCTAAGGAAAACTCCGGCAGGGTGATTGGTGCCGCGCTTGCCTACAGCGGCAACTACAAGCTTCGCTTTGATACGGATGACAGCAATTATCATCATTTTTTTGCCGGTATAAATGAGGAAAATTCCGAGTATAATCTCCCGAAAGGAGAAGTGTTTGCTACCCCGGAGCTCGCATTGACCTATAGCGAGGAGGGGCTGAGCGGTGTCAGCCGTAATTTCCATCGGTGGGGTAGGAATCACAAGATCGCTCATGGTGACAAAGAGCGTAAAATACTTCTGAACAGTTGGGAAGGGGTTTATTTCGACATAAACGAGCAGGGCATGCGTGACATGATGAGCGATATCGCTTCCATGGGCGGCGAGCTTTTTGTGATGGATGACGGATGGTTTGGCGATAAGTATCCCCGCAACAATGACTCGTCGTCGCTCGGTGACTGGACTGTGGATACCGGAAAACTGCCTCACGGCATTCAGGGGCTTATCGACTCGGCAAAGGAGCGTGGCATAAAATTCGGCATATGGATCGAGCCTGAGATGACCAACAGTGTCAGCGAGCTTTACGAGCAGCATCCCGAATATATAATCAAACCGACCAACCGCGAGCCGAATCTCGGTCGTGGCGGTACACAGCTTGTGCTTGACCTCAGCAATCCCAAGGTGCAGGACCTGGTGTTTCATGTGGTAGACACGCTCCTGACCAAATATCCGGAGATAGACTATATAAAGTGGGATGCCAATGCTCCTATCATGAATCACGGCTCACAATATCTTACAGCCGACAATCAGAGCCACCTTTATATAGAGTATCACCGAGGCTTTGCCAAGACGCTTGACCGTATACGCGAGAAATACCCGGATGTCACCATACAGGCTTGTGCGAGTGGTGGCGGAAGGGCAAATTACGGTGTTCTTCCTTGGTTTGACGAGATTTGGGTGAGTGACAATACCGATGCGCTTCAGCGTGTCTACATGCAGTGGGGTACAAGCTATTTCTTCCCCGCTATAATAATGGCATCGCATATCAGCGCCGCTCCCAATCACCAGACATTCCGCACGATACCTATAAAATATCGCACCGATGTGGCTATGAGCGGTCGTCTCGGCATGGAGATACAGCCTAAAAACATGACGCAGGAAGAAATCGACCAGACCCGTAAGGCTATAGCCGAATACAAGGATATCCGTCATATCGTACAGTTTGGCGACATTTATCGCCTGCTTTCTCCCTATGACAAGAAAGGTGCGGCGTCGATGATGTATGTCACTCCCGACAAGGATGAGGCGGTATATTACTGGTGGAAGACCGAGACTTTCTGCAATCAGCAGCTTCCAAGGGTGCCGATGGCGGGTCTTGATGCCGGAGCTGTATATCGTGTTAATGAGCTTAACCGTATCGACAATGAGCCGTTGCCCTATGAGGGAAAAGAGTTTACGGGTGCATTCCTTATGTCCAACGGTCTTGAAATGCCGCTTGAACACAAAGTTGATTACAACAAGCGTAATGACTATGCCAGCCGGGTGCTTTATCTTGAAAAGGTGAAGTAATACGTCGAAGATGTTAAAATATTATTAAGGCGATGCCACGTGCGTCGCCTTTTTCCGTATATTTGTACAATATGTATTTTAACGTGTATTGACAGGATCGCATGAGAAAAATATTTTTTGCCATTTTCGTGGCAATTACAATGATAAGTGTTTACGCCGGAGAAGTCGAGATAAAAGTATATCAGACGTCTGACGTGCATGGCAGCTATTTCCCGTATGATTTTATTACCGATGAACATACATCGGGCAGTCTTGCCCGTGTATCGACAGTGATAAGGCAGGCGCGCGAGAAGTATGGTGAAAATGTACTCCTGTTTGATAACGGTGACATTCTGCAAGGTCAGCCCACTGTCTATTATTATAATTATGTGGACACGGTATCCCCCCATATTACATCAGAGATAATGAATTATATGAAGTACGATGCCGGAAATGTGGGTAATCATGATGTCGAGACAGGTAGGGTGACACTTGACCGTTGGGTGGAGCAGTGTGATATGCCGGTGCTTGGTGCCAATATAATAGATAATGCTACCGGTAAGCCGCATTTCAAGCCTTATGAGATCTTTGAACGTGACGGTGTAAAGATAGCGTTGCTCGGTATGATAACTTCGGCAATCCCTGCATGGCTTCCCGATGTGTTATGGGAAGGATTGACTTTTGAAGACATGGAGTCCACGGCTCGTAAATGGATTCCTGTCATAAAGGAAAAAGAAAATCCCGACGTGATAATCGGTATCTTCCATGCCGGTCAGGATGGTAACGTGCTGGTTGATTATAAAGAAAATCCTTCACTTGAGATAGCGCGGAATGTTCCGGGCTTTGATGTGGTACTCATCGGTCATGATCACCGTCGCGACATGAAGCGTGTTGTAAATATCGAGGGTGACACCGTATTGGTAATGAATCCGGCAAACAATGCCGAATATCTTACCGACATTACGATGAAATTTAATGTCGATGAGTCGGGAAAGGTTGTCGACAAGAAAATAACAGGCGAACTGCTTGATCTCTCCGGATATATGGCTGATGTCAGGTTCATGAGCCATTTCTATCCTCAGATTGAGGAAATATATGATTACGTGAGTGAGCCGCTAGGGATCTTTACCGACACAATTTCGACCCGTGATTCTTATTTCGGCTCTTCCGAGTTTGTTGACCTTGTGCATGCCCTTCAATTGGCATTGACCGGTGCGGATATATCGTTTGTCGCCCCTTTGTCGTATGATGCCATGATACCTGCCGGTGAGATTAAGGTTGCCGATATGTTTAGCCTTTATAAGTATGAAAACATGCTGTATGTCATGAAATTGACCGGGCGGGAGATAAAAGGTTGCCTTGAAGAGTCTTATGGTAAATGGGTCAATACTATGACCTCGCCTGATGATCATATCCTTCTTTTGAAAGCCCAAAAGACCGAAGGGGAGGCGGGTAGGTCTACGTTGCTTAACCGCAGCTATAACTTTGATTCGGCGGCGGGAATAAAATATGTAGTTGACGTTACAAAGCCCAAAGGAGAGAAAGTGACGATTATATCCATGGCTGATGGAAAGAAGTTTGATCCCGACAAGGTATATCGTGTGGCGTTGAACAGCTACCGGGGTAACGGTGGCGGCGAGCTTCTTACGTTAGGCGCCGGAATACCTCACGATAAGTTGTCGGAGCGTGTGATATATTCGACCGATCGCGACCTGAGGCACTATTTGTCGAGCTATATAAAGAAAAAAGGCGTCATACGACCGTATAAGCTAAATCAATGGCGTTTTGTTCCTGAAGATTACGTGGCTCCTGCCATAAGTCGCGACTATAAGATCCTTTTCCCGGAAGATTGACCGGCTTGGCTCCGCATATGAACAATTAGGAGTGTCGGATTGTCATAATATTGATAATTCAATATACTTAATTTGTTCATCATGCTGCACGTTTCAACTACTGCACTCGTTGCCGAGGCGCAGACTCAAACTGACATAGCACTGTCAGCTATCGATCCGACCAATGAAGGCTCTTATGAGGTGGCTACGTTCCTGTTGAGGATCGTTGACGCAATCCTTAAGCCATTAGGCCTTTCAGGATATGAGACTGTTGAGACTGTGGTCTATGCGGCGGTGGTTTTCCTTGTCTCGATTGCTGTCGGCTATGTCGCCAAATGGATCATACTCGGTGCGATGCGCAAGTTTGGCGCCCGCATTGCCGGTGATCTCTACGGTTTTCTACGAGAAGAGGATTTCTTTGACAAGTTGTGTCGCATGATTCCCGCGCTTGTGTTTTTGCTGCTTATCCAGTTTACGCTTGTCACTACGAAAGGCGAGCTTGCCCGGTGGCTTACAAAGTTCACGCTTCTGTATGTCATATACGTCACGGGACTTGCCTTTGTGGCGCTTGTAGGAGGAATATGGCGCCATATAGATTCGCGCAAGAATAAGAAGCGCCTGCCTCTTAACGGTCTTGTGCAGCTGCTTAAGGGTGTTGTATGGATAGTGGCGTTGATCGTTGCCGTTGCTGTCCTTGCCGACAAGTCACCCGGTTCGCTGCTTGCCGGTCTCGGCGCATTTGCAGCAGTGCTGATGCTTGTGTTCAAGGACAGCATATTGGGTGTGGTTGCCGGAGTGCAGTTGTCGGAAAATGACAGCCTTCATGTAGGCGACTGGATAAAGATAAACGGCACGGATGCCAACGGCACCGTTCAGGAGGTGTCACTGACATCCGTAAAGATTCTTAACTGGGATAAAACTACCACATGTGTGCCTCCCTATAGCCTTGTAAGCGGGAGCTTTACCAATTTCCGCAGCATGCAGCTTAGCAATACGCGGCGCATACAGCGCAGCTATACCATAGATGCCGACAGTATACAGCCCGCAACACCGGAATTGCTTGAAAAGGTGAGAAAGTTGCCGTTCATGGATAAGTTTATCACCGAAAAGCTTGCCCAGAAAGCAGCAGGAAAGGTTGAGGATATCAATAATTCCGCCGGACTTGTCGACGGAACTATTGATACTAACCTCGGATTGTTTCGCGCTTATATGAAGATGTGGCTTGACGCCTCACCATATATATCACATACAAGCGACTGCTTCGTCTCGACATTGCCGCAGACTGATTCCGGAGTGCCGTTTCAGGTGTATTGCTTCACCTCTACATCCTCATGGTTCCCCTATGAGGCAATTATGGATACGATTTTTGAGCATCTTTCCACGATGCTGACTTCATTCGGTCTTGTCGCATTCCAGAATCCGTCGGGTCGCGATACTATACTTGAAGGGTATATCGCCGGTCGCGGACCTGATAATATCTTCGGTATGCCTCAGCCATTTTTTATAGATGACTCATCGGAGGCAAAAATACCCGATACCGCGGTATCAAACGGGTGATACCGCTACAAAGCCTCCTTGTGAGGGTATTGTTACCTTGCGGTTTTTCCCAACAGGCCGGGTGGTCATTTTTTCAACCGATTTGTCAAGATAGACCTTTGCCCGGTCGCTGACAAAATCAGGCAGCTCGATAGTGATTGATTCTTTTTGGGCGTTGACTCCGGCAACATACCATGTGTCGCCATGTCGGCGTGCAATCACGGCAAATTTTCCGGGGTATCCGTCGACATATCGTGTCTCATCCCATGTCGTCGGCACTGCTTTCATGAATTCTATCGCTTCTACCGGGGCGTCGGTAAGATTGTTGGGCGTCAGCGCGAAGTTCTGTACCGGATTTTGGAAAAGTATCGCAGTGGCAAGCTGGAACGCGTCACCCGTACGACGAATTGAGCCACCGTCATTGCCACGGTTAAGGCGGCGGTTAAGGAAGGTGCCTCCATATTCCATTATGCCTGCCGCGTTACGGATAAAGGGATGCAGGGTCGCGCTTGTGGCCTCAAGATCGCAGTGATTCTGTCCGAATATAAGGTTTTCCGATGCAAGTACCGCCTCGCTGCCGACATAGTTGGGGTACATGCGCTCCCATCCGCGTGGCAGTGTACATCCGTGAAACACAACGTCGATGCCGTAGTCGGCTGCATCGCTCAGGATATCCTCATACAGCCGCATTGTTTCCTGCTTGTCGCCGCCGAAAAAGTCGACCTTGATCGCCTTTACACCTATGTCGTGCAGCCATTTCATCTCTTTTTTCCTTACTATGGGGCGATCCATCTTGCCTGTAGGTCCTTGTACTATGTCGTTCCAATGTCCGCTCGAGGAGTACCATATGATAAGGTTGACTCCTTTTCCGGCGGCATATTCCGCAAGGTGCTTTATACCGTCGCGACCGATATTGGTGTCCCACCAGTTGTCGACAAGTACATTTTCATATCCCATATCGGCCGCGAAATCTATGTAGGTCTTCTGGTCTTCAAAATTGATGCTGCCGTCTTGCCATACAATCCAGCTCCATGTGCCGCGACCGGGTTGTGCTTTCCGGGATGCCTCGTAGCGGGGTTCGACAAGATCCCAAGGTATTGTAGTCTCTACAATCGGGGCAAGGTTGTCGGCGATGGTCATGGTGCGCCAAGGGGTATTGTGGGGCAGGCTTATGCCGGGCGACGCAGATCCGTTGCCGTTGTTTTCGCCGGGCATGGGGTATGCTATAGTGTACAGCCCGTCGTGGAAATCGCTAAGATGACTGCCGCAGAAATACCCGTCGACATCGGTTTCGGTCAGAAGAACCCATGCACCTTCAGGAGTGTGGAACAGAGCCGGGAATGTGAAGCCGTGACCATATTCCGACTTGGTGCCGAGCGGCGCGTCGATGAAGTAAAACTCCTCGTAGCTTGGTTTTGTGCGTTTCCATCCTATCATCGGGTCGCTTTGTGAGGTCATGAATACCGTGGTGTTTTCAGGCATGCGGTATCCTGTAGCCTCTTCCGTCACAATCATTGCGCCGGTCTCGCCCTGTCGGGGTATGGCGTATCGCATTGCAACATCATTGTCGCTCACCTGCCATTCTACCGTCACCTTGTTTCCGTCGGGATTCTGCATGGTTACGGCAAGGGTGTTTGCCTTGTAGGTTATATCGCTACATTTTATTTTATCTTGGGTGTATTGTTTTTTGATTACGTTTCTCACGGTGTCAGTGATTGTCATTGCGGAAGAAAAATCGGCAACGTCAGACTTAAATCCGAGTGGCGATTTCCCTATCACTTTTTTACCGTCGTAGCTGACCGTGTACTGCGGTGCCCCGTTCTCGATCTCCATGCCGACTACAAGTTTACCGTCAGGGCCGGTGATCCTGACTTCTCCTGTCAGGGCTTGTGCCGAAATTGCAATTGCTGTGGATAATAAAAATGGTTTTAACATAATTTGGCGTAAAATTTTTAGTTAAAATTTGTGATTTATTGATGTGGATTATATCTTTGCCGCGTAAATTTTTCGTGAGATTAATCGCATTGAGTCTATCTATTATATATTGATGGGAATTGTATCGACATTTCCTCATTGACCAAGGTTCAAGTATAATTTCAAACTATGACTCAATAGACGGCTTGTGACGAGATGCCATGAGCCGTTTCTATTCTATAAGTATGCCGGCTGATTCGTTGCTCTCGGGAAGCGGATATTTCTCTTTCTCCTTGTAGCCCATCTCCTTTAGCTTCTGTGCGGGCGACAACATGTTCTGTCTGCCGGTCATAAGCTTTTTCTCCGCATCACTATACGCTTTGTTGACCGATTCCATGCGTTCGCGTATCAGCCTGAAGTGAGAGTAGAACTCACCAACGCGTTCTATCAGCTGGGTGGCAAGCTCGCTTACCTTGCGCTGTTGCTCGGCCTGCACCTCCTGAATCCATGCAAGCTCCACTATGCGCAGGGTTGCGACAAGGTTGTATTCGCCTGCTATGAACACGCCCATGCCTAACGCCTCTCTCCACAGGCTTGAGTCGTTTATGATGGCGAGTTGGAGCGCCGATTCGTTGGGTACAAACATGATCATGAAGTTGAGTGATTCACGCGGGGGAAGTATGTAGCGCTTGTAATTTTTGTTGGCAAGTTCCTTTACATGGGAGCGTATGCTTTTTATATGGCGGTCGAGTGCCTCTTTCTTTTGCTCCTCCGTTTCCGCTGCCGTATAGTCGAGAAACGCCGAAAGCGATACCTTGGAGTCGATTATCAGTGATTTCCCTTTGCTGTAATTGAGGATTACATCAGGGACCATGCGCTTATCGGTATTTTCGTTAAGTACCGGTCTGCCGTTCTTGTCCTTTATGGTGGCCTGTACTTCGTAGTGGATACCCTGTTTCAGGCCTTGGCTTTCGAGCAGTTCGTTAAGTATTGTCTCTCCCCAGTTGCCCTGGATCTTATTTTCATGGCGGAGCGCCTTGGCGAGTTTTCCCGCCTCGTCGCCTATTGAGGCGGTTCGTTTGATCACATCTTCGATAGCCTGTTGCAGCGATGCCGTATTTCGTGTGTTCATCTCGCGTGTGCTCTCCATCGCCTGCTGCATCTCCTTGATCTTTTCTTTGAGAGGCTCTATGATAGCATTCATTTGCGAGGAATTTGACTTGTTCAGCTCCTCGGCACGGAGCTTCAACAGGTCGGAAGTGGCATTTTTTAACTGTTCCTGCGAAGCACGCAGCTGTTCGGCATAATGCCTTTCGCGGGCGTCATCATCTTTGCGCTTTTGTTCTTCGTCACGGCGACGCTGCTCTTCGTCACGGAGTTTCTGCTCAGCCGTAAGTTCGATTTCTCTGCGGAGCATTTTTATCTCCGCTTCTTTTTCCGCGAGTCCGGTTTTTATGCTGTCGATATGCTTGCCTGATTTTGTCGTCGATGCAAACCATCCGATAGCCGCTCCTGCCGCTATACCTATTATAAGAAATATGATTGTGGACATATGTGATAGGTTGTATATGGTATTTTTTTTACAAAAATACGAAAATCGGCATAATAATTCATCCGATTTCTCGAAAGAACTTTGTTTTTGACGATATTGTTGTGAGTGGAGGCTCTTGTGAGCTTCGCAAAGGCGAAGCTGCTCCGGGATTTCACCGATGATCACCTGCGGGATATTATGGACTTTGTCAAGTCTGCGCCGCTGACACGGCCACTTTCCCCTATATTGTACCGCGCCTCTCTATTTCCCTACTGTTCAATAGGGTTTGCAGTTGTGCAATAATTTTCCTCTGAAAAAATTATAAACCTATAAGTTGCATTTCTCGAAATAATGGCTAACTTTGCAGAAGTTAAAAGCGTTCTAAAGATATGAAGTTCGTAAGAGTAATTGACGGATATGACCATCTTTGGGCTGTCAAGGCTCAGGACAAGGAGGCAGATGAACTTACGCTGTTGTTCCGTAATTGGAACAACGGTGATTATCTGCTTGACTTCTTTATGGAGCATTTTGATGACCTTAAAGGCTATTTCCATATAGAACGTCTGGATGAGGCGGTCAGTGACACCTTTGAGGATGCGGAGGCTCTTCAGGAGCTTGTGCTTGATTTTCCATATACGGAACATCTCGACAGTCTGTTCAAGCCTCTTGATATTACGGACACTCAATCGACCGAACTCAGTCGTGAGAAAGCTCGTAACGTGGGATAGAGGCTGTCACGCAAGTTGGCTACGCATATATGCCATTCGCCTTGAACCGGACGTATATGTTGTTACATGCGGAGCAATCAAGCTACCCCGGACAATGCAGGAGCGTGAACATACAGCTCTTGAACTTCAGAAACTCAACCGCTGCAAAGCGTTTCTTAAAAGTAACGGCGTATTTGACCAAGATAGTTTTGTTGAACTCACTAACGAATAAAGGATATGGCAAGCAAGGCAATAAAATTTTTGGAATCGCATAAAAGCGATACCCCCTCCGGATTTGCAGAGGAGACGAAATGGCGTAAGGAAAATGCAGGCTGGCTTCGTTGGTCACGGCAACTCGCCACTACCCTGATAGGGTATATGCAGGACAACGGAATGAAGCGTGCCGACCTCGCGGCCAAACTTGGGGTAAGTCCTCAATATGTAAGCAAGTTGCTTTCCGGGACTGAAAATCTCAGTTTCAAGAGTATTGCCAATATTGAAGAACGTCTCGGCATAACCTGCTTTGCAATGGTGACCGTCTGATATATGGCTGGCCGCTCTCTCATAATCAATTCTCCTGCTCGTGGCAAGATGGGCGAGGTCACCAAGACACGCCGCACTCTCATAGTGCCCAATCAGGCGATTGCAACCTACGTCACCCAATGGACTTACGACAGCCACAACCGACTCATCGAGATGATCTATCCCGACGAGGAGAAAGTGACTTACTCCTACAACCTCGGAGGTCTTCTTGAAAAGGTTCGCGGTGAGAAGTCATACGGTTACGATTACATCACCAAACTGGGCTACGACAAGTTCGAGCAGCGCAGCTATCTGAAGTATTGCAACGGTGCGGAGACATTCTACACCTACGACAACCGTCGCCGCCTGAGCAACCTCGCGGTCAACAGCGGAGGCGCATCCATTATGGACAATGCCTATACGTTTGACGCTGTCAGCAATGTCCTCTCGATAGCCAATAACGCATCGCTCCCCGCCAACAGCAATGCCGGTGGCCAGATGTCGCACACTTACACTTATGACGGTCTCTATCGTCTCGCCACCGCTACGGGCACTTACACCGGAGCCGACAGCAAGTCAGCGTCCTACACCCTCTCTATGGGCTATGACAATATGCACCGCATCAAGTCAAAGAGTCAGCATCTCACTCAGGACAACGTGCAGTTCAACGGCACACTCAATGTCGGTTACGACCTCACTTATACCTACGGCTCGGAAGCCGGAAAGAAATTCCAGCTCGAAAGTGTAAAGGATGTTAATTATCGCACTGAGGAGACTCCCGAAGGTCAACAAATCGAGAACGGCCATGTTTACTCCTATGACAAGAACGGAAATCTTGTCTATGTAAACACCAACCGGGTTATGACTGACGGACATAGGGACAACAGTGTCGGAGAGCGCAAGCTCATCTGGGATGAGGAGAATCGTCTGCTTG
>CAJUMZ010000005.1 GCA_910587665.1 uncultured Muribaculum sp.
TCTCGGGGGTCAAGCGCACTTTGCTTCCCGGGGTCAATCAGCCCCGGCTTTTCCATCAACCGTGAAGTCATCGAGCTGGATTTTATATCGTTTGTCGCCATTAGCACGGACATACAGCTCATAGCGCATGAGCGCACGTTTGAGAACTCGGAGGTGTCGTATTCTCCATTCCGAGATATTCTTCTTTGTGATGTATTCCTCGAAGATGTTGAAGAACGTCACTTCCGGGGCTACAGGTGTTTCCTCTGCCGGAGGATTAAGGAACAAGTCCAGTTGGGTAAGGAGGAAATCCTTTGTCACTCGATTAAGCGGAGTGTCTTCGCAGATGCGTATGAGAAACTTCTCGATTGCTTCAAGACGGTCTTGAATATCTCGCACCTCCTTCTTTAGCTCCGGGTCACGGGGATTGGAGAATTTGTTGTCCTTGAATAGCTCTTTCTTGATGAAGAGACCGCTCTTGATACGGTGTGATACACTATGAGAAACGGACACTCGGAGCATTATTTCAGCCCTACCCGAAGGATTTGTCTTCGCCGATAAAGCTCGTTTAATTGTCGCCATTGGAGAGTTTCGTTTAAATTCAACTTAGTTTACTATACTGATATTTAGGCTCTAAAGCCACTACAAAGATATAACAATTTTTGTCAGCAAATTGTCAGCGAAGGTTGAATTTTAACAAATCGAGTTCGAGTCTGAATGAAATTTGAACTGATTTAATTCAGTTTATTATGATTGAAATACAGCATTTTACGCAATTATTGATATTCACTCAAAAATGAGCACTATTCATTTCGATTCATAGTTAATGCCCCTGTTCTGGGCACCACAATCTCTTGGTAATCAACAGATTTTCAAGGGTTTTCTTGCTTTTCAGGTGTGCTCCGTGAAAAAGTGTACTGCAAAATACGGAAATATCCGCTGACCCATACTTTCCCGTTCTATAATATCCGAGAGCAATCCTCTTTTTTTCCATATGATGATGAGCTACCATCGTTTCATGCCGTATACTGTTTTTGCTTTGGTCCGTAGTCAACGGTTTCAACCCTGCGGAGCGCATCGGCATCCATTGTAAGGCGTCGTAAGCCGTCTTTACCGTCAGTGATTACAAAATCTATGGAGATTGCGCCGTTTCGTGCCATTTAATTGCTATTTTATTTGTTATTTATTTTATTTTTCGTATATTTGCTAAAACAGATTTTATGGACTTATTAAGCACCATATTTGATCGGGCTTTAACTTTTGTGTTGGTGGTAGTGTGTATTATACTCCCTGCCTTGTCAATGTTGGGCGTATTTAGATGGGCGAATCGTTTTTATAAAGAAGATGATGAGCAGTCCGAGAGTTTTGACAAAATCATCATAAATATCCGTCATGTCAAGGAGTCGGATGATGAGGATGACAACTCCTGACTTTCACCCAATAGGTGCAGTGCTTCGTTAAATTGTCTCTCGCTTTCTTTTGCCGATAGCGTCGGCTTCTTTTCCTTATTACCTATATGCAGGGTGTCCCCATGGTAGCGGCACAAGCTTCTTTGGCGTTACCGTCTTCTTTGTATGGGGCGAGACAGTGATTGCAGCCAACAGCCTCATGCGCTCCCACGCCCCTCGGTCGGCGGTCTCGGTCATATCGTGCCACGCCACCAGAAACATTTTATTCAGCGACAACAGCACTCACACTAAGATGACAATACTTAATGTTTTGTTCAAAGAATGTTCCATCCCCGATGAGGCCTTGACATTCGATCTCCTGCCTATTCAAAACTCAATTGACGATATATATCTATTTGAGACGGGGATAAAAAGTGATTCCCCGCGGGGTGCGGGGAATCTGTGACCGGATAGTTAATGTGTTTATGTAAGGTTTGATTTTATGCAAATTTAGATGTTTTAATATTTGTATGCAAATATTTTCAAATGTTTTTAACGTTTCTGCGCGTTTTTGCAAAGAAACGGGTAATTGAGGTCAATAATTGGCTGTTTTTAATGTGAGTTTTCTCTCGTGGAGAATGTTTTTTCAATTATCGCGGGATAGTGGCGGTATTCGAGTGAGTGGACCAGGGCAGCTACCTGTTCAGGGGTAGGGTGGTCGCCGATTTCAATTTTTGCCTGAAATATTATTTCCCCTTCGTCATAATTTTCGGTGACGTAATGGATCGTTATGCCGGTCTCGTGTTCGCCTGCAGCCACCACTGCTTCATGGACATGCCTGCCGTACATACCTTTGCCTCCGAATTTAGGGAGTAGTGCCGGATGTATGTTTATTATGCGCCTGTCATAACGATGGATCAGAAACGGCGGAATCGGAAGCAGAAATCCGGCAAGGATTATAGCGGTCACGCCATAACTCTCCAATAGCGGTAACGTAATTTCCTGATTATTTAGTTCATCCCGTGAAAGTACGGCTACCGGTATGTTGAGTGAGCGGGCTCGTTGCACCACCTTTGCCGATTGCCTGCTTGACACTATGAGTGCTACTTCGCAGTCGCAGTCATTGGAACTGAAATATCTGATGATGTTTTCCGCGTTTGACCCGTCGCCGGAGGCAAATATTGCCAATCTTACGTTTTGTTTCATATTAAGGCGCTTGTAATTCGGTGATACCGGTTGCCACAATCTGTGATATTTCGGCAATTATCTGTGATGTCTCTGTCGACTCATACGCCGAGTCGGTTACAAAAACCGCGATGGAGTAACTGTGTCCATCAGGCATAATCACATAGCCTACGTCGTTTATGCCCATTATCCTGCCTTGCGTGTTGGTGAATCCTGTTCCGGTCTTATGCCTGATGATTGCCTTGAGCGGGAGCAGCGGTTTCGCCAGGCGGTCAGTGCCTGTGGCGCATGATTCCATTATGTCGGCGATGGATTTATATTCTGGTGATTCATGGATTAATGTCTTGTTGAATAGCTCAAGCAGACGCGCCATGTCAAGCGGTGTTGCACGGTTCAGGTAAGAAAGATACATGTCGCGGTGCATGTCATCCTCTGTAGCGGCTATAGTGATGTCGTTGCATCCCAGTGCCTTCATGACGCTATCGGTCGCCACGGTGCCACCTGTGATGCGGAACAGTATGTCGCAGGCATTGTTGTCGCTCTGTTGCAGGGAGTAAGCGAGTAGGTCGATGAGTGTCATTTGCATGTCGGCGGCTTCATATTTATCGCGGAGCGGACTCCATGTGTCTTCTTTTAGATCAGAGGCGTATACATTGATTGAATCCGACAGATTTATTTTGTTGCGTCGGCAATAGTCGGCAACGGCGATTGCCTGAGGAAACTTGCAGACACTGAACATCGGGAAGTCCCGGTTGCCGTTTACCGAGATGGTGTCATTGCTGTCGGTAATGACTGCAACTCCAATACGGGCGTCTATACTTGATATATAGTCGGATAATTCTCTTTCAAGATGTAGCTTGCCGGATTCTGACGCATTGCCTATTGCAGAGATTGACAATAATATGACCTGCAGTAATATATATAACCTCATCTAATTATTATTTTGATAGCAAAGATAACAAGCATTCGTGAGATTACTGCAAGGATTGTAAATAAAGTAAGGTGAAATAATTATTTCTTATCTATTATGAGGCGCCTGCCATATGGATATTTCATAGAACAGGCGCCTCACAGCATAC
Source organism: uncultured Muribaculum sp. (assembly GCA_910587665.1). Lineage (GTDB taxonomy): Bacteria > Bacteroidota > Bacteroidia > Bacteroidales > Muribaculaceae > Muribaculum. The sequence goes on from CAJUMZ010000005.1 coordinate 3,632, forward strand.
TTATTAACTATTAAATATTATGTCTTCTCATACGAACAACGGCGAGGGATATATACCCTCGGCATGAAGTTCTGCAAACTTCTCAACCACCCCGGGGCGATCTTCGGCATATGTCACGCCGAACCAACGGGAATCGGTGTCGAGAACCTTGACGGTTGCCTCGCCTGACTTTATGAGTGCGTCGGCAACATCGGGGATGACCTGTTCAGATTTCGGGACATTGATTTTCTCCGAAAGGAATTTTGAAAATTCACGGATGCCGTAGTCGAAGTAGTCGGGAGTGAAGCCCCACATATTCATCGACACGGGTACATTGGCATCGAGCTTATGCTCCTTGCCGTCTGCATCCGAGTAAACAATCTCGTGGTTGCCATTATAGGCGATGTCCTTACATTCCTCCACAGAGGTAAGCAGCCCGTCTTTCGTCTGGCATACTCCACGGTTTACGCCTCCGTTCTCTGTCATTGTGTTGCCGATGCGGAAACCAACCATACAGTAGTCACCCTTGCGGTCACGTGGCTGCATCAGTTCCTTGGCGAGTACCTCGAATGAGTTGCGACCGTAAAAATCATCAGAGTTTATGACAGCAAACGGCTCTTTGATTGCTCCGGCTGCCATGATCACGGCATGTGCCGGACCCCACGGTTTTGTGCGGTCGGCGGGATAGGTATAGCCCTCCGGGAGTTTATCGATCGACTGGAACACCACGTCAACCGGGATGTGTCCCTCGTATTTTGAAAGCACCTTGTCGCGGAAATCCTGCTCGAAATCCTTGCGGATCACGAACACCACCTTGCCGAATCCGGCATGGATGGCATCGTAGATTGAGTAGTCCATGATGGTCTCTCCATTAGGACCGAGGCCGTCGAGTTGTTTGAGACCTCCGTAACGGCTTCCCATTCCGGCGGCAAGAACGAATAATGTCGGTTTCATATTATCTTTCATTTTTATTTGATGTTTCTTACATTTGTTAATAAGCACTCTCTCAATGTTCAGAATCTATTTCCCTTGGAGCCTGAATTTCATTACCCCGCCTTCCATTATCTCTTTATGGCGGAGCTTTAAGTCGCCCGGTTTCTTTCCGTTGATTCTGACATCTTTTACAATGATGTCATCCGGCTTGCTCCGGTCGGCTGTTATCACGAAATCCTTGCCATTTTCAAGGTGTATCACACATTCATCGAGCAGCGGTGTGCCGATATAATATTCTCCCGATGCAGGATTGACCGGATAAAATCCCATAGCCGAGAAAATATACCACGCCGACATCTCGCCGCAGTCATCATTACCGGCATATCCGGATGAGGTGTTATTGTATAGCTCTTTGCAGATTCTATGTATCATCCGCTGGGCTTTCGCCGGGTTGCCTGCATCATTATAAAGATATGCCACGTGGTGTGACGGCTCGTTGCCATGAGCATATTGCCCTATCGATCCTGAGATGTTGTCATTTTTCTCACCGCTTGTATCGGTCAGGGTGAAGAATGTGTCAAGCTTATTTTCAAAAGCTTTTTTCCCACCTAAAAGCGCTACGAGGGACTGTGTGTCATGAGGCACATACCACAGGTATTGCCAGGCATTCCCCTCTGTGAAGGGATAGCCGCCGTTTGCTCCGAATCTCAGCGGGTCGAAAGGTTCGATCCAGTTGCCAAGAGAATCTTTCGGGGCAAAAAAGCCTATATCCTCACGGAACAGGTTTTTATAGTTTCCGGCACGTTTTGCAAAGAATTCATGTTCATTCTCTTTTCCGAGAAACTTTGCAACCTGAGCCACACACCAGTCATCAAATGAATCCTCCAACGTTATTGATACGGACTGCGACTGAATCTCTTCCGGCATATATCCGTATCGGTTCCAAACGTCGAAAGGAGAGCCCGGATGCGACTTGGTCACACTTCCCTTTACTGCGTTCCAGGCACGTTTGGGATCAATCCCGTCAGCACCTTTCATTACCGCATCCGCTACAACAGGCACGGCATGGTTGCCTATCATACAATAATTGTCTTGTCCCCATAGTTGCCATATTGGCAGATAGCCATAGGTATTGTAATGGTCGAGCATGGAATTTACAAAATCAGCATTTTTTGATGGCATTATCAAGGAATACAAAGGATGCGCCGCGCGATATGTATCCCACAGTGAGAATGTTGAATATTCAGCGCTGCCTGCAGCCGGTACTTTCCTTATCGAATAGTCAGGTGCCATATACTGCCCGTTGACGTCACTGATCAGGTTTGGCTGGATCATAGTATGGTACAATGCCGTATAAAATGTCTTTAGGGTTTCGGGGTCAGCTTTTGCGTCGATACGCCCAAGCTCTTTTTCCCAGGCGGCATCAGCCTCGGCTGCCAGCTTGTCAAAGTCCTTTCCGGAAGTCTCATAATCCAGGTTTTCTGCCGCATTCTCTATGGAGACCGGTGATATGCCCACATTCACCGACAGTGGGGAGTCTACATCAAATGACAGCCATGCCCTGAGAGCCTTTCCGTTTATTACATCTGTCTCCCGTAACTCCCTGTCACCGTCATAAAATCTCATGTCGGCTATGGGGCGGGAAAATTTCATATAGAAATACACCTTTCTCAACTTGGCCCATCCTGTGATTATTCTGAATCCGGCAATAGCGTCAGGCGCGACCTTGCGGATCTGCGACTGTATGATCTTACGGTCCCAACTCCCTTTTTGTGCGGAATGGTCAAGGTCTACAAGCAGGTTTCCGGTAGAGCCTTTGGGAAATGTGTAACGATGAATCCCCGTTCGCGGTGTGACGGTAAGTTCTGCCAATATCCCTTCGTCTTCAAGAAACACGCTGTAATATCCGGGTGATGCCGATTCTCGTGCATGGTTGAACTTTGAAGATGTGGCATTGCCGGTTGACGGGAATAGAAGTATGTCTATAAGATCGGAGGCTCCTGTGCCGCTTAGGCGGGTATGGCTGAATCCATAGATTATAGAATCGTTATAGTTATATCCGGAGGCATTAAACCAGTCGGGAGCCGGATGGGTGTCAGGGCTGAGCTGCACCATTCCGTACGGCATGGTGGCTCCGGGGTAGTTATTGCCCGACAATCCTCCTTCTATTGCTCCGGTTCCAATAAACGGGTCGACATGCTTCGTATATTCTCCCGCATTTACATTGAGTGAGACCGCGAGTATAAGGGCTGAAACATTATATTTGTTCATATGTAGGACTGATATTTTTCTTCCTGACTATTCCTCCTTATGCGCCCCGTCGCTGATAACAACGGGATATACTTTCGGCTCATGGCCGTATTTTTCGTTGAATTTTGATTTGGCTGTCATCACGAAACTGTCACGCAGTTTCTTCTTCACAAGGTTGATGGTACAGCCTCCAAAGCCACCGCCCATGATGCGAGAGCCGGTCACTCCGCACTCCTTGGCAATATCATTTAGGAAGTCAAGTTCCTCGCAGCTCACCTCATAGTCGTATGATAGTCCCCGGTGGGTCTCATACATCTTCTTTCCGACAGTCTCATAGTCGCCGGCATTGAGGGCATCGCACACGGCAAGCACACGGTCTTTCTCCTCGATCACGAATTTCGCACGGAAGTAATCCTCTGCTGTGATGTCTGTGCGAATTGAATCGAGCATCTCCATAGTTGCATCACGAAGGGTCTCGATACCGAGACGTTTTGCCACGCGTTCGCAGGACTGGCGACGCTTGTTGTAGGGAGAATCGGCCAGTTCATGCTTGACACGCGAGTCAATGAGGACAAGCTCGTAGCCTTCGGGATTGAACGGGAAATATTCAAACTCCATAGAGCGGCAGTCAAGGCGCATCAGCTTCCCTTTCTGACCCATCACGGATGCAAACTGGTCCATAATCCCGCAGTTCACGCCGCAGTAGTTGTGCTCGGTTGACTGTCCGATCCTTGCAAGCTCAAACTTGTCAATCCGGTTGTCGTTAAATAGGTCGTTAAGTGCGAACGCGAAGCAACTTTCAAGTGCAGCCGACGAGCTTAATCCCGCGCCGAGAGGCACATTGCCTGCAAACACGGCATCGAAACCCCTGACAACACCGCCACGTTTGAGTATCTCCTGGCAAACGCCGAAGATATACCGCGCCCATGACGCTTCGGGAGCATCGGCCTCATTCAGCCCGAACTCGGCATAGTCGTCTATGTCGATGGAATACACGCGCACCTTGTCGGTGTCATTCGGGGCTATTTCAGCCATTATCACCTTGTCAATAGCACCCGGGAAAACGAATCCGCCATTATAGTCGGTATGCTCTCCGATAAGGTTTATTCTTCCTGCCGATGCGTAAACACTGGCAGGCTCGTTAAAGCGTTTCTGAAATGCTTCATGGATTTTTGTTTTCAATTCCATTATTTAATATTATGATAGATTATTGTTTTGATTGATTTAATTTTCACCAAGAGGCTTGAACTCGGCTTCTCGTTTCATGCCCTTGCCATTATCGGTGGCTTTTGTGCGGGAATGGATATCACCCATCGAAATTATCTTGAGCTGTTTTCTAAAATCAGTTTCAGGTAACGACGTGTCGACATGTATTGTGCGTGTCGAGCCCGGCATGATGTTGAAATAATTGTCAGAGAAGAAATTATCGATGCCTTCAAGCGACAGGAATACACCACGGGCAAAAATGTCGGAGCCGATAGCTATGTCATATCCATTGTCGGCAGGCGTGATATTGACATTATATTCGGGCGAAGAATAGTTCATGAATTTCTGTTTTGTGCAAAATCCTACATTTTCATAGGTGCGGTCGCCGGTATTGAATGTCGTATAGAAGATTATATCTCCGCGGTTGTTGTTGCCTATGACGTTAGATACTTTATCCAAGAAAACGCATTTTGAAGTTAACGGCTTTGCGTTGTAGTCGAAGGATTTTGTGAAAACCGGGGTGCCGTTCAGCTTCATTGCGGTAATTGTGAATTTTCCCTTTGCAGGTGTGCGGCGGTCGGTGACGATATTGACCGACAGGGTGTCATTTATCACTACCGGTGAGACAAGGATATCATCGTAGGCTCCCTTGGAGTAATATTGCTGTGCTTTCCATCTGCCATAATAATCACGCCCTGCCCATGACGCCACAGGCCAGCAGTCATTGTGTTGCCATACGAGTGTGCCCATGCAGTGGGGCATGTCGCGACGGTGCGCCTCAATGGCTGTCTTTATCGCGTCGCCCTGTAGGATAGAGCCTACATATAGGAATGACGGGAAATCATCGGGAGTACGGAATTCCTGTTCCATGTACTCACGGATAAGGTTGTTGGCATAGGATCCTGCACGTTGGTGTGCCATCATTACTTCGGAATTGATACTCCAGTCCCTCTCCTGGGGAGCGTATATCTTAACTGATTCAAATTCAGGGAATGACTGAAATCCGTATTCGGAGAAAAATCGTGCTTTTTCCACATTATAATGCCCGATAGAGTCGCGCCCGTGCCATACGCCCCAATAGTGGGCGTCGCCGTGGACACCGTCGGATGGTGTGTCCTCAAAGGCAAAGGGAGAAGAGGGGCGATAGGAGATACCGCCGCCATATTGCTCTACGACTTCGGGTAGGGTGCGGAAGTACATATCCTTGAACTGTTTGGTCGTGAGTTCTTCAACACCTTTTTCTTTATAATAATTATATCTGTTGCCCCATCCGTAATATACATCCTGGCATTCATTGTTACCACACCATAGGGCAATGGAGCAGTGATTGCGCAAACGCTCTACATTGTCTATTGCTTCCTGACGGATGTTTGCGATAAATGCCGAATCGGCGGGATATGTGGAGCATGCAAACATGAAATCCTGCCATACCAGAATGCCGTTGCGATCACAGAGCGTATAAAAATAGTCATCTTCATAGACTCCGCCTCCCCATACACGAATCATGTTCATGTTCACTCTTTTTGCATCCAGCACATGTTTTTCGTATTTTTCCTTGGTGATGCGTGGAAGGAAGTTGTCAAGCGGTATCATGTCAACTCCTTTCATAAATACCGGCTTGCCATTTAGCTCAAATGTGAGTGAACGCCCGTACTCGTCATCTTCCGTGACAAGTTTAAGGGAACGTAATCCAATTTCATCGGTTGCCGTGACTTCATCACCGTTGATGCTTACGGTTGTCGAAAAGTCATACAGGTAAGGCTCTCCGAGCCCATTGGTCCACCATAGGCGCGGCTTTTTGACGGTGTAGTCCAGTGTAATACTGTTCATGCCTTTTTTCAGCGATGTTTCTTTAGAGGCAACCTTTTTTCCGTCGGCTGTCACTGTCACTGTTGCATGATCGGTGTCAGTGTCTGACATTACGCGCACTATTGTCGAGAGGTCGGCTCGTGAGGGATTGACCTCTTTCTGGATATGCTGTACATTATCTATTTTTAGCCCATTCCATGTTACAAGACGCACATTTCTCCATATTCCCGACGTGACCAGGCGCGGTCCCCAATCCCATCCGTAATGATATCCAGCCTTGCGGGCGAATATACTCAGTGTCTTGTTGAAAATACCTCCGTTCTGGCTTTGGTCAGGTCCGGTGTTAAACGTATAGTCGTATTGGTCATATTTAGGCAAGTCAACCTTGATGGGAGAGTTAAAATATACTTCAAGAAGATTGTCGCCCTTGTGCAGCTTGTTTTTCACATCGCATGTCCATGTACGGTGCATGTTGTCGGCTTTCAGGATACATTCGTGGTTCAGGTACACATCGGCATATGTGTCGAGACCTTCGAATACTATCTGCTGGTTTTCAGCATTTGCCTCATCTTCCGTGACGTGAATTATCGTCTCGTACATCCAGTCTTCCTTGTCGACCCACTGTACTGCGCGCTCGTTAAGGCGGAAGAAGGGATCTTCGATTATTTCATTGGCCATTAGGTCGGTATGCACAGTCCCCGGTACGGTAGCGGGGTACCATATTTCTGACCGCCCTTGTCTGAAACGCCAGTTGTCATGCAGGTTTCGGCTTGTTACCGCCGCGTCAGCCAATGTGGCGCCTGCAATGGATAACAGAATCGCTGTTATAGATCGAAAACACATATGATCAAATATTTAAATTGTTAGATTTAGATTTTGTCCGGGGATAAGGGAGAAGGTTGTAGTTCCGTCAGTGTCCGGGGCTATTTTTACCGGTTTACCGTCGATGTTGACTTTCATGTATTCCGGTATACGTACCTTAAGGTCTGTTTTACGACTTGCCCTGAGTGTGGCTGCTGTAAGTTTCATGTTATCCCATTTCATGTCAGCCTCAATGGCTCCTCTTGCACATATACCATTTACATAGCCTGAATTCCATACTTCTGGAAGGGCGGGAAGAAATTCAATATACCCGTTCTGGCTTTGCAGGAGCATGTCGCAGATACCCGCCACGCTTGCCTCTGTTGCGTCAAAGCTGAAGATGTCATTTGGTGCGCCGGCGATTCCTTTGGGAGATACTGTCATTAGATTTTCACGGGTAAAATAGCGGAAGAGTTCCTGAAGATAGTCATGAGACTTTTGCCCGTCTTTAAGGAATGAGTTGAAACATAGCATATTTGCACAGCTCCATTCGGTGTTTTCCCAATTCCTGTCGGCGGTCTGTGCTGACAATGTGCGTATTGCCGCCTCCATTAGTTCCGGAGTTGAGTCAAATGACATCTGTCCGAAGGGATATAGGGAATGCAGGTGGGATGAGTGGCGGTGGGACGGATCCTGACGACCGACATCGAGCAGCCATTCCTTGATGAATCCGTCGCTGCCTACTTCAATAGGGGGGAGTCTCTTGATGTCTTTTTCAAGGCGTTTGCGGAATCCCTTGTCAATGCCGAGGATTTTTGATGATTGTATACATGCGTCGTAGATAAGATATACGATAGAGCGGTCTATGGAAGGCATCATTGATGCTGAATAGGTATTGCCGTCGTGATAACGGAATCCGATTTCCGGCGAGATGCTTGGCCCTGTGACGAGAAATCCTGAGTTTGGATCTTCAACCATATAATCCATGAAAAATTCCGCACATCCCTTTAATATCGGGTAACCTGTATTGCGAAGATATTCCTGGTCGAGAGTGTACAGGTAGTGGCTCCAAAGTTCTGTCGCAAGCCATGCCCCTCCGGTCACATGAAGTCCCCATCCGATATCTCCCCCCGGGGCTGTATATCCCCACACATTTGCCACGGTGTGGGCACACCATCCTTTACATCCGTAAAGCTTGGAGGCTGTTTCTGCTCCATATTTCTGGAGGTGGCGCAGATAAGTGAACAATGATTCGTTGCACTCGTGGAGGTTTGCCTTGTTGGATGACCAATAGTTCTGATTTATATTTATATCAAGGTGATAATCGCAGGTCCATGACATCTGACATGCAAGATTGTCATTCCAGATTCCCTGTAGGTTGGAGCACAAGGGAGAGCGAGGGCGCGATGACGCGATCTGCATATATCTTCCGTATTGGAAAAACAGGGCGTCAAAATCCGGGTCGACAGCTCCGTTTTTTATAAGGCGCAGTCGTGTGTCGGTGGGGAGCGATGACGGGTCGCCGTTGCCTCCGAATGAGACTGACATCCTGTTGAACAATGCCGAATGATCGGCCACATGGTTTTTGCGTAATATGTCAAAGCCGAGATTTTTCGCACGGCTTACGTTATTGGCGGCAGTCTCCTTGTAGTCATTGCCGGTATAGTCAGTACGAATGTCGATTAATATTGTCAGGGTATCGGCATTGGTTACGGTTACCGATCCGTCATTTCGTAAAATGCTGCCTCCGTCGGCATCTATTGTTATGTTTCCGATGAAGTTTACTCCTCCGGGACCAAACATATGGTACGATACTTTTCCGTCAAATATTATGCCGTTGTCTGATGTCGTTATGCCGGCTTCACGGAGCAGTTCGGGATATAGTGTCGCCGATACGGCACCTTTTTTGTCGGCACTGATCCTTACCGCCAGTATATCATCAGGGTAGTCGCAGATGTATTCACGTTTGTATTGCACATCTCCGCTTTGGTAGGTTGTGGTGGCTACCGCGTCGGCAAGGTCCAGTGACCGTCGGTATCCGGATATGTCAGGTGATTGGGAGCTAAAGTCAATCACCAGGTCGCCTACGGGTAGATGTGTGCCAAACGACGCTGACCTTCCTGAAAGATATTTTCGGGTGAGTTCATTTCCTTGGGCTATGTCGCCGCTGAAAAATGCGGTTCTTATTTCTGACAGCCTTGATGGTCCGCAGTTGTCGTTCTGCAATGAATCGCGTTGGCCCGACCACATGGTGATTTCATTTAGCGCGATGCGCTCCTGGCTGATGCCGCCGTATACCATGGCACCCAAACGCCCGTTGCCGATTGGCAGGGCTTCCATCCACTCTGATGCCGGAGTACTATACCATAGTTCGGTCTCGCTGTTTGTCGCGTTGGCTATCGAGGCGGACATGCCTATTGCCAACAACGCCATACCGTGCTTTAATAATTTATTCATCAAATGGTGATTTTTAATTGGTTTATTATTTGGACTGATTGCAAAATTATGCCAAACGTCAGAGACTCCTTTTTAATAATTCTTCTAATTATGTCACAATTTTGTCAAATTGGAATTTTTATAAGTTTTGCGTCATGTTTTTCAAAAACGCAAGTTTTGAGTATGATGCGGTATGGTATTTGTCTCTTTTGAGTCACTGCTTTGCGCATTTGCGCCATATGGTGTGTTCCGATGCCATGCAGGGATGTTTTGTGCTAACGTTGCCGAGTTTGTTAAAAAAAATGGTTGTTTTTTCATTAAGCCTGCATCTTATAAGTCGTAATTTTACACTCGAAAAAGAACATGCGGCCGGGTGGCATCTTCTTGCTTATGGCTGCATATCCTTGAATTTAATAACTAAAAGATATGAAGTTTAAACCAATCGCACATTTTACATCGGCAATGACGGCAATGTCCATCTTGCCATGCCTGTGTGCCTCGTGTCAGGATGATTATGTCTACGATGACAAGGCTCCGGAAAATTTAGGGGCGAGCATCTATGACTATCTCCGTAACGACGGTGAGTTCACGTACTTTGTCAGGTTGATAGATGACCTCGAATATAAGGAGGTGTTATCTAAAACCGGCAGCAAGACCCTCTTTCCTGCGGATGACGATGCTTTTGACCGATTTTTTCAGAACAATCCTTTTGGCGTGAAAAGGTATGATGACTTGACGGTCATCCAAAAGAAAAAACTTATGAACACGAGCATGGTCAATATGGCATATCTTAGCGAAATGCTGTCAAATGTTGCGGGCTCCGACGGTGCTAACGAAGGCATGGCTGTCAGGAGGAGGGCTTCGGGATCATACATGGATGAAGTGATAACCTCCATGCCTCAAAGCCTTCTGGGAAATCCATATTGGAGCCGATTTGCCAGCCGAGACCTGTTTATGGTTGAGGATGCTCCAATGATTGTGCATTTTACCGATAAGCAGATGTCAACTCAAGGAATGACAGCCGATGATTTCGCCGTGCTGTATAATGGGGCAGTATTCTCTGCCGGTGACATTTTTGTTAATGGAGTAAGGATTAAGAAAAGGGATATAATATGTAAAAACGGTTACATCCATGTAATGGAGGATGTAATCATGCCGATGTCAAACATGGCTGAGGCAATCAACACGTCAGCCGACACGGAGATTTTCAGCAGTTTGCTTGAAAAATTCAGCGCTCCTTATTATAATGAGTCCTATACTGCCGAGATCAAGGACTTTTATAATGGATCTACTCCGCTGCGACCTCTTATAAGCGGAGTGGATTCGGTCTTTGTAAAAGGATATTTCAACGAGCGTTCACATGTCACCGATCCGTCGGGGGAATCCCTGTCAAGCTATGGCATGCTGTATTATGATCCTTCTGAGGCAACGTATTCCATGAACTCTCCGGAGCAAGACATGGGAGCGATGTTTGTGCCTACCGACCGGGCGATGACTGAATTTATCAACGGAGGTAAGGGTAGCTATCTTCGCGATGCTTATGGCGGGTGGGAGAATGTGCCTACCGATATTTTGGCGATGTTTTTGAAAAATCATCAGAAAAGGTCATTTACTGCATCGTTGCCTCACTCCTGGTCGACACTTACCGACGAGACGAGCTATCCTATTGATATAGATAAAAGTAATGTTGAAAAATGTATAATGACCGCCAACGGACCGGTATACATTGTCAATACGGTCTTCCCTCCGATTGATTATCAAGGGGTATACGCGTCGGTTCTCACTGATGACAACATGAAGGTAATGAAGTGGGCCATAACCGATGACTGGTCAAATCTGTCGGACACCGAGGCTATGCGTTATTATATGTATTTGCGCTCAATGGAAAACATGTACAATCTCCTTGTGCCGACCGATGAGGCGATGCGCAATTACCGGGAGCCGATTTCATGGGCAATTGGCGGTTCTGCACGTGAGATATGGGAATTTTCATATGTTCCAGGTCTAAACACAGTGACCGCTGATGTATACTCGTCGGATGCTTCCGGAAACAAGGGGACATTCAAGCGCTCCGTGACCAACAAGCGTATCATCCGCAACCGCTTGCGCGACATAATTGACATGCATATTATCGTTGGAGATAATGATGGAGGCAGTCTCTCCGGATATGTTGATGACGGCACTTCAAAATATGTGATTACAAAGGGTGGCGCGACGATTGCGGTTAACGGCAGCGGCGCCTCTGTAAGATTCAACGGTGGCGGTGACATGGAGGCCGGAGCGGTGGAAGCTTCTGTCGTGACCGGTAATAGCGGACAAGCTTGTAGATATGACTCGGACAACGGCCGTACTTTCTTCATTGATCATATTTTGCATGACGCCACAGTCAGTGTATATGAGCAGCTTGCCGCCCATCCTGAATATAAGGCGTTTTATGACCTTTGTCGCGGTCATGACCAGGTATTGACTTATTTCTCCAACGATCCTGACGTAGAGGAGATATTCAGTTCGAAAATTGGCACGACTTCATCAGGACTCGGGATGGTGGTAAACTCATTCAACAATTATCGTTATACGATATTCGTGCCTACAGCCGAAGCTCTTGAGGAGGCTTTCAGGAATGATGCAAATCTCTATACGTGGGAGCAGATTCTCGCTGACGAGGATTATGCGTCAAAGAAGCGAAAGACTCTTTATCTCCTGTCTTTCCTGAAATATCATTTCATGGACAATTCGGTGTATATAACCGGTAAGCCATTCGCTACTGCAAGCTATGAAACGGCAGCCAGAAATGAATATGATAAATTTCACAAGGTTACAGTGACAAGTGACGGGACTAATCTTGAGATTCTTGGAGAAAACGGTTTAAAATCGAGAGTAATACGGAATGACGGACTATATAATGTGATGGCACGTGATTTCATCGTTGATAATACCGATTATACGCAGGCAAATAACATCACGGCATCATCCAGGGCTGTAATCCATCTTGTTGACAGTGCGCTGGGGTTCTAAGTTAACCTTGAAAATTATTTTTATGATGAACAGATTATATTTCATATTTCTTACAATTGCGGCATTGTTGCTGCCATTGCAGTCCATGGCGCAGTCAGCCAATATGGTCAGGGGTGTCGTGGTCGATGAGATAGACGAGCCTCTCATCGGAGTCGGCATATATGAGATTGACAAAAACAATCGCGTATACAGCACTACGGTCACCGACATTAACGGTGAGTTTTCCCTGAGAGTAAAAAATCCCAAGAATCAGATTAAGGTCAGCTATGTCGGCTATGATGCCATTGTGCTTCCCATTCAACCTGAAATGAATATAAAGATGAAGAACAATACCACCCTTCAGGAAGTGGTGGTTACGGGGCAGAGGATGCACAATGACGGTACACTCCCAATTAACCGGGCCGAGATTTCGGGTGCTGTACAGAGTATCAGCACTGATGTCTTTGAGGGACTGGCCGTTGCCTCGGTCGATGATGCTCTTCAGGGGCGTATGGCCGGACTTGATATTGTGAGTGCCTCCGGAGACCTCGGTTCCGGTTCATCTATGCGTATCAGGGGTTCCGGTTCGATCAACTCTAATTCGCAGCCGCTTATCGTGCTTAACGACATCCCTTACGAGAGTCATGTCGACGGTTCGTTTGATTATGCTAATGCTACTTCCGAGCAGTTTGCCAATCTGCTTAGTATCAATCCGGAAGATATCGAGGAGATAACGGTGTTGAAAGACGGTGCCTCGGCTGCGATATACGGTGCCCGGGGAGCCAACGGCGTTATCATGATCAAGACCAAGCGAGGAGTCAAAGGTCCGACGAGGGTACAGTATCTTTACAAATTCTCCGGACACCGTCAGCCCAAGGGGCGCAAAATGCTTACCGGTGATGACTACACCATGCTTATGAAACAGGCATATTTCAACCCCCGTCAGGATGAGAACGCCTGCAACATTCCCGAATTCAGCTATGATCCCACCTTTTCTGAATATGAACAGTTCAACAACAACACCGATTGGGTCGATGAGGTGACGCAATACGGCTTTGCCCATGATAATACGATCAATATCACCGGTGGTGGCGACAAGGCGAAATATCGTGTCTCGCTGGGTTATCTCACTCACTCCGGAACGATAATCAAGCAGCATTATGACCGAATTTCCACTCTTATGAATCTCGACTATCAGGTGTCGGATCGCTTGAAGTTTTCTACCGAGTTCTCGCTTACTCATTCAAAAAACAAGCAGAACTACAAGGAAGAGTGGTATTCCGAGGGTCTTCTGGACATAGCGTACAGAAAAATGCCTAATGTCTCGGTATACCGTCAGGATGCTTTCGGTAACGATACTAATGAATTTTACAATATACCCATGACCTCCTCGCTTGGTGACAGCCAGAAGCTTCTTGCCAACCCGGTGGCACTTGCACATCTTGCAAAGTTTAACGAGACCAACATGCGTATCATTCCTACACTGAGGCTGCAATACGACATTCTTGATCCCAACAAGACAAAGTTGCGTTATTCGGGATATGTGCAATTTGACATCGAGAACAAGCGTGAGGACAAGATGCTTCCACGCGAGGTGTCATCTCAGACCTGGAATAACGAAAATATCAACCGTGCGTATGGCAGGGAAGCGGAAAGTCTTAATATCCAGACCAAACATGACCTGCTGTTTGTCCCAAAATTCGGTGACAGGCACTCCTTCATGCTTTATGGCGCATGGGAACTTACCACGGGAAATTCCCATTATCAGGAATTCCGCAAATACAATCTTCCCAACGGCATATCCAATCCGGCAATGGACGGGTATGAGAACACGATGAGAAGTGAACGAGGTGAATGGCGCTCGATGGCATTCATGGGACGCGCACACTACACTTTTGATGAAAAGTATGTGATTGACGCCACGGTGAGAGCCGACGGCAGTACGCGTTTCGGACCGGGTCATCGCTGGGGAACATTCCCTGCCGTGTCGGCTAAATGGATTCTGTCACGTGAATCATGGTTTGAGGGCTGGCGTGACTGGCTTGACCTTTTCGGCATCCGTGCGGGATATGGAAAGACCGGTCGCATGCCGGACTATGAATACCTGCACTATGCCCGATATAATTCCAACTGGGATTCGTCAGACGGTAACAACTACATAGACATCCCCACAATGAAGCCTACTACCATACGCCTGTCCAACCTGCGTTGGGAGACCACGACTTCGTATAATGCCGGTTTCGACTTGAATCTGTTCAATTACCGTTACAATCTTGACTTCAATGTATTCCACGAGAAGAATAACGACCTGCTGTTCAAGGATCAGACAATCCCTTCATCATCGGGATTCTCCTCGATAAGCTATGTAAACGGAGGCAGCATGGAAAAGAACGGATGGGAGTTGAACTTCTATACCAACAACATGTTGAGATTTGGCGACGGATGGTCACTTGACATAAATTTCAACCTTGCCAACTATACCAGCAAGGTCACCGACCTGCTTCCTTCTATCTTGGATTCTTATAACGGGGAGTTTGATTACAACAACGGATCATATCTCACCCGTGTACAGATCGGTAACGCCTTTGGCTCTATCTACGGATTCCGTTATAAGGGAGTGTATCAGTACAGTGATTATGTCGAGGGGCGCGAGGGTACATGTCCGGTGGTTCGTGATGCCGACGGGCGTGTGGTGACCGATGCACAGGGCAAGCCCCTTAACATGTATTTCGGCTATGGAAGGGTAAATTACAAGTTCCGTGGCGGAGATGCGATATATGAGGATATAAATAATGACGGTAATATAGACGAGCTTGATATTGTATATCTTGGCAACTGCAATCCAAAGATATATGGTGGCTTCGGATTCACGCTGAAGTGGAAAAATTTGTCAATGAACACATTTTTCAACTTCCGCGCCGGCAACAAGATTGTCAATTATGCGCGTATGAATGCCGAAAACATGTATAGTAATGATAATCAGTCAATCGCTGTAAACTGGCGTTGGCGCAAGGAGGGTGACCTGACCGATATGCCGCGCGCCCTTTACCAGTATGGCTATAACTGGCTTGGTAGTGACCGATATGTGGAAGACGGCTCTTTCCTGCGATTGAAGTATATAACGTTTAATTATGCTTTTGACCGGGACTTGCTGAAAAAGATTTCCTTGCAGACTCTTAACTTGTATCTTACACTCAATAATATAGTGACGTTTACGAAATATACGGGTGTAGATCCGGAAATATCCCCAAATTCACTTGGCATTGCCGAGGATAGGAGCAATACTCCGCGGTCACAGTATTTTACATTTGGAGTGACGGTCGGATTCTAAATTTTAAAAGACATGAAAAATATATTGAAAAATTCAATTATAGCCTTGGCGCTTGGTGTGACATTGAGCTCATGTGATGATTTCTTTGAGCTAAGGCCTACCAATGAGATGGTGCTTGACGAGTTCTGGCAGACTGAATCTGACGTACTGAGTGTGACAGGTGCGTGCTACCGAGCCATGCAGCAGCCCGGATTTATGCAACGGTTGATTGTGTGGGGCGAGTTCCGCAGTGACAACGTCATACTTGGCAACAATGTCGGGACTGACCTGGCTTATGTCGGCAATCTCAATCTTCTCCCCTCTAACGGGTATGCTTACTGGGGTGACTTCTACAATGTCATAAATCTATGTAACACGGTGGAGCATTTCGCCCCGTTGGTATGTGAAAGAGATCCTAATTTCTCCAATTCACAGTTAAGGGCTTATCTGGCTGAGGTGAAGGCTATCCGCGCATTCTGCTATTTCACCTTGGTGCGTACATTCAGGGATGTTCCCCTGATCACAGAAGCCACTGTTGATGACACTCAGGTGTTTCAATGTGAGCAAAGCGATCCTGATGAGTTGGTGGATTTACTGATTGAGGATCTCAAGGCATATGAAAACGATGCCGTTGTGGCATGGAGCAATACCGAGTATACAAAAGGGCGTTTCACCCGTGCCGGTTTACGTTCACTCTTGGCTGAAATGTGTCTGTGGCGCAACCGTTATAGCGATTGTGTGACTTATTGCGACCTTGTGATGAATGATGGCGGAAACGCGTTGTCCCTTGTGGGTTCCAATGCCTATAACCGGAGTGTCTTTGTTAACGGCAACTCAACGGAAAGCATTCTTGAACTTCAGTTCAGCAGAAATAATATCCCGAATTATACACTCTGTGAGTTTTACGGCACAGAGGGCGGTCATTCCGGATGGGGACACCAGCAGATGATGGCATATGATTTTTCAACCACGTCGCTGTTTTCTGTGACCGACATAAGAGGTATTGATTCATTCTATTCATCTTCCTCTCTGGCGGCGTTTCCTATAAAGAAATATCTCGCTTACCGTAATGAAATCACTACCGACAATGTAAAGGAATCCGATTACAATAGTGTTGACGGTGGTATCGGCAACTGGATTATATATCGTCTTCCCGATATCATGCTGATGAAAGCGGAGGCTCTTGTAGAGACAGGCGGCGCCAATGCGCTGGAAACGGCCTTCAATCTTGTGTGTGCGGTCTATGATCGTTCCAATCCTGAGGCGGGTGCCGGTTCTCTTGACTACAGCCGCTATAATACACAGGATCGCATGAGGAATCTGGTATTTGACGAGCGGCAGCGTGAGTTCCTGTTTGAAGGCAAGCGCTACTTTGACATACTGCGTCGTATAAACCGCGACCGCTCACAGTTTCAGAACATAGTGAACACTTATCTGGTCCCGAAATATTCGTCGCTTGACCAGTCGACGGTGACCAGCAAGCTTAGCGAGATGAATGCGCTGTATGTGCCTATTAAGGATACGGAACTTCGCAGCAACAAGCTTTTGAAACAAAATCCTTTCTATAAAGTATCATCCTCGATTGAAAAAAACTGACACCATGGACAGAATTAAGAATTTTATCAAGTGCGGCATTATTGTTGCCCTCTTGTCAATGACCGTTGTCGGTTGCGATGACGAGGTCAAGGGAGACAGCTATTATACTTTCACGGGAAGTACTGTCGCGTCATATTGTGCATCTTCCGAGTCTTTCTCGGTATTTTCGGAACTGCTGAATGACACCGGGCTGGAGTCACTGCTTTCCACCTACGGGCATTATACCTGTTTTCTTCCCGATGACGATGCTTTCGACAGATACTTTGCGTCGATCGGGCGTCAATATGCTGACCTTAGTGATGATGAAAAGCGCGAGATTGTATATAACCATGTGATCAAGAGCGCGGCCACCGATTATCTGTCGGAGCATTTTGAGGAGGGATCTTTGCCTGAATCAAATATGAATGACAAGTATGTCACTATTTCGTATAAATCCGATGGTAGCGGCAAAGGCCTCATAATCAATGTCAATAAGTCAAGCACCATTGTGGAGAAGGATATCGAGGTCCACAACGGAGTGATCCATATAATTGACAATGTACTTACGTCGAGCGAGGAATTTCTGCTTAATGTACTTGAGGAGAGCGGTGAGTTCGCGATTTTTGCAGAGGCGTTAAGACTGACCCACCTCAATGACAGCACTGAGCGTATAATTGACGAGAATTATGTGTGTCCTTATCCTTCCGGTGAGGTGAGAAAGGGAGAGATGATATTCAAGATTCCTGTCACCAAGCGTTACGGCTACACTCTCTTTGCCGAACCCGATGAAGTGATGCGGCATGCCGGAATCAACTCAATCCAGGATCTCGTCGCTTATGCCGGAAAATATTATGGAAACGAGGATGCTTCTGATTATACATCGCGCAAGAATGCGCTCAATAAGTTTGTCGCCTACCATCTGCTTGATCGTCAGATGTCGACCAACTCATTCCTATATAACGGTGCCTGCACTTCTGCCAATTTCATGTCGGAGCGTAAGGAATATTACGAGACAATGTTGACTTTCCGGTTGATGGAGATCAAGGCGGGTAATAAGATCAATACACGTCGTGACGGGAATTTTGTAGGCATTGACGAGTCAAGGAGTAATCTTTCAGCTGTAAACGGTTTTGTCCACACATTGACATCAATGCTTGTCTATGACGAGGATGTGATGACTAATGACGTGCTTAACAAGCGCATACGTTTTGACTTCTTCAATGTCCCGCCCGAACTGACCAATAACAACATACGCTGGCAGCTTTCCGGAATGACAGATGCCTCGGGGTATGTGATCACCAATGATTTTTGTAAGAAGCATCTTTCATTCAGTGAAGAGACGGAAATAACGATGTGGGCTTCTGATTCCTGGACCAATTTTGAAGCAGATGAGCTTAAACTCAACGGTTGGTATGATTTTACGTTACGCATGCTTCCCGTGCCCCCCGGATCATATGAGATCCGCATGGGATACCGTCAGGAAAGCTGGCGAGGCATAGCACAGCTTTTTGTGGACAATGAGATCCAGGGTATACCCCGTGACTTGCGTATCGCCGGAAGTGATCCGCAGGTAGGATGGATTCCCGACACCGGAACATCATCCGACGCCGAAAACGACAAGGCTATGCACAACCGTGGATATATGAAGGCTCCCGCCTCGATATGGACACTGCAAGGGCAAACCACCTTGCGTGAGAAGGAGACATGCCTTCGCATAGTGATCGGGCAATTTAACTTCCAGGAATACGGGGCACATTATCTCCGAGGAAAGAATGTATACGCGCCTGACCAGGAGTTTCACGGCGATTACATCGAGATAATTCCGACAAGCCTGTTGGACACTGAAGACATCTACTAAAATATAGATTTCGAAGATATGAAAAAAGATATATTAAAAACCGTGTTGACCGCAAGTGTCGTTGCCATGTATGGGTGTGACGACTCCTGGGACAATCATTATAATGATAATCCGGTTATCGGGGCTGAGGCTTCGGTATATGAACAGATCAAAAGCGATCCGGAGCTGAGCGTATTTGCCGGGATGATCGAGACTGCAGGTTATAAGGATCTCTTGAGTTCTACCCAGACATTTACTGTATGGGCTCCGGTCAACGATGCCTTGCAAGATGTAAACCTTGAGGATAAGGAAGCGGTGGCGCGTACGCTGGCAAATCATATCGCGCGCTTCAACATTTCCACCGCCACCCCGGCCGGCGACGGAGTGAAGATGCTAAACGGCAAGGTTTTGTATTTTTCCTCAACTTCACCTTCTTTTGGAGGCGTGGACATCATCAACCCTGATATTCACGCATCCAACGGCCTGATACATAAACTTTCGACTGCGATTCCTTATTCTTATAACTTCCGTGAGTATATCGACACGCATGACAACACGTCATACATTTCGGAGTTTATTGCATTATTTGACGAGATGCTTCTTCCCTCACAGATACCCGGTGCGGTCAACGTCTCGTCGGCTGATTCGGTTGCTATAAGCTATAACCGGCTTCTTGAATATCCGGTATACGGACTTGGCAGTATCGCGTCGGAAGACAGTGTATTCACCATGGTAATTCCCGACAATAATGCCTGGGTAAGCGCATATGAGGCGATTAAGCCATATTTCCTTACATATAATAAGGATCAAGAGATAGCTGATTCAATCCAGCACATGCAGACATCGCTTGCCGTAGTTAATGACCTGGTATCCAGAATTCGTATTAAGAATCCTCAGGAAGTAGACTCGATTATAACCACGGGTGGCAGTGTGATATCCGACCCTGTGGCGTTTTTCTCAGGTATGAGGCAGGTTGACGCAAGCAACGGCAGCATTTTTCTGGCTTCTGCCATTAATTATGACATGACCGAGACTTTCAACAAGAAAATCGAGATAGAGGCGGAGGCACAGACCGGCAGGACTCCTGCCGCAGGTACTACGATATATACCCGAAATGTGCCGACCGACAATCAGTTTGCCCATCAGATCAGCGGGCAGCGATATATCGAGGTATTTCCGGTGTCTTCGTCAAGGCAGCCCGGTGTTACGTTTGCAGTGCCCGATATACTTGCCGGTCATTATGACATCTATGCCACATTTGTGCCCGCTAATGTAAGTGACCAGTCCAACACTCAGGACAGCACGCGTGTGCAGTTTGCCCTCAGCTATATGGGAGAAAACGGTCGTACGCTGAGCAAGACATTTAACGATAAGGATTTCCTTACCTCAGGAACTCGGATGACAACTGTCAAGGTGGCGTCGGCATTTAAGTTCCCGGTTGCCAATTACTATGACCGGGTATGGTATATGAATCCTAAGAATGATCTCAAAGACAGGGTCACGACTACATCAATTTATGTTTCCACCAATGTATCAAATGCCGAGTTTAACCAAAATGTGCTTTCCCGACGGTTCCGCATCGACAGGTTGGTATTTGTACCGGTGAAACCGGAGTAAATCATCATGAAATAAAAACAGGAATTTATGATAAATAACATATTAAAGCAAGGTGTGGCACTGTTGGTTGCGGGTATTGCTGCCCCGATTGCCACACATGCCATGGATATAAAGATTGACGGTCATGTAATTGACGGAGCCACAGGCGGCTCGTTGGCAGGAGCGCGCATCACCGTGCTTAATGGCGAGGGCGCGGCAATGTCGGGCGATAAAGGCGCATTTTCGATCGCGGTGCCGGGCGAGCATGCAATCCTGCGCATCGAGATTCCGGGCTATGAGTTAAGATATGTACCGGTATCGGCAAAGAGCGACATGACCATAAGCCTCAATCCCGAGACCGCCTATGGATTCAGTCCGGTGAGCCCGTTGACGGCATCGCCCTCTGTTTCGGTTTCCGATTTTCCTATTGAGGAAATCACCTCCGACCAGAGTGTAAGTGATCTGCAGGGCAACCTGTTTGCCATATCGCGTTCAGGAATGCCCGGCAGCGGATATTCGGTCTATGTTGACGGTCTCCATTCGATAAGCCTGTCGTCACAGCCTCTTTATGTCGTTGACGGTGTGATCTGGGGTGAGGCACCGGAAACTGTGTCTGTGATGGATGGATATTTTTCCAATCCGTTGTCACTGATCGACCCCCGCGATATCGCCAAGATAACCGTTCTTAAAAACGGCTCGGCGGCATATGGTGCAAAGGGTGCCAACGGAGTCATTCTCATCGACACCCGTCGTGCTGACGATGCCGCCACGCAGATTGAGGCATATGCCATGCTCGGTGTCAGGACTCCTGGCAAGAAAATGCCGATGATGAATGCCGGTCAATACCGCACATATATCAGCGATATATTGAAAGATCGTTATGAGAATCCTGCACTGGTCGGAAACCTTGATATTTTCAACGATGACCCGTCGTCGCCGGCTTACGCGATGACCCATAACAACACTGACTGGCAAGATCTCACAACCCGTACAGGGATGCTCATGAATTATGGTATCAACGTAAGGGGTGGTGATGACCGAGCCCTGTATGCTTTTTCTCTTGGCTACGCTAAAAGTGACGGTTCAATAAAGGAAACATCTTTTGACCGTATAAATGTGCGTTTTAATTCCGACATCACTCTCTGGAAGGGGCTTACCACACGTTTTGACATTGCCTTCGCGCAGGCTACACGCAAGATGAGAAATGACGGGATTGACGGTGTATCGGCTCCGGGCTACATGTCGATGATCAAGTCACCGCTGTTTCATTCCAATATCCTGACTAAAGACGGAGGGGTGACTAATAAGTTTGCCGATGTTGACGAGCTTGGGGTAGGAAATCCAATGTCAATTCTTGACCTTGGTATAGGCAATAATCGTAATTACCGGTTTAACCTGAATGTACTGCCTCGTTATGTATTCAACGACAAGCTGGCTGTATCGGCGCGCGTGAGCTACACCTTTGACAAAATGAAAGAGAACTCGTTTTTGCCCGATTACGGTGTGGAGGAGACCAACCTTTATAATAATAACGGCGAGATTTATGCAGTGTCGAAAAACGTGGTCAAGAGTCAGATGGGGCGTTTTACCTCGTTTGATCTGGATGCCCGGATTGAATATAATCCTCTGCGTGATGTCGACAATGATCTTGCGTTCACGCTGGGTTACCGTTATATGAACGATACATATAATTTTTCATATGGCGAAGGTCACAACACAAGTTCCGATTACATGAATGACCTCTCCAATACAAGCGCCGCCCTGCATTTCTCTCACGGTCTTGACTCGGAATGGCGTAATATGGCATGGTATGTTACCGCTGCATATTCCTGGCGTAACCGTTATTTCATCAATGCCGATGTGGCCATGGAGACATCTTCCCGGTTTGGAAAGGATGCTCCCGGTGCATTAAGGCTCGGAGGAGTCGCATGGGGTGTTTTCCCGACAGTCGGTGCCTCTTGGGTGATTTCAAATGAAAACTGGATGAAGGATCTGACATGGATTTCCATGATGAGATTATCAGCGTCATACTCAATCGCCGGAAACGACAATGTGCCCATATATGCCAACAAGACATATTTCGAGTCAAACGGGCTTATGGACAACGCATTTGGCTGGGTTCTCTCCAATGTAGGCAACAATCGTCTTAAATGGGAGAGCACTTCCACTTTGCGCGGCGGTATTGACATAAGCTTTTTCAACGGGCGATGGTCGCTTGGTGCCGACGTATATCGTTCTGTCACTTCTGATCTCCTTGTCCGTAGGATTTTGCAGGATGAGGCAGGCCTGGCGTCGTGCTGGATCAATGACGGGACTATGCGTAACATAGGATATAATATATCCACTTCGGTACGTGCCCTGAATATGCGTGACTGGAAGCTTGACCTCGGTTTTTCGATCGGGCATTACTCCAATAAGGTGACGAAGCTTGACAGAAAGTTTACCACCGATATTCTCGGAGGGCAGATCCTGACACAGGAGGGAAGTCCGCTCGGATTGTTCTACGGTTATAAGACCGATGGCGTGTTTGCATCGGCTACAGAGGCGTCGGCGGCAAATGTCGGCATTATGAATCCCGACGGTAGCGTCACACCCTTTGGCGCCGGTGACATGAGCTTCGTGGATATGACCGGCGAAGGTATAATTGACGATGCTGACCGTGTGGTCATAGGAGATCCTAATCCCGATATATTCGGTAATTTCAATTTCCGACTACAGTGGAAAGGACTGGCTCTTTCATCAATGTTTACATATGTTGCTGGAAATGACGTGTATAATGCCCTCCGCGCCAACCTTGAGTCAGGAAGTAATGTCTACAACCAGACGGTGGCCATGGTTAACCGCTGGGTTGCAAACAATCAGGTGACTGACATACCGCGTGCCACATACGGTGACCCTATGGGCAACGCGCGCTTTTCCGACCGTTGGATCGAGGATGGCTCTTATCTGAGATGGAAGAGTCTCGAACTCAGCTACAATATACCTCTGCATTCATCTTTCCTGCAAGGCATAACCGTATCTGCCGCAGTACACAATCTTCTTACCTGGACCAAGTATCTCGGACCGACACCCGAATTTTCTTATGGCACATCGCCTCTATACCTTGGTGTTGACGCCGGTCTTACATCTCCTGGCAGGGAATTTTGCTTCGGCATTAAAATCAACCTCTAAACAGCCGTTACAATGAAAAAGATATTGAATTATATATTTATGGCGGGTGTCGCTATCGCTTGCATGACCTCGTGTAGCGATATGCTTGACACAAAGTCTGAAAGCTATGTGTTTGACAATGATCATAGCCTTGACTCTGCAAATGATTCCGTTTATTCCGTGATGGGAATCCTCACGCAGCTACAGAAACTTGGCGAACGCTATGTGGCATTCGGGGAGTTGCGTGGCGACCTTGTCTCGGTGCCTGTTACCGCACCGGTGGCATATCAGGCTTTGAGCAATTTCGACGCATGTGACGAAGAGGCGGAGTTCGGACCGAAACGTGACTTTTACAGCGTTATAAACAACTGCAATATAGCTCTTGCCCGTATGGATGTCTCTATTGCCGAGCATGGGGTGCAGGTGATGCTTCCGGAATATGCCGCCATACATGCCATACGTGACTGGACTTTCCTGCAGCTCGGTCTTATATATGGAGCGGCAAGTTATACCGAAGAACCGGTTCTTGACGCTGAAAGTGCCGAACGTGAGATCACTCCCGTCGGTCTTGATGAGCTGGTCGTCAAGCTTATATCCGACATTGAGCCATATGCGGCGGTTCGCACGCCTGATTATGGCAGCATTGACGGGCTTTCCTCGCGGTTGTTTTTCATCAAGCCGGCTCTGCTTCTTGCCGACCTGTATCTATATAACGGTAATTATGAGCAAGCGGCAGCGATGTACTATAAGGTGATAAAGGATGAAAGGTTTTGCGTGTCGTATGAAAATGCCAACCTGTGGACCTCTTCTGTAAGAGGAGAAAGTGTCATAGCTCACAACAAGACTTACACTACAGAGGCTGCGGTATTGATCCCTTACGCCTCGGATGCAAAAAAATATCATCCCGACATGGTTAACCTTACATATAATGATAGTCCCGGCATGGTTCCTGCACGATGGTTTGTCAATGATATGAACGCCGCCCAGCATTTCCATATCGACCGCCTGGGTATCACAAACATATCGGGATATCTTGAGGGTGATCTGAGAGGCATGCTCATAAACAGGGACGGTATCACACAAGAGTCATCGTTCGGTGATGTCACTACAGGAATGTCGTCAAATGAATGTCTTGTTACAAAATGGATGCTTAACGGTACACTTTATCCCTCGGTGACAAATCCAGACAATCACTTGATGGAAGATGGAGCAATACTTACCCGCTCGGTCGCACTCTACCGTATCCCCCACATATACCTTAGATATGCAGAGGCGGTGAATCGTGCCGGAAAACCCTCGTTGGCATTCGCCGTGCTGAAATATGGTTTGCGTGGCGAGATTCTTGATGACGATACAAAGGTGAATCCTGATGAACTCTCCGACAAGGTTGAATGGACTGACTTTTCAGATCCGATGTTTGATCAAAATTATGGTACTGCAATGCGCGGGCGAGGTTTGGGTATCGCTGTCGAGCAGGCTGTGTATGTTATTCCGGCTGATGCTTCCCGTGAGGAGACGGTCGAGTGGGTGGAAGAGCGTATACTTGAGGAAATGGCGGCGGAAACCTGCTTTGAAGGAAACAGATTCTTTGACTTGATGCGTATATCCCGTCATCGCGGTAATCATCCGCAGTTTATGGCAAAGCAAATAGGGCGACGGTTTGATGACCCGGCGCAAATAGAGTCTAAACTATCCGACATCAATAACTTATGGGTTAGGTAGTAAATTTGCATAAATGCTTCATGAAGGAATGATTACGCCAAATTTTAAAAAAAATGGCGTAATCATTCTTTAACATTTTGTCGGGAATGAAGAACTTTGCCATGTATCGGAACGCGCCGATGCCCTGAATCATAAATCTTAAATAAAACTATTAAGGATGAAAAAATTTACACCAATCGTTGCTCTATGCTTCCTTGCCAATGCAGGAATGCCTGCTGTCGCCCAGGCGACTTTTGAGAAGAGTAATACCGATTTCTGGACCACTCACCGTACAGCTGCCATGATGGCTGACTTTACCAACAATGACCGGCTTGACATTTTCTACGGCGGTCAGGGTAACAGCCGCTTTAATGATCCTGTCGGGTGGTTTTGGCAGATTCAGCAGAATTTCTGCCTCAACAATGGTGACGGCACTTTTTCAATCGACGGTTACGACTATGTTGAGCGTGAGTATGTCGACGAAGAGTCGGGTGAGACTAAGATAGCCTACGACCGTGTGTGGAGTAACCACGGGGTGATCGGTTCTACTTTCAACCAGTATGCCGCCATCGATTACAACAATGACGGACTGATGGATCTTTTGTTGTTCGGGCGCAGCGAGTGGGACATATTTCTTACTGAAGAAGAAAAGAAGATGGATAAATATCTTCTCCTTTACAAGAATCTTGGAGAAGGGAAGTTTGAACTCGTGACCGAGGCTGCATTCCCTGCCATGAGACCTGACAACGACAGTAAGAATTTCTCTATAGCCGTAGGTGACTATGACAGGGATGGATACGTGGATTTCGTGGTTTCGGCTACCGACTATGCAGCTGAGGACAACTATCCCGGTCGCACTGTGTCGCTTTACCGCAACCTTAACGGTACCGGTGCTTTCCAGGACATGAAGATTGCCGAGACCAAGGGTGGTGTATATACCAAGGAGGTTAAGGATGACGCAGGTGCCGTTGTGGTGGAGAAAAAATTACTTGAGGGTTATTTCCTTCCTATGAGCGGCAATGTTCATTTCGCTGACCTTAACAATGACGGATGGCTTGATATTGTAGCCGACGGATGGGCTGATGACAACTGGGATGGAATCCATCAGGCTGGTAATACCGCCAAGGTATATCTTAATCAGAATGGTGAGAAATTTGTAGATGTGACTCCCGATACTCCTGCATTTGTAAGCCTAAGGTCCTCCGGCTCAAGTATCGTCGATTTTGACAAAGACGGAAGTCTTGACTTTTTCCAGACCGGCTGGGGAGATAACGGATACAACTGGAATGCCTTCCTGTTCTATAATAATAACGATGGTGAGTCATTCTTTGATGAACCCCTTACATGTGACGCCCTGGGTCTTGACGGGACAGAGAATTGCCGCCAGATAATCCGTGACTTTGACGGAGACGGATTTATGGATATTTACTATTCAGGTGCTGCCGGATGTCAGATTTATTACGGTAACCTTACCGGTTCGTTCACCAAGGGTGAGGGTCTTCCCTCTTATAGCGACGGCTATGCCGCAACAGGAGATATCAACAATAACGGTCTGACTGATATTTTCATGGTAGGATACTCTAATGACGGTCCTATTGCCCAGCTGCATCTCAATACCACAGCGACAGCAGAAGCTCCTGCGGCTCCTGAAAATGTAAAGGCTGAAATGAAGGAAGGCAAGCTCGTGATCACTTGGGATTATGACACCGATACCGCCATTGAAAACTTCCTTGCCTACAATATCTATGTGAAGAATTCCGACGGGGCTGTATATTCGCTTGTTGCAGCCAATCCTGAAACCGGTTTTGTAAAAGTTGGTTATGGCAGGACGGTGGCTCTCCGCCCGCAGGTTAAGGAATATTCAATATCAGTTCCTGAGGGTGACTACACCGTAGGTGTCCAGGCTATCAGCACTGCCAACGAGACATACAGTGAGTTTACCGTTGCATCGACCAAGGATTCGGGAATCACCGATGTCGAATTGGATAATGACGTGACTCCGGTATATTATAATACTCAAGGTATACGGGTGAATAATCCGGAAGAAGGTCAGGTACTGATCAAGGTGCAAGGGACTAAAGCTTCAAAGGTTATATTTTAAAAGAGTTATAGATTAAGTTGTAGATTAAAATAGGTAGGTTCAGGTAAAAAAGATTGTTAGGTTTTTGTATTATAATATGGGCTTCGCATCAGTTATGCGGGGCTCATATTGTTTTGAGGCATATTTTTGCAAAAACGGGGCTGCATGCCGCATTTGTTATATTAATTGGGGCGTTTTTTCAAATTTGCGCAGTGTATATTTGTTAAATTTGCATCAACATCATTACACGTTTGACATGGACAATTTATGTAAAAAAAGTATCGTTGCGTTTTTATTATCGTCATCAGCCGTTATGCCGGTGGCTGCAAAGGAGCGTATTTTTGATTTATATGGATGGCGGCTTATTGTCGAGGACACATCCGGACTTGTCAGCCTTTTTCATGGCGACAATCCCGTACTTGAACGTAGCATGGCGCAATGGAGCGAAGGTATCGATACTTTGTCGCTTGGCGATTGTGTCGGTCATAAGGTCAAGATGTATGAGACCGAAGGAATGGCTGGGCGGCAGAGTACGGTTACGATCTCTTCCCGCAGGGGGAAGACCGATGTGTGTCAATATATCAACTTTTACCCCGACAAAGAATATGTCACGACCGAGCTTGTATTGTCATCGCGCGGCAGGTTGTTTTCCGGATATATTGCGCCGGTGGCGATAACTGACGGTTACCGTGCGTTTAGCCGCCCGGGCAACTATTCTGTGTTTGTCCCGTATGACAATGACGCCTGGGTGAGATACCGCAACACTCCATTTGGTGAAAATATGCCGGAAAGCTATGAGGTGACGGCACTTGTAAATGCCGACACGCGGGAAGGACTTGTCATTGGCTCAATCGAGCATGATACATGGAAGACCGGAATAAAAGTCGCCACCGACAATGAATGCAGGATTGATACTTTGATTGCTTATGGTGGCATTGCCACGCCACTTACCCGCGATATCATCCCGCACGGTGCGGTCGTCGGCAACAAGGTTAAGTCTCCGCTGATATTGGTAGGGCGTTTTGCCGATTGGCGTGACGGCATGGAGGAGTTTGGTGACGCGTGTGCTATGGTGGCTCCGAAGATTGACTCACGCGGAGGGTGCCCCTTCGGATGGAACAGCTGGGGTAAATTACAGACAAAGATCTCTTATGACAAGGCTGTTGAGGTGTCTGATTTCATAGGAAGGGAGTTACAGCCTTCGTCATTCAGTAATGACGGGGCGGTCTATATAGGGCTTGACGCTTTCTGGGATTTCGGATTTAAGCCTGAGCAACATAGGCAGTTTGTAGGTCATTGTAAGAAAAACGGTCAGAAAGCCGGTATCTATTATTGTCCGTTTACCGACTGGGGTAAAAATCCCGATGCCGTGATAGCGGAGATGCCTGAATACAAATTCAAGGATGTATACCTGTATGGCGACGGTAAGATTTTGCAGTTTGACGGAGCATATGCCCTTGACCCGACCCATCCTGCCGTAAAGGCGCGAATCAAGCGTCAGTTGGAAGAGTTCATAAATTGGGGCTATGAATATGTTAAAATAGACTTTATGGCTCATGGTGCCTATGAGGCTGATTCCCACTTTGACAAAGATGTCACCACGGGTGTTCAGGCATATAACCGCGGAATGGCGTTTATCGACAGTGTCGCCGATGGTAAATTATGGATAAATCTTTCCATCGCGCCGCTATTTCCCGCCAACTATGCCCATAGCCGCCGTATCGGCTGCGATGCCTGGGCCGATATCAACAATACCGAATATACTCTCAACGCATTGACTTACGGCTGGTGGCTTGACCACGTATATCATTTTAATGATGCCGACCATATTGTGCTCGAAGGGGTGAGCGACGGCGAAAATAGGGCGCGCGTGACTTCTTCCGCGATAACCGGTGTCTATCTTCTCGGTGATGACATGAGCAAGGAGGGTGACCCCGCCGTGAAAAATCGTATCAAGCGGAATATAACCAATCCGGAGATAAACCGTATGGCGCGTGAATGCAAGTCGTTCCGGCCTGTGGAACTTGGCCGTGGAGATAAGGCGGCTGATACATTCTGCCACATTGTCGGTGACAATATGTATGTCGCTGCTTTCAATTTTGACGAAAAGTCACGGTCACGGACAATCCCTTTGCGGAGGCTCGGCTTGTCGGAAGGATGTGAATATGACTTTACCGAGCTATGGTCAGGAGACCGGTCGAAAGTTTACGGGAATCTTGATTTTGAAATTCCGGCAAAGGATGTGAAAGTATTCAAGATACAATTAAAATAATACCGCATAATTATGAATAAGCCTTTTGTCGCATATCTTTTATATGCTCTTATTGCCACGTCGGGTGT
Source organism: uncultured Muribaculum sp. (assembly GCA_910587665.1). Classification (GTDB taxonomy): domain Bacteria; phylum Bacteroidota; class Bacteroidia; order Bacteroidales; family Muribaculaceae; genus Muribaculum. The sequence goes on from CAJUMZ010000005.1 coordinate 33,629, forward strand.
GAGTGCCGCCGATTTTAAGGCAACGGAAGGGAACTGGATGATAGAAGTATCCGAATCGACCAATAAATTGTCGCTTAGCTATAACGGGACCAAGGTATTTAACGGGGCGTATGCTTCGGCAGTCTACAATTATGTGGGTGATGCTTACGATTATACCATATCGTCTCTTGACCCGGCTCAGATGCCTGAGATAAATGTTGTCGATGTCTCCGACTGCTTTGGCGACGGCAAGGTATATGAATTGAATTATTCTTTCGGCGATGTGACCATGACCCACAGTCTTGGCTTTTATGAGTCGTTGCCCTACATGATCGTATGGGTAAGCCTTCATGGTGCCGGCGGGAAAGCGTTGCAGTCAGGATCGTTGACAGCGTTGGCGATTGATGAGCCCTCTACGCCCCTCAATGGAGCTTCAAACAGGATGGTGTGGGTGCCTTTTGATAATGACGGTCACCTGAAATACGAAATCGCAAAGCTCACTGAAGGTGAAGAAGTCGTGTCTCATGAAGTGGGATACGTATTTGACGGCGAGTCGCGCCGTGGCCTTATCGCCGGGTCGGTGGACCATGACACATGGAAAAGCGGCGTCACCATTGCGGGGGCATCAGGATATCGGCTTGATAAATTTGAGTGTATGTCCGGATTGACCAACTTTTTTACACGCGACATGCTTCCCCATGGCAAGGTGAGTGGTAACAGTGTGGCTTCAGCTCGCTTTTTCGTGGGACTGTATGATGATTGGCGCGAAGGATTGAATGACTATGGCGACGCAAATACCAAGGTTATGCCTAAGGCTCCTTGGGAAGGAGGCAATCCGATCGGATGGAGTTCATGGGGCGTACAACAGAACTATATCAATTATCAGGGAGTGCTGGAATCAGCTCAATTTATAAAGGATAACCTTTATGATCTCGGCTTCCATGACAATGAGGGCAAGTCGGTGATCAGTCTTGATGCCTTTGCCACAGACAATATCCCGTCAAATAAAATCTATTCACTTGGCACAAAAGTGTTCAGTGACGGTACATACAGAGACGGTCAGGAAACAAAGCAGGGCACCAATCAGACTCTCGGCATGTATTGCGGCCCCTTTGTCGCATGGCAATGGGCTCTTGACAGCAAAGTCCAGGGCACAGGGCTAAACGGCGCCCCTGATTATACTTATCGCGATATCGCGCTTAAAGTCAATGGAAAGCCATATGTAGTGGCATCAAACGGAGGATGTGCGGTAGACCCCACACATCCGGGAGTGAAGGCAAATATTGAATTTTTCATGAAGCAATTTGCCACCAATGGGACAAAATATATTAAAGTCGACTTCCTCAACAATGGAATAATTGAAGGCGACAGCTGGTATGACCCTGAGATAACCACCGGAGTGCAGGCCTATAATTACGGTATGAAACTCTTATATGATGAGGCTGTGAAGTATGGGATGTATATTGTCGAGTCCATATCACCGATCTTCCCTTACGGGTATGCTCACGGGCGGCGCACCTGCTGCGACCGTTTCAGCCAGATAGGAGAGACGGAATATGTAATGAACTCCATTTCTTACGGATGGTGGACCGACCGTTTATACACTGTCAATGATCCTGACCAGCTGGTGATGTGTAAGGGCGGTTACGGTGCCCGTGAGACCATTGGCGAAAATCGGGCAAGGGCTACTTCGGGAATGGCTACCGGAGCATTCATTTTCGGTGACAATTTTAGTGACAAGGTTACCTATACCGACGATAACGGCCATAAGAAAGGTGACGTTGTAGGCTATCCCGAGGAATCCAGGACTCGCGCCTTGACCATAATGGGAAATGCCGACATTAATGACTATGTGCGTAACAATACTGGATCTTTTATGCCGGTTGACGGACATAAGCCTTCAAGCGCCCAAAGCGCTGAGAGTATTTTCATGAAGCGTGCGGGAAGCCGGTTGTATGTTGCCATATTCAATTACAAGAGTCTGTTTGCGTCGACAGGGACCCTTGACTTTAGCCGTCTTGGCATATCACCGGATGAGAAAATATCGGAAATAAAGGAACTTTGGAGCGGAGAGACAGTCATTCCTGCCGGTGATGCAATAGATTATAGCATTCCTGCAAAGGATGTCAAGGTTTTCCGGTTCACCTTTGACGGAGATGATTCTGGCATAGTGGAAGTAGTTGAGTCAGTAGCGCAGCCGGCTTCGGTCATCCGTACCGGTTACGGGCAATTTTTAGTGGAGAGCCCGCAAAAATCACTTGCGGGAATCAAGGCATACGACATCTCCGGTGTATGTGTCAGGTATGTATCATGTCCGGATGAGCATAATGCCACAATGGATCTTTCGGAAATTCAGGAAGGATTATATATCCTTGTCATCGAATTTTCTGACGATACACGTCAGATATCAAAGATAATAAATCAGTAAATACAATATTTTTTACATGAAGAGAATAGTCGGAATACTTATCTTCGTTGTGGCATATTGCTTGTCGTCAGCCGGACTTTCGGCAGTGGAGACCAGGCATTATGGGTTCAAGCATATAGGGAGTGATGACGGAATCTCCGCAAGCTATGTGAAGGCGATTGTACAGGATTCAAATGGATTTATATGGGTCGGTACAAAGAATGGCCTTGACCGCTACGATGGGATTTCAGTGCGCACATTCTGCTGCCGGGATGACAAGGTTGCGAGAGGTAACAACAATATAAGTGCGATATATGAGGACTTGGAGCGTAATCTATGGGTCGGTACCGACAGGGGCGTATATATTTTTGATCCCCGCACAGAAAAATTTTCAATCCTTGATGTGGAAAGTCCCCATGGTGTCACGCCGGAAGATTGGGTCCAGACTATTCAAGGTGACAATGCAGGCAATATATGGATACTTGTGCCCAATCAGGGTGTGTTCAAATATTACGGTGGGAAGATTGAATATTACAGCGTGACCAATCACAATGGGGATAAGGAAAAGATACCGTTGTCTCTTCTTGTGACATCGACCGGAACAATTATAGTGGGGACAAATAATTATGGACTCTATTTCTATGACAAGCAGAACAACATATTCCGGAAAATGGGAACAACCAATAAGTCGTTGATGCCGCTTGATAACATGATGTTGCAGTATCTGGAGGAGCTCCCCGATGGTAATATAGCCGTTGCGACACGCCAAGGGGAGGTGTTTAAGATCGATCCTTCGACCCTGACTCTTTCGGAACTCAGATTTTCACGAAGCGGAAATTCTTACATTTATTCGATAAAATGTGTTGATAATGAGCTTTGGCTTGGCTCTGCCTCAGATGGAATTTATGCGATAAATCTTGATACCGGCAAGGAATTTATAATAAATACGGATACTATGGGACGGCGCTCATTGTCAGACAATACGGTCACCATTTTGTTTCTTGACAAGGATAAAAACATATGGGCCGGCACAATGTTTGGCGGTCTGACCTATATACAGCGCTCGGGTCTTGTCTTTGAAAAATATTGTGCCGACATGTCGGAGCGTGGTCTTACCAGCAATCATATCAGGGGTATTGCTGTAGGCCCCGATAATAAGATATGGATAGGAACGGAAAATGCCGGACTTAACGTGCTGGACCCATCTACGGGAAAAGTCAAAAGATTTTCTTCTGATTCACCCGAAAATAAAATTACGCTTTGCCTTGAGGCGATAGACAATAAGATCTATGCCGGTTTTGCAAAAGGCGGGTGTGTGGTTATGGATGAAGATGGAAGGCACATTGGCACAATCGGGACAAATCTGCTCAAGACGGTAGACGATGTATATTGCGTATTTCAGGATAATGCCGGCAATCTTTGGATAGGGGCGTCGTGGGGGCTTTATCGCAAAAATAAGAACTCGACGGAATTTGTCCAGGTTGAGGATGTCGGCTATGGCTGGATTTATGACATAATGCAGGATTCAAAAGGCACTGTGTGGATTGCCTCTATGGGAGAAGGTGTGTGGTCCTATAACCCGATGACAAACTCCTATCGTCACTATGCCTTTGACGAGCGGCATTCCAACGGTCTTTGTTCAAATTCCATAAGCTCTATCACTGAGGACAGTAAAGGCCGTATATGGTTTTCTACCGACCGTGGAGGATTGGCTTTATATAATCCGTCTTCCGACTCATTTATTACTTATGGAATGGCCGGAGGGTTGCCTGACGACACGGTTTATGACGTTGTCGAGGATAACCAGGGCTTTTTATGGTTTGGAACCAACAGGGGACTGGTAAAGATGAATCCGGAAACAGGTGATGTCAAGATTTTTTCAAGCGGTAATAATCAATTTAATTACAACTCCGCCGTGAAGGCTGCCGACGGCAGGCTTTATATGGGAGGGATTGACGGTCTGCTTGTCTTTAATCCTGATTCCGATATGGACGCTGATGCCGGTGTCCCGGTGTTTTTTACCGATTTCCGTCTTTCAGGAGTACATGGCGACGTATGTGCCGACGTTCCGATGGGAAATAGCATATTGTATTCCGACAGGGTTGAGCTTGAGACCGACTGTTGCGACTTTTCAATCAGCATAGGATCGCCTGTGTATGTCTCACACGGCAATGAGCAATTCCTCTACAGATTATTGCCTTCAAATGAAGAATGGAGCCTTGTGCCTGACCCTTCCAATCTCTCGTTTGCAGGTATATCGCCGGGAAGCTATAAACTTGAGGTAAAACGGATGAATGACGAAGGAGGGGTCAGACGGCTCGAAATAGACGTCGCTGCTCCATGGTATCAGTCATGGTGGGCATATTGTATTTATCTGCTGTTGCTTATCGGTATGCTGTCAATCGGATGGTGGATATATCGTAGCCGTCAGATAAGGAAACTGAAGGAAAAGGAGGAAATCTTTACGATTGAGAAGGAGAAAGAGCTTTATAAGAAAAAGATGCAGTTTTTCACGGAAATCGCCCATGAGATACGTACTCCCCTCACGCTTATTGGCACTCCGCTTGAAGCAATCGAGGAAATTGGTGTTCAAGACAGCCGTATTCAGCGTTATCTGAAGGTCATACGCCAGAATACGTCAAGATTGCTCGACCTTACCGGTCAGATACTCGATTTTCAGAAAATGGATTCTGACAGGCATGTCCTTAAATTTGAAACCGTGGACATCAATACGCTTGTGCAGGATATTGTGGGCAGGTTTGAAATCACCATAGCCACCCGCAACAAGGAATTGCTATGCAATCTCCCCGAGCGTCAGGTCCTTGCCAATATTGATAAGGATGCGGTCACTAAAATACTCAGCAACCTGCTCAATAACGCTATGAAATATTCCGACATGTATATTGAAATATCGTTGGAAACTTCCGACAATAACTTCATGGTATTGGTCAAGAGTGATGGTGAAAAAATCAGTGGCGATAATCGTTACAAGATTTTCGAGCCGTTTTATCAGGCTGTCGGTAAGGCTGATAATGGTGGAGTGGGTATCGGATTGCCCTTGTGCCGTACGTTGGCACACCTTCAGGGTGGTACAATTGATCTGGTTGATGATGACAAGCCGGGATTTAATACGTTCAGACTGACGTTGCCGCTGAAAGCTGAAATTGAAGAGCCTGAAATAAATACAAGTCCGGTGATGACGGAGTATCTGCTTGAGGAGGATTCTCCGATGATGTCCGACAACTCGAGCTATACATTGCTTTTTGTCGATGATAATGATGAGATGAGGGAATTCCTGTATGACCAGCTGAGTAAGGATTTTGTCGTAGAGACAGCCTGCAATGGAGAGGATGCCCTTGCCAAGATGAAGGAGCATAGTTTTGACATAATTGTCACTGACATAATGATGCCGGTGATGGACGGCTATGAGCTCTGCAAGGCTATAAAGAATGATCAAAGCCTTTCACCGATACCGGTAGTGTTCCTCACTGCAAAAAATGATTTGGAAAGCAAAGTGAAGGCATTGGAGTGTGGGGGTGAGTCATATATCGAGAAACCATTTTCTATCAAGTACTTCCGCCAACAGATCAAGTCGCTTTTGGACAATCGTCGCCATGAACGTAACGCGTTTCTTAACAAACCGTTCTTCACGGTCGACAATATGAAAATGAACAAGGCCGACGAGGAGTTCATGAACAAGGTGGTCGCGCTCATAAACGACAATATCGACAACGAGAACTTTAACGTGGAAAGCATGGCTGAGGCATTTTGTATGAGCCGGAGCAGTCTTCTTAGAAAGATCAAGACTCTGTTTAATCTTTCGCCTATTGAACTTATCCGTATCATAAGGCTGAAAAAAGCGGCTGAGCTTATCCAGGTCGGCAAATACCGTATGGGTGACATCTGCTATATGGTCGGGATAAATTCCCAGTCTTACTTTACCCGCTTGTTCTTCAAACAATTCGGAATAACACCGAAAACTTTTGAAAAGCAATGTCAGGAAAAAGTCAGCAGAGAAGACACTCATGAGTCAATAAAGATGGATTTCCTAAATCAATAACTGTTTATTATGAGAAAAAGTAATTTGATCCTATTGTCATTGGCAATGATTCCGATGGCGGCTGACGCGAAGGTTGTTTTGCCCGCTTATATGACAGATAATATGATTGTGCAGCAAAACGATACGATTACTATAAAAGGTCGTGCATTGCCGGGAAGCAATGTGAAAGTGGTTGCCGGATGGAACTCGACGCCGGTTTCTGTTACTGCCGATACCGACGGCCGTTTTGTGACACGTATCGCCACGCCTCCGGCAGGCGGTCCATATGCCTTGTCGGTCGGTGACAAGGATGGCGACATCTTGCTTGAAAATATCCTTTCAGGTGAGGTGTGGCTTTGCTCCGGCCAGTCCAACATGGAATTCCCCGTGCAAGGATGGACAACCGTGATGGGCTATGACAGGGAGGTCGCTACAGCCCATCATCCTGACATACGCCTGCTTCAGGTCCGTAAGACTACTGCGTTTTCTCCTCAGGAAGATGTTCGGGTCAACGGTGGAGGGTGGCAGATATGTTCGTCCGCGAGCATGGCGGATTTCTCTGCGATCGCGTACTTTTTTGCGCGTGAATTGTCTGAAAAGCTGAATGTTCCGATAGGGGTGATCGATGCTACATGGGGAGGCACGCCTGCCGAGGCGTGGACTTCAGTCGAGGGACTTGAGGGAGTGCCGGGTTTTGAGGCTGAATGTGCCGACCTTGCGGCATCCGGGTATGATGCCGATAAGCTATCCCGCCTTTACGAGCAGAGGATTAATGAATGGATGAAACTTGCCATGTCAACGCCTGAGGGGTTTGAGGTATCGCAGCTCCCGACTCCCGATTCCTGGAAGAGTATTATGGCTCCCGGCTATTTTGACCGGTCGGAGTTGCCCGGTTTTGACGGAGTGGTCTGGCTTCAGCGATCCATTGACATTCCCGAAGATAAGGCAGGCAAAAGTCTTGCTCTACATTTTGATGCGATTGACGATGAGGATGAGACTTATTTCAACGGGCGTCTTGTAGGTAAAGGATCAGGATTCAATACACCGCGTGATTATGTTGTCGATGGAAACAATGTACATGCCGGCAAAAATATAATCATGGTGAAAGTAAGTGACTTCGGAGGAGAGGGTGGCATCGCCCCGGGTCGATGTGACGCTACGGTCGACGGGCTTGTAATATCGCTCGGAGGCGAATGGAAATATCTTGTTCAGCGTGATTTTTCCCAACTTCCTCCAAAGCCGGTTTCGCCTGACGGGTCAAGCTATCCGTCGGTTCTGTACAACGCGATGATTTCACCGTTGAAAGATATGCCGGTAAAAGGTGTGCTATGGTATCAGGGATGTGCCAATGTCGGTCGTGATGAGCAATATGCTCCTCTTTTCAAGAGCCTTATAAAGGATTGGCGCAAACTTTGGGGTGAGGGGGTGCCATTCTATTTTGTACAGCTTGCAGGTTTCCTCCAGCCAAAGGCTGTACAGCCTGATTCTCAATGGGCGGCACTTAGAAATGCCCAGTCCAAGGCGTTGGAGCTTGACAATACCGCAATGGCAGTGGCTATCGACCTCGGCAATCCTGTCGACATTCATCCTAAAAACAAGCAGGAAGTGGCTCATCGGCTTGCCCTTGTAGCACTAAACCGTGATTATGGTGATGATTGCGTATATGCAGCTCCGCGCTGCACGGAAATAAAACGTTCTGGCAACTCTTTAATCCTGAAGTTTGATTCACCGATAAAAGCGACATCCTCAGCCGTAACCGGTTTCATTATTGCGGGAAAAGATGGCGTCTTCACTACGGCTACGCCGGTATTGTTGGATGATGTTACGCTAAGTGTCTCGGCCCGTGGTGTTGATCGCCCGGCGGCTGTAAGATATAATTGGGCCGATTATCCCGGAGGTAATCTTTATGGAGTTACGGGACTTCCTGTTGCCCCGTTTGCAAATGACAGATAAATATACTAAAAATAGATTGTATGATATTAAAAAAGACATTAATGACATTGACGTCGGCCATGATTATGATGCCGTCGTTACTATCAGCCGAAAACCTTATTATAATAGAGACAGATAATAATGCCCTTGTCTACGATGTGGCAGACAATAATCGCCTATATCAACGTTATTTCGGCAAGAAATTACGTGATAAGGCTGATTACGGTAAAATCCCCAACGGCCCGGAGGCAATCATAACCCACGGCATGGAGGATTATTACGAGCCGGCGCTTCATATTAACCATCCTGATGGAAATCAGTCGACCCTGCTTGAATATCAAGGGCATAAGACAGCGGTGGATAAAGATGGGGCTAACCGTACCGAGATTGCACTTGCCGATCCGGTATATGGTGACGAAGTAAAGCTTGTATATGTCGTTTATCCCGAGCACGATATAATGAAATCACATATTGAGATCACAAATCGGGAGAATAAGCCGGTGGAGGTAGAGAAATATGCCTCGTCGATGCTGCATTTTGACAATGGCGATTATTACCTCACGCAGTTCAATGGTGATTGGGCTTCGGAAGTGAATGCGACCGAGACTAAGCTTGAATATGGTAAAAAGCAGCTGGATACAAAGCTTGGCACACGTGCCAACATGTTCTGCTCTCCGTTTTTCCAGCTTGGACTTGATGCTCCCGCATCGGAAAATTCCGGTGACATACTTGTCGGGACACTTGGCTGGACCGGTAATTTCCGCTTTACTTTTGAAGTGGATCACAAAGGCGAGCTGCGCGTAATATCCGGGATAAATCCCTACGCTTCATCGCGTATCCTGCAAAAGGGGCAGACCTTTACCACCCCCGAGTTTATATTTACCCTTTCTGACAGCGGAAGAGGCAAGGCGAGCCGTAATTTTCACGATTGGGCGCGTGACCACCAGCTTTATAAGGGAAAAGATACGCGTATGACCCTGCTCAATAATTGGGAGGCAACATATTTTGACTTTGATGAGGAAAAACTCATACGGCTTATCGGGGAGGCGAAAGAGCTTGGCGTTGACATGTTCCTTCTTGATGACGGTTGGTTTGCAAACAAATATCCGCGTCACAGCGATACCCAGGGCCTTGGCGACTGGGATGAGACAAAAGACAAGCTACCCAATGGAATCGGTGCCCTTACAAAGGCAGCCAAAGAAAACGGCGTGAAATTCGGATTATGGATCGAGCCTGAAATGGTCAATCCCAAGAGTGAGCTGTATGAGAAGCATAAGGACTGGGTGATCACTCTTCCTAACCGCGATGAATATTATTTCCGCAATCAGCTTGTGCTTGATTTAAGCAATCCAAAGGTGCAGGACTATGTGTTTGGCGTGGTTGACGGGCTGATGACAAAATATCCCGACATCGCGTTTTTCAAGTGGGATTGCAATTCTCCGATCACTAATATCTATTCCAACTATGAGAATGTGAATCAGGATCATCTTTATGTCGACTATGTAAAAGGACTTTATAATGTGCTTGAACGTATACAGTCCAAATATCCCGACCTTATGATGATGATGTGTTCCGGAGGCGGTGGTCGTTCCGACTATGAGGGATTGAAATATTTTACCGAGTTCTGGCCAAGCGACAATACCGATCCTGTAGAGCGGCTGTATATACAGTGGGGCTTTTCGCAGATTTTCCCGGCAAAGACTCTTTGTGCGCATGTAACGACTTGGAATCGCTCGACTCCGGTTAAATTCCGTGCCAATGTGGCTATGATGGGCAAGCTTGGCTTTGATATCAAATTAGACGATATGTCAGGTGATGACGTTGAATACTGCAAACGCGCGATAAAGAATTACAATTCATTAAAGCCTGTAATTCTTGATGGTGACCAGTACCGTCTCGTGTCACCCTATGGAAATCAGCATACCGCCACTATGTATGTCGGCAAGAATGACGGCGATGCCGTATTGTTTACATTTGATATTTATCCGAGATATAAACAGAATATCTTCAAGTCGGATGCTAACGTGAAGTTGCAGGGATTGAATCCTGACGCGACATATCGTGTCACGGAGATAGACCGTCAAGACGGCTCCGACATGGCGATAGGTGACTATTCCGGGGATTACCTTATGACCGTAGGTATCCCGTTGTTTACACTTAACCGATTGAACAGCCGTGTGTTTACTGTTAATAAATTGTAGAAAGAATATCATTGCCGCATTGGCGATTATGGCTTCATCCGTAATCGCTAATGCCGGTAATGTAATACGTGTCAATTCTTGCGAGGGGGATGCTGCACAGCTTCTCCAACAGGCAATTGATAGTGCCGCCACATATAATGGCAAGCCGGTCACGATAATGCTGATGCCCGGTAATTACAACATAAGCCGTGAAAAGTCGTCACGACACATTTATCATATTTCCAATACGTCGTCGGCTACCGAGAATCCGGATCCTACGAAACATATCGGACTATGGTTCCGCAATATGCGCAATGTCACTTTTGACGGCAATGGAGCGTGGATTGTAACTCATGGGGAGCTCTCTTCTCTTGTTGTTGACAATTGCGCAAATGTGGTGTTGAAAAATTTTACCCTTACCGCGGCTGACCCGTCGGTTCCCGAATTCAAGGTGCTTGACGTGCAGCCTTCGACTATGACGGTTGAGGTCACTCCGCCTTCCGAATTTGAGATAATCGACGGTGAGTTCAATTTCGTCGGGGATGGTTGGAAATTTGCCGATGGTGCGCGTGAGACCTATTATCCTGAGTTTGCACAGGTCTTTTATCCCGCCACCAATATCACCCGCCGTTGTGAATCTCCATTGAAGGACCGAAAGATGGCTCGGCGGTTGGGAGAACGCATTGTGCAGTTTGAATACGATAAGACGCCTGATGTCCATGCAGGTGAGATATATCAGCTGCGTCACGGCATACGAAACGAGGCGTGTGGCTTTTTCAATATGAGCAAGGATATACGGCTGGAGAATATCGAGTTCAATTTTATGGGTAATTTCGGTCTTGTCGGGCAGTATTCTGAAAATCTTACTTACGATAATATCCGTTGTCGCCCTGCGCTTGAATCGAAGCGCACCGATGCCGGATTTGCCGATTTTGTCCAGATGTCGGGGTGTAAAGGCAAGATAAGGATTGTAAATTCTTATTTTGAGGGCGCCCATGATGATCCGATAAATATTCACGGCACTCATCTTAAGGTTGTGGCGTCAGATGAGCCTGATATGTTGACCGTGCGTTTCATGCACGACCAGTCCTATGGCTTTACTCCTTTTTTCAAGGGTGATAAGGTGGAGATTGTTGACCGTCACACTTTGAACTGTGTTATGCCGGCTACTGTGAAAAAGGTGGAAAAGATTGATGATTACAATTTCCGGCTTACACTTGACAAAAAAATTCCTGAGTTGGCTGGCGGAAGCTCTTCTATCGAGGATTGGGCTGTTGAAAATGTGACATGGACACCCGATGTGGAAATCATTAACAATTACTTTTCCCGCATACCGACGCGTGGCATACTGATAACTACGCGTGGCAAGTCGTTGATACAGGATAATATCTTTTTCAGGATACCCATGCCGTCGATATTGGTGTCTGACGATGCGCGCGGATGGTATGAGTCGGGGCCTGTGCAGGATCTTGTCATCCGTCGTAATACGTTTATTGAATGCGGTTCACCTGTCATCGCCATATGGCCTGAGATTGACCGTTTTGATAAGCCTGTGCATAAGAATATCCTTATAGAGTACAATCGTTTTTTAATGGATTCGGGGAAGGCATTATCGGCAAAAGGAGCGGAAAACGTCATCTTGAAAGAAAATACTTTTATTCTACCTCCTGGAAATCTTGATACAATCAGTGATCTTATCGAGACTGAAAATACATCAGGACTTGACGTAAGGGATAATGTAATATTGAAAGAGAAATGATAGAATACTATTGTGGCGTATAAATTAGCAGTCTCAATATGTTGATGAAATTAAATTTGGCGGGCAAAAGTTGCTTTATTCAAGGATAATGTATAACTTTGCGGCGGTTTTTCAACAAAAAAATTCATCGTGGGAAAGTTTTCAGCATTTAAGCTCCCCTTAAAGACATTGCCTGTCGGCAGTCATGGCTTTGACTATCACCTCGGCAAGCAATTTTTCGTCGACATGGAAAGCGCCGATATACGCGACGCCAATCTCGACGTGCATGTCAATGTCATCTATAAAGATGACATGTATGAGCTTACGATCACGATAAAGGGTGAGATCACCCTCATATGTGACCGCTGTCTCGATGAGTTGCCATGGCCGGTCGACACTTTATATCACATTTTTGTGAAGTACGGTCCCGACTATTGTGACGATTCGGATGAACTTCTTGAGATACCCGAGAGCGACCAGTATCTGAACATCGCCTATATGATTTATGATACAGTTGCGCTGACTATACCTATAAAGCATGTTCATCCACTTGGGAAGTGCAACAGGGCAATGAGCACATTGCTTAAAAAACACCGCGCTCCCGGCTCAATGAGTGATGAGGATGAGGGAATGGTAGAGGAGATGATGGAAGAGATCGATGATGCCGATGACAGCGATACGCCTTCCGACCCCCGATGGGATGAATTGAAGAAACTTACAGATAACAATTAATAAAAACATAGTACAAATGGCACATCCTAAACGTAGACAATCGAAGACCCGTACTGCAAAGCGCAGAACTCACGACAAGGCACTTGAACCCACATTGGCAATCTGCCCTCACTGCGGGTCATGGCATGTATACCACTGTGTATGCCCCGAATGCGGCTACTATCGTGGAAAAATCGCGATCGAAAAGCCTGCCGCAGTCTAAGCATAGACGATCGCTCTCTGCCTCAGATTGATTAAGACTTCACTCCCCGGGCGACAATATGTCATTAGCCCGGGTGATGATGTTTTTATTCATTTGCAACCAGAATAAGTAATATACTATGCTATATCCAAGAATTGCAGGAGTTGCCGCTTATGCTCCCGATGACATTCTCGACAACGACATGCTGTCGAAAATGGTGGATACGAATGACGAGTGGATTACCACCCGTGTCGGTATCAAGCAACGCCGAATCCTACATAAGGAGGGTGCAGGTTCGTCGTATCTCGGCATAATGGCGGTCAACAGACTGCTTGAATCAACCGGTACAAATCCGGAAGATGTTGACCTGTTGATATGTGCTACATCTAATCCGGATTACCGTTTCCCGTCAACCGGTTCGGTGATAGCCCATGAGTGTAACTTCACCCATGCCTACGCCTACGACATACAGGCGGCGTGTGCCGGCTTCCTTGTGGCTCTTCAAGATGCAGCTGCTTACATACGCTCCGGCATGTATAAAAAGATAGTGGTTGTCGCCGCAGAAAAGATGTCGTCGATGACCAATTACAAGGATCGTACTACCTGCCCGCTGTTTGGTGACGCGGCAGGCTGTATGCTCATCGAGCCGAGTGAAGAGAAAGTGGGTGTAATAGACGGAGTGTTCCATATCGACGGAACCGGTCTTCCTCACCTTGTGATGAAAGCCGGAGGCTCTGTAAAGCCCGCAACCCATGAGACAGTTGATGCCGACGAGCATTACATATATCAGGAAGGCAGGGCTGTATACAAGCATGCCGTGACCGACATGCTCACTTCTTCAATTGACGTGGCAACCCGCAACGGATTGACGATGGAAGATGTCGACTGGCTTGTGCCGCATCAGGCTAACCTCCGTATAATCGAGGCGGTGTCGGAACGTGCGGGCATACATCATGACAAGGTACTCGTCAACATAGAGCATTACGGTAACACATCAGCCGCTTCCATCCCTCTTTGTATCAACGAGTTCAAGGATCGCTTGAAGAAGGGCGACAAGATGATTCTCACCGCTTTTGGCGCAGGTTTTACCTGGGGAGCCCTCTATGTGATCTGGGATCTCTGATAAACGAAATTCTTCTTACCAACTCTATAAAAACGGGAAGACCTACAGGGTTTTCCCGTTTTTATCTTATGATGCCGTGGCATAATCCGGTTTTATGTGTAAATTTGCATATGACATAATTTGTGATTCCATGAAAGAACTTAAAATAGTGACTCCAATACTGTCGGTGTCATATGATGAACTTTCCGACAGCGACCGTCGGCTTGTGGATGCCGCGCGTAAGATGACTTATAAATCTTACTCTCCTTACAGCCGGTTCAGCGTAGGGGCTGCAATCCTTCTTGACAATGACGTGGTGGTGACAGGCTCAAATCAGGAAAATGTGGCTTATCCGTCGGGTATCTGTGCCGAGCGTTCAGCCGCTTTCTACGCGGGAGCCAATTATCCGGAGGCTCACTTTATGGCGATAGCGATTGCCGCTCGTGGAACTGACGGGGAAGAAATTACCGATCCTATATCGCCTTGCGGGGCATGCCGTCAGGCGCTTGCGGAGTATGAACAGCTTGCCGGTCATGACGTTAAGGTCATACTTGCCGGTCATGACTCTATTTACATTGTGCCTTCAGTGAAGTCGCTTATGCCATTGGCTTTCATCGATTTTGCATAAGTGTTAGACCGGTCGTCACAATAAATAGACGCGGTTGCCATAAAATTTTTCAAAAAAAATGAGTGTAGATTAAACCTTTATTTAGTTAGTAAGTCAAAGTGATTGTGAATTAAATAAAACTGACCACTTAAATAACTTACTACACTAATGGGATTGAATCTCAGAAAAGGATTGATGACATTCATGGCGGCGGCACTTGGTTGTGCGGCTGTGTTCGCCGCCAATATCAGGGGAAAAGTAATTGATGATAAGGGAGAGCCTCTGATTGAGGCAACCGTAAGGCTACTCGCTGCAAAGGACAGTGCGTTTATAAAAGGTACGACTACGGATGTTAACGGTAGATTTTCGTTGAAGGATGTAAAATCAGGCTCGTATATAGTCCAGACAAGCTATATCGGTTATGACAATGCAACCGCCAACGCGAAAGTGGAAGGAAGCAACGTCACCGTCGGTCCGATAAAGATGATGGAATCATCCATAATGCTTAAAGAGGCGGTGGTGACCGGTGTAAAGACAGAGATTATAGCAAAGGAAGATACGCTTGAATATAATGCCGGATCCTACAAGACGCAGCCAAATGCCGTGATGGAGGACCTGCTTAAGAAGCTACCCGGAGTTGAGGTTGACTCTGACGGCAAGATAAAGGCAGGAGGCAAGGAGGTCACCAAGATACTTGTCGACGGTAAGGAATTCTTCTCCGACGACCCCAAAGTGGCATCAAAGAATCTCCCTGCCAACATGATCGACAAGCTTCAGGTAGTCGACCGCAAGAGTGACCTTGCTCGTCTGACAGGCGTCGACGACGGCGAGGAGGAGACTGTCATCAACCTGACTGTAAAGAAGGGTATGAAAAACGGATGGTTTGGTGTGGTCAACGGTGGATATGGCACTGATGACCGTTACGCCGCCGATTTCAACGTAAACCGTTTTTGGAATGACAACCAGATAACATTCCTCGGCAACTTCAATAATATCAATCAGCTTGGATTTACCGACAGCAACGGTAGCCGTTTCCGTCGGTTTGGAGGCAATAACGGTATCAATACATCGCAGTCATTCGGTGTGAACTTCAATGTCGGCAAGAGCGACGAGTCATTTCGTGTCGGTGGCGACCTGCTGTACAGCCACACCGACCAGGATACGCGTACTTCGCAGGAGAGGCAGTATCTGTTTACCGACTCGACTTCTTATCTCAGCAGTCGCTCAGGCAGCCGTGACAAGGGGCACAACATAAGAGGAGACTTCCGGATCAAATGGAAGAAGGATACACTGACCACCCTTGAATTCCGCCCGCGATTCTCGTTGAATTACAATAAATCCACAAGTGCCGACTCGTCGCGCACCTTTGCCGGAGACTTGGCTCGGTCGCTTGTGACACGAAGCGTGAATGCCGGTCGCTCCAATGGCAACTCCTATGAGTTTGGCGGACAATTGTGGTTTAACCATAATTTCAAGTCTCATCCCGGAAGGTCATTCTCAATAGCTGTCGATTACAGTATGAGCAACGTCAGGGAAAAGGATTTCAGTTATTCCTACAACCGCTTCTATCTCTTGAAAAATGTGTTGGGCAACGACAGTATCGACACATATGACCAGTATACAAATAATCACACATGGCGCAACAGCGTAGGCGCGCGTGTGACATGGACCGAGCCTATCGGCGATGTTAAAAATGGTAGGTTTATCAATATAAGCTACCGTATGAATTATCGTTGGAACAATGCCGACAAGCTTGTGTATGATCATCCTGTATCATACCCCGACGGTGGTTATGACCCTGTAATTGATTATCTGACGAGTATTTTCAACGACTCTCTCAGCAACCGTTTCCGCAACGACTTCTTCACCCAGCGTATTCAGATCGGTTTCCGTCAGGTAAGGAAAGACTATACGTTAAATGTCGGCCTGTCGTTTGTCCCGTCTATGTCAAAGAGTAAGAATCTTATTGACAGCGACCGTAATATTGCGGCAAGGTGGGTGCTCAACTTGTCTCCCTTCGTGCGGTTCAGGTATAAGTTTAACAAGACGCGCAATATGAATGTGGATTATCGTGGAAATGCAAATGAACCGTCTATAACACAGTTGCAGCCTGTTGCCGACAGAAGCAACCCGCTTCGCGTGGTAATCGGTAACCCGGAGTTGAAACCTTCGTTTAATCATAATTTGCGTGTTCGGTTCAGCGACTTTGACGTGGAGGCACAGCGCTCTATAATGGCGATGGCAAACGTGAGCGTGACGCAAAACAGCATAGTATCCAAGACTACCTTTAATAATAAGACCGGTGGACAGGAGACAACATATGAGAATGTCAACGGTAACTGGAATGCAAATATATTTAGTATGATTTCGTTCCCGCTGCGTAATAAAAACTGGCAATTTAACGGTAACCTCTTCGCCCGCTATAGCCAGGCGATAGGATTCAACAACGGTGAGCGCAATCGTAGCGGCTCATTTAATCTCGGACCGTCAGTGTCACTTGCTTTCCGCCCGGAGAACTGGGAATTTGAGCTGCGCCCGTACTTCAACCTCCAGTATACCAACAACTCCTTGCAGAGTGCCGCAAACCGTTCGGTTCAGACCTATGGCGGTATGTTCAACGCAGGATGGTATGCTCCTTTCGGACTGGTTGTCAATTCAGAGCTCAGCTATACCGGAACAAGCGGATATTCCGCCGGCTATGATCAGAATCAGTGGATGTGGAATGCCTCGATCGCCTATCAGTTCCTCAAAGGGAAAGAGGCTTCTGTGGCAATCAAAGGCTATGACCTGTTGCAGCAGCGTAAGAGCATAATGCGTAACGTAACCGCCAACTATATCGACGATACGAGCTACAACTCTCTTACCCGGTATTTTATGATCACTTTCTCTTATCGGTTCAATACGTTTGGTGCGGGTAACCAGCCTACTGACCGTAACATGCACCGTGGTCCCGGCGGTCCAGGTCGACCGCCGAGATGATGAGAATTCGTGTGTGTACAAAGTAAAATTTTGCACTATATTCTATATATTTTCTATTCCACACTTGAAGTTGAGCCGCATGCCTGAGATTTGGTGTGCGGCTCAAAACTTTTTTGCGCCAAATGTTATTATAATATAAATGATGTCAATTCATCACGTAATAAAATCATGCGGGTATCTCGACGACCTTATACTTTTGACCGGGTAGTGCGCATCGTCATCACGATAGCGTTTATCGTCGGCTTTGTGTGGCTGGTCAACATTCTGAAGGATGTACTTCTGCCATTCTGCCTTGCGTGCCTTCTCGCCTATATCCTTGAGCCGATGGTGGAATTCACGCAAAAGCTGCTTCATCTGAAGAGCCGCATACTTCCTATCTTCCTTACTCTTTTCGAGGTCGCGTTTCTGATAGGGATATTGTGCTATTTCTTTGTGCCGTCGGTAGTCGGCGAGATTCATCAGATGACCGAGCTTATCGACAGATATTCCGACAAGGATGTGGTGTCGCCTCTTATACCTAAGGCCCTTCATGAATATATACGCGAGAATATCAACCTTGACGATATAACCAAGTATCTCAACGGAGAGCACATGATGACCCTGCTTGACAAGGGTACCTCGTTTATATCACAGTCGGTAAGCGTGTTGATGCATGCGCTTGAATGGCTGCTTACATTCATATATGTGATATTCATCCTGATTGACTACAAGCAATTGATGAAGGGATTTCGGCTTCTTGTGCCGCCACGTTTTCGCCCGATAGCCTATAAGGTGGGCGACGACATTAAAGATAGCATGAACCGCTATTTCCGCGGACAGGCATTGATCGCGCTATGTGCGGCCGTGTTTTACTGCATTGGTTTTTCAATTGTGGGAATACCTTTGGCGATAGTGCTTGGCATACTCGTAGGCATTCTTTACCTGATACCATACTTTCAGTATATCACTCTGATACCGGTGACTATAGTGTGCTTTATCAATTCACTCGGCGGCACGGTCGGTTTCTTTCCGGAGCTTGGGAAATGCCTGCTCGTATATGTCGTGAGCCAGTGTATATGTGATTATGTGCTCACACCCAAGATTATGGGTAAGGCGATGGGACTTAATCCCGCCATCATCCTGCTTTCGCTGTCGGTATGGGGCACATTGCTCGGTCTCATAGGAATGATAATAGCCCTGCCGCTTACAACGCTGTGTCTGTCTTATTACGAGCAGTATGTGATCAATCGCAGCGACGAGGCCGACAACGAGAAGAAAGTCGACTGTAACACCATCGACAGCATCGCCAACAAGCCGTGAACACGGCACGGATTATTGATGGGTGAGATCGCGGAATATGTCAAGCGCGGTTTTTATTTCCTCTTCTGTCGCCGTGCGGTCAATCATGATTTCTCCTATTCCGGATAGTAGGGTAAAATTGATCTCATTGCTTATATTTTTCTTGTCATGATGCATTAGCTCAAGAATCTCCGGGTAATCGTCGCAGGTCACGTGCATTGATCCGTAGTTGTCATATACATACCGGGCGAATCTCTGTAACTCTGATGAAGGGAATCCTGCTTTCATATGGCTGAGCACAAGTTCGACCACGCATCCCCATGCAACCGCATATCCGTGGGGAATCGGGTTGCCACGACGCATTGCGAGGCTTTCAAACGCGTGACCTGCCGTGTGTCCGAGGTTGAGGGCGCGGCGTATTCCATGCTCGTGGGGGTCCTCTTCCACTATGCGGCGTTTTACCATCACCGATTCGCGGAGTAGTGACAGCAGCCGCCCCGAGTCGGCATCCTCTATCCTGTAGCTGAGCAGGCGGTTGTAGTTTTCCTCATTGTCAATAAGTCCGTGTTTCAGCATTTCTGCGTATCCGGAGTGTAATTCCTCGACCGGGAGAGTGGAGAAGTAGCAGGTGGATATGATTACGGCATCGGCTTCGTTGAACACGCCGACCTCATTTTTCAGCCCGTTGAAGTTTATGCCGGTCTTTCCGCCTACTGCCGCGTCAACCGCTGAGAGCAGGGTGGTGGGTATATTGACAAAGCGCAACCCGCGCTTGAAGGTCGATGCGGCAAAACCGCCCATATCCGTCACCATGCCGCCTCCGAGATTTATCATCAGCGATCGGCGGTTAGCCCCCCCGTTTTGTAGCTCTGACCATATGAGGGCGAGTGAGTCGAGATTCTTGTTTATGTCACCGGGTTTTACGGTAATGATTTTTGCATCGGAAAGTGCCGTGGCAGAGGAAAGCAGCCTTGGCAAAACATGATGACGTGTATTTTCATCGACAAGAATAAATGTGAGCGGTGCTCCGTAGTCTTTGACAATCTTGTCGAGCTCGGCGGCTACATCGTTTGTAAACAAGAGATCCTGGTGTTTCATAATCCCGGTGTTGATTTTTTAGATTGACATGTTAAATGAATTGACAAGCGAGCCGATTTTGTCGGCGAGTGCATCCATCGAGGGATACACGATATCTGCCCCGGCATCCCATAAGGCTTTTTCGGGGATCGGTCCGGTGGTCACGCCGATGGTGAACGCTCCGGATGCGGCGCCTGCCATTACTCCAAGCGGGGCATTGTCTATGGCGATACTGTTTTCCGGATGCACTCCGGCAAGTCGCATGCCTTTAAGAAAAGGCTCGGGATGTGGCTTCCCTTGGCTGACATCATGTCCGGTCACACGCATTCCGGCGGGAAATGCGCCCGGATAATCTGTGTCAAGCCTGTTAAGCAGGGTGTTTTGTCCCGAACCGGTCACTAAGACGGTCGATACTCTGTTGTCAAGCAACGCTTTTACCATACGCTGCGCTCCCTTCATCGGCTCTACCGGAGGCATTTCGCTGAATAGCACCGTCTTCCGTCGGTAAAGCTCTTTTGCCTGCTCCGGTGAGGCGTCGTGTCCGTAGGCGCGGCGGAAGATAATGTTAATGGTGTCTACACCGGTGCGGCCTTCATACATGAAAAACTCGTCACGGTCACATTTGATGCCAAGCTCTGAGATCATGCGGTACCATGCGTCGGCATGATGCCCCATGGAGTCATAAAGGGTGCCGTCCATGTCGATAAGAGCGGCGGAGGGCGCGAAGCTCATCAGCTCGTTGCGCGCCATATAGTTCATAACAGCCTTTTGCTCTGTCATCTCTTTTTCTTCTTTTTGTCTTTTGGGTTTACTGCGGGTTCTGCCGGCTCCGGTACGGGAGGAGCGGGAAGCAACCCTTGATTTATAAACATAATGGAATCTTCATGGGATATGGTGTCGCCAAGTTCATCGAAGTTGACATTGGCGGGTTTCCTTTCCGGGCGTAACGCTCCGAGACGGGCGTTGCGTGCGCCGCGACGGAATACGTTGTCAATCTCTTTGAGCAGGTTGATGCGTGTGGTGTCGACAATGGCAATTGTCTCGCCGGCTTGGTTGGGCTTGTATTTCGCCCTTCCGAGGCGCACTTTCATCTTGTCGGTGTTGCCCGAAAGGTTGATGCCGAATTTAAACGGTATCGGGGATTTCAGTACCGACACATGGTACTTGAAATTCATAGCAAGGTCGTTTGACCCCATTACGGCAAGGCGATAGCGGTCAAAGTCGAAGACGAAGGGGAACAGCTCAAGGCGGGAATCCTCGACAAGCATCTCAACCGCCATATGGGGGATTACGTTGGTCTTTTTGTCTTTAAAAAGCAGCCATTTTGACAGAGTGCGGAATGTCTCGGCATCAAGGAGCACGAGGTCTCTGCCTTCAAGTTTTACGGCCGCGTTTAGCGACGGCATGTCGATATTCATCAATGAGTCGATTTTTGCCGTAGCCGCCACGTCGGCATCGATCTTGCCTTCGAATGACTGCAACAGTGGCATGAGTGAGTCAACGGCAGGCATCATCCCAATGAATTCCTTTATGTTTATTTCAGATAGTTGAAGTCCGAAGCCAAAGCGGATATCCTTCTTCGTCGGTGCCGTGTATAATGCCGTGAATGACGCGTTGCCTATGCCTGACTTTGCCGATAGGTCACGGAGGTTGACTGCTCCGTCTTTTACCAGCAGTTCGCCGTTGAAATCTGACATATACATGTTGGAATATATGATATTGTCAGCTTTCATCGATATGTCGGCGTCGATATTTACCGGTATCAGGAGTGCTGCCGTAGCTCCTTCCGCCGTAACGGAATCGGCAAGACTGTCAAGCTCGCCTTCCGAGTCGATATCAGCGAGTTTGACCGACCCGTCTTTGATCTGCTCGGCAAAGGCTGCCCCGTTATAGGATGCCTGTACAAGCTCATTGACATTAAGGGTGTCGCTCTTCACAGACAGGCTCACTTTTATCGGTCGCCCTGAGGTGAGGGCGCGTTTCATGTTTCGGATTCCGCCGTTAATTACAAAATCGGAGCTTCCGGCGCGATATTTCACGTCGTTGAGTATAACGCTGTCGGTAGAAAACTTGACATCCACATGGCTCAGCCGGTTGCGGATCGGGAAATAAGGCGTAAACATCCTTCCCCGCTCGGCGGTTATGGAGCCTGTGACGTTCCACTTGCGTAGCAGGCGTTTGGTTGTGTTGTCAACACCGAAGTCAACTACATCAAATTGTGACATGTCGATGCGATTGCGGTGAGGCATGGATTTGCGCATTATCTTCATCACAGAGTCGGGCGATGCCCCCGGATTCATCGCGGCAATGGAGTCGAAGCGATGTTTCATGGCGGGATTCATCGGTTTCACAGGCTGCATATGTGCTGTGATATTGACATTACCTTTACGCAGGAATACCCTGTTCATTGAGTCGGCGTAGGAGATGAAGCCTATGCCGGCACCTACGTTCATGAGCGGTAATCGTGCCTGTTGCTCAAACCTCCGCAGCGATGCGTAGGCGGAAAGGTCGCGGGCGAAGATGCGTGTAGAGTCGGGGTCGGTGTAGCGGAGGCGTGCGATTTTGATCGTTCCGCCTATAGGGTTGATTGCCGTGGTGTCGATTGATGACGCCTTGTTGGAACAGCCGACACCACCCTTCAGGTCGCGCACGGCCACTCCTATGCCATTCATGTCAAGGGCAAGCGTGTCTACTTTCAATGATGCGGTAAGTAAGGAGTCCACACGGTGTTTGTCGCTGACAAAACCGTTGTTGGTCCCGAGTTTGAAGCAGGCGTTACGGGTATACATCTCCACGCCGAGATCTGCCGAAGATATGTTGATATCTGACAGGTCGAGATCCCCGTTGAGGCGTATGCGATGGAATTTCTTAGGCGACAGGTCGCTCTGCCGTAGCCTTGCGTCGGTGTCAAGTGCAATCCTGCCTTTGGCTGAACCGGGAAACATCGACATTAACGATTTGGGTAAGTCGGCGAGATTGACGTCGGCGTTGATATGACAGTTGACCAAAGGGTCGGAAATCGGTGATGCTACGTCTCCCTTGATGTCGATCGACAGACCTTGTCCGCGCATTGAAAGCCCGGAGAGGTTGACAGTTGATTTATCAAGATTATCTCCGTTGATTTTAGCGGAGGCCGTGAGCCGGATATCGTCAATACTGTACTCGTCATAGACAGCACTGCACTTCGGCACTGTCAGCGAGGCGTCAACCCAAGGCAAAGCTTCGTCACCGAGAGGGTAGGGGCGCGTCAGGACTGCGGAGAAGTCGACGCTGAGATCTGACCTTATGTCCGGAAGTTGCGGCATCCATTGATCGGGGACAAGAGCCAGACTCTCAAGCACCGGAAGCTTGTTTATGTCGAGACTAAATTCGTCTACGGTTATCGGAGTGCCGAGGGTCAATGCTGCGTTTATCACTGCCTTGACCGGTGACAAGGCGATATTGAAATCCTTAAACAGGAATCTGTCAGGCGTCTCATGCTTCCATTCAAGTTTGCCGTCTACATCCAGGGAGAGCGAGTCGATGTTTACACCGGGAGGCAGAAGCGCGTCTAACGAACTGTTGAGTTGCAGGCGATAGGCCGGATTTTCCGCCGATATGACATCGGAATGCAGTAGCGTAAGAGCTATGTCGATAGAGTCGGCTGCCGAGAAATATCTTACCGGAAGCGAGTCGGTAATTACAAATCGGTTGATGGAGATGTCAGGGAGTGATATAGGCTCCTTTTCTTCTTTATCTTCGCCGGGGGGCACTATGTCGTAGTTTACCGTAACACTGTCGTAGGCGACGGCATTGATGCCTGAGCCTGACAGCTCCACGTCGTGAAGGCTAATGTTCCCGCCAAGGATGGCAAGTAGATTTACACCTCCACGGAAATAACCGACATGTGCCAACGTATCGGCGTATTCGGGCAATCTCTTGCGCATGTCAGAGTCAAGCGATGCGAATGCCCGGCTTTTTACTGTGAGCGAGTCGAGTTCTATATATAATGTGGGAAATGTCTTCCAGAAAGTAAGCTCGGCTCGCGACAACGTCACGTCGGCATTTAGGTTGTCGTTTGCCACCTCGGTCACGATAGGGGTGAGGCGCTGTGGCGTGAGTACCCATACCATAACACTTACCGCGATTAAGGTAATGGCTATTATGGCGCCAACTGCCCATCCGGCACATTTGAGGATTTTCAGGAATATGCCGCCTGATTTTTTCTCTCCGCTCATGACTTCTTTTCGTTAGGTTTTCTTGCCGTTATGTGGAAGCATCCTTGCTTGCGTTCGTATTTTACAAAGCATTTTTTCTCGTCACGCATCTGTTTCAGCACCTCGCCGAGCAAATTTTTAAGGTCTTCCTGGGTGCGTGCGACAGTTACCGAATCGCATATGAACTTGGTATAGCTTATGTCAAATGTGGTGCCGTAGCGGTGGGCTGATTCTTGCGTGGCGTTTACGTTGCGGCGGCGCAGTTTTTTCACCGCGCCCTCGGTGCGTAGCACGCTTGTCACTTTCAACCGGTAGTCGCCTCCTCCGCGCGCTACCAGAGAGTCGTTAAACCGCGCCCCGATCTCTTTTAGCAGTCCCGCCGCTTCCGGCACAAGAAACGGGACTGAATGGGTCAGGTTGTCGACATAATATTCACGGCAACTTTCTATACGCTTGACAGGTCGCTTGACTCTCCACGCCTTTGCCGCTCCGTCAACAGGGTCAATGCCTATCGCTTTTGCCTCTGCGAGATGTACATGGTTGCTGTCGTTGAATACTCGTCCCAATGTGCCGCCGATAGGGTTGATTTTCATCTTCACACAACCTCCGTCGGGCATAGAATCGAAATGGGAGAAATAGTCGGAATTATCGTACTGAGCGACTTCGGTCGTCTCTGCAGCGTCGCTACGCGAACAGCTGCATCCTTCCAGCGACAGCGCCATCGGAGTTAAAAACAGCATGCAAGCAATGTATGATTTCATCTGGCGGATATATGGGTTATATAAATTAAGGTGTAAAATTAGTGAATTGTCGGCTAATGACAAAAAAACAGACGGCATTACTTATCGCAAGCTCTGCCGTCCTTCCATTCATGAGAAATCTATCTACTATTATATGATGGATTCTATTGAATGTTCCATTTAAATAGTGTGATTTGTATCAACATTGAGGTTTGTATAATTTCAGAGTACAAGTATAGATATTTTGATTTGATTTACACAATAAAAAATGGGGAAAATCACAATTTATGTTGTAAAACATGTTTTTAACATTTTCGTCGCTTTGCAAAAAGAGTATATAATACTGAAAAATTTCCTTAATGCTTGTGGCGATAAGTAAAAAATCTTAAATTTGCATGGTGAACAATAGCTACGACTAAGAATTCAATAATATATTAATTTCTAATTTCTCTAATTTTAAAACTACTATGTGGTTAACAAGCTCATCTATAGGGCGTAAATTGATCATGGCCATCACAGGCGCATGTCTCGTCCTATTCGTAACTTTTCACTGCTTGATGAACGCAGTAGCAATCGTGTATCCGGCGGCTTACAACGTGATATGCGAGTTCCTCGGAGCTAACTGGTATGCCCTGGTTGCTTCCCTCGGTTTGGCTGCGCTTTTCATTGTGCACATTATCTATGCCGTGTGGTTGACATTGCAAAACCGCAAGGCGCGTGGTAACGACCGTTACAATGTGTCGAAGAAGCCGGCTACCGTTGAATGGTCGTCGCAAAACATGCTTGTGCTCGGTATCGTGATCCTGGCGTTCCTTGTCGTACACATGATCCAGTTCTGGGCAAAGATGCAGCTTCAGGAAATCCGTGGCGTGGAAAGTGTACTTCCCCCGTCGATGGGTACTCTTTTCATTCAAGAAGCTTTCTCATGCGTATGGACTCCGATAGTGTATATTATCGGTTTTGTCGCTCTATGGTTCCACATGAACCATGGCTTCTGGTCGATGTTCCAGTCAGCCGGCTGGAATAACATAACCTGGCTTCCCCGCCTTAAGAGCATCGCATGCTGGTGGACTTCCATCGTCGTGCTTCTCTTTATCGCGCAGGCTATTGTGTTTACAGTGAACGCCAACAACGATTTCTACAAGAAAGACGCCACTCTGCGCGAGCAGTACATGGAAGTGATGGGTGATGTGGTAGGCATACCTGTTGACCGCTTCAAATATGATGACTTCTCGGCATCGGTGCGTGAGCATGACTCGCAGATGAAACAGATCCTTGAGAATCCCGAGCAGGCTATGCAGCTGGGAGCCACCGAGGAAATGATCAATGCTGAGGTCGCACGCTTTGAACCGGTGATCAGCCTCCTCGACTATCTTGAGGGCACTCCCGCAGAAACAGTCAATGTTAAACCTGAAAACTAATTAGCGATATGGAAGCAACAAAAGAAAACGTTAAAGTGATGAATCCGGCTGATTCCAAGATCCCGGAAGGTCCTATCGCTGAGAAATGGACCAACTACAAGGCTCACCAGAAGCTTGTGAATCCCGCCAACAAGCGTCGTCTTGACATTATTGTTGTCGGTACAGGTCTTGCAGGTGCGTCGGCTGCCTCTTCTCTTGCCGAGATGGGCTTCAATGTACTCAACTTCTGCATCCAGGACTCACCCCGCCGTGCCCACTCTATCGCGGCTCAGGGCGGTATAAACGCAGCAAAGAATTATCAGAATGACGGTGACTCTGTATACCGTCTGTTCTACGACACAGTGAAGGGTGGTGACTACCGTGCCCGTGAGGCAAACGTGTACCGTCTTGCCGAGGTGTCAAACAATATAATCGACCAGTGTGTGGCCCAGGGTGTCCCCTTCGCCCGTGAATACGGCGGCTTGCTTGCCAACCGCTCTTTCGGTGGCGCGCAGGTGTCACGTACTTTCTATGCAAAGGGACAGACCGGTCAGCAGCTTCTCCTCGGTGCATACTCTTCTCTTAACCGCCAGATCAATCTCGGAAAGGTGAAGAGCTACAACCGCTACGAGATGCACGATGTGGTTATGATCGACGGAAGAGCCCGCGGTATCATTGCCAAGAATCTTGTCACCGGTAAGTTTGAGCGTTTTGCAGCTCACGCAGTGGTTATCGCAACCGGCGGTTACGGTAACGCTTACTTCTTGTCGACCAACGCCATGGGGTGTAACTGTAGCGCGGCTATGGCTTGCTACCGCAAGGGAGCTTATTTCGCCAATCCCGCTTATGTACAGATCCACCCGACATGTATCCCCGTTCACGGCGACCAGCAGTCTAAGTTGACCCTTATGTCGGAGTCGCTCCGTAACGACGGAAGAATATGGGTACCCAAGAAACTTGAGGATGCAAAGAAGCTTCAGTCAGGTGAAATAAAGGGTTCCGACATTCCTGAGGAGGATCGTGACTACTATCTTGAGCGTCGTTATCCGGCATTCGGTAACCTTGTGCCTCGTGACGTTGCATCACGTGCCGCCAAGGAGCGTTGCGACAAGGGCTTCGGTGTAAACAACACCGGTCTTGCCGTGTTCCTTGACTTCAGTGACGCCATCAACCGTCTCGGCCTTGACACAGTGCGCCAGCGTTACGGCAACCTCTTCGACATGTATGAGGAGATCACCGACGTAAATCCCGGCGAGGTAGGTCGCGAAATCAACGGCGAGACTTACTATAACCCGATGATGATATTCCCCGCTATCCACTATACAATGGGTGGTATCTGGGTTGACTATGAACTTCAGACCTCTATCAAGGGACTTTTTGCCATCGGTGAGTGTAACTTCTCCGACCATGGTGCCAACCGCCTCGGTGCTTCGGCTCTTATGCAGGGTCTTGCCGACGGTTATTTCGTACTTCCCTATACTATACAGAACTATCTGTCCGACCAGATCACAGTGCCTCGCTTCTCTACCGATACCCCCGAATTTGACGAGGCGGAGAAGAAGTGTGTCGAGGCTCAGAACGAGTTGCTCAAGATTCAGGGTAAGCGTTCGGTTGACTCAATCCACAAGGAACTCGGTCATATCATGTGGGAATATGTCGGAATGGCGCGTACCAAGGATGGGCTTACGACAGCGCTTGAGAAGCTGAAGGCTCTCCGTCAGGAATTCCTCACCAACCTTTATGTGCCCGGTACTGCCGACGGCATGAACATCGAGCTTGACAAGGCATTCCGCCTGAAAGACTTCATCACAATGGGTGAGCTTGTGGCTTACGACGCCCTTAACCGTAACGAGAGCTGCGGCGGTCACTTCCGTGAGGAGTATCAGACTGAAGAGGGTGAAGCTAAGCGCGATGATCAGAACTACTTCTATGTATCGTGCTGGGACTATCAGGGAAGCGACGACAAAGCCCCCGAGCTTATCAAGGAGCCGCTCCACTATGAGGCTATCAAGGTACAGACCCGTAATTATAAGTCGTAATTTTCACAACATTAAGAAAGTAAACTCAAATGGCAAATATAACTGTTCAACTTAAGGTGTGGCGTCAAGCCGGACCGAAGGAAAAAGGCGAGTTCAAGACTTATACGGTCGAGACCGATACTGACACTTCTTTCCTTGAAACTCTTGACATCCTTAACGAGCAACTCGTGGCTAACCACGAAGAGCCTATCGCTTTTGACCATGACTGTCGCGAAGGTATCTGCGGTATGTGCTCGTTGTATATCAACGGACATCCCCACGGTCCCGCTACCGGAGCTACCACATGTCAGCTTTACATGCGTCGCTTCAAGGACGGTGAGATTATCACTGTAGAGCCTTGGCGCTCGGCCGCGTTCCCTGTAATCAAGGACCTCATGGTTGACCGCAACGCTTTCGACAAGATCCAGCAGGCAGGCGGTTACGTGTCGTTTAACTGCGGCGGCGCCCAGGATGCCAACAGCCTTCCTATCTCCAAGGTCAACGCCGACCTCGCGATGGATGCTGCCACCTGTATCGGATGCGGTGCATGTGTCGCAGCTTGTAAAAACGGTTCGGCGATGCTGTTCGTATCGGCTAAGGTGAGCCAGTTTGCTCTCCTTCCCCAGGGCCAGATAGAGCGTGCGCGTCGTGCGCGTGCAATGGTGAAGAAGATGGATGAACTCGGATTCGGTAACTGTACCAACACCGGTGCATGCGCTGCTGAATGTCCGAAGAACATCTCACTCAGCAACATCGCGCGTCTTAACCGTGAGTTTATCAAGGCTAAATGTAAGGATTAAGCTGTTACAGGCTTGAATATGGTCAGGGCGTCACCGAAGTGACGCCCTGTTCTTTTTATGGTAAAAAATAGAAGCCCGCGATAAGCGGGCTTCCGTAGTATGTATGCTGGCTTGATCAATTATTTCACAGTGATATTGAGCCTTTTTTGTAGCATGGGAATATAGCCGGCGCGGTGGACAGGATTTTTCTTTTCTGCGATGGCGCGTGACATGATTTTTGAGCCGATTTTCTTCACTGATGCAGCTCCCTGAACTTCGGCAGGGGTTGTGAAGCGAAGCTCGGTTACTTCTCCCCATTCGTTGTTGCCATTCTTTGCTGCGGCAATCGCTACGGCATCAACGTTAGGATTTATCTGGTAATCGGTGGTCAGTGTTTCGTAGAAGAACCAGTATGCGGTAGGCATCATCGGATCGGTACAAAGTTCCGCTTTTATCTCGTCGGCTTTTTCATCATAGATTTCAGCTTTATATACTCCGACGCGGAAGCAGCTTGCCTGGTCGTTAGGCGTAAATGTGATGAATTGGCTTGGCAACTGTTCGTCATTCCAATTAGTGAGCTTGTAGTCGCCGAGGGTAATTGTGACTGTAGCTTCTCCGTCGCCGCCAAGTGCAAGCGTGGATACTTCAAATACCTGATAAGGGGCAGGATTGCCGTTTATGTCAAGTGACACGACATAAACCTCATATTCGGAATTGGGTGCGAAGTCTTTCCATTCCTTTTCCTGTACACCCTCGTTGCGTATTCCCCATGACATGATCATCTGGTTGAAGTTACTGAAGCCAAACATGGGGCCGAACATCTCATATTGGCTCTGCATGGTGCCTTTTTCGCCTGCCACGCAGTAGTAGGCTGTCACGTCATCATTGGGAGTGAATTTAATTTTGAATGATTTGAGTTGGCGGTCAATCACTTCTGCAGTGACTTTCGGGTCACCGACGATTTCAGGCGCCGGGGTCTTGATTACGGTTTTGTCGGTGGATGCTTCCACGCCGTACCTGTCGACTGCTATGGTATAAATAGCATATTCGCTGTCGGCGTCAAGGTCTATGCCTGTAAGCTCTGCGTCAGTGAAGTCCTGATAGTAGATCTCGCTTGCATCGCGTTTAAGATATCCTATTGCAATTACGTCGTCGGTAAGCTGTCCGGCTATGGTGTTGGGGATGATTGCGATCCTGAAGCCTTCGCAGGCCTCGCTTCTGGTCACTGACAATTTGATTTTGTCCAATGCCACGTCGGATACTGATACGGTAGCTTTTACTTCCCCCTCTACTGTGGCAAAAGATATATTGTCTGTGTGGTCAATGACATAACCGGAGTAATTTCCTGCTGTATTGGTGATTATCAGACGGTTAGGATTCTCCCCCCCTATATTTTGGGCGAATGATGTGGCTGTGATTGCCAATGATGCGATAATGAGTGATATTTTTTTCATTTTTTGATGAATTTAAGCGTTTTGGAATTGATGGTTACGAAATACAGTCCCGGAGTGAGCCTCGATACGTCTACAGGTTCTGAAGTCCACCCGTTGATGTGCAAGAGATTGGCTCCGTTCATTGCGTGAATGTCAAGAGCCACCGGTGATGATGAGTCATGTCCGTTGATGACCAAGATGTCACCTACCGGGTTTTCGGCAAGAGTAAGTCCGGTGGAGATGTCCGTGATCCCCTCAATGCCGGTTGTTCCGGCTCCGAAAGTGATTTTGGCAACATCCGCATAATTGAACTTGCGGGTTCCTTCTTCCGACTTGTTGCCGACTGTAAACCCTTCCGATGTGAACGAAAGCCTGGTGTCGGCAGTCAGCGGCACTTCGACAGGTTTCCCGTCGTCAAGCACAGGATGTATGATAACATACTCCTGGGCGCGAGCTGTCATGCTTCCAGCAATAAGCATTGTCGCGATGGTAATGATTGATTTTGTTTTCATTGTGATAATAAAATTGTATTGACAAATGGAACTGATAATGGCGTTTATGCCGCTCAATTTGTCGGTTTATGTCGCAAATGTATGAAAATAAGTTGTGACGTGCAATAATTATGGTGTAAAAATGATTTCTCCGGATATGAGTGGGAGATTTTAATTTTAGAGTGAAATATTTTGTGCTTTTTTGATGATTGATTTAATTTTGCAGTCGTAAAGTAAAACTATCATTAGCGTAATGAAATTTTCACCTAACAGTATCTGGCTATCCACAAAGGACTATGTGATCATCATATTCGGATTGCTGATTTACGCATTCGGATTTTGTGCGTTTGTGCTTCCTGAAAAGGTCGTGATCGGCGGTCTTGTGGGTCTTGGGTCAATCGTTTACTTTCTTACCGGAATACCGGTTGCGATCACTTCCTATGGTTGTAACCTTGCGTTGCTTGCGATAGCTTACAAGGTGGTCGGTAAGCAGTTTGTCATACGCACTATTTTCGGCGCCACTGTAATCAACTTGTTCATCGGCGTGCTTCAGCCGTTTTTCCCTGAGCCACTGATTGCACAGCAGACATTCATGAATATCATTATCGGAGGTGTCCTGTGTGGTGTCGGCATCGGTCTTGCATTTACCCATAACGGCTCCACCGGCGGTACTGATATAATCGCAGCGATGGTGTCGAAACACAGCAATGTGTCGATAGGCCGTATGATGATCTATTGCGACTTTGTTATAATATCGTCGAGTTTCTTGATATTTCATCAGATAGATAATGTAGTATATGGCCTTGTCGTGACGTTTCTTGCGTCGTTTATGGCTGACCAGATTATTAATACCACGCGCCAGGCAGTACAGTTTACCATTATATCTGCACATTGGGAGCGAATTGCCGACGCAATCAACAATGAAGCGCGACGCGGGTGCACGGTGCTCGAAGGAATGGGCTGGTATTCAAAACATCAGGTCAAGGTGCTTCTTGTTATGTGCCGGAAGATAGAGTCGGTCACGATATTCCGTATAGTGAAGTCGATCGACAAGGATGCGTTTGTCACTCAGGCTAACGTCAACGGAGTCTATGGACAAGGCTTTGACATGGTGAAGCTGAAGATGAAAAATGGTCAGCGTGTGGAGCAAAACGGAGGTGAGCTTGAGCGCCCCGCGCCTGCGGTGCCGCATGAGCCGGAGAGATAGTTTTCCCTCTCCCACATGGTTGGAAGCCCTGTTAAGACTTTTTATAGGTTATATGGCGGTTTAAATTAAGGTTTTTTGGCGTTTATTGCTGAAAATTTGCTAACTTTGCAGCCTGCAATTCGTAAAGCGGTGTTTGACCGACTACTTGCATATAAACGCAAAATGCTACTATTTAGATAATTATGAAGCTATTACAAGCTAAACTTGACAAGTATCAGGAGCCTCAGAAAGCCAAGGCTTTAGGCATATATCCTTATTTCCGTGCGATTTCCAGTGAGCAGGATCCCGAAGTGCTTATCAACGGCAGAAAAGTGTTGATGTTCGGCTCAAACTGCTATACCGGTCTTGTAAACCATCCTAAAGTAAAGGAAGCGGCTATAGAGGCTATCAAGAAGTATGGCACGGGATGTGCCGGGTCGCCGTTTCTAAATGGTACTCTTGACATCCATAAGGAGCTTGAGGCTCGTCTTGCCGCCTATGTGGGCAAGGAAGATGCGATGATATATTCCACCGGCTTTGAGGTAAATCTCGGAGTGGTATCGACCCTCACCGGAAGAGAAGATTATATACTCTTCGACGAGCAGGATCACGCCTCGATTATCGACGGTCGCCGCCTGTCGTTCTCTCAGGCATTGAAATACAAGCATAATGACATGGAGTCGCTTGAGGCGCAGCTTAAGAAGTGTGATCCTGACAAGGTGAAGCTTATTGTGACCGACGGTGTGTTCTCCATGGAAGGCGATGTGGCCAATCTCCCTGAAATCGTGCGCCTTGCCAAGAAATATGACGCTACGGTCATGGTCGACGAGGCTCACGGTATAGGCGTGTTTGGAAAGGGAGGTCGCGGTGTGTGTGACCATTTTGGAGTGTCAAAGGATGTTGACCTAATAATGGGTACATTCAGCAAGTCGTTTGCCTCTCTCGGCGGTTTTATCGCTACCGACAAGGAGATCACCAACTTCCTTCGTCATCATTCCCGTTCATATATCTTCACTGCCTCGATTACTCCTGCGTCAACTGCCGCTGTCATGGCTGCGCTTGATATTATGGAGAGCGAGCCTGAGATTCAGGAGCATCTTTGGAAGCTTACTAATTTTGCCCTTGACGGATTCCGTGAGATGGGCTGCGAGATAGGAAATACCTCAACTCCTATAATCCCGCTCTTTATCCGTGACAACAACAAGACATTCGCTATTACACGCGACCTCCTTGAAGAGGGTATTTTTGTTAATCCTGTGGTATCGCCTGCGGTTGCTCCGCATGACACCCTCATCCGCTTCAGCCTGATGTCGACCCATACTCAGGAGCAGGTTGAGACTGCGCTTGAAAAGATTCAGAAGGTATTCAAAGCTCATGGCATAATCAATTAAACTTATATTATATCGTTTATTAAGCCCGGCAGACGTTTGGTTTGCCGGGCTTATTTTTGCAAATGAAAAAAAAGTAGTTGAAAATTTTGTCAGTATCAATAAATTTTCTAATTTTGTAATGATTATAAAAATATGGGAGATACAATCATGAATAGTACAGCACGGGCAACGGAATATCTGCAACGCCATGGCGTCAGGCCTTCGGCCCAGCGTATTGCAGTCACGCGATTCATGATGGAGAATCCTGTTCATCCTTCCGCCGAGGTGATATATGACGCGCTTGTAAGGGATATGCCTACATTGTCGCTCGCCACTGTATATAATACATTGCGTGTGCTTGTCGATACCGGGGCGGTGACGATGCTTAATGTGGACACGCGTAATGCGCGGTATGACCTTATAATGTCGCCCCACGCTCATCTGTGCTGCCGCAAGTGTGGTGAGCTATATGATGTGCCTCTGCGTTCGGAGATAGCTATGCCCTTATATGCCGATATGCATGATTTCATGATAGATGAGGTGGACGTGTGTTATCGTGGCTTGTGTTCCGGGTGTCGCGGTGGAGAAATTGAAAAATAATTGTTTTAAATAACCAAATTTCGTATAACTATCTAAAATTAAACAAAATGGCAAAGAAATTTATCTGTACCGTATGCGGATACGTTCATGAAGGTGATGAAGCTCCCGAGAAGTGCCCGGTATGTGGCGCTCCCCGCAGCAAGTTTAAAGAACTCGACGAGGCTGCTGACCTTGTATTTGTGACCGAGCATGAGGTTGGCTCTGCAAAGGGTTGCGATGAGGAGATGATCAAGGATCTTACCGCTCATTTCAACGGTGAGTGTGGCGAGGTGGGCATGTATCTTGCCATGTCGCGTCAGGCTGATCGTGAGGGATATCCTGAAATCGCCGAGGCTTTCAAGCGTTATGCTTTTGAGGAGGCTGAGCATGCTGCAAAGTTTGCCGAGCTTCTTGGCGAGGTGGTATGGGATACCAAGACCAACCTTGAGAAGCGCATGGCTGCAGAGGCAGGCGCTAATGAAGACAAGATGCGGATAGCACGCCGTGCAAAGGAACTCGGTCATGATGCTATCCATGATACCGTTCATGAGATGGCAAAAGATGAGGCTCGCCACGGACAGGGCTTCCAGGGTCTTTATAACCGTTTCTTCAAGAAATAAGTGATTATATTGACACAGATTGGTTAAGAGCCGGGCTTTGAAGCCCGGCTTCTTTTTTTAGTTGCTGGTGTATATAATAAATTAGGCTGCAAAACGTTGCAGCCTAATTTTGTAATCTTTAAGTAAACTTGCGGTTACTTGCGGATACCAAGCTCCTTCTGGGCGATGATGGCGCGGTAGCGGTTGATGTCCTTCTTGATAAGGTAATCAAGGAGGCGACGACGCTTACCTACCAAAGCCTTAAGAGCACGCGCAGTAGTATAATCTTTGTGATTTGACTTGAGGTGTTCAGTCAAATGAGCAATACGAACCGAGAATAATGCTATCTGAGCTTCAGGTGAGCCA
The DNA here is from genome assembly GCA_910587665.1 of uncultured Muribaculum sp. Taxonomy (GTDB): domain Bacteria; phylum Bacteroidota; class Bacteroidia; order Bacteroidales; family Muribaculaceae; genus Muribaculum. Next base: position 69,017 of record CAJUMZ010000005.1, read on the forward strand.
GTATCAGTCTTGCCCTTACCGTATTTCTCAAAGATGTTTACTTTTTCTTCAGAATTTAAGTGCATTCTTAATGAAATTAAAAGTTAATAAAATATACAATTGCTCTAAAGAGCGCACAAAGTTAGTGAATTTCCTTCAACCGACAAAGCCTTAGTCGAGGTTTTTGTCTTTTGACGGATTGCGGTAATGGATTTTTCCCTCGATATACTCCTGGGTCGCGATAAGCGTGGGCTTGGGGAGCTTTTCGTAGTAGCGTGAAATCTCGATTTGCTCACGGTTTTCTGAAATTTCCTCAAGGTTGTCATTGAGAGAAGCAAACTCCTGAAGCTTCTTTTCGAGGTCATGCTTCATTTCTCCGGCGATCTGGTTGGCGCGCTTTGCGATTATGCACACTGTTTCGTAGATGTTGCCGGTGTCCTGCGACATCTTGGTGAGGTCGCGGGTTGTGGTTGTGAGGGGTGCGTTGGATTTCTTGTAGTCCATTATATTAGTAATTTATTCGTTTACGTATTTGCCGGCAATCTTCATGATGTTGTCGGCTTCCTTGCGGTTGTGGGTGTCGGGATAGTTGTTGATAAACGAGTAATATTCGTCGATCACTTCGCGGAAACGGTCAGCTTTCTTTTCCTCGACACTCTGTGCAGCCTCCTGATAGCGTGATTTCAGGATAAGCATTTCAAGCTCTTCCTTGTATTTTGAATACGGATATGCCTTTATTGCGTTGCGGGCCACTATCACCGCCGATTCATAATTGTTGCCCATGTAATTGCCGAGGTTGTAGTAAAGCTGGGCATTCTGAAGCTCTTTCAGCGTGAGCTTGTCCTGCAATTCGAAGATTGCGTTCTGTGCCACGGGCACTTTGTCGCTTTTAGGGAAATAGTCGAGAAACGCCTGCAGCTCCTCGATGGCCTTTATCGTTCCGCTTTGGTCAAGCTGTGGCTCGGGGGAGTCGAGATACCATCCGTATCCGGAATAGAATCGTGCCATCTCGGCATATTTGCCTTTAGGATATCGTGTGTAGTAGGTGTGGAAATAAGCCGATGAGTTGACATAATCTTTGTTTTCATATAGGCTTAATCCCAACAGGTACAGTGATTCTTCCGCATTTCGGGTGCCTTTCATCGTTGCCACGATGTCTTGAAGCACTGTAGCCGCCTGAGTGTATTTCTTCTGGTCAAATGCCTTGCGCGCGTAGGCAAGCTTTGCCTCGTTGTCCGTGCTCTTGAGGATGCGGTTGTATTCGCCACACGATGACATCATGGAGAGCACCAGCAGAGATATTGTTATATAAATGTATTTACGCATATATGCAATCGAATATTCAAGCTGCAAAGTTAATAATAAATCGTGTGATTTGATAAAAAACATTGGATTTTTTGACCTCAATGCTCTTTTAATTGGATTTGTGTGACAATTTTAGGCGTTTACAACCCTTATTTCGCCTTTTTTAATTAATTTTGCGCTTGATTGGTGGAGTGTTGCGCCTTGCAATACTTTCAATTAACTAAAAATTAACATAGTGGAAGAATCATCGAAGCAAAATAAAGGGAATTTTATAAAGAAACACCCGATACTGTTTAATTTTCTGCTGATAATACTTGCCGGTTGCGGTGTGATCTGGATTGCACTTATATGGCTTGATATATGGACCGACCATGGAAAGTATGAAGTAGTCCCTAACATGAAAGGACTTTCATATGAGCAGGCTGCTACGGCTTTGCGCACGGCAGGGCTTAATCCCGAGCTATCCGATTCGATATACGATGACAAGACTCGCCCCGGCACTGTGTTGGAACAGTCGCCGCGTGCCAACACAAAGGTTAAGCCTAACCGTACGGTCTATCTTACCGTAAACGCTTTTACTCCTAAAATGATTTCCGTGCCTGATCTTGCCGATATGTCACTCCGTCAGGCGCGCTCTACCCTGGAGGGACTGGGCATAAAAAATATACGCGAGCAATATGTTGTAAGCGAATACCGGGATCTGGTGCTTGCGGTCAAGTTCAACGGGATCATGCTTAAGCCGGGTGCCCGCATACCCGCTTCGGCGACAGTGACGCTTGAGGTGGGCGAAGGGATTGCCAATGAGGAGGACAGCATTGCCGTCGCTGAGGCTATTCTTGGTGACGAAGAAGCGGCTGAGCTTGATATCAACTGATTAACAAAGCCTGATTTGTCGTGATGGAAGAGGATATTTACATGCCTGACAGCAAGCTTTATGAAGGGGCGCCTGACGATCTTGCATCAATTGATGATGAAGATGACGCCGAGGACGACGGAACCGGTCTATATGAACATTTCCGGTTTGTCGCCGATAAGGGACAGCAGCTGCTGAGGGTCGACAAGTTTCTCGTGGCGCGTCTTGAAAAATCCTCGCGCAATAGGGTGCAGCAGGCTGCTGACGCCGGATGTATTCTCGTCAACGGGAAGCCGGTCAAGTCAAATTACCGAGTGAAGCCGCTCGATGTAGTGACGGTGGTAATGGACAGGCCGCGCTATGAGCTTGAGATAATCGCGGAGGATATTCCGCTTGACATAGTGTATGAGGATGAGCACTTGCTTGTGGTCAACAAGCCTGCCGGTTTGGTTGTGCACCCCGGTCACGGCAACTACCACGGTACGCTCGTCAATGCTCTTGCCTATCACTTCAAGGATAATCCCGACTACGATGTAAATGACCCGCGTATGGGGCTTGTTCATCGTATTGATAAGGATACATCGGGGCTTCTTGTTGTGGCCAAGACCCCTGATGCCAAGACCCATCTCGGCAGGCAGTTTTTTGACAAGACTACCAAGCGGGAGTATGTCGCAGTGGTGTGGGGGCGTCCCTCGCCTCCCGACGGGAGAATAGAGGGGAATATAGGCAGAAGTCCCAAGGACAGGTTGCAGATGGCGGTGTTCCCCGACGGAGAGCAGGGAAAGCATGCAGTGACGCATTATTCGACAATAGAGCCGCTTGGCTATGTCTCGGTGGTTAAATGCGTGCTTGAGACAGGGCGCACCCATCAGATACGAGTCCATATGAAGCATATCGGACACCCGCTGTTCAATGATGCGCGTTATGGCGGCGATGTCGTGTTGCGAGGCACTACTTCGGCAAAATACCGTCAGTTTATATCCAACTGTTTTGCCGCATGTCCACGGCAGGCTCTTCATGCAAGGACTCTCGGTTTTGTCCATCCCGCCACAGGAGAGGAAATGTTTTTCAGCGCTCCGATTCCCGATGACATGACCGGGCTGATCGAGCGATGGCGAAAATATAATATTACCGAATTATAAATAATCGTAAAGATACTTCGGTAAAGGTTAACCAATCAGATTTAATTGTTATCTTAGAAACACTGAAAAATAAATATAGTTATGACACAGGATCCACGACCATTTGAGGACATAGCTCCTTATCCGGACAGCATTTTTCATGAAAAGATGCAGCATCTTGTAAAAGAGCCGGGATTTGAACATGCCGTAAAATGGGTATTGCCCCAGGTTGACTATAAGGAGATGTGCAATGATCTCCTTCAGGTAAAAGATAAGGATACTTTCCAGCATAAGATAATGTGGCCGTTTCTTGAGATGCTTGCCTCAAAGACAACGTCGGGACTGACCATAGAAGGCATAGAGCGCATAGACCCGGCAAATGCCTACACATTTATCACCAATCATCGTGACATAGTGCTCGACACTTCGTTTCTGAACCTTTGTTTCCTGCGTGCCGGGTATCCTACCACGCAGGTGGCTATAGGCAATAATTTGCTGATATATGAGTGGATCAGTGACCTTGTAAGGCTTAACAAAAGTTTTATCGTGAAGCGTGACTTGCCTAAGGTAAAGGCGTTGGAGGCTGCAAAAGAGCTGTCGGGCTACATACATCATACCGTTGGCGAGGAAAAACAGTCGGTGTGGATTGCCGAGCGGCAGGGCAGGAGCAAGGATTCAAGCGACCTCGCACAGGACTCCCTCATAAAGATGCTTGGTCTTGCCGGCGACGGTGAGTTCCGCGATAATCTCAAGGAAATCAATCTCCTTCCGGTCTCGATTTCTTATGAATATGACCCCAATGATTATCTAAAGGCCCGTGAATTTCTGTTGCGCCGCAATGATCCCGACTTTAAGAAGACCCAGCGCGACGACTTGTTTGCGATGGAGACCGGGCTTCTGCAGCCCAAGGGAAGGGTGCATTTCTGTGTTGGCTCGCAGATAAATCCGTATATAGACCGTATACCCGATGATGCCGACAAGAGTCAGGTGGCGCGCGATGTGTGCCATATCGTGGATTGTCAGATACATTCCGGATATATGATTTTCCCGATCAACTATATCGCTTTTGACAAGCTCTGTACCACCCGGCAGTTTGCCGACAAGTATACAGCCCAGGAGGAAATGGAGTTTGAACGCTACATATTGACTCAGCTTGAAAAAGTGGATGTGCCTGAACTAACCGAAGAGGATAAGGGTTTCTTATATGAGATGATGCTTACAATGTATGCAAATCCTCTAAAAAACAAGATTTCTGCTGAGAGTTGCGAGCAGACTATCTGCCGCAATTAAGTATATGATTGAAACGATACTATGAGGTTGCCGCTTCTGACTATGATCCTTCTTATGGTAGTCAACGTGTTTGTCGACTACTATATATGGCGGCGTATCACCGCGGTTGCGCGACGCCGGTTTTGGGGTGTCGCATATGCCTGGAGTTCTTTGTTGTGCCTGTTGTTTTTAGTGGTTGCGGTGAGTTTGCCGCGACGTAGCGGGAGTGATGAAGTGCTTTTGTGTATAATGTGGATGCTTTATGCCTACTTCACTATATATATACCCAAGTATCTTTTTTGCATAGTAAGTTTTATCGATTATCTACCGCGGCTTTGGCATCGCAGGCGATGGAAGGCGGCGTCAGTCACCGGGGCAGTACTTGCGGTAGCCTTGTTTGTCGTAATGTGGTGGGCGGCTCTTGTCAACCGCACGTCATATCAAGTTAAATATGTAGAGGTTGGGTTTGAGGATCTTCCTGAAAAGTTTGACGGCTATCGCATAGCGCAATTTTCCGATTTTCATGTCGGCACTTATGGTCGTGACACTTCTTTTGTAAGTGAGATTGTTGACGTGCTTAACGGTCAGGGTGTTGACGCCATAATGTTTACCGGCGATATCGTGAACAGGCGTACTGAAGAGCTTGTACCGTTTGTCAATACTCTTTCCCGCCTTAGCGCGCCGGATGGTGTGTATTCCATATTAGGCAATCATGACTATGGTGATTACTGCGATTGGAAAAGCGATGCGGACAAGCGTGATAATATGAGCCTTATGTGTCGTCTGCAAGGTGATATGGGTTGGAGGCTGCTTAATAATGACACTGAATTCATACGTCGTGACGGTGATTCCATCGCTGTTATAGGGGTGGAAAACTGGGGCGATCCTCCTTTCACCGTCTATGGTGACCTTTCCAAGGCCTATCCGCAACAGAGCGACAGTACGTTCAAGATATTGCTTACCCACAATCCGGCTCATTGGACTGAGACAATCGCCGACAATGACACTGTAAACATAGGACTCGCATTGTCAGGCCACACTCACGCGATGCAGATGGAGGTCGGTGGAGTGTCGCCTGCCGTGTGGCGCTATCCGACATGGGGTGGACTGTATAATGACAATTCCGGGCATCGGAAACTTTATGTGAACATAGGTATAGGCACCGTCGCGATACCCGCGCGTATCGGCGCTACACCTGAAATCACGGTATTTACACTTAAAAAGACTCATAAATAAAATACATTTTTTCTTCTTCCATACAACATGAGCAGTGAGCTTTTTTCTATTATCGCAGGAGAGATGAACATCCTCCGTAAGCAGGTTTCGGCTACCGTAAAACTTCTTGATGATGGTGCCACAATCCCGTTTATAAGCCGTTATCGCAAGGAGGCAACCGGAGGTCTTGATGAGGTGGCCGTCCATAATATTCAGCTTCGGTATGAGGCTTTAGTCGCGCTTGCGAAGAGGAAAGAGATGATACTCGATACAATAAAAGAGCAGGGAAAGCTTACCCCGGAACTGCAGAAAAAGATAGAGGAGTCGATCGACCCCTCGGTGATAGAGGATCTTTACATGCCGTATAAGCCGCGTCGACGCACCCGTGCCGCCATTGCCGTTGAGAAAGGTCTCGAACCTCTCGCCAGAATGATAATGGCACAGAATCTTGACAATGTGTCAAAGGCGGCAAAAAAGTTTGTCAAGGGTGAGGTAGCCGATGAAAAAGATGCCATATCGGGCGCGCAGGACATCATCGCCGAGTGGATGAGCGAGAGCGAGAAAGCCCGCTCGATAGTTAGGTCGCGTTATCAGAGAAATGCCGTTCTTTCTGCAAAGGCTGTGGCGGGAAAGGAAGAAGAGGGAAGCAATTATAAGAATTATTTCGGCTTCAGCAGTCCGTTGCGGTTGGTGACTTCTCATCGGCTGCTTGCCATACTTCGTGGCGAGTCGGAGGGCTTTTTGAAGGTGAATTTGTCGATTGATGATGATGAGATGATCGACCGCCTTTCGCGTATGTTTGTGAAACTCGGGGCAAGCGATGAGTCGGCATCATTGATAAAGTCAACGGTTAAGGACAGTTATCGGCGACTGATACGCCCGTCGATTGAGGGTGAGGTGATGTCTATCGCCAAGGCTAAAGCCGATGACGGGGCGATTTCGATGTTTGCCGACAATGTGCGCCAGCTGCTTCTTGCTCCTCCGTTGGGACACAAGCGTGTGCTTGCAATAGATCCCGGATTCCGTACCGGGTGTAAGGTTGTGTGTCTTGACGAGCAAGGCAATCTGCTTCACACGGAGGTAATATATCCCAATCCGCCACAAAGCGATTTTCACGGATCGGCGTTCAAGGTGAGCCGTCTTGTGGAGTCTTACAGGATCGATGCTATAGCCGTGGGCAACGGTACGGCAAGCCGTGAGACCGAGAAATTTCTGTCATCAATACGCTATCCTCGTAAGATACAGGTATTTGTTGTCAGCGAGAATGGCGCGTCGGTCTACTCGGCGTCAAAAATAGCGCGTGACGAGTTCCCGGATTATGATGTTACGGTGCGTGGTGCCGTTTCTATAGGCCGACGCCTGATTGATCCGCTTGCCGAGCTTGTAAAGATAGAGCCGAAGTCAATCGGTGTCGGGCAATATCAGCATGATGTAGACCAAGGCAAGCTTAAAGAGGCTTTGAATTATACGGTTGAGAGCTGTGTCAATTCTGTAGGTGTAAATGTCAATACCGCTTCACGTGAGCTGTTGTCTTATGTGTCGGGAATTGGACCTGCCCTTGCATCCAATATCGTGACTTATCGTGCCGAGCATGGTGATTTCGGTTGCCGTGAGGAGTTGCTTGATGTGCCGAGGATGGGAGAGAAAGCTTACCAGCAATGTGCCGGATTCTTGCGTATACCCGATGGGGAGAATATTCTTGACAACACGGCGGTGCATCCGGAGCGTTATGAGCTTATCGCCCGCATAGCCGCTGACAATAAGTGCACTGTCGACCGCCTGGTCAAAGACCCTAGGCTGCTGCATGAGCTTGATCTTACGCCCTATGTCGACAAGACTGTGGGATTGCCTACTTTGACCGATATCGTGCTTGAGCTTGAGAAACCGGGCAGGGATCCGCGCGCCAAGGTGGAAGTAATGGAGTTTGACGACAAGGTGCGTGACATAAGGGACCTTTCGGTGGGAATGGAGCTTAACGGCATAGTCAATAATATCACCGCGTTCGGATGTTTTGTCGATCTCGGACTGCATGAAAACGGACTTGTGCATATTTCCCAACTGTGTGACCGCTTTGTGTCTAATCCGGCTGAGGTGGTGTCGCTTCATCAGCATGTCAGGGTGAAAGTCATTGACATCGATTATGAGCGTGGTCGTATCGCTCTGACGATGAAAGGCATCGGGCAGGGATGAATAAAGTCATTGTAAGCATAGGCAGCAACTCTCCTGACCGTGGTGCCCGCATGGATGCCGCTGTAAGCCGGCTCTGTGAAGTGCTTTCGGAATGCCGGGTGTCGGATATATACGAGACCCCGGAATATAGCGGTCGGTATCCTGCTTATTATAATTGTGTAGCTGAAGGATTGACTTCCCTTGATGTCAAGTGTCTTGAATCTCTGATGAAGGATTATGAAAGGAGTGCCGGAAGGAGCGCCGAGTCAAAACTTACAGGCATTGTGCCGATCGACCTTGATGTTGTAGAGTATGGTGGAGAGATTCTAAGGCCGGTGGAGTTTGACCGTGAATATTTTGCGATCGGCTACAGGCAGCTTCACGATAAAGAGTAAGCGACTTACTCTTCTGACTCCCAATATTCGTCGGGGATATCCACCTCGATTATCTGTATGGTGCGCTCCGCCATGCGGTAAAACAGTCCGAGTATACGGTCGGAATAATGCCTGTTTGCCGCCCATCTGCCGTTTAGCTCTTCCCATGTTGATGCCGATCCGCGTCTTACATATGAGAACCGAGGATCTATAATAGTCTCTCCCTCTGGCAGGTCATCGTTGCTCCCATAGGCAAACAGGTGCTGAATTTGTGCCGTCACCCCCGCTTCGATGCTGTCAAAGGCATGACCGCGCTCTTTGTTGGCTGTAACTCCAAGCCCGCAAAAATTATATTGGTCGTAAGTGACCGCCGTGTTGTCGGAAAAACGAAACCATCCCGTCTCAAGAATTGCCTGACACAGGGCGATGTCACCTCTCACGCCATATTTTTTGCCGATATGGTAATATGCTTCGGCGATTTCTCGCGGAAAAGTCTTGTTGTGGTTTTTTACAAACTCGTACATCCTGTCGATGCTTACTTCAACATCGCCACAGATAGGCGTGGCCGCCTTGGTATGGACACCAAGCGACAATGCGATGGCAACGATAAGCGCAACGACAATTCTCTCCATTATTTTGCCCGTTGGTACAGGTAGCGCTTTATCGAGCGTTTCGGTGTCTTTTCAAATTCCTGATAGTGGATTTTTACTTTGGAAATCTGGGAATAAGCCGGAAGCTCCTTGTTAAGCGCTTTTATGTTTTCATTCATGATATTTTCCATGTCACCCATCGGAATGCCGTCTTTGGTCGCTTGATCCATGTCGGGATATACAAGCGCGATCAGCTTGCCGTCGCCATCTATGACAATTGATTCGGCTACATAAGGCATATTGTTGAGCTTCTGCTCGATTTCTTCCGGATAGATATTTTGTCCGGAGGGACCAAGTATCATGTTCTTGTTTCTTCCGCGTATATAGATAAAGCCGTCTTTATCCATCGTACACAGGTCGCCGGTATTCATCCACCCGTCTTTTTTCATCACGGCATCGGTCGCCTCTTTATTTTTGAAGTAACCTTTCATCACGTTGTCGCCTTTCACCCATAGTTCGCCGGGAGTGTTTTCAGGATCGGGCGAGTCGATGCGGCATTCCATGCGATCGACAAGCTTGCCACATGAGCCGGCGCGCTGTATGTCCCAGGGGGCATATGCCACGAGCGGCCCGCACTCGGTCATGCCATAGCCTACCGTGTAGGGGAAGCCTATGCGGCGAAGGAATGTCTCGACATCCTTGTTGAGCCCGGCCCCGCCTATTATTACTTCCATGACATTTCCTCCAAAAGCATCGGTAAGACCTTTCTTTATCTTTTCAAGCAGTTTGTCGTCAAGGAACGGCACGTGAAGCAATACCTTCATCAGTGGCTTGTCAAGCAGCGGGAACACTTTTGTCTTGACTATTTTCTCAATAATCAGCGGCACGGTGACTATCAATTTGGGCTTTACCGTGGCAAATGCGTCGAGAATCACCTTGGGCGAGGGTACACGGGTGAGGAAATATATATGGCATCCCTTTACGAACGGATGTATAAACTCGACGATGAGGCCATACATGTGGGCGAGTGGAAGCATGCACACTATTCCGTCGCCCGGTTTTAGAAAAGTAAGCCCGTCTATGCAGAAGCGTATATTGCTCCAAAGATTGTTGTAAGTCAACATCACCCCTTTTGAAAATCCCGTGGATCCGGAGGTGTAGTTGATTACGGCAATATCGTTTTCGTTTTCCTTATGATATTTTACATCTTCGGGCGTGAATCGCTCCGGATATTTCTTACCAAACAGCTCGTTGAGTCGCTCGCGCGCACCTCTGAGCTTGTCGTTGCGTGACATGAGAAGAGAGAAGTCACTGAGATTTATGACTCCCTCAAGCTTCGTCATGGATGCGGGGTCGAGATTTTCCCAAGTAGACTCATCGGTGAAAAACAGTCTGGCGTCGCAGTGAGAGACAAGATGATGGATGTTGTCGGGCTTGAACTCGTGGAGTATCGGAACGGCAACGGCGCCATATGTGATCGTAGCTATGAATGCTACAGCCCATTGTGACGAGTTTTTGCCACACAAGGCTATTTTGTCACCATGCTTCACGCCGGCATGCTCGTATAGGAGGTGTAGTTTTGTCACTTTACGGGCTATGTCGCGGTATTGGTACGACACGCCGTTGAAGTCGGTAAGCGCAAGATTTTCCCAGTTGTCCCTTATGGAATCACTGATGTATTGAATCAGACTTTTGTGCATGGATGTATTCAAATGTTTAGAATGACAAATATAATACTTTTAAGAATTTAAACGCACTATTTATAATAAAAGTTTTTTCGCAAATATTCTCAATATTCTGTATCTCGGTCTCGATATCATTATTTGGTTTATGACACAATCAGTTTTAGAGTCCACATTCTTTCTTCTGCAGTCGATAAATCTCTTTTTGAGTTTCTATTTCTTGTCTCAGTTCTTCTTCAGACGGTAGATAGGTTATGTATTTTGACGCAAATAATTGTTTATTGCCATTTAGAATGGAATACTTGGCTATGTCTTGACTTGTCTCGGCACATAGTAATATTCCTATTGTTGGATTGTCTCCGTCAGTACGCTTTAGATCATCGTACATTCGTACATACATATCCATTTGTCCTATGTCCTGATGGGTTATTTTTGTAGTTTTGATGTCAATCAATACGAAGCATTTCATCAGATAATTATAGAATACAAGGTCTATGAAATAGTCGCCGGCATCAGTGACAATATGTTGCTGACGTTCAACAAAGGCATAGCCCTTTCCTAATTCCATCAAGAATTGTTTAAGATGTGATATTAATGCACTTTCGAGATCACTTTCGGTGTAGTCGCAATATTTAGGTATTCCAAGAAACTCAGTAACCATCGGTGATTTAATATAATGCTCCGGATCTATTGGCTGATAGATTTTTGAAGAAGTAAGTTGCTCCATCTCTTTTTTGACCTCGTCTTTTTGTGGAGAAGATAATAGACGATGGTAATATTGGGATCCCACATTGCGCTCAAGTGTCTTTACTGACCACATTTGTTCTGCAGCTTCATTTAGGTACCACAGTCTCGCAGGTTCATTTTTCTCACCAAGAATAGCTTGAATATGAGACCAGGTGAGATTTTGCAGACGGGTCTGCAAAATCTCCCAATCAGGGAAATATACATATAATTGCCTGTAATAGGCTAAAGCCCGGGGACTGTAACCTTTCCCTAACTTTAATGAAAGTTTGGATGAAAGGATTTTAAGGAGGTTAGCACCATATTCAGCACGAATTTCTCCATTCTGTTCCTCTTCGACAATACGTTTTCCTATCGCCCAACGTTCATTGATAATGGTGTCATTGAGTAGTCCTGCTGCTTTTGCTTGGAAACGACATTTGATTTCCTGTATGTCATTGATAAGTTTATCGATTCGTGATAATTCCATATAAGAGGTTTTGCGTATGATGTATTGGTTAGGGGCGGAGGCGGAGGGCGATGATGGCGGTGGATTCGGGGGTGACGGCGAAGTGGCTTGAGGCGCGCATGCCGACAATCCAGAGGATGACGCCGTTGCGGGTCAGGAGCCATGTGGCGTCTTTGCTGTCATCATTCAGCTTTGCGTCGGAAAATATGTCGTTTATCAACCGTGACCCTTTCATGCCGAAGGGATTGATGCGGTCGCCGTCGCGGCGGTGGCGGAGCATGAACTCAGGATTGCCTTCAAGAGCCGACGGGTCAAGATAAAGCGTATTCCCGGTGCGGTCGGGCTTGAATTGATCTCGGCCTATGTGCTCAATTTCGAGCCATTCCGGAAGTGTCGCAGGAGCCGACAGGTCTATTTTTATCTCAATGTCGCTATCAATGGTCTTGATTTCACGTATATACAATTTCCCTCGGCTCAGAGTGGCGGCGTGGGATAGTGAGAAAAAGCGTTTTCCTGACCGCGTTGATGATCTCTGTGCCGAGATTATGTCGCTTACATGGGTGGCATTGAATCCGTATCGTTTCAGGATTTCATACAGCAGTGTGGGGGCTTCTTCCGCTTCGGTGATTATCCTGTCGATATCAATAACGGATTCATTGATATATTGCGACGACACTTTTTCTACAAGCGATTCAAGGAGCGATGCTGTATCGCACATATTATGCAGGGTAGTGGACAGTCCCTTGTCGGCATCCGGGAATTCGTCGCGTAGTGCCGGGAGTATTATGTTTCGTAGCTTGTTGCGCTTGACGTCGCTGATTAGGTTGGTGCTGTCGGTCATGAACCCTATCTGTCTTTCTTCCAGAAAACGCTCTATCTCCTTTCTCCGGCAGTCAAGCATGGGTCGAAGGAATATCCCGTTGCGATATTTCATACCCGTGAGTCCTGTTATGCCTGTGCCTCGGAGCAGGTTGAGAAGCATGGTCTCGATGTTGTCGTCATGATGATGGGCAACGGCTACACTGATGCCTCCATATTCTTCCGACAAGGTGCGAAACCAGTCATATCTCAGGTCACGGCATGCCATTTCCGTGGATACTCCATGAGCCTTTTTGTAAGAATCGACGTCAAAATGTATTTCTCGGTAGCAAGAGGCATATTCTGCGGCAACCGACTCTGCATATCTGCGGTCGCGCTCCGACTCTTCGCCGCGTAGGTGGAAGTCGCAATGCGCTGCGATGCAGTCATATCCGAGGTCGTGGAGCGCAACGAGGAGTGCTACCGAGTCAGCGCCTCCGCTCAAGGCAACAATAACCCTTGACGAGGGCGTAAGCAGGTTGTGATGGCTTATACAGTCGTTTACTTTGCCGATAAAATCATTCATACGGGCAAATGTAGTGAAAAGTTCGCGGAAATTTTGTAATTTTGCCGATATAAAGAAACAGAACAGTGCTATGTTAGAAAAAATAAATGCGCTCAAAGTTGAAATAGATCAGCTCTCTGCATCGAGCGCCGCCGATGTGGAGGCGTTGCGTATCAAATATCTTAGCAAGAAAGGCGCGATATCGGAGCTTATGAACGAGTTCCGCTCACTTTCGCCCGATGAAAAGCGTAGTCTTGGCGCTCCACTTAATGAACTGAAAAATTATGCCACCGAGCGTATAAATGCTCTTCGCGAATCTCTTGCCGACAATGAGAGCGAAGTCAATGACCTTGACATGAGCCGTACGGCATCGCCGATAAAACTCGGGACACGTCACCCGCTATCGGTTGTGCGCAATGAAATAGTGTCGATATTCTCACGTCTCGGCTTTTCAATTGCGGAAGGTCCGGAAATTGAAGATGACTGGCATGTGTTCTCTTCGTTGAACTTTGCCGCCGATCATCCTGCGCGTGACATGCAGGATACATTCTTCATCCAGCGAAATCCCGATGTACTGCTACGTACCCATACATCGTCGGTGCAGTCGCGCGTCATGGAGAATACGCAACCCCCGATACGTATCATATGCCCGGGACGTGTTTATCGCAACGAGGCGATTTCGGCTCGTGCCCATTGCTTCTTCCATCAGGTAGAAGCCTTGTATGTTGATGAGAATGTATCGTTTGCCGACCTTAAGCAGACTCTCTTGTATTTTGCTCAGGAGATGTTCGGTCCAGAGACAAAAATACGTCTTCGTCCGAGTTACTTCCCGTTCACCGAGCCTTCCGCCGAGATGGATATTTCATGTAATCTCTGTGGAGGAAAGGGTTGTTCGTTCTGTAAGCATACGGGATGGGTTGAAATACTCGGTTGCGGCATGGTTGATCCGAATGTGCTTGAGGCATGTGGCATCGATTCAAAGAAATATACCGGATTTGCTCTTGGAATGGGTGTTGAGCGCATAACCAACCTGAAGTATCAGGTGAAGGATCTGCGCATGTTCTCGGAGAATGACACCAGATTCCTTGAGGAATTTACCGCCGCTCATTGATAAATGACAGTAAAGGAGCGTTACAGGCTTGCCATAGAGTGGTTTGAGACTGCTATGCCGGTGGCTGAGACTGAATTGCATTATGCCAATACGTTTCAACTGCTTGTCGCCGTGATATTGTCGGCGCAGTGTACCGACAAGCGTATCAACATGGTGACGCCGGCGTTGTTTGAGGCATATCCTGACGCACATGCGATGGCTGCTGCGTCGCTTGAGGATATTTACGGCTATATAAAGTCGGTGAGCTATCCCAACAATAAGGCAAAGTCGCTGCTTGGAATGGCGCGCAAGCTCGTGGAAGAGTTTGACGGGGAAGTTCCTTCCGACATGGATGCCCTGATGAGTCTTCCCGGTGTAGGCAGGAAGACCGCCAACGTAATGCTGTCGGTTGTGTGGAACAAGGCGGCAATGGCGGTTGATACCCATGTGTTCCGAGTAAGCGAGCGTATAGGCCTCACCACCGGGAGCAAGTCGCCGTTGCAGACGGAGAAGACCCTTTGCAGCTACATTCCCGAAGAGCTTATACCGAAAGCTCACCACTGGCTCATATTACACGGGCGTTATGTGTGCAAAGCGCGTCGCCCCGATTGCCTTAACTGTGGATTGACAGGCGTGTGCCGCTACTACCGTCGTGAGAATAAAGATAAATAGGCTTCGGCATGGATGTTGAACTTACATTTCTGTTTGTAATCGAGGTCATAGGCACCATCGCTTTTGCCATAAGCGGTATACGCATGGCAGCGGCAAAGCATTTTGACTGGTTTGGTGCGTATACGGTAGGTCTTGTCACCGCAATCGGAGGTGGAACGCTTCGCGATATATTGCTTAATATTCCTGTGTTCTGGATGCAGACATGGTGGTATCTTGCCGTGACAGGCATATCTCTGCTGCTTGTGATCCTTTTTCGCAAGGTACTTGTCAAGACGCAGATACTGTTTGTGTTTGACACTATCGGACTCGGATTGTTTGTCGTGATAGGCATCCAGAAGACGCTTGATGTGGATTACCCGATGTGGGTGGCTATAGTGATGGGTGTCGTGACTGGTGCGGTGGGTGGCGTCATACGCGACATCCTTGTCAACAACGAGCCGCTTCTGTTTCAGAAAGACATATATGCCACGGCATGTTTTGCCGGTGGATTGATATATTGGATCATGTCTATGATCGGGACTTCCCCTATGGCGGAGGGGCTTGCTTGTGCCGCGACCGTAATTATAATACGCCTGCTTGCTGTGCGTTACGGCTGGTCTTTGCCGGTGCTCGTCGAGGAAGTCAAGAAAAATAAACCGTGAATACTTGAGACTCATGAAAACAGTGCCTTTGAGCCGTAATACGGCGCTTCAGTTTGCAAAATACGCCTGTGTGGGGGTGCTCAATACGCTTGTCACACTTTGTGTGATTTATGTGTGTAAAGCCTTGCTTGGGGTCAATCCGCTTGTGTCCAATGCCATCGGCTATGTGTGTGGCGTAATCAACTCTTTCTTGTGGAATAAGAATTGGGTGTTCAAGACATCGGGACACTATTACCGCGAGGCGGTAAAGTTTCTTGCAGGTTTCCTTGTTTGCTATGGATTGCAGTTCCTCACCGTGTGGCTATTGAGCTATAAGACTCCGTTGAAAGATTTCGAATTGCCGATAGCGGCTTTCACCATGTCGGGTTACGGACTGGCAACACTGATCGGCAATGTAGTGTATACGCTTACCAATTACGTATATAATAAAATAGTCACTTTCCGATAAGCTCTTCGTCGATTTTTATATCGTCATATTTATCCCGTTTACCGAAATACTTGTCGATGACGAGGGCAATAAAGCCGTCGCCGGTAACATTGCAGGCGGTACCAAAGCTGTCCATCGCAATGTATAGGGCTATCATGAGAGCCTGGTCTTTTTCAGTGAATCCGAGGATCGATGCAAGCAACCCGAGTGATGCCATGATCGCTCCTCCGGGTACTCCGGGTGCGGCAATTATCGTGATGCCGAGCATGGCGATAAATCCTGCAAACATTGCGAAATCGTAAGGCATGCCGTGCATGATCATAAGCGCAAGCGCACACGCCACTATCTTCAGTGTGCTACCCGACATGTGTATGGTGGCACATAGCGGGATCACGAATCCGGCGATATCCTCGCTGACTCCCATCTTTATAGCCTGACGCAGCGTGACCGGTATGGTCGCGGCCGACGACTGTGTGCCAAGAGCCGTGAAATAGGCGGGAAGCATCGTGTAAAGAAGCTTGAAAGGATTACGCTTTACAAAAAGTGCGGCTATACAATATTGAATTATAAGCAACACCGCTGCGAGCGCGAATATGACAGCTATTATCTTGATGAACGCGGCAACTATTCCGCCTACCTCTCCCGCCATGGTCATGTTGAGGAATATGCCGAAGATATAGACAGGGAGCAAGGGGATTATCGTAACCCTGATTGTCATCGCAACTATGTCGCGGAATTCTGCCGCGGCATTGCGTAGTACAGTGCCGCGGCTGTAGGCTATTCCTATGCCGAGCATGAAGGCAAGCACAAGAGCTGTCATCACTCCAAACATCGGAGGAATCTCGATTGCGAAGTAGGGCGACAGGTCATGCCCGCTTTCAATTGCGGTATTGAGTGAGCGAGGGGTTATAAGCTCCGGAAATGTCAGCACTCCGGTGAAATATGATATTATGCCGGAGCAGAAAGTGGCTACATAGGCTATAAGCGCGGTCACTACAAGCACTTTTCCCGCCTTGTTGCCGATATCGGCGATTGCCGGCGTGACAAAGCCCACGATGATGAGCGGTACGAGAAATTGCAGGAATTGGCTGAATATTATGTTGAAGGTGGCAAATATGCGTGCCGCCCATACAGGCATGACATATCCTGTCGCAATACCCAATGCGATTGCTATTACGATCTGGAGCAGCAGCCCTATCCTAAGCTTTTTCTTCATCTTGAGGCGTTATGGCGGCTATTTTGAGAGACGTTCGTGCATTGCCGCCGCCGCATGCCTGCCGTCGCCCATGGCGAGTATTACCGTTGCGCCACCTCTCACTATGTCACCTCCGGCATATATGTCGCCAACTGTTGACTGAAGGGTGTCTTCATTTACTACAATTGTGCCTCGGCGTGACACTTCAAGCTCTTTTATAGCATTGGGGATTAACGGATTGGGGGATACACCCACACTTACTATCACAAGGTCGACAGGAATCTCTTCGATTGCCCCTTCCACCGGCACGGGTGAACGTCGCCCGGAGGCATCTGGTTCGCCAAGCTCCATGCGCTGCACACGCATGGCTCGCACACGCCCTTTCTCGTCGGCAAGATACTCGACAGGATTATACAGGGTCATGAACTCCACGCCCTCTTCTTTGGCATGCTTTATCTCCTCGACTCTCGCAGGCATCTCAGCCTCGCTGCGTCGATATACGATCATTGCCCTTTCCGCGCCCATTCGTCTTGCGGTGCGCACCGAGTCCATTGCGGTATTACCGCCGCCGATAACCGCCACATGCGTGCCTTTCAGCACCGGGGTGTCATAATCGGGTCGACCGGCACCCATAAGGTTGATGCGGGTCAGATACTCGTTGCTCGACATTACGCCGTTGAAGTTTTCTCCGGGGATGCCCATGAATCGGGGAAGCCCGGCACCGGAGGCCACGAATATGCCTTTGAAACCCATACCATGCAGGTCCTCATAGCTGAAAGTCTTGCCTACGATACAGTCTTTTACGAATCTCACTCCCATACGGGCAAGAGATTCGATCTCTACATCGACCACCTCATTGGGCAGACGGAATTCGGGAATGCCGTATTTCAGAACGCCTCCGATCTCATGCAGTGCCTCGAAAACAGTTACTTCATATCCGCGTTTAGCCATGTCGCCGGCAAAAGATAGTCCGGCAGGCCCGGAACCTACCACAGCCACCATGATGCCGTTTTTAGGGGCAATGGCAGGCGATGCCGTCTCACCGGAATTGCGCGCATAATCGGCGGCAAAACGCTCAAGGTAGCCTATTGCAACCGGCTCTTTTTTCATCTTGTGGTATATGCACCTCGACTCACATTGCTTTTCCTGCGGACACACTCTGCCACACACGGCTGGGAGCGCACTGGTCTCTTTCAGCACTGCGGCAGCCTGTAGAAATTCTTTCCGCTCGATATTCTTGATAAAGCCGGGTATGTTGATGCTTACGGGGCATCCGGTCATACATTGCGGATCGGGGCAGTCCATGCAGCGTTTTGCTTCAAGCACCGCCGCTTCTTCCGACAGTCCCTGATTGACCTCTTCGTTGCATGTGACACGGTAGGCGGGGTCAAGTTCCGGCATTTTGACGCGGGGTATTGACGTGCGTTCTTTTACCGGGGTTGCCTTGCGGAGCTCCTCGCGCCATTGTGAATCGCGTGGAGCCGATGTGGATATGTTGTTTTCTGACATTTTTGTTGATGGGGATTGTGGGTTAGTTGTAAGAGCGCAGTCGGGTCAGCATTTCATCGAAGTTGACCTTATGGGCGTCAAATTCAGGTCCGTCGATGCAGACAAACCGTGTCTTGCCGTCGACGGTTATGCGACATGCCCCGCACATTCCGGTACCGTCGACCATAATTGTGTTGAGCGAGCACATTGTCGGGATGTCGTACCCTTTTGTCAGTTGCGCCACGAATTTCATCATTATCGCAGGTCCGATTGTGACCACCTGATCAACTTTCTCCCTCTTGATCACGCTTTCAACTCCCGCGGTCACAAGCCCCTTTGTCCCGTAACTGCCGTCGTCGGTCATTATTATGACTTCATCCGACCATGGGGCTACCTGCTCTTCAAGTATGATAAGCTCTTTGGTGCGGGCTGCAAGTACTGTCACCACACGGTTGCCCGCCTGCTTCATCGCCTTTATGATTGGCAGCATAGGGGCGACGCCCACACCGCCTCCGCAGCATACTACCGTGCCTACCTTGGCTATATGTGTAGCCTGTCCGAGCGGTCCGACAACGTCAGTGAGGTATTCGCCCGGTTCGAGGGCGCAGATTTTATGTGACGATACGCCGACATCCTGCACCACAAGCATTATAGTGCCGCGGTCAGGGTCAGCGTCGGCTATGGTCAAGGGTATTCGCTCTCCATGCTCGCAGGCACGCACTATGACGAAGTGACCGGGCTTGCGCGACATGGCTATAGCCGGAGCCTCTACGATAAGCTTGACAACTTTCTCGGAAAAATGCTCCTTCTCAAGAATTTTGTTCATAATATTGGTCGATGTATGGATAAATCATAACTGTTGTTTCTCCGCAAAGTTAAATAAAATATCTTGACAATGGCATTTAGGCAGTGAAAATTTAGTTTTAATGCCATCAGATTAGATGCATGCGCAGCCCTATTTCCACAGCTGCGGCAGAATTTGTCACATTTAGTCGTGACAGGATGTCCTGACGATGACGGTTTATGGTATATATCGAGAGGCATAGTTTGTCAGCAATCTGTTTACTGCCGTATCCTTTTGCAAGCATAGACAAGATTTCGAGTTGTCGTTTGCTGAGTATCTTACAGTCATATTGCTCATATTGCTGTGGCATTATTGTCTCTCCTGTACGGGTATTTATAATGTTGGGTGTTATGGCTCCTGTGTATTGAGGGAATGGTGTATATGTGCATAATCCGAGCGAAGCCGTACCGTTTGGATGGCAATGAAAATAACGTGTTGAGTGAAGTATAGGTAATATATGCCCATTCTGATGAAAATGTACGAGGCAAGTGCCGTTGTAGTTTGTTTTATCGCTTGCCGGGATTGATTTAAGGAAATGAAAGAACCGTAATTCAAGAATGTGACGTTCAAGCAGTTCTTCAGAAGGGATTTTATTGAATATCGCACTTTCAAAGGCGGAGTTTTTATCTTCCATATATTCCGGAAAGCCAAGAGTTACGCCTAACTTGCCAGAATAAATATAGCAGATGTTTTGTTGGAAATCTGATAGGACTGCAATGCCGTTTGTTGCCATAGAATAAGCCTGAGCGCATTTTTTTGCTCTTTCAAGTATTTCCGATTCTGCTTCATACTCATCAAATTGCTGACCTGTAAGCAGTGCTTTCAGTCTGTGTTCATGTTCTTTCATGTTTTTGGTTATTTTTCACCATTGCCACAAATATCTGTATTGTCTAATTTTGCGGTAAAGTTACTAATTAATAAATTAATCAGATGTATATGGATAAAAAGATAATTATTATCCCGTGGCTGTTACTTGCCGGAACTTTCGGATCTTGTAATCAAAAACAACAGTCCGAAGTTCAAGAAATGGGGAAAGAAGAAACATTAACAACAGAAGTAAATGACACTATCATGAAACAGTTTGTAAAAGATAATCTTTATTGGGTCCGAGAGCCGAAACAATATACGATTACCGACTCGGTAATAACAATACAGACCGCTCCAAATACAGATCTCTGGCAGCGAACTTATTATGGGTTCAGTAATGATAATGCTCCTGTGCTCCAAATGAAAACGTCTTGTAAATATTTTTCATTTACGGTTAAGACTGAATTCAATAGTTCCGCCTTGTTTGACCAATGTGGTATCGCCTTATATCTTGACAGTGATAATTGGATGAAAGCGTCGATAGAATATGAGAATGAAGATTACCAACGTCTTGGAAGTGTGGTTACCAATAATGGTTATTCCGATTGGGCGACTCATGACATACCCTCGTCGATAAAGGAAATGTGGTATCGCCTAAGTCGGCGTGGAAGCGATTTTTATATTGAGACAAGCTTGGACGGAGTTGATTTCCGGCAGATGCGCACTTTCCATATGTTTAAAGGTGATGATGAAATCTCTTTTGGAATATATGCTGCAAGTCCGGTTGATCATTCATTCACAGCAAAATTTTCTGAAATGGAAGTTGGTGAATGCAAGTGGAAATCATGGTCGGCTGAAGACACCGGGTTTAGTCAGACGAAGAATAAGTGATTTTGTTAGCGATATTTTATTCGAGTTTTAGCTTTAAAATTTGTTTTGCCGCCCGTGACGGGCTGCTGAAGAATGATTTATGTGTAGAATTCAACACCCACAGGCGGTCGGTCTGTGGGTGTTTTTAGGTTATGACGGCTTTATGCCGATAGCACGATATTGTTTTCTTCGGCGATGCGGCGCATGTTGAGGATGGCGTAGCGCATTCTGCCAAGCGCTGTGTTTATGCTGACGCCTGTGGCATCGGCGATCTCCTTGAAACTCATGTCGCTGTAATAACGCATCATCAGCACTTCGCGCTGGGCTTCGGGCAGGGCCTCGATTATGCGGCGTACATCGGTGCGTATCTGGTCGTTTATCAAAAGATCCTCGATGTTTTCATCGCAGAGGTCGCGACGGTTAAGGAGATTCACGTCTTCGTCATCGGTGGAAATGCTGTTTTCCGACTTTTCCTGACGGAAATGGTCAATGATGAGGTTGTGTGCGATGCGGGTCAGCCACGCGCCAAATTTTCCCGATTCGGCATAGCGACCCTGCTTCAAGGTCATTATGATCTTGACAAAAGTCTCTTGAAAGATGTCGTCGGCTATATCCCTGTTCTTGACAATTCTCAGAATGTAAGAAAATAGCTTTGATTGGTGACGGCGGAGCAATGTGTCAAAAGCTTCATTGTTACCGTCGACGTAGGCCCTCACTAATTGTTCGTCGGTGAGATTGGTCATTTTTTGCATTACTGTGTTTATTATTGTTTAGAGTAATGTCAAGCTATAGGCAGTAAGGTTTAATAGGTTAATAATCGGATTTCACGATTGCAAAGGTATGATATAATTGTTGCATAAGCAAGAGAATTATATATTTTTTGCTATTTTGACGCAATAAATGCGCTAAAACGTAGTTGAGCAACTGAAATTAATAATCATTTGCTTCTTTTCCGAAATGTTTATATAATTCCGGGTATTCGATATAATAAACCGGTAGGTCGCCGCGTTAAAGAGATACACAGATAAATATAATCGGTTTGCCTATGGATAAAAAGTCTACCCCGTCTAAATTTTCAGTTAAGTCACGTGATGACATGGCAGGTGACAATGCGTCGCCAAGCAGAATGACGATAGCCATGATACGCCAGTTCGCGCGGGCATACCATTATGACCGTCGGATTGATTGCCGCTTGGGCGGAATTGTTGTCAACTGAAAAATTTCCGGCTTTATTTAGGTGAGTAGCCCGCGTCGATAAGCGACGAGGTGGCATTGTAAAATCCGGGAGCCAACAGTTGTGCCGCTTCATAGCCGGGATGTGAGTCCATGTATGCCGTCACTATTCGATAGCCGATGTATCTTCCCGCCCTGCCGGGCGAGTCGGAATGTATCGCCGGTGATGACGGCGCGGGGCGGCAGAGGCGGTCGGCGAGGGTGCGGTCGGTCGAGTACAGGTAGCGTTGCTCTATGATGTGCCGCCATATGTTTCCTTCATTTTCGTTAATCCATTGCATCTGTTCAGGAGTGTAGCCCATGGCCTCTGCAAGGTCGGCGTCAGGAATTGATTTCATTACCATGTATGTCACGGCACCTTCATATAGCATGCGGTTGAGCAGCGACGCGTTTTCATCCTCAATATAAGGATACCCTCCTGCAATCATCGCTTCAATGATGTCATAGGGTAGGTGTCGTTGTGTCTTCACTCCGCGACGGTATGTCTCAAAATAGGCATATGCCGGGTAGTCTGCCCCGAGATAGTGGTTTAGCCCTACGAGCATTATTGTGTCGGTCATCAGAATCGACTGATTATAGGTCGACACTCCTCCGTAGATAGCCTTCCGGTTTAAGGACGGCAACAACTCGGAAAGTACACGGCTCGCATCGGTGAGCACGCGCTCTATTGAATCCTGAGTGGTGAACCTCTGTTGTATGTCGGGACCGAACATTGTCATAGCTTTGCCGCGGGCATACGTTTCCACTGCTTTATCGGTGATTGTGTCGGGTCCGACGGTCATCATCAATACACCGGAATACCTGTTGCGAAACTCCTCCCTCTGTGAGCTGTCAAGTTGGGGATAAGAGGCTATGTCGCGGTCAAATCGTATGATTTTAACTTCCGGTGTGGATCCGTTATCCTTTCCCCCGCATGATGAGGCGGTGAGTATAAAGATTGTGCCGACGGTCAACAATAAAGACTTCATCACTGTTTTAATTTTTGATTCTGCAAATGTAACGCATTTTCACCGTGAAAGTATCATCGCTGTTGTTCAAAACTGCCTATTTTCTGTGCCTCTGGTATAAAAAAGCGGGGCGAAATAGCGTAAATACATAGTAAATTCTTAATTTTGCATAGATATTCCATTAATATATATGTGTCGTTTTTTTCGGATTGTTGCAATCCTTGTCATAAGTTTATTGCCGGTATCGCGCCTTTCAGCCAAAGACTTTGTCGTGGTGATCGACGCGGGTCACGGCGGTCATGACTATGGGGCGATAGGTAAGAAAACAAACGAGAAAAGCATCAATCTTGGTGTGGCGTTGAAGCTCGGGAAGATGATAAAGAAAAATATGGATGACGTAAAGGTCGTATATACTCGCGACGGCGATTATTTCAAGGAGTTGCAGGAGCGAGCAGAGATAGCCAACAAGGCTCACGGCGATCTTTTCATCTCGATTCACACCAATTCAGTCGACAAGAAAAACAAGCGGCGCACGACGATAAAGGGCACCGCCACTTATACCCTGGGTCTTCACAAGAGTGCCGAGAACCTTGCGGTTGCAAAGCGTGAAAACTCTGTGATGATGCTTGAGGATGACTTTTCTGCCACTTATTGCGGGTTTGACCCTAACTCGACAGAATCATATATAATATTTGAGCTCAGCCAGAACCAGCACATGGAGCAGAGCATTGCTTTTGCAAGCAAGGTGCAGTCAGAGATGGTTGCTACGGCCGGGCGGCAGAACAACGGTGTCAGGCAGGCGGGATTCTGGGTGCTTGCGAAGACCGGCATGCCGGCGGTGCTGATTGAGCTTGATTTCATATGCAATCCTGTGTCGGAGGCATTCCTTGCTTCGGAAAAGGGGCAGAATAAATTTGCCAAATCCATATTCAATGCCTTTAAGTCGTATAAGGCGTCTTACGATCGCAAGTCAGGCAAGATTAAAGAGAGTCGCGATGACAAGCCTGATAAGGTGCGTGAGGTTGAGATGGAAGAAGTTTCACCCTCAGGAGATGAATATTTGGCTGATGATTCCTATGCCGGAACAGGGGATGGCAGTGTGGATGATGTCGTCGCTGAAGATGAAGTGCACTATAAGGTGCAGTTCCTTACTTATCCGTCGCGTCTTAAGGATAACGCGTCGCAATTCAAAGGATTGAAGGATGTGGACAGCTATCGTGACGGCAGCATGTGGAAATACACTGTCGGTAATTTTAAGACGCTCGATGAGGCTAAAAAGGAGATGCGCAGGGTGAGGAAGAAGTTTTCCGATGCCTTTATTATCACGACCCGTGGTGGCAAGCGCATAAAATAACATGTCAATTAAACAAAGATATAAAATCATAATAAAACAATATGAAACGCTATTCAAAAGAGTTGATAATAGGACTTTCAGTACTTATCGCCGCTCTTGTCTTGTTTTTCGGTATCAATTATCTGAAGGGCATCAACCTGTTTAAGGCAGCCAATTACTATTATGTGTCGTATACGAATGTCAATGGTCTGACCGTGTCGGCTCCTGTCACTATCAACGGTTTTAAGGTCGGGCAGGTGCGCGATATCACATATGAGTATGATAATCCCGGTCATGTGTTGGTTGAGATTGCTCTTGACCGTCAGCTGAAGGTGCCTGAAGGGAGCAAGGCTATTATCGATGTTAGCCTGCTCGGCACATCGTCGATTATTCTTGAATTTTCTACTGCATCATCGAGTCACACGGTAGGTGACAGGCTGATTGGGGAATGCCGCCCGTCTATGCTTGACGGAGTAGCCGGTGACCTCATGCCAAAAGTAGCCGACGTATTCCCGAAGATAGACACTTTGCTTACCTCGGTCAACGCCCTCGTGAGCGATTCGGCACTATTGCTGTCGGTGAAACGCCTTGATGCGATTACGGCAAACCTACAGGCTACCACAGTATATCTTAACCGCACTTTGTCAACGATGCCGTCTACAATGAAGACCGTGGATGCTGTTGCCGGAAATCTCGACTCTATTACCGCCGATCTTGCGGTGATGTCGGAGGAGCTGAAGGCACTTCCGCTTCAGGAGACCATGGACAATGTAAATCAGCTTACCGCCAATGTCAATGCGATAACCCGTAAGATGAACGAGCCCGACAATTCGATCGGCCTTTTGCTTAACGACCGCCAGCTTTATGACCACGTTAACGGCGTGGCGGGTACTCTCGACTCCATTATGATCGATCTTAAGCGAAATCCCAAGCGCTATATTCCGCCGATCAAGGTGTTCTGATGACGGGATAAGCTATTTGGGCTCATTCTAAATAGTTGATAACTTTTCTTCCCGATTGTTCCACAGCGGTAACTGTGTAATCATAGCTGTAATTAGGGGTTTCACGCGAAGCCCCTAAGTTATGTTAACTTTTTGACGCGGTTATAAGGATTTGATATACAGGTGTGTGTTGAATTGGTCTTTGAAAATTTATAGGCAAAAGTTAATGATTTTATAAGCGGCTGAATGACAGTGATGTTGTAGAAAAGTTGTAATATCCAAATTTTTTATCAATTGTTTTTGAAAAAAAAGTTAGAGAAATTTGCATTGAAAAGTTAAGCCTACATTAAGCCATTAAATTACATTTTCATGAACGATTCTCACCTTATGTTGTGGGAAGATTGTCTGAAAATATTCAAAGATAATCTTCCTGCCGAGCAGTTTGACGCCTGGTTCAAGCCCATCACTTCCAAAAGTTTTGATGGGAAGGAGCTGCGTTTGCGTGTGCCCACGCCTTTCTTCGTGGAGCGCCTTGAAGAGCAATACACAAAGATATTGCTTTACACGCTGCATAGGGTGTATGGTCCCGGCGTGAAATTGTTCTATGAGTTTAATCAGATTGGTTCCGACCCTGACACTTCGGTCTCGATTGAAAGTTCCAATCCGAGTCCTGCGGTGCGTCATTCAGGTAATCCGTTTGCAACCGAGGTTATCGAGGATTTTGACTCCGGTCTTAACCCTAAGAATACATTTGAGAACTATTGCGCGAGTCCTTCCAACAAGATTGCCCGCGCGATCGGTGAGGCTATAGCTACCAATCCGGAGTGTAAGACTTTCAACCCGCTTTTCATCTTTGGACCGACGGGAGTAGGCAAGACCCATCTTATCCAGGCTGTCGGCATCCGTATAAAGGAACGCGACCCCAAGGCGCGTGTGCTCTATCTGTCGGCACGACTTTTCGAGAGCCAGTATACCGCTGCGGCTACTGCAAAGCCGAGCCGTGTCAATGAGTTCATCAATTTCTACCAGTCGATAGATGTGCTTATAATCGACGATATCCAGGATTTGATGCACAAGCCCGGTACACAGAGTGCGTTCTTCCATATATTCAACCACCTCCACCACAATCAGCGGCAGATCATTATGTCAAGCGACTGTCCGCCGTCGATGATGAAGGATATGCACGAGCGTCTGTTGTCACGGTTTAAGTGTGGCATGACCGCCGAGCTTGAAAAGCCTGACGTCAGCCTGCGTCGCGAGGTGCTTGCCCGTCGTGCTTCTCGTGACGGCTTGAAAATACCTGCCGATGTGCTTGATTACATTGCTTCAAATGTCACGGACAGTATCCGGGAGCTTGAAGGCATAATCGTGTCGCTGATCGCCCATGCCACTATCCTGAATTGTGATATCACTGTCGACCTTGCCCGCACAGTGCTTGGCAATGCCGTTAAGATCCACAAGAAATCGATCAACTTCGAGATGATAGCGCAGAGCGTGAGCGATTACTATAATATTGATCAGGATTCTCTCTTTGCAAAGAGCCGCAAGCGTGAGATTTCCGATGCCCGCCAGATGGTGATGTTTCTTGCCCGGCGCGATGCAAAGATGCCGGCTACGGCTATAGGCACACGTCTTTCGCGCACACATGCCACAGTCCTGCACGCTTGCCGCAATATTGAGGAGCGCCTGTCCATGGAGCCTGCGCTGCGCGAGGATCTGTCCAAGATCGAAGCGATGATCAAAGGTAATTAATATCTTTTTGCATGCCTGTGCATTAATGTTGCCCATATGGTGAGCTACATTTGCCTTGTAATTTTAAGGCAAATACTCACTATGGGAACGATCAACAGCTCAGACATCATCTACGCCACGCTGTCACAGCATGGCCGACAGCTCGCTTCTCTGAAGCTGAGCGGCTTAACTTCCTTTTCAGATATATTACGTCAGGTACGACGCGCCGTGACCGGGAGTCTCGGGCTTGTGACATTGCGTCTGCGCAATTCCAGCCAGGGATGGAGTCATGACCGCTCCGTACTGCTCTCTCAGGCTCCGGAGGCCCCTGTACAGCTTTCGCTGTTTTAACTTTTCACTATGACCGGTCTGATACTATGAAAAACACACATTTTTATTGCTGTTTCGATTAATCCATGTATCTTTGTGCTATAATTTGAAAATTAAACCAATGCAGTGATGAAAAAGTATTTTAACCGGCTATTGCTTCTGATAGCGGCTGCAATAGCCCCGGTCTATGTAATGGCGCAGGCGATGCCGCCCATTCCTGTCGACCCCAATGTGAAAATCGGAAAGCTTGACAACGGATTGACCTATTATATCCGTCATAACGAATATCCCAAGGGACAGGCTGATTATTACATTGCCCAGAAGGTGGGCTCGATGCAGGAGGAAGACAACCAGCGTGGTCTTGCCCACTTCCTTGAGCACATGTGTTTCAACGGTACCAAGAATTTCCCCGGCAATGAAGTGGTGTCATGGCTTGAGACCGTGGGTGTGAAGTTTGGTCAGAATCTCAATGCCTATACTTCAACCGACGAGACTGTTTATAATATATGTAATGTGCCTACGGCGCGCGAGAGTGTGCAGGATTCATGCCTGATGATTCTCCATGACTGGGCCGACGGGCTTCTTCTTGAAGATGCCGAGATCGACAAGGAGCGCGGTGTCATCCATGAGGAGTGGCGTCGCAGCAATGTAGGTCAGATGCGTATTTTGGAAAAGCTCCTTCCTGTAATTTATCCCGATAGCAAGTATGCTCACCGTCTGCCTATCGGTACGATGGAGATTGTCGACAATTTCCCTTATCAGGACTTGCGTGATTACTATGAGAGATGGTATCGCCCCGATCTTCAGGGTATCGTGGTTGTGGGTGACATTGATGTCGACCGCATAGAGGCAAAGATAAAGGAGATTTTCTCCGATGTAAAGATGCCTGACAATCCTGCAGAGCGTGTTTATTATCCTGTCCCTGACAATAAGGAGACAATTTTTGCCGTTGGCAGTGACCCCGAGCAGCAAAATGCGGTTGTGCAGATTATGTTTAAGTCGGAGGCTACTCCCGATTCGTTGAAGGGCACTATCGATTACCTGATCGGACAATATGCGGTCAACATGGTGGATGCAATGCTCAATGCCCGCTTCCAGGAGTTGTCGAGCAAGCCTGATGCTGTGTTTGCGCTTGCTGATGCCGGATATGGCTCTTACATGCTGTCAAAGACGGTCGACGCGCTTACCGTTGCTGCTCTCCCCAAGGGCGGTGACCTGATACCGGCGTTTGAGGCTGTATATCGTGAGACTCTGCGCGCAAAGCGTGGCGGATTTACCGCCTCGGAGTATGACCGCGCCCGTAGCGAATACCTGTCGCGCCTTGAGAAGGCTTATAACAACCGCGCCACTACGTCATCCACTTCGCTTGTGAATGAGTATGTGCGTCACTTCCTTGACAACGAGCCTATTCCCGGAATCGAGAATGAGTTCACGATGATGAGTATGCTTGCCAATCAGCTCCCCGTGGAGATGATCAACATGGCTCTTCCCGAGCTTATCGGCGATGAAAATGTGGTTGTGCTTGCGATGCTTCCGGAGGCAGAGGGATTCACCGTGCCTACCGAGGCCCAGCTTGCTGCGGCTATGCAGCGTGTTGACGCCGAGGAAATCGAGGCGTTTGTCGATGAGGTAAAGAGCGAGCCGCTGATAGAGTCGCTTCCGGCACCCGGTAAGATCGTTGCCGTGACTGAAAATCCGCTTTACAGCACCCAGGAATGGACTCTTTCAAATGGTATTAAGGTAGTGGTGAAAAAGACCGACTTTAAGGAAAACGAGATACTCTTTTCTGCCCTTGCCCTCGGTGGCACATCGGTCTACGGCGCTGAAGATGACCTTAACCTGCGCTATCTGCCTTACTCTCTCGGCATGCACGGACTCGGATCTTACAGCAGTTCCGACCTTGAAAAGTATCTTGCCGGCAAGCAGGCGTCATGCGAGTTGTCGCTTTCAGCTTACGACCGTGAAATTTCCGGCTCTACCGTGCCCAAGGATCTTCCCGTGTTGATGGAGCTTATTTACGCTACATTCACCGGTTACACGATTACTCCCGACGATTTCGCGGCGATGCGTAATATTTATGTCGGCGCACTTAAAAATCAGGAAGCGCAGCCTGCCTTCCAGTTCAACAAGCAGATGCTTGAGCATCTCTTCAAGTCGGCACGCGCACATGCCGTGGATGTGCCCACTGTCGAGAATGCAAGCCGTGAGCGCATCCTTGAGATCGTAGGCGAGCAGATTGCAAATCCTGCCGAATATACCTTCTATTTTGTGG
The DNA here is from genome assembly GCA_910587665.1 of uncultured Muribaculum sp. Taxonomy (GTDB): domain Bacteria; phylum Bacteroidota; class Bacteroidia; order Bacteroidales; family Muribaculaceae; genus Muribaculum. Next base: position 98,950 of record CAJUMZ010000005.1, read on the forward strand.
GTAATGTAGACATCGACGCCCTTAAGCCGCTTGTAGAGCAGTATATTGCCACTCTTCCCGCCAAGGCTGTGAGGCCGCAGCCCGTGAAGCTTGCCGATCTTGGTATCGCTCCCGGTGCAAGCACCGAGCAGGTGACTCAGAAGATGGACACTCCTACCACCTATGCCGCTATCGTTGTGACCGGCGACGTGCCTTATACCGCCAAGAATCAGAAGCTCGCCTCGATCGCGGGTCAGATTCTGTCGGCTCGTCTTATCAAGACCGTGCGTGAGGAAGAGGGCGCCGTGTATTCGATCAGTGCTAACGGACAGCTGTCACGTATCTCCGACAATCCTGTGGTTATGCAGAGTGCGTTCCCGATGAAGCCGGAGATGAAAGACAAGGTATTGGATATCATCGCCGGTCAGTTTGAGGATATGACCGAGAATGTTTCGGCTGAGGAGCTTGCCAAGGTGAAAGAGTTTATGATCAAGGAAGCTACCCGTGGAATGACCGAGAATCAGGCATGGCTCAATGGAATGACAGGCTATCAGATACTTCCTGTCGACACATTCCTTACCGCTGTTGACACAATCAACGCCGTCACTCCGGAAGATGTCGAGCAGTTTATGAAGACCCTTATGAAGCAGAACAATTACCGCGTGTTTGTAATGGAAGCTGCTGAATAACCTTCTTGGATTAAGCATAAACAAGAGGAGCAAGACGCCCGGCGTCTTGCTCCTCTCTTTATTGGTCCCATTCGACCCATTGGCCCCACTCAATTTCCCCGCTTGTAGAAGGTTGAGTCAAGATATTTTTGAAGAGTCTTGGAAAATGCCTCGTTGGTGGCGCGGGGGTAGCGCACTTCCGCAAATACCTGCGCAAGCGTCGACTTGCTGTTTTCGGCGATAAACTGCCGGCTGTCGTCGCGTGCCTCCTGCGAGGCATAGATCTCGCGTATCTGAGCCGGGGTGTACCGGCGGTATTCCCCTTCATGTACGATTGCCTCTATAGGCAGGCGATCCGATGCAGGCGCGTCGCCGTCGGGGTAGCCTACGGTAAGGGAGATGAGGGGCACCACTCCGTCGGGAAGTTTCAGCGCTTCTGCTATCTGGGGTGCATTGTAGGCTGTTGTGCCGAGATAGCAGCATCCGAGACCGTGAAGCTCGGCAAGGGTGTTGAACTGCTGGGCGAAAAGCGATGTGTCGATCGCGGCGGCAAGCAGCATCTGCAGGTTGTCGAAGCCGGCGTCGGCGTCACTCTCTTTGCACCACAGCCCGAAGCGGTTGATGTCGATGCAGAAAGTGAGCAATACGCTGCATCCCGTCACCGACGGCTGGTTGAAATGAAGCGGCGCGAGTGCTTGCTTGTCCTCGGCGGAGCGTGTCACGATTACGGAGTAGAGCTGCATGTTGCCGGTGTTGGGGGCGTGTGACGCCTCGTCGAGCAAGCGGGTGAGGAGTTCCGGCTCTATCTGTCGGCTTGTGTATCGGCGCACTGTGCGCCGTGTTGCGAAATATCTGTCGATTTCCATGTTGTACAACTGTTTTTAGATTTGCAATTATTTTGCGAATTTACGATTTTAAAACCGTATCTTTGCATAGGAAAATCAAAATTATCACCTCGTGGAAAATAACACATATACTTATGACGAGGCATATGACGCCTCTGTCCGTTACTTTGACGGCGACGAGCTTGCCGCTCGCGTGTGGGTCACAAAATATGCCCTGAAAGATTCTTTCGGCAATCTGTTTGAGAAAACACCCGACGACATGCACCGCCGTCTGGCGCGGGAGATCGCGCGGATCGAACATAATTACCCCAACCCGATGAGCGAAGATGAAGTGTTCGGGCTGATGAAGGATTTCCGCTACATTGTGCCGCAGGGAAGTCCGATGACCGGTATCGGCAATCATCTTCAGGTGGGCTCGCTGAGCAATTGCTTCGTCATAGGTCTTGACGGAGGCCCCGATTCCTATGGCGGTATCATGAAGATCGACGAGGAGCAGGTGCAGCTCATGAAGCGGCGTGGCGGCGTAGGTCACGACCTTAGCCATATACGCCCAAAGGGCACTCCGGTGAAAAACTCCGCGCTTACCTCCACAGGGCTTGTCCCTTTTATGGAGCGTTACTCCAACTCTACCCGTGAGGTGGCACAAGACGGTCGTCGCGGAGCGCTGATGATGACCGTGAGCATAAAGCATCCCGACAGCGAGGCGTTTATCGATGCCAAGATGACCGAGGGAAAGGTGACCGGTGCCAATGTATCGGTGCGTATCGATGATGATTTCATGCAGGCGGCGATAGACGGCAAGCCTTACATGCAGACCTATCCCGTCGATCCCGGCTCTGAGCCTTTGGTGAAGAAGGAGGTCGACGCGGCGGCCATATGGCGCAAGATAGTCCACAATGCCTGGAAATCGGCAGAGCCGGGAGTGCTCTTCTGGGACACAATAACCCGCGAGTCGGTGCCTGACTGCTATGCCGATCTCGGTTTCCGCACGATCTCGACCAACCCTTGCGGCGAGATACCGCTTTGTCCATATGACAGTTGCCGACTCCTTGCCGTCAACCTTTACAGTTACGTCAACAATCCGTTTACTCCTGAAGCTGCCTTTGACTTCGACCTCTTCCGCCGTCATATCGCCAAGGCGCAACGCATCATGGATGATATCATTGACCTGGAGATGGAGAAGATCGACACGATCCTCGAAAAGATCGATTCCGATCCGGAGAGTGCCGAGGTGAAGCAGACCGAGCGTCATCTTTGGGAGAAGATACGTTCGAAGACTCTGAAGGGTCGTCGTACAGGTGTGGGCACTACTGCCGAGGGCGACATGATAGCCGCGCTCGGTTTACGCTACGGCACCCCCGAGGCAACCGCTTTCTCGGAGAGCGTGCATCGCGAGCTTGCCATTGCCGCCTACCGCTCATCGGTGGTCATGGCGTCGGAGCGCGGTGCGTTTGAGGTGTTTGACGCCGAGCGTGAAAAGGAAAATCCGTTTATTGCGCGTCTCCGCGAGGCCGATCCTTCGCTCTACGACGAGATGTTAAAGCATGGTCGACGCAATATCGCGTGTCTTACCATCGCCCCTACAGGTACAACAAGCCTCATGACCCGCACCACCTCAGGTATCGAGCCGGTGTTTATGCCCGTCTACAAGCGTCGCCGCAAGGTCAACCCCAATGACCCCGATGTGCGCATCGACTATGTCGACGAGTCGGGCGATGCCTTCGAGGAGTTTATAGTGTATCACCCCAAATTCCTTACATGGATGGATGTCAACGGCATAGAGCGCAAGGATTCCTTTACTCAGGAAGAGCTTGACGCCCTTGTGGCACGTTCTCCTTATTTTAAGGCTACCTCCGCCGATGTCGACTGGCTTGAGAAGGTGAAGATGCAGGGTCGGGTACAGAAATGGGTCGACCACTCAATATCGGTCACCATCAACCTTCCTTCCGATGTTACCGAGGAGCTTGTCAACCGCCTTTACGTCGAGGCATGGCGTTCGGGATGCAAGGGATGTACCGTCTACCGCGACGGATCTCGCTCCGGCGTGCTTGTGTCGGTTGAGAAAAAGACCGAGAAGCCTGCCGAGAAGATTAAGATCGACGATGCACATGTGGTGAAACGCCCCGTGGAGCTTGATGCCGACGTAGTGCGATTCCAGAACAACAAGGAGAAATGGATCGCTTTCGTAGGTCTTGTCGACGGTGAGCCTTACGAGATATTTACCGGTCTTGCCGATGATGACGACGGCATTTTCTGCCCCAAGAGTGTCACGCGCGGAAAGATCATCAAGGCGGTTGACGAGCAGGGCAACAAGCGTTACGACTTCCAGTTTATCAACAAGCGTGGCTATAAGACCACAATCGAGGGTCTTTCCGACAAGTTCAATCCCGAATACTGGAACTATGCCAAGCTTATCTCCGGTGTGCTGCGCTACGGTATGCCTATCCAGCAGGTGCTGAAGCTTGTCAGCAGTCTGGAGCTTGACAGCCAGTCGATCAACACATGGAAGATGGGTGTGGAGCGCGCCTTGAAGAAATACCTGCCCAACGGCACCAAGGCGAGCGGTCAGCGATGTCCCAACTGCGGCAACGAGACCCTCATCTATCAGGAAGGCTGCCTCATCTGCACCTCCTGCGGCACCTCCAAGTGCGGGTAATTTCGTTATCCGCCACGCCAGTATCCGTTTACTCAGCGCTTTTTAGAAATAAGCGCTGAGTGTCTTTCCGGCCTGGAGATGGCTATTGAGTATCTGACAATACTGGAACTGCGCCAAGCTTATCTCCGGTATACTGTGCTATCGGCTGCCCTTCGAGTTGTCGCGTTGTCCGCAGGACAATTCCGAGAAGTAGCCGGAGGCGGAGCGGAGCGACTCCTCCGGAAAAGAGGCGATTCCCCATTTTGTATCTGAAAGATACTTCATGACGATTCTTTCAGAATCAAACGACTTTTTTATTCGATTTCCGGAGGGGTCGCTGCGCTCTGCCACCGGCTACCAATGGATCAATCCTCCGGATTGCCAGTGGCGGGTATATGCAACCCCGGAGGCGGTTGCATACATCATCCATTCGCAAAAAGGCGGCGCCGGGCTTTCACAAGTCCGGCGCGTCTCAGTGATTATCAAGCGATTCAGCCTGAGTCAACTATAAGTACTAACATTCTATTGCGGTTCAATACCTAATCTTATCATCTGCTAAATATCTAATTGTCCGTTTAATATCCGAGATAATTGGTCTTATATGATGCTATCTCTTCATCCGTAAGTTCGCGCACAAGCCTTACAGTAGCATCATTCGCATAGTTCGCCGTTGCAGTGACGAATTTTGGAGGATTAATACTGGTATCATAATCTTGAAGTGCTGTAACCGAAAAATTACTCGCTTTGACTTCTGTGTCAGTGCTTTTGGTCATTGACATATATATAGCAATGGCAGAGCCATATCCTCCCATACTTCCACCGGATTGATGTAACCAGCACATTGTCGGAATGTCTTTGCCGTTTTTCATCGTTTTGATATCTGAAACCATGAATGTTCTCCATTTTGTAAAAATTACTCTATTATTAATGAGATTATTCCATTCTTCAGGTTGCGGCAGTCTCCACTTATCCTTGTTTTCTTCCTTGTAAAACGGAGAATATCGACCATCTTGATCGCTATGATATTTTGCCCAATACTCGTAAAATGATTGCAGATATTGAGCATAATTTGACGAGGCATCATTATACGTCCAATGTTTGGCGATATCATTGTATTCTTCATTCATCTCGCTTTTCGACTTTCCGGTAATATACACTGAATTGTCACTAGTACCAATAAATGGAGGATAGTAAGCGTGAGTATAATTTAATGCATCACGGCGTCCTTCCGAACTTCCGAAGGGATATTTATCAGCATCATCCCTCACTCTCGCATTGTGACCTACATTGCGGTCGGCAATAAGGAGATTCCCCACTATTATATCGTTGAGGACATAATCATCGGAATTTTTAATCTCGACATTAAAAGTCAATCGTGATGCAGGATCATCAACTTCACCTGAGCTTGGATAGGCAATGACTGTCACGGTTCCTTTGATAGAGGGGTCACCCGGACCGGTGCGGAACGGATTAAGCCAAAATGACTGGCCGGACTTAAGTCCCGTAACTTTCCTGACATAGTCGGCCCATTTCTCGTCAGTAGGCTCTCTATCTTTAGCCGGATACCAATCTCTGCTATATTTTGGAATAAGAGCCGGTATTGATCTTCCATATTCGGTATTATCTTCTTCGAGGTTATTATCGGGAGTAATTCTGAGGTCTATGAGCTGGTTGAAGGATGTTGTGACCTTGTATTTGAGTGTTGGGTCTTTTAGCGTGACGGTGAATTTGCGTGACGAATGGGAGGGCACCCCATTGGGATTCCCGGGCTCAAGCGAGAATGCGTCGAGCATGATCCCGTCGCCCGGATCGGGGGAGATCGAGAACCAGCGGTCTGTAGGCTCTTGGCTGATAACAACGGTGACCGGCTTTACATTCTTATCCTTGCCATCCGACTCATTTTTATCGACAAGGTATACCTCGATTTCGGTAGTGCGGGTCTCCGTGCCGATATGGGCTGGTATGTTTAGTGTGAGGTATCCGTTGTTGGTGCCTTCCTTGGTATAGAAGGCGTCGGAACTCCAGTTGGCAATATCCTCGCCGTGTATTACTGTTGCCCATGTGTTGAACTTTGAGCCGGTGACCACCTTTAGGGAGATGTTTGCCCCGTCGGCGGGTATCTCCTGTGTGAAGGTACCTGTGTTGCCGTTGACGGTTAGCATCCTGACATTGTCTTTTGTTGACATCTGTAGCATGTAGATGTACATCTTGAGGGGCTTCTTTATGGTTGGGCTTTCAGCCACGATCTTGTAGTAGCCGTAGCGCACGTAGTCGGTCGTGTTTTGCTCCTTCGGCCCTAACTGCACCGCAGTGTTGGAGATCTTCTTGAAAATGAACCTGTCATTCTGCTGGTCTTCGCGGTTTACCTCCTCGACATGCCATTGAAGCTCCGGATTGGTCGACACACGTAGCTCCACAAAGTCGGCCTCCGACGCCTCGCCGTTGAAGGTGAAGTGGGTCTTGTTGACGATAAGGAAGTTGCCGTCGGCGTCGCTGACGACATTGTCGTCGGTGGCATCCCACTCGTCATCGACCTGATACTCGAAGATGGGGATGTTGTCGTTGTAGGCATCCTTTTCGTTTTCGGAGCCCCTGCGCTTGACGCCCTTGATGGTGGCGCGGTAGGCGTAGTTGCGCTGCAGCGCCTGGCTCTCGCCCACATTGGCGAGGTTGAAGCGGTAGAAGGTGAGCCTGTCATCCTTTTGTCCGGACTCCGGGTCCACGTAGTATCCGGCAATCAGCAGGCAGGTGGTCGCCTTGTCGTTCTGGGCGGAGGCGGCCACGAGGTTGGGGAAGGTGTAGAGTGATGCCTCGAGCTTCTGCGTGGTCGAGCCCTCCACCATGTCGGCTGTGACCGGCATGTAGATGTCGGATGTCGACGGGTCGGTGATGGCGGTGGTCATCTCGGCGACAGTCCCGGCATTCAGTCCGTCGACGAAGTAATAGCCGGAGGTGCGGTTGTTGGCGACACGGGCATAGCGGATGTCGAGCACATGCCCTACAAGGTTGTGGATGTCGACGCGGCATATCGCCCTTGAAAACACGAACTCCGCCGACTCTGCCTCGGCGACCTTGCGCACGCCGTTTTCCTTTGTGACGGTGAAGGTGGACTCTGTCCCCTCCTTGTCAAGGAACATGCCGTAGAGCGGCAGTGCATCCACTGAGTTTTTGGTAATGTTCTTGCTGCAGTGGGCTATCAGCTTGTCCTTGATGTCGGTGAGCGTGCCTGACAGCCCCGCGAGCTTTGCCGAGAACGACTCGGCGTCGTCGCAGTAGTCATCGCCGTTGCCTACGGCAAGCACCTTGTAGCTCTTGTCTTCCACGAGGCTTTCGGGCGGGTCGAGGGAAAACTTGGTCTTGCCCGCTGTCACGGCGGCGCGTGTGTAGCCGGCATAGGCGTCGGTCTCGGCGTCTATGAAGATGACATGCACGTGGTCAAGGGTTCTTTCGTGGGCTGTGGTGGGTACTCCCCTTGAGAGGACCATCTCCCCTTCCACACGATAGCTGACGGAAATTCCGTCGCCCGTGTCGGGGACTATGAATTGCTCTGTGTCGTCGCTGCAGCCTGTGATGGCCGACAGTGCAAGGAGCAGGGATGCTAAGTTAAGGTATTTCATTTTCGGTTATATTGTTTTCGAGTTGTCAGAGTTGTCAGTTGTAGGGTCGACCGGAAGGTCGACCGTTTTCGGGTTGTAGGGTCGACCGGTGTCAGACCTGTCCGGGGATGTTGCCGCCGTCGAGCCAGTCGGAGTGGTCGCGGTCGCCTGAGCCGGCGCGCTGTTGGATTATGTTGACGATGAGGCGGAGGCGCGGGGTGACGTAGATCTGTAGCTGTGCGGTTCGGCTGTCGGTGTCGTCGGGGAGGGCGGTGATCGCCTTGACGGTGAGGGTGCCCGCGCCGTTTTCGTCGAGCGTGGCGGGGAGCGCCACCGAGAAGTTGGCGGCGTCACCCTCCTCCGCCCACACGGTCTCCCAGAGCGAGGGGTCGACATTGGTGGAGAGCGAGAGTGTAGCCTCGGCGCCCTCCTCCGGGCCTATGACGGCGGTGCGCGGCATCGCTATCCAGTTTGCCCCGTCGAAGGCGACGTCATTGTTGATGTCCTCCCACTCGGTTATCGTCGCGTCGATCGAGGTGACTATGCTGTGGTAGGCTTCCTCGGGGGTGGGCTCGCCGGGTCCGTTGACGGCGGTGACGGTGATGTTGTAGCTGTGGTTGCGGAGCACGTCGGTGAGCATCCCGTCGGCGCCCTTGAAGTCGACGCGGTAGTAGCATGGCTGCGTGGCTCCCCGGTAGCTGCCGCCCACGATTATCGCCGCGCGGTTGAGGCGGTTGTCGTCGTCAGGCTCGCCGCTGCCGCCCATCCTTATGTCGGCCTCGGCGAGGTAGAGCCGCGGGCTTGCGGCGGTAAGATCGCAGGAGGGGTCGGGGTCCAGTGTGGAGTTGCCCGCGGGGAGCGACGGCGCAGTGGCGACATTGCCTGATACGTTTTCAATTGAGGGGATGAGGAGCATCATTGACGACGCCTTCATCACCTGCATCGTAGCGGGGAAGAAGAGCGACGCGGGCACTTTGTCGGCGTCGACGCCGAGGGTGACGCGGGCACGGTCGCGCAGCAGCGTGATACTGAGCCCCTGAGCGCGGAGCGAGGTGTCGACAAGGGTGGATGCGATGCCCCACATGGTCAGCCGCGTGTCGGACTGTCCGGGGGCGCCGACGGTGAGTGTCGCCTGCACCTGGCTGTAGGTCATGCCCGCTGAGATGTCGGCGGCGCGCGCCGCGGCGTTTGCCACGGTCACCACGGCGAGCCTCGCGGGGGTTGTGGCGGGGTCGACGCCTATGCGGAGGTCGAAGGAGTAGCGGGTGGGGGTTGTCAAGTTTTCAGTTGTCGGGTTGTCCTGTATGTTGGATGCCGGCACGACCCTGTAGAGGGTGGCGGGCAATGAGTTTTCATCGGGGGTGAACAGCATGACGAGCAGGTCGTCGACTGTCGATTCGTCGGCGTCGGTCATCGAGCGTGACCGCTCCGGCTGACGCGAGGGCATGCTGACGGTGATCTTGACGGCCATCGAGTCGCCGGGGGTGTCGCCGGAGCTCCCGTCATGCCTGCCGGAGTCGGAGCATCCGGTGGAGGCGCACATGAGCAGCAGGGCTGTCAGCAGGTATATGTGGGCGTGTTTCATCTTTCGGGGTGTTATTGCAGTGCGACGTCATACTCCACCACCTGCCATCCGTTGACGCTGACCGCCACGTCGAGGCGGTCGTCGCCGGGGGTGATGAGGAAGTACACGTGAAATTCATCCAATAGGTCAAAGTCGATGCCGGAGTGCTCGTTGATCAGACCGGTGAGGGAGCCGTCGTAGACGGTCGTGCCCCCGAGGTCGACGTTGAGCCGCGAGTCGTCGTCGCTGTCGAGCATCATCGTGGTGTAGGAGTGGACCGAGCCTGACAGGTCGTCGGCGCGGGAGAGAGCCTCCACGGCGGGTGCGTACTCGGTCGGGAGGGTGCCCTCCGGGATGTTGCCGTAGGCGTCACATGCGCCGTTGGTGGCGGTTATGCCCGACGAGGGGTGCATCGGGAGCGAGTGTCCCGGCGAGGCGGCGACGGTCACGGTCACGTCGTTGGAGAGCTTGTGGAGGTCGATGTCGTAGGCGGGGGTTATGTCGCCGTTGACGAGCAGGTCGGTGGTGAGGTTGTGCCACAGGTGCTCGCGCTCCTGCGCGACGGTGCCGGTGGCGGCGTCGGGGGGCAGTGAGAGTGCCATGGCGTCAAGCGACGCGCCCGGGTCGATCTCGTAGCGCGACTTCACGCCGCCCCATGTCACGAGGGTGAACCTCCCCGGCGGCACGTGCCACTCCACGGAGTTTTCGCCGTCAAGCTCGGCGGCGGAGAGCGAGCGTGACGCCGCGAGGCTTCCCGTCGCCGTGTCGTACAGGTACAGGCGCAGGGTCTCCACCTCCTCGCCGAACAGGTCGGTGTCCTCCACGTTGTAGAGGTAGGTGAAGTGGAGGCGCAGCGGGAACAGGCAGTCGTCACGGTTGTCGCGGATGCAGCCCGTCAGGGCGAGCGCCGCGACCAGGGCCGACAGTGGTCTAAGCAGGTTCATTGTCATTGGGTTAGTGGCTTTAAGGTCGTTAGGGTCGCTAAAGACTTTAATGACCCTGACGACCTTAAAGCCTTGGGTTTATTGAAGGGTGGTGTTGTTCATGTCAACTGCGGTCCAGGGGTCGATCAGGATGGTGGTGGCGAGCCATGCATCCGACTCAAGCGGCTGGTCGGGGTCGGTGGGCACCACGCCGGGGGCGTTGGGCGCGCCGAGTGCCTTGATGTCGGTCACAGAGATCTTGTAGAAGTGGTTGCGGAGCGCGCAATACTTGTCGGGACCGTCGGCTGCAGCGGAGGGATTGGTGACAAGGTTGACACGGTAATATGTATGGCCGTTTTCATATTTAAATACCTCATATGATTCGTCAAACCCGGCGTCGGTAATTAGGTTGGAGGCAACGGACTCGTCGGAAAAATAGAGTATGTTGTATTCCTTGTCGGCTGCAAAAATGTAGGATGCGGTCTCGGCGTCATGCTTTGCTAGCACATAGAACGTGCCGTCGCTGCCGAGAGAGCCCGTAAGGTCATATGTGCCTGTCGCTGTGTCGTATCCGGTGCAAACGGACTTCGGAGCGGCTTTCAGGCGAACAAGGGCAAACGTCGTGTTGCCGGTGACGGGATGCTCGTTGTATGCCTCACCTGTGTACCTTGAGTTGGCGACCTTGCCGTCAAATGTATTCACCGCATTGCAGAACATGTTGTCTGCCACGGTTTCCGGGACTGCGGTGTAGCCCGCATAGGTGCCGTTGGCGCTCTCGCCCCCTGTAGGGGTATAGTTGCCGGCGGTCAGCCACATTTTCTCGGCAAGCTGCATCATGGTAAACTTAGCGCCGCTGAAGTCGGCATTGATTGTGGGACGCACGGTTACGTTGCCCTTTGAGTCGCCATACTTGAGTTGCGTCTTGGTGGCGGCGCGTCTTACATTGACATTAACCTTGCAGGGATCAGCCTCGGTTGACTTGACTATGGTGACCTCCGCGTTGCCGGCCATGAGGAAATTGCCGCTCTTGGCAATGTCATCCGCAAGGGCGTTAAAAAGGATGCCCTCAAAGTCGGACAGGCGTGTCTTCTCCACAGTGGCGGTATAGGTGGCACCGTCAACCTTGAGGTCGCCGGCAACGGCATAGACCACCTTTTCACCCGTGGTGAGCTTCACCGGGCCAAGTGCCTTGTTTGCCGCGGCACCGGATGTGATCTTTTCATCTATCTCAAGGATGCCGTTTGAAAAGATGTAGATGTGGAGGGTCTTGATCTGTTGCTCGGTTAACTCTGCGTTGGGGTCGCCGTTTGATGCACGGGAGCCATCATCGGTGGGCAATGACAGGTTGAAGGTTGCCCAGGTGGTCTCGCCGCGCGCGATGTTCTGGGTGGCGTCGACGGGTGTGTCGGAGGAGCATGACGAGAGTGTCATTGCGGCAAGCGCGGTTGCCGCTAAAATCAGTTTTAGATTCATAATTGGTTAGTTAAAAATAGTTAGTAGTTGGTTTATTTGGTTTTCAAGTTTTCGAGTTTTCGAGTTGTCAGTTGTAGGGGCGACCGGAAGGTCGACCGGGGTCAGTTGTCGGTTGTAGGGGCGACAGGGAGGTCGACCGCGGTCGGTTTTCGGGTGGTCTCGATGCTGGTGGTGATGCGGCTATAGTTGATCACACACTCGATGCGCCTCGTGGCGGGGAGCTTGGTGGCGAGGAGAGTGCGGAACAGCGAGCCTCCGCCCATGGCGCGCAGCTTGCGCTCGCGGCTGTCAAGGTCGGGGTCGGCCATGAGGGCGCGCTTGCCCGGGAAGTCGACGCTATCCCAGTCCTCACCCTTCCCCTCCGAGTGGATGAGATACTGCAGGTCGGGCCGCAGCGACGAGATCAGGTCGGCGGCGGCACGGGCGCGCTCCTCCGACAGCACGAGGTTGCGCTGCGCGCCGCCCTCAAGCGAGCTGTAGCCCACGATGTCTATCGAGTGGATGCGAAGCGTCGGGTCGGAGGCATAGCGGTCAATGAACGCCATCAGCGAGTCGATGCGCGCGGCGTTGTCGCCCAGCATCGGCTCTATGCGCGAGCTTGACAGCGGGTACACAAGGCGCAGTGCATAGTCGGCGTGGATCACTTTCTGACGCTCGCGGATGGTGTCGGTGAGGTCGCGTACGACCGTGTCGCGCTCCAGGCGGGTGAGGTAGACGGTGTCGACGCGCACCCGCTCGACAATGCGCTCGACTGTCTCCACGCGCGGCTTGCGCGGCTCTTTCGACCCGAAGCGGTAGATCAGACTCAGGGCAAGCTTCGTGGGACCCACGTAGGTCTTGGTGCCGGAGCCGATGCGCTCGCCGCAGTCGCCGCAGGTGTAGCGGTCGTAGGAGGAGTGGATCACACCCACGCCCACCGAGCCCTCCATCGCCCAGCGGCGGTTGAAGTTCCAGCGGTATCCGTAGGAGAGCCCGCCGCCGATGCCCCATCCCTCGTAACGGTAGTCGAGCGTCGACGGGTACATATTATAAGGTAGCTGTATGCGGTTCAGGTTATACTCGCCCCCTATGAGGTGCACGCCCAGAAAATGACCATTCAGACGCTCGCCCGGCCACCAGCGCAGCTCCGGCTGGATGAGCCAGTGCTTCATCTTCACACCCTTCGAGAAGGTCCACGGGTTGTACGCCCCCATTAGGTCGATCGAGAGATGGCGGTCAATCCCCGCCTCAGCCCCCAGGCTGATGGTCGACCCAAGGTCATAAAGAAGGTTAGTCTTGATGCTCGCCGCCTCATCGCCGCGGGCGGTGAGCGTTGACATCATTATGGTTGTGAAAAATAGAGTCAGGTACTTTTTCATTGCTGAGGTTTGATGGTAAGACGTCGGTTAGTTAGATCGGTTGACAATGCGGCTTGTGCCGTTGAATTGATGACGGCAAAATTATATCACGCACGTAACTTGTTGAAAATGGGGGGGGGTACAAGTGGGGGACAAATTTATCAAAAGCATAGAAAGTTGGGGTATAGGTGTATGTACCCCTTGGATGATTCGGCGCAAGAAGCTAAATTTGCGGTATGAAAACGAAATCAACTTTACTGACTGCACTGCCCGCAATAACACTGCTTATATTTTTTCTCCCTGCCATATTCACAACAGGCTGCAAAGGAAAAACACCGGTCGACGAAGCATTTTTCTTTACCCCGATAGATCCGATCGCCGACTCCTTGCTGAGAGAGTATGAACTTCATACCCGCGGGATAGTCGACAGTGAGACCGGAATCGATACCATATGGGCACAACTTGATTCGATAGCCCGTGTTACCGGCAACCGCCAGCTCAAGGCGCGCAGTCTGTATGTGAAATCCTCCTTGTATGACAGAGCCGGTGATAAAGATGCTTACGTCAACGCGCTTGACTCGGCAATCGCCATAACCGATTCCGCAAAATATCCTTATGACCATGCATGCATGACCATTGACAAGGCATATGACATTGGCAATTCCTGGACTGAGGTATACCGGCGGTTGCAGGATCCGCTTGTCATATTCAAGGAAGTCAATGACAGTTTCAGGGTGTCCCATGTATATAATTTTATAGGTGCTATCAATCATGTGTTTGACGATGATAATGGGGCTATAAAAAATTATGAGCTTGCGGTAGAATGGCTTCCCTCGCGCTATGACTTTCAGAAATTCATAGGGTATTTCAATATCACGATATCACTTTATCAACAGGGCAAGACTTCGGAATGGTACCCACGCGTGGACAGCATGAAGCGAAGCCGGTTTCTTGACGAAGGGGAACGCTTTAACACGGTGACTATGATATTGTCTTATAAAAAATCGGGAAATGTGGCCGATCTTTATAATGCATACAGTAGTGCATGCCGCCCAATTGACCCTGAGTGGGCCAAGCCGTATGTGCTGTCGTTGCTTGCCGATTATTATCTGAAAGCGGGTGATCGTGACTCTATGATACACTATGCGAGGATGATGCGCGGCTTGATTACCCCTGCCGTAGAGCGGTTTGGATATTATTGCGATATACTTGAAATAAATGGGCGTTTATATGAAGCGGAAGGAAAAACGGACTCCGCGAAAATGGCCAACATGGAGCTTGCCCACCTGAAGGATAAGAATAATGCCCTGCACGATGCCGTCATGGTGCAGAATGAGTTGCAGAAAAAGGAGTTTGCCGAAATTGACCGTACGATTGCAGAGGAGAGGGAGCGCGAAGCTACATGGAGGCGGGTCACCGCTGTTGCGGCGGCGATAGCCGTTGCCGCATGTGTGTGGTTTATCGTGGCATGGCAGCGTAGGCGTCACCGCCGCGAGTGCATGATGCTTGAGTCGACACTTGAACAGAAAGAGCGCCGGATAGCCGCCGCGGAGATGCGTGCCTCGGAGAAGGATCGTGCGCTTGCAGAGATAGCCGGCGATGTGCGCGACATCAAGTCAGACGATCCCGAGGTGGTGGCGCGCATCATGTCGACCATCAACGTTAACCGCTCCGGCGATGCCGACTGGGAGAAATTCAGCCTGCTTTTCGGGGAGATGCATCCCGACTTTGCCGACAGCCTGCGCCGGGAGTATCCGGCTCTTACGACCGGCGACGTGAATCTTGCGTGCATGGTGTTTCTCGGCTTGGAGACAAAGCATATAGCGCGCCTTCTCTCTATCAACCCCGACTCTGTGAAGAAAAATCGCCAACGCCTGCGTGCGAAGCTCGGCTTGACTCCCGATCAGCCGCTCGACCTGTTCCTCCGTGACTACGAACGCAACCGCCGCAATTGCCACCGGTAGCAATGGGTTTTCGAGTTGTCAAGTTGTCAAGTTGTCAAGTTGTCGGCAATCCTCCGGACACGAAATGCACCAAAAAGGTATTCTTCTTTTGAAAACGCACAAATTATTGTGCGGATAATGATTATTTTTGAGTTTTATTTGAGGTTTTCCGGGAAAAACTATGTAACTTTACGGCACTGTGATGATTAATTATAGCGATAAACAAAAATACCGATAAAAACATGAAACTTAATTTTTACATCGATTATCGTACCAACTGGGGCGAATCGCTCTATCTGAGCGGCACAACACCCTGTCTTGGCGACGGTGACGAATCGCGCGCCGTGAAACTTCAGCAGTCGGGCCCGTCGGGGTGGACCCTGGAGATAGAGCCGGGTGATGACCTCGCCGAGTTTGAATATACCTATATCGTGCGTCATGAAAACGGCGGCGAGCGAAGAGAGTGGGGCGCACCCCACCGTTTTGTGCCGGGCACCGGAGTCAGCGGCTATGAGATCTATGACCGCTGGCAGGATCAGCCGATTGACAAGCCTTACTATTCATCGGTGTTTATCGACTGTATCAACCGCCGCGACGACCGTGAGCCTGCCGAAAGTGTCTACGGAGGGTCGATCTCGATATCCGTGGCTGCGCCGATGGTGGGTAGCGGGGAGGTACTTGCGCTGTGTGGTGACGACGAGTCGCTCGGAGAGTGGGATCCGGAGAAAGCCGTGGTGATGAGCGACGCGGGCTTCCCGGTGTGGAACGTAGTGCTGCCGCTCAACGACGTGCATCTGCCGTTCCGCTACAAGTTTGTGATCCTTGACAAGCTTACCCGCAAGGTGCTTGCGTGGGAGGGCGGTGACAATCGGGTGATGAATATCATCCCCGAGCATAAAAGCTCCGCACTGCTTATCAACGGGCTGCGCTTCGTCAATTCGCGCCCGGCATGGCACTGTGCGGGTGTGGCGATACCGGTGTTCTCGGTCAGGACAGAGGAGGACTTCGGAGTAGGTGACTTCTACGACTTGAAGAAGATGGTCGACTGGGCTGCATTGACCGGACAGAAATTCCTCCAGATACTGCCTATCAACGATACCACGATGACCCATACGTGGACCGACTCGTATCCCTATAATGCCAACTCGACATTCGCGCTTCACCCGATGTTTCTGCGCCTGAGTGAGCTTGGGCGTCTCCACGACGAGGGAAGGCAGAAATATTTCGATGATCTCGGCGTCGAGCTTAACGCTCTCAAGCAGATCGACTACGAGCGCGTCAACAATGCTAAAAATGAGTTTACCCGCGAGATATACCGCCAGGAGGGTGCAAAGACGCTCGCCACGGCGGAATTCAAGGCGTTTGTCGAGGCAAATGGCGGATGGCTCACACCGTATGCCGCTTTTTGTGTGCTCCGCGACCTCAACGGTACTCCGGAGTTCGGAAAATGGGGCGAATATGCGGTCTACGACGAGGCTAAGGTGGCTGCGTTTGTAGCTGAACATCAGGATGAGATCAACTACGTGTACTATATCCAGTATCACCTTGACAAGCAGATGCGTGAGGTTCACCGCTACGCCGGCGAGCACGGGGTGGCGTTCAAGGGCGACATACCTATCGGCGTATCGCGCGACTCAGCCGACGCATGGATCAATCCGCGACTCTTCAACATGGACTGTCAGGCGGGTGCGCCGCCGGATGACTTCTCCGTGCTCGGTCAGAACTGGGGATTCCCCACCTACAACTGGGAGGAGATGAACAAAGACGGCTTTGCCTGGTGGAAGGCACGCTTCCGCAAGATGGCGGAGTATTTCGACGCCTACCGCATCGACCATGTGCTCGGATTTTTCCGCATATGGCAGATACCGATGGATGCCCTCCACGGACTTCTCGGCATATTCAATCCCGCTCTTCCCTATACCCCCGACGAGCTGCGCAACAACTATGACTTCTGGCTTGACGTCGACTTGCAGACAACCCCGTTTATCATGGATTATTTCCTCTACGACTTTTTCGGGGAATACACGGAGGAGGCCAAGCACCGCTTCCTGATCAACATAGGCTACGGCAGATATAAGCTCCGCGACGAGTTTGACACCCAGCGCAAGATTGCCGATTATTTTGCCGGCGAGGAGAAATCGGAGAAAAACGACAAGTTGAGCAATGCCCTTATGGGACTTGTCGACGAGGTGCTTTTCATCGAGGATCCATATGAACGGGGCAAGTATCACCCGCGTATATCGGCACAGTTTACCTATATATACCGTTCGCTGACCGATTACGAGAAGTGGTGCTTCAACCGCCTTTACAACGACTTCTACTACCATCGTCACAATGACTTCTGGTATGGCAAGGCCATGTGGAAACTTCCCCCGCTTATCGGATCGACATCGATGCTCACCTGTGCCGAGGACCTCGGAATGATACCCGACTGCGTGCCTGCGGTGATGAGCCAGCTACAGATGCTGTCGCTCGAGATACAGCGCATGCCGAAAGACCCTGCGGCAGAGTTCGGCAACACATGGACCTATCCCTACCTGTCGGTGTGCACGACCTCGACCCACGACATGGGCGGCATACGCCAGTGGTGGGAGGAAAACCGCGAAGTCACCCAGCATTACTACAACAACATGCTCCACGAGCAGGGTGCCGCGCCGCAGTATGCCGAGCCTTGGATATGCGACAAGATTATCACGCTTAACCTGCAGTCGCCCTCGATGCTCGCCATATTCCCGCTTCAGGACTGGCTGTCGATCAACGGCAACCTGCGTCGCGAGGATCCGCGCGAGGAATTGATCAACATTCCCGCCAATCCGCGGCACTACTGGCGCTACCGCATGCACCTGACAGTGGAAGAGCTTCTCGGAGCGTCGGAATTCAACGACTATCTCCGCGACAAGATCAAGTCGACGGGCCGCTGACCGGGAATTTGAATGATATAAATTCCGGAGGGTGCATCCTGATTGGGTGCGCCCTCCTTGTTTATTATTGTTTATTGTAAAAATAAGGTGTAACTTTGCGCGTTGATTTGATTTATCATGGACAGGATTTATTTACAGCTGTTTCTGACGTTCCTTAAGATCGGGGCGTTTACCTTCGGCGGAGGGTGGGCGATGATCTCGATTATCGAGCGCGAGATAGTCGACAAGCATCATTGGATCTCGCGGGAGGAATTTCTTGACCTGCTCGCCATCTCGCAGTCGATGCCCGGTATTCTTGCCGTCAACATCTCCGTGTCGATAGGCGACAAGCTCCGTGGATTCAAGGGGAGCGCGGTAGCCGCTCTCGGCACTATATTGCCGTCGTTTCTTATAATTCTCGCGATTGCTATCTTTCTTACGCCCGACATCATCAAAAATAATCCCGTAGTGTCGAAGATATTCATGGGTATACGCCCCTGTGTGGTTGCCCTTATCATAGCTCCGGTTATCACTTCGGCAAAGGCTGCCAAAATATCGTGGAAGACGGTGTGGATACCCGTTCTCGTAGCCGGGCTGATATATATCGGCTGGAACCCGATCGTGTTTATTGTGCTCGGCGGTCTTTGCGGGTATCTGTGGCTGTCACACAGGCAGAAACAGCTTGTCGGTCGGAAATTGACGGAAAAGGAGAGAAAGGAGGATGGGCGATGAGCGTGTACCTGAAACTTATATGGGCATATCTTAAGATCGGACTCTTTGGCTTCGGCGGCGGCTACGCGATGCTTGCCCTTATAGAGCGCGAGGTGGTGACCCCGGGATGGATTTCGGAGCAGATGTTTACCGACATTGTCGCTATCTCTCAGATGACCCCCGGGCCGATAGGCATCAACAGTGCCACCTATATCGGCTATGTTGTCACCGGAAGTGTGTTTGGCTCGATCGTGGCCACGCTTACCGTAATGCTCCCTTCATTTCTGCTGGTACTTTATGCGAGCCATTTCATACGCCGACATAAGGACTCCGTGGCTATAAAAGGCATATTTGCTGGACTCCGCCCGGTGGTGATCGGACTTATCGCGTCAGCCGCCCTGCTACTGATGAACCGGCAGAACTTTCCCGACAATTCGATAAGCATAATAATATGTGTGGTGTCGTTTTGTCTTGTGTATTTCACAAAGATTCACCCTATATTTATAATCTGTCTTGCCGGAGTGGCGGGACTTATACTTTATTGATATGACCTACGATCAGGCTATCGACTTCCTTTACACGCAACTGCCGATGTTTCAGCGCGTGGGCGCCCCCGCCTACAAGCCGGGGCTTGACACCTCCGTGGCCCTTGCGGCGGCTTTCGGCAATCCGCAGGAATCATATAAGACAATTCATGTCGGCGGCACCAACGGCAAAGGGTCGACCGCCCATACGCTTGCCGCGATATTGCAGCGTGCGGGTTACAGGACAGGGCTTTACACGTCGCCCCATCTGGTGGATTTTCGCGAGCGCATACGTGTCGACGGAGAGATGATACCGCGTGAGGAGGTCACCGGATTTGTGGAGCGTTACATGAATCTCGGCTTTGACAAGTCACCTTCGTTTTTCGAGCTTACCATGGTGATGGCTTTTGAGTATTTTGCCAAGGCCAAGGTTGATGTGGCGGTGATTGAGGTGGGACTTGGCGGCAGGCTTGACAGCACGAATATCATTCATCCCTGCCTGTCGGTGATCACCAATATCTCCTTTGACCATATGCAGTTTCTCGGCGATACCCTTCCTGCGATCGCTTCCGAGAAAGCCGGGATTATCAAGCCGGGTGTGCCGGTCGTGATAGGGGAGTCGGATGGCGACGTGCGCGAGGTGTTTGCGTCAAAGGCAGCCGAGGTCGGTGTGTCTGTCCGATATGCCGATGACGAGCATCCTTATTCGGAGGCTGTAGTGGTTGACAAGGGGATTCTGTACCGTGCCACGCCTTACGGTGATATCACAGGCGAGCTTTCCGGTGACTGTCAGCCGAAAAATGCCGCGACGATACTTGTCGCTGTCGATGAACTGCGTAAAGCCGGATTTCGCATCGGTGACGCCGATGTCAAGGCTGGTTTTGCCGGAGTGTGCGGCATTACCGGGCTTATGGGCCGATGGATGAAACTTGGCGACGCACCGTTTACAGTATGCGACACCGGTCACAATACCGGTGGATGGCAATATCTCTCGCAGCAGCTGGAATCGGCTCCCGGCATCAAGCATATAGTGATAGGATTTGTCAACGACAAGGACGTTACCTCGATATTGAAAATGCTGCCTACTGATGCCCGCTATTATTTCACCCGCGCCTCGATCGCCCGCGCCATGGATGAAAATCTGCTGCGGGAGGACGCGGCCACCACCGGACTGCATGGCGAGGCCTATCCCACGGTCATGGAGGCCTACCGCGCCGCCTGTAAGGCGGCATCGGCTGCCGACACCATATTTATCGGCGGAAGCACCTTCGTGGTCGCCGACCTCCTCGCCGAAAAATGATAATATTGCTGAAAATTATTATCTTTACAGATAAGCGTAAAAAATAGACAGCGATCATGAAAGTGCTACATATATCGACGAGTGACTCCGGAGGTGCAGGCGGGTGTGCCCGTCGTATAAATGCTGCCTTGTTTGACGAAGGGGTTGACAGTCGGATGCTCGTATATAGGAAAAAAAGCAAGGATGACAGGGTGGTGCGTTATAGCCACCTGGGCTATCGTATTGAGCGGCTTATGAAAGATCTTGGATTCAAGACTTCTGACATGAAAGATATATCGGCACTGAAGGCTTGGCGTCCGAATGTGTACACACTTCCTGTGTCAAAACATGATTTGAGCCGTCATCCGCTTGTAAAGGAAGCTGATATAATTCATCTGCACTGGATCAATAATTTCGTTGATTACCCGTCTTTTTTCAAAAATGTGGACAAGCCGATCATATGGACCCTTCATGATGAAAACCTGTTTCATGGCGTAGCCCATTATGATGACCCGGCGATTAAGAATGAGGCAATAGAGATCAAGTTTCGCAAGCTAAAGGAAAAATGTCTTTCAGTCCTTGATAATCTGCATATTGTGTTTCTGTCGGAGTATATGAAAAGACAATATGTCGATGAGCCTGTAATAACGAGTGCATCAAAGTATATCATTAATAATATGGTCGATTGTTCCGTATTTGCCGGAATTGACAAAAATGTTGCGCGTGAGAGGTTTAACATTCCGTCGGATGTAAAGGTAATCTCATTTGTTGCCGACAACATAAGCGATAACCGTAAAGGATTGACGAATCTTCTTGAGGCCATCAAGAAAACGGGTCGTGATGATATTGTTGTGCTTGCTGTCGGTGCTAATCGTGACGGAACCGATTTTGACGGAGTCGTGCAGACAGGTCGTTTATCCGGAGCCGGTGAGATGTCGGCGGCTTACTCCGCGGCCGATCTGTTTGTCATGCCGTCGCTTGCCGAGGCGTTTGCACAATCGCCAATAGAGGCAATGGCTTGCGGAGTGCCTGTCGTCATGACGCCGATTAGCGGTAGCGATGAGTTAATAAAAGATTATAACGGCATAAGATGTGCCGATATGAGTATAGAGGCTCTTTCCGTAGCGATTAATGAAGCTCTTTCACGTAATTATGACCCGAAGGCGATACGCGAGGATGTTGAATCGCGCTTTTCCCCTTATGCGATTGCTTCCCGATATATAGAAGTGTATAACCACGCTCTTACTGCCTGTAAATCAAAATAACTGAATCACAATGACTGACAATCAAGATATGATACATGTTGCATGTTGCATTGACGGCAACTATGTGAAATATTGTACTGTAATGCTGACATCCCTCTTGGAAAACAATAAGGACTCGGATATCATGGTACATATAATCGCCGAGAGTCTTAATGATGATACCCGGTTGGTGCTGGCGTCGACTGTAGAGGGAAAATATGGACAGCAGCTGCAATTTCATTTCCCTGCGAAAGAATTGCTTGCCGACTGCAAGGTAGATGATGACGGGTATATATCGATTGCCACATATTACCGCATATTTCTCGGCTCGATACTGGGTGATGATGTGACGAAAGTGATTTATCTTGATTGCGACCTTGTGGTCAATGGTGCCATAAAGAATTTTTGGGCGACCGATATATCTGATGTTTCTGTCGGGTGTGTCGAGGATATGTGGAGCGGTCGCCCGGAAAGTTACGCGCGATTGCATTTTTCTCCCGAACACCTGTATTTCAATGCGGGGGTTTTGTTGCTGAATCTTGAAAAAATGCGGGCTGACGGTTTTGAAAAGCGTGCGATAGATTACCTCAGACTGCATGTCAGCGAGTTGGTGCTTTACGATCAGGATCTGCTGAATGCATTGCTCCACGATGACAAGAAGTTTATTGCTCATCGTTGGAATGTGCAAGACGGATTTTTGCGGCGACGCCGCGTGGAGCGTATGCCGGCAGATAGTCTTGTCAAGCTTGAAAGCGAGTTGCAGCATCCTGTAATCATACATTATACCGGCTCCAAGAAGCCGTGGCATTACAAGTCGCAGCATCCATGGAAGGGTTTGTATTTCAGGTATCTTGACATGACAAAGTGGCGCGGCGAGCGACCCGTCATGCCGTTGGGCTATAAATTGAAGTTGATGACTGACGCTTTGTTTCGCGGTTGTGGATTAATGAAACAGAAATATTTGAAATTTCCTGAGATATGAGCAGTGAACTTATAACAGTGGTGACCGTGTCGTATAATGAGGGCGACAACCTTCTGAAAACTATGGAGTCAGTGATGTCGCAGACTTATCGCCCGCTTGAATACATCGTGATAGACGGTGGATCGACCGACGGCAGCTATGAGCGTGCCATGTCGGCCATGGTGCCTAAAGCCGAGGAGGCGGGCATCATGCTGAAAGGCGTGTCGGAGCCTGACAAGGGCATTTATGACGGCATGAACAAGGGCGCTGCAATGGCAACAGGGAAATATGTTAATTTCATGAATGCCGGCGACCGGTTTTATGATGATGATACGATAAGGCGTTTTTTCAGCCATGAAGCCGTGGAGGGGGCTGCAATTATATATGGCGATTATTTAAGACAGAAAGATTATGCGGCATTGTCCTGCATGGGAGAGCCGCCGGAGGTAATTGGCCGTCGCATGCCCACATCCCACCAGGCGATTTTTATAAACACTATGTTTATGAAAAAGTATCCCTATGACACAGCCTACAAGATTGCTGCCGATTTCGATTTTGTCCATAAAATGTATAAAATGGGCGAAAAGATTTGCCATATTCCCGATTTTGTCGCCGTATGTGAGGCGGTGCAGGGGCTTTCAAGCCGTCACAGGGTAATGATGCATAAGGAGTGTGACCGTATTGTAGGGATTCCGCTCACTCCCGGCAGGCGAATGAAATATGCACTCAAATCAATGGAACATAATATAATAGGGACGTTTAATGCTTTACTCCCTCGGAAATTGTTGAACAAGATGAAGAAAATGAACAGGCGTCGTCTGGAAAACAGGAGAAAATCTAAAGCATGATGCGTTAAAATATAAATGGAAATGGATAAACATTATGATTATTTGATCGTCGGTGCCGGACTGTATGGCGCGATGTTTGCATATAAGGCTATCCGTGAAGGTAAAAGCTGTCTTGTCATTGACCGCCGCGACCATATAGGGGGATATTGCTACACGGAAAAGATAAACGGTATAGAGGTTCATAAATTCGGGGCACACATATTCCGCACAAACAGTAAGAAAGTGTGGGACTTTGTAAACGGTGTCGCTGATTTTCTGCCGTTTGTAAATTCGCCGATTGCCCGGGTAGGGGATAAGGTCTATAATCTCCCGTTCAATATGAACACATTTAATGAACTGTGGGGAGTGACTACACCGGAAGAGGCGCGTGAAAAGATCAAGGAGTCGGTGATACCGTGTGAGCATCCTGAAAATCTCGAACAGTTTGTCCTATCTGCTGTGGGGCGTGAGATATACGAGAAATTCATAAAGGGATATACCGAAAAACAATGGGGCAGAAAGTGCAGCGAGCTTCCGGTGTCGACCATGAGCCGTGTGCCTATACGCCTTACTTACAATAACAGCTATTACAATGAACTCTACCAAGGTATTCCTGCCGAGGGATATACCGTATTTATCGACCGACTTCTTGAAGGTGCGGAGGTAAGGCTCGGCATAGACTATCTTGAAAACCGTGACCGGCTGCGTTCGCTTGCCGACTGTGTGCTTTTCACCGGACCGATTGACCGCTATTTTGACTATTGCTTCGGCAGGCTCGACTATCAGGCTGTGGGTTTCCAGGATGTATATCATGAAAATTGCGATAACTTCCAGGGAAATGCCGTGGTGAACTATCCCGATGCGTCGGTGCCTTACACCCGCTCGATAGAGCACCGTCATTTTGTGCCTACCGATGCCGAGGGTACTATCGTTACATACGAATTCCCGCTGGGCTCTTATCTGAATGGCGGTGATCCATCTTATCCGATATTGAATGAGAGAAACCGGGAGATGTATGCGCGTTATCATGAGCTTGCCGGGAAGGAGCCGGGGGTGATTTTCGGCGGTCGTCTCGGAGAATACCGCTATTACGCGATGAACGACATAGTGGAGAAATTTATCTGAGTTGAACCTTCCGATTTTCTTCTTGACGAACCTGTGAGAATTTTTTACATGTTGAGTTTTCATCCTTCTCCGCCGAGCTCTTTTACTGCGGCGGAAAGTGCTGCTGTAGTGAATGAGCCTTTGGAAAGCTTTTTGCCTACCGCTGCCGCTCTCGCTTTCATTTTCTGGTAATCCTCGGTAGACATGTTGCCGAGGATCTCTTCAATGTCGTCAAGTGAATCGACTGCGATTCCAACTCCTTCACGTGTCACAAAGTCGGCGATTCCCGATCCTCTCCACACAATCACCGGGACTTCGCAGCGAAGATACAGCGATGTCTTGTGAGGTGCGATATAGCGTATATAGTCGCCTATTATCCCTTCGCAACCGTTTTTAGACGATCCGTACCACACAAGCCCGAAATCGGCACCCGGCGACGCTATCAGGTCATCGGAATTGATATAGCCGCGGAAATCTATATTGCATCCGTCGGTTACTTTCTCCGGCTGAAATCCGGCGCCATAGAGAATAGTTGACCAATTTTTTGCGTTTTTCCCCATTTCATACAGTGCGGCGTTGTAGCCATAATCCAGTCCACCGACATACATCACCTTGTAAGGCTTTTTAGGTACATCGCGCCTTTCCGGAGCTGAGGTTTCCGAAAGGAAGTCGAAAAGACCCAAAGTGGCTATCGGTCGCTTGCATCCGTGCCCGACAAGCCAGTCGCGCATCCTATCGGAGTGGGCGATTATATAGTCGGCGAGCGACAGTTTCTCTATCTCTTCTTTTATGGTGAGCTTTTTGCGGCGGAAGCTTCCGAGGTCATGGATGAGCACAACTACTTTTGCCCCGCGTGCATGGGCGAGGCGACACTGGATCTTAAAATATTTCTTCAAAGGATATTGAAGCACAAGGATGTCGCCTCTCTTAAGGTGAAACGGGGCAGATGCCATGCTTGCCAGTGTGGCGAAAAAAGCGGTGACCACTCCTTTATAATTGGTCTGTTTCATCCCGACATTTTTAAATCCGAGATTTTGCATTATCTGCTCGATGTCTATTTTTGCCTTTGCTCCGGCATATGCTGAGCTGCGATAGTTGCGCGAAAGGTAACAATTCATGGAAATATGATAAAATGAGATATTTTCGTTTTTGCAAAGGTAATAAAAATCGCGATTTTTATTACCTTTGTGATGCAACTTATTAACCTGATTTATCAATGGAAAAGACATGGCGCTGGTTTGGCCCCAATGACAAAATTACGCTCGACATGCTCAGGCAGATCGGCGTGGAGGGTATTGTGACCTCGCTTCACCACATCCCTAACGGAGAGGTATGGAGCTATGAGGAAGTGATGAAAATGAAAAATTTCATAGAGGATCACGGTCTGCGCTGGTCGGTGGTGGAAAGCCTTCCGGTCAGTGAATCGATCAAGTACGGAGGTGCCGACCGTGACAAGCTGATTGAACGCTATAAGGAAAGTCTTGCCAATCTCGGCAAGGCGGGTGTAAAGACTATCTGTTACAACTTCATGCCCGTGCTTGACTGGGCGCGCACCGACCTTGAATATCCCAACGGCGACGGGACTTCTAATCTTTATTTCAACCGCGCGGAGTTTGCCTATTTCGACTGCTGCATACTCAAGCGCGAGGGGGCGGAGAAGGATTATGACGCCGACACGCTCTCCCGTCTTGAAGAGCTGAAGAAAACAATGACTCCCGAAGGGGAGCATCGTCTTGTCGACAATATAATTGTAAAGACACAGGGATTTGTCAACGGCAATATATCGGAGGATGATACAACCCCGGTCGACACTTTCCGCGACCTTCTGAAGCTTTATGACGGCATCGACCGTGACACGCTCCGTGCCAACATGAAATATTTCCTTGAGGCTATCATGCCGGTGTGCCGTGAATATGACATAAACATGTGTGTGCATCCCGATGATCCTCCGTTGCAGATACTTGGATTGCCGCGTATAGTGACATGTGACGCCGATATCGAATGGTTCCTGAACGCGGTGCCTGACAGCCATAACGGCTTGACTTTCTGCGCAGGGTCGCTTAGTGCGGGAGCCCACAACGATGTACCCGCGCTCGCTAAGAAATATGCCGGTCGCACCCACTTCGTGCATGCCCGTATATGCAACGTGCTTCCCAACGGCGATTTCAAGGAGTCGACCCATCTTGACCCGAGGCTGATTGACGTGATACGCACGTTTGAGCGCGAACGCCCGGGAGTGCCGATGCGCGTCGACCATGCCCCGCTGATGCTTGGCGACGAAAAGATGGGCTATAATGCCGGGTACTCGTTCCATGGCAGGATGCTTGCCCTCGGCATGGTGTCGGGCATCATGGCTACAATAAATGATTTAAAATAAAAATCGGTCATTAAGGTCTTTAAACTCCTTAATGACCCTAAAGTCGTTATAATTATGAATGAATTGTTTTCAGTAAAAGATAAGGTGGTGGTGATCACCGGCGGCACCGGGGTGCTCGGTGCTTGTATAGGAGAGTATCTTGCCCTTGAAGGCGCGAAGGTGGTGCTTATGGGGCGCCGCCGTGATGAGGGTGAGAAAATCGTCGACAAGATAAAGGCGCAGGGTGGCGAGGCTATGTTTCTCGTTACCGACGTGATGGATGTCGAGGTAGTGCGTGAAAACTGCAATGATGTCATGGCGGCATACGGTCGTGTGGATGCCCTGCTCAATGCCGCGGGGGGCAATATGCCCGGTGCTACAATTGCTCCGTCGGGTACATTCTTTGATGTAAAGATCGAGGAGTTTGAGCGGGTGCTCAATCTTAATCTTACCGGCACGGTGATACCCACTCAAGTATTTCTCAAACCTATGGTTGACGCCGGCAAGGGTGCGATAGTCAACTTCTCGTCGATGGCGGCATTCCGCCCTATGACCCGTGTGCTCGGCTATGCCGCGGCAAAAGCGGGAATAAGCAACTTCACCGCATTTATGGCAAATGAGGTTGCCACAAAGTTTACCCCGGCAATACGTGTCAACGCTATTGCTCCCGGATTTTTCCTCACCAACCAGAACCGTGCGCTGCTTACCAACCCTGACGGCTCGCTGACCGAGCGTGGTGCCGACGTCATCCGTCAGACCCCGTTCAAGCGTTTTGGAAAGCCTGAAGAGCTTTGCGGCACTATCCAATATCTGATAAGCGACGCGGCTTCATTTGTCACCGGCACAGTCGCTGTGGTCGACGGAGGCTTCAATGCCTTTGCGATGTAAACAATAAGAGTGAAAATGTGTTATAAGTATAGCGTGAAATATATTATTCAACAAAAAATAGAAACGAAATGAAACCGTTACACATCATTCTCTCTGTAATTGGCGGTGCTATCGCAGGTGCCGCAGTAGGACTTCTTCTTGCCCCTGAAAAGGGTGAGGATACACGCAATCAGATCATGGAATTCCTGAAGGAAAAGGGCATCCGCCTGAAAAAGAGCCAGATGGAAGAGCTGGTAGACGAGATTGCCGATGAACTGAAAAAGTAACCACCTATACCGTATAAGATTATGAACAACAGTTTAGGAATTGTATCGGCATTTCTCGGCGGAGCCATCGTCGGTGCCGGCGCCGCTCTCCTTTTTGCTCCAGAAAAGGGCGCTGACTTGCGTAAACGTATAAGTGACTTGCTTCGTAAGCATGGCATAATTTGTACTGAAAGCGATGTTGACGCGCTCGTAGAGCAGCTGACGCAGGGGCTTGACGGTTGATTGTCAAGGAGTAATGCCTGACAGGTAAAATAAGCCGGGTCGCGGTAGATCTATTGTGATATATCGCGTTGCCCGGCTTGTGATAAAAATACCGTTTTAACTATTTGCATATTGTATATTATGGGCGAACATAATAAAGAAGAGTTTCGAAAGGCTTTTGCCGATGCGAAAGAATGGGGTAAGCTTTATCTTGAGAATCTTAAGTTGCTTTCTATAGAGAAAACCACTGTGTTGCTCTCTCACGGGGCAATGGCTGTGTTATTGCTGTTGCTGGGGGTATGTGCTTTTTTCTTTATATCGATAGCGCTTGTGTTGCTCCTTGCCCAGGTGCTTCCGGTGATGTGGTGCTTTATGATCATGGGAGGGGTATATATCCTGCTTGCGGGAGTGGCAATACTTTTCCGCAAGGCTCTGTTTATTGATCCTATTGCACGGTTCCTGTCGCGACTCTTCCTTGATCCGCTTCCTCGTCAAAATGAAAAGACTAAAAACGCTGAATGATTATGGAAAGCAAAGTACCATCGCAACTTCCTGTTGACGGCTTGAAAAAATGGTCGGGATATACCCTTGACGATCTTCGGTATCAGCGGGCGGTAAATCATGTGAAAATGGAAATGGAGCGTGAACGTCTCGCTTCCGCTACCCGACAGTTTGTCGACCGTAAGCAATCGGCTTTTGCCGGGGGCATGATGAGAAAGGTGTTTACCGGATTTACCGTTATCGATTACGCCCTTCTTGCATTTCAGGCGACAAAACAGATAAGGAAGATTTACCGCCTGTTTAAAAAGTAGGCGGTTACATTTTCCCTTTACCCTTACTAATTTTATAAATGAAACCAATCAAGACCGTCGC
Organism: uncultured Muribaculum sp.; assembly: GCA_910587665.1. GTDB lineage: Bacteria > Bacteroidota > Bacteroidia > Bacteroidales > Muribaculaceae > Muribaculum. The sequence continues at coordinate 128,047 of CAJUMZ010000005.1, forward strand.
CTTATTGGCGGCAATACTGCTATGTGGCTTTGGATGCTGCGCTCAGGAATTTACTTGGAGCGTTGACTTCAATTCTGTGTTTGATAACAGGGAGGGCGACCGTAAGATCACAGATCCGAAAACGTATTTCTTTACGGTGCTCGCTCCGGAGGCAGGGGTGAGGCTTACCAAAAGAGACCGGATATCGGTCGGTGTCGTATGGACTCAGCATCTTACCAACGACTGGGATGACGGCACGGTCAATCCTACATTGTATTACCGTCACGAAAGCCGTAGATGGAGCTTCTCGATGGGTATGTTTCCGCGCACGCAGTTGCGTCGTGAGCTTCCCGGATTCCTGTGGTGTGACTCGCTGACATATTTTCAACGCAATATCCGTGGTGCACTCGTGCAGTATAACACACGTCGTGGATGGGTAGAGGCATACCTTGACTGGCGCGGCATGCAGAGCAGTACCCGAAGGGAGGCGTTCAATATTGTGGTTCAGGGAGAATGGTCGCCGCGACGTAGTGTGTTTCTTGCAGGCGGTCATGTCATGATGAATCATTTTGCCTTGCAGAAAAACGCTCCCGCCGACCAGCATATCGTGGATAATTTTCTTGTAAATCCATATGTCGGTCTTGATTTCAGCCGTAAGACACCCCTTGACTCGCTTGTGGTAAAAGCGGGCGCACTGCTGACTGTCGAGCGTAACAGGGCTAATGATGACGGATGGAAAACGCCTGCAGGGGCATGGGTGGAATTTTTAGGTGAATGGCGGTGGCTCGGATTGAAAAATTCGCTCTATGCCGGTGGCAGGTTGTTCCCAAGCTACGGGAAATTTGGGGCGGAACTGTATCCGGGAGAACCGTTTTACATGACCTCATTCTATAACCGTACCAACGTGTATGCCAAGATATACCGCAACCGTTACGTCGATCTGCAGGCGTCACTTGATTTCAATGTCACTAAGGAGAGCTTCATCTTTTATCAGCGGCTGTTGCTGCGTGTATACTTCGACTCATTTAACACCCGTTTCGGTAAAAAGCATAGCAGGCATTAGGCTGTCGTGCCATTACCGAAGTTTTTCGGCAAGATACCTGCCCGTGTAGCTGCCGGGCGTGGCGGCTACTTCTTCCGGAGTGCCTTCAGCCACTATACTACCTCCTCCGGCTCCTCCTTCGGGACCGATGTCGATGACATGGTCGGCACATTTTATCACATCCATGTTGTGCTCGATGATGATCACCGTGTGACCGAGGGCTATGAGCCTGTTGAACGAGTCCATCAGGGTGTTTATGTCGTGAAAGTGCAGTCCGGTGGTCGGCTCGTCAAAGATAAACATAGTCGGCTCCGGTTTTTCGAGCGAAAGGAAATAGGCGAGTTTAACGCGCTGGTTTTCTCCGCCGGAAAGTGTCGATGATGATTGCCCGAGCTTGATATAGCCGAGACCTACGTCTTGCAGCGGTTTAAGGCGCCGCACTATCTTTTTCGGTAGCGACTCGTTGCTCTCTCCAAAAAATTCGATCGCCTGGTTGACTGTCATGTCAAGCACGTCGCTGATGTTTTTGTCGCGATACTTTATCTCAAGAACATCTTTTTTGTAGCGTTTGCCATGGCATGCCTCGCAGGGTATCACGATATCTGCCATGAACTGCATCTCAATGGTTATGGTGCCTTCGCCCTTGCATTCTTCACATCTGCCTCCCTCGGAGTTGAAAGAGAAGTATCCTGGGGCATATCCCATCTGTTTTGCCGCCTGTTGCTCGGCAAAGAGCTTGCGTATCTCGTCAAATGCCTTCAGATAGGTGGCGGCATTGCTTCGTGACGATTTGCCTATCGGGTTTTGGTCGACAAAATCGATCGCTGATATGCGGTGGAGGTCGCCGCGGAGTGACTTGTGCAGGCCGGGGGCATCGCAAGGGTCGCCGAGATGGCGTACCATCGCGCGGTAAAGTATGTCGCGTACAAGAGTCGACTTTCCCGAGCCGCTAACACCGGTGACCACGGTCATTACGCCGAGCGGGAATTTCACGTCGATATTTTTTAGATTATGTTGTCGTGCTCCTGTCACCTCGATATAGTCGCGCCACTTCCGTCTGCGCCTGGGCACAGGTATTGACATCTCTCCGTTGAGATATTTTACGGTATACGATCCGGTAGCTTTTTGAAGATTTGCTACGTCGCCCTGATAGATTATTTCGCCTCCATGCCTGCCCGCTTCCGGACCGACGTCGATTATGTAGTCTGAAGCGCGCATGATTTCCTCGTCATGCTCCACGACCACGACCGTGTTGCCGAGTTGCTGCAATTTTCGCAATACGCTTATAAGGCGGTCGGTGTCACGCGAATGCAGTCCGATGCTCGGCTCGTCAAGGATGTAGAGCGATCCGACAAGGCTGCTGCCAAGCGATGTGGCGAGGTTTATGCGCTGGCTTTCTCCACCCGACAGAGTGGATGACAGGCGGTCGAGGGTCAGGTAGCCGAGTCCTACATCGCAAAGAAATCCTATGCGGTTGTTGATCTCTTTCAGCAGGCGGTCGGCGATCCTGGCATCATTTTCGCCAAGCTCAAGATTCCGGAACCATTCACGCAGCTCGCTTACCGGCATCTTGACAAGCTCCGATATTGTCTTGCCGCCGATTTTCACGTAGGAGGCATCCTTGTTGAGGCGTGATCCGTGGCACACCGGGCATGTTGTCTTTCCGCGGTAGCGGGCGAGCATTACACGGTATTGTATCTTATATTGGTTTTCTTCCACCATCTTGAAGAAGCCGTCGATGCCGCGGAATCTGCCGTTGCCGTGCCAAAGCAGGTCAAGTTCGCTTTCCGTTAGGTCGCAGTAAGGGCGGTGGATGGGAAATCCTGTATGAGGAGCTATGTGGATAAGCTCGCGTTTCCACTCGCTCATCTTGTCGCCGCGCCAGCACACTACGGCGTCTTCATAGATCGATAATGATTTGTCAGGCACGATAAGGTCGGGGTCAAGTCCTATCACCCTGCCGAATCCCTCGCACTTTGGGCATGCCCCATAAGGATTGTTGAAGTTGAACATCAGTTCCGACGGCTCGCGAAATGTGATGCCGTCAGCTTCAAAACGCTTTGAGAAATTATGACGACGCACTCCCGAATCACTCCACACAAGCAGGCTCATCTCGTCGTGACCTTCAAAAAATGCGGTCTCTATGGAGTCGGCGAGACGGCTTGCCTCGTCGCCCGAAGATTCCACTGCGAGACGGTCGACAAGCAGGTCGTATCCGTCGGCATAAAGCGGTATCGTGGGTGAGGCGATAAGATCTTCAATAAGTATAAACTCGCCGTCTTTCACCACTCTCGAATAGCCCTCTTTAAGATATATTTCAAGTTGCTCTTTCAGTGACCGCCTGTCAGGGAGCGACACGGGGGCGGTGACAGCGATACGTGTGCCTTCCGGATATGACTGTGCGGTCGCGATTACATCTTCTATGGTGTGCTTCTTTACCTGAACTCCCGACACCGGGGAATATGTCCTGCCGATACGCCCGAAAAGCAGCCGCATGTAGTCATAGATCTCCGTTGATGTACCTACTGTCGATCGCGGATTGCGTGTGTTGACCTTTTGCTCTATGGCTATCGCAGGGGGGAGCCCCTTTATGAAGTCGGCTTCCGGTTTCGCCATCTTTCCGAGAAACTGGCGCGCGTAGGCTGAGAGGCTTTCCACATAGCGGCGTTGTCCCTCGGCATAGAGGGTGTCGAAGGCAAGCGACGACTTGCCGGAACCGGAAAGCCCGGTAATTACCACAAGTTTGTTGCGTGGGATTTCTACGGTTATGTTCTTAAGATTGTTGACGCGAGCGCCCTTGACAATTATATTCCGTTCAGCCATTTTGGTCATTTAAATTAACTTGCAAAGTTACAAATTAAATGACAAACCGCCATCACCCACACCCATGCCTCCGAATGAAAAATAATTAAGTCTGCTTAAATTTCCTTTTTCTCGTCGCGGTTATATGGTTATCAACATAGGGGCATGGATTGTGGCAATCCATGCCCCTATGTTGATAATGTGGGTTGCACCGGTTTCTAAAACTCCACAGTGTATGTGGTCGGATGACGTACCCTGTCTTTGCCATACTTTGATTCCTCATTGGTATCCCAGCCATAGGCTATCGGGATATATCTGAGATAGTAGACAATTGAAGGGTCTTCATTGTATTCATGGTGAAAATAATACGTTGATTCGGAGCCATTTTCGCTAATATGCTGAATATCGGGAAGATGCTTGGACTGTTTACCGAGCAATCCTGCGATATATGCGTGTTCGAGGTAAGAAAATACCCATTCATAGCTCATATTGTCATCCTCGAATTCGCTATAAAGGTTATAGGGCATGTAGCCGTAATTGGCTTTGTCAGTGTATTCATAACGACATGAGCGTACCAGGTCGCCGCAGTTGTCATAGACATATCCTGCGGAGAGGTCTCCGTTGCTATATTCAAGTACAAATTGGCATCCACTATCATCTTTCACATAGACCAGGTGTCCGTCGGTGTCATAGCCAAAAATGCAGTCGAAAGTCTCGCCGCCACCGTCATGGTATCTTTCGGTGCAGCTTTTTGCAAATCCATTGGAGCCTATTTTAAATGTTAGGCTTGCATAGTCTGTGGTTATTATAACTGTGGAACCTTTCGGACCTTCGGGATAGTCGTAAGTGCAAACTGTCGTTTCTTCGTCGCTGTTGTAAGTTGTCGTGTACATCCTTAAAGGACAACCGTGTTCGTCAAATTCAAATCGTGCCGGCTGCATCATTTTTTTCTCATACAGCTGTTCGCGGTTAAACGGATCTGCCACGATACAATTTTTTACATTGTATTGTCCGTTGCCGCTGTTATCTATCATTGAATCAGGCTCTTTGTCTTCATCCATGCAACTAGTGAAAGCGATTGTCAGCAGACAAGCGCAGACAATCTTTAGGGCATTTTTCATAAATAAATTACTTTTTGGTTGTAGAAAATGTAATAATATGATGCAAAGATACGCAAAACTATTGACAAATATATGGTGTCCGGTTCTTATTTTATCGTGGTTTGACTTATTTCCGGATGTGTGTATAATATAAGATGTGTGCATTATAAAAAGTATTACTAAAATGTTGGTAAGGTAGATTCAAAACCGAAGTGCAAAAAGTTCGGTGAATTTTAGTCTGCATTCGGCGGGGGCGAGCCCTCCCAAGCTCGTCGCCCCCGCCGCAAACATCAGTCAGCAAGCAATACAAAAAAAGGAGACCGAAGTCTCCCCAAGATTAATTAATTTTGTATTGCTCATGTACAAACAACTAACCTCAATTTTAGTTTAAGGCAGAATTATATTGATTAACAATGATATACCTATACAGAATTGTACTAAATTCGTACTACATAGATAACTGACGACAAGAGTATAGAAACGAATTATAGATATTTTGCTGTCGTTAACTTTATTTATTTGCCTTGATTTTCTTCTTTCGGTGGTAAATATGATGTGGTGATATATACATATAAGGGCTGGTGAAAAAAACAGTGGGACATATCTCTTTTGCCCCCCATATCTTTATAGGCTTGGTTCGGTTTATATATCTATATATAGAACCAAACCAAACTTATTTTTTGCACAGCCTATTGACTTGCAACACAAAAAGTCGTAACTTTGCAGTTGATTGGGAGAAGTCCCGTCACGACATTTTGACAAATAAGAGGCGTTATGCTTATCTTGTAGTGCGGAAACCTGAGAAATTTCTGAATTGTGTACAAGGGTAGCATAGTGGTTCTCACGCTATAGCGTGGGCTGCTATATCTACATCTGTACACAAGGTTTTCTCAGGACCTCCGAACTAAGGCGTAGCATGCAGTGCCACGCTTCTTATATAACTGAAAAATTCCGTGGCACTGAGGAAATCGACAACATATGCTACACGAGCAAGTTCAATATCAGATACTCGATATTTGCAAATCATTAGGATTATCAGCTCAAACTGAATACCGTGGTAAGGGTTGGAGAGCCGATGTATTTGTTCCTCTTGAGGAGCGCAAATACGCATTTGAAGTACAATTGTCTCCACAATCTTTAAAGAAAACACAAGAACGACAAGACAAATACATTAGAGATGGAGTTGTAGGGTGTTGGCTTTTTGAAAAAGAACCTGCCCGCCAAAGGGTAGAAATGGAGGATTTACCGATATTTAAATTGGAATTTTCTGATAATAGAACTTTTGTGTCACTCAAAAAACGTAAAATTTTATCATTGGAAGATTTTGTCCATGATTTCTTAAATGACAAAATTAAATTCTGCCACACCTTAAATCCTTTGCCATATGTAGAAATATATTTTTTAGAAATGCGATGTTGGAAATGTGGTACTATCAATCATATTTATTATATAGCACCTTTTCAATCCCCCTGCAATACAATTATAAACTATGATGAAGCCATGTGGGTATCTGACAAATTGGTGTTTCATCCGTTCATTGTCAGCAAAATTCAGGAATATGTTAATTCAAACAAAAATTTGAGTCTGGCAACAGTCAAGCAGAGATACAGTCATACTGTTGGCGATTCCTATATGTCGTTTGGTTGTCATAAGTGTGATAGCATATTTGGAGATTGGTATGTTCAAGAGGCTGTCATGGAATCGTGGTATGGAGATGGTATCATAGACAAATTAAAATTTAAGGTGGATTTTGACTTGAATTTAAGACAAGATATTCCTCATTGGTGTCATCCGGGGGAACATTCCTTTTGCGAATAAACTATACAAAAATGAAATCAAAAATTATTCTTGCAACACTTCTGCTCTTGTGTATGATATCATGTACCACAAGTCGTACTGTTATTTCCGATACAGCTAATTTGGGAGAATATAAATATGCATCTCTGACAAATGTAATGGGATACACTGGTTCTGCATCTTTGATGGATATTGAGGTACAAATCTATGATGCTATTGATGGGACAAGATTGGAGATGATTGGAGATAGAAGAATTGAAGAACTTTCCTCTGACCAAAAGGCTCAATTACTCCTTGTCCGTTTTTCTGCTACCCAAAATGACGAAGAGTCAATCATCAGTGTTAACTTTGTGGACTATATGACGGGGAAGCCCGTTGCCTCATGTCGTGGAGCATGGGGATTAGGATGGGACAGAAATGGAGATATGAAAGGTGCCATCAATCGTGTCAAGAAACAAATACAAAACTTATTTTGATTATGGGAAAGAAGATTTTAATTTATATCGCAGGAGTTATATCCGGAGTGGTTTTAGTTATTCTTTTTGCAGTAGCATTTTCTGGGAGGAATACTGTCAATAGTGGGATAACACTATTTGAAAAAGAAGGCGAATGTGTTAGTAACAATTCCTTTGAAGTATTTCAAGTGCTTGATACTGGTGATGCTTTGGCGAATGAAATTGAGCCAGGACTTTCTGTGGCAACTGGAGTGACAGTATTATTCTTGAATAACGGACAAGCATCATATTATGATGATCAGGTTATAAATATGCCTAAAGGAAAATGTGCAAAGCAAGTTGGAATATTCAAGTACAAATCAAATGCAGGAATGGAAAGAACAGTTCCAATAGTTGAAATTCGTAATATGTAATAATCGAGGATTCCAAAGGTTGACCTTTGGCATATTGGGGATATTTTTAGCGTTGTCACTGCCAATGCGGCTCGAAAAATTCCCTAATATGCTAAGGAATTTCCTATCGGTGTAATTTCCTTGTCGATTCGGAACAGCTGATTTTGTTGCACTCGGTATAGTGGTTTACCATTGTACCAAGTGCAATGGTTACAGTGGGGTTAGGGTGGAGCGTTTTGGGATTACGGGTAATACCTAAACATAAACTCGCTCCACTCTAAAACGACCTCTTATAGCAATGAGAAAAACAAAGAGCGACTTTTGCATGGTTGCGGTTTCGGAGATGGCTTTTCAACGAAAAAGAAACCCCGAAACATATCCTTGCACTCCGCTTTTCCTCATCGGCTGCTATCATCATAATTACAGTAGTTGTTGCAATGACTATATCCGTTACAGTCATCGCAACAACTACAATGATTGTAACAGTTGTGGTGATTATATCCGACCATCGGGAGAGAGCCTTTTGAGGTACCCAGAAGGTATCTTGCCAATTAATCAGTTATGCCTTTTTTCTCGTTGCCCTAACCCAATTTTTCTCAGTGTCGTCCTTTGCATTTCTTGTTCTTTTGCACGATGGGAGAGGTCAACTTTTTAAAGGGATAGGACATTTCGGGAGCATCCATATTTCAAGATTACTCCGTGGCATTTTTGACACTTTGGCATTTTCAAAGTGTGCAAGAGTGCAAGGTATGCATGGGGATGTCACTGAAAATGTTAACCGACTTCGCCACACTTTCCGCACTATCTGCATTTTCAAGTTCCGAAAATGCGGATAATGCAGACTAATTCCATTGATTTTTTCTTTTCGTTGCCTGACACATCCCAACGACATCGGAGTTCGGTTTAGTCTTATATATACACCCCGTACTGGACCAAACCAAATTTTCAGGAATAGACAACGAAAAAAGAAGAACCCTCCCATGCTGAATCGGAGAGTTCTCAAAATGCCAAAGTGCCAAAAGTGCAATAGGTAAAATCTATACGCTGACAGCCTCGCAGTCATAGTCAAGGTCGCCGAGGCTGTTAATTGCGTCCTGCTTCTGCTGGTCTATGACGTGGAGATATTTCTCGGTCATCTTTATGCTTGAATGTCCCATAAGCGATGCAACGGTCTTGATGTTCGCTCCCGCGCCAAGAACATTTACCGCAAAGCTGTGGCGCGCGCAATGCCATGTGATATTCTTGTTGATTCCTGCTGCCTTTACCCATTTCTGCAAGCGTGTGATGGCGGTTGTACGGTAGCAGGTGATATTGAATATCTTCTCGGAAGAATGTTGTATAGGATTCCCGATGAGTTTCAACAACGTCGGACTTAATGGGATTGTAACACCGCTGTGTGCGCTACGCCCCTCCGTCTTTTGTTGGTTGAATCGGAGTATCTTTGCCGAGAAATCGACATTGGCATAAGTGAGGCTCACAGTATCACACCAACGTATGCCGGTGAAACAGCAAAAGAGGAATGCACGTTGCAGAGCCGTGTCTTCCTCCTCGTAGTGAGTAGCGGCAAGGCGTTTGATTTCATCCATTGTCAGAATCTCCTTTTTCAGCGTGTTCACGTCACGATGTATCACTATTCCCTTGCACGGATTCTTTTTCATCAGACCCTCCTCTATCGCATGTAGAATTACGGTTCGGAACATATAGTATGACTTGTGCGCTCCCTCTCCTTTGGCTACCTTTTTCAGATAGTCGGTGAAACTTGTCACCATTTCGGGTGTAATCAATTCCATTCGTAGAAACGATGTGTAGCGTTGAAACCGTGGCGCAGCCTCAAGGAATCTTATGAAACGATTGTAGGAGGTCTTGTATGTAATTCTTACGGGCTTTGAATACAGCTCATTCTCCCAATGCTTGCGGAAGTATTTGATAAAATCGTTCTCTCCGTCCTTTTTCAGTCGGTAGCCCTCACGGTCTTCGAGGAATTCCTGCTCACGCTCAAACCTTATCTTCTCGGCGAGTGCGAGAGTGTTCTTGTTTTGGGTGCGCTCCTGTTGGTTGCGAGGGTGCAGCCATATATAGAGGTTCAGTACCTCTCGTTTGCGAATATGCCTGATTTTATATTTTGGCTTTCCCTTCATCGCCCCCTCTGTATAGAGGACATGGTTGCCGTTTTCATCAAGCACTGGAGTTTCGTTGCGTCCGAGGTAATACTCCAACGCAAGGCTCGCACGACCGTCCTGCAATTCGGACTGTACGAGTTTCGGGTTCTGTTTGTTCTTACTTTCTACTTTAGCCATAGGTGATTATCTTTGTTTGATGCAAAGGTAATGAGGCGTAATCAAACGTGAAAACGGCTCACAACAGATATTAACAATCGAATCGTACTAATTGTGTACTGAATGCGAAAATAAGGGCAATTTGAGGAAAACGGATAAAAATAATCAAGGACATAACTGTCTGAAAATGAACGATAATAAATCTTCTTGAATATCAGTAAATGTATGGCAAAATACTAACCTCAGAACAAAGGTCGCAAATTTATGCGTACCTGCAAGACGGAATCGCA
>CAJUMZ010000006.1 GCA_910587665.1 uncultured Muribaculum sp.
ATGAGCAATTAACCTACGCTCAGTTCCAATAAATTACACTCTTTTCGTAACTTCTCACTGCAAAGTCTTAATTTTTTGTTAAAACTTTTTATTTAGCGACATTTGCTGTAACTTTGAATATGGAATACTGACCATGGAATCGCTATTATACATAGTAGTCCGCGGTATAGCCATAGGCATACTTATATCGGCGCCGATGGGGCCGATAGGGATGTTATGTATTCAACGCACACTGAATAAAGGCCGATGGCCGGCATTTTTCACCGGAATGGGAGCGGCACTGAGCGATCTGATCTATTGCTTGCTTACAGGTCTCGGACTTTCGTTTATCACCGATTTTATTGAAGCCAACCAGCTTATTCTACAGATTATAGGCTCCATCGTTCTCGCCGCTTTTGCGTTTTATCTATTCCGTAAAAATCCTGCACGTAAGCTCACTACCCCACAAGACGCGCCCAACACATATTGGAAAGATTTTGTGACAGGATTTCTGCTTACATTCTCCAACCCGCTTATACTTTTTTTCATAATAGGTCTTTTTGCCCGATTCAATTTCCTCCTTCCGGAATTTCGCTATTATCACTATATCTCGGGGTATATTGCGATATTCGGCGGAGCGATGCTCTGGTGGTTCACAATTACTTTTTTTGTCAACAAAGTGCGCTCCCACTTCAACGTGAGATCGCTATGGCTGATAAACCGTATTATCGGAAGTATCCTCCTTGTAATGTCGGCGGTGGGATTTGTGATGGGTATTAAAGACTATATCTCCTTGTAAACGACAATGAACAGTAACGACAAAATGCTTTATGTGCCGACAATCGGCGATCTCGACATAACAAATGTTGACAACGTAATCAACGCCCTTGAAGAGAACGGGGTAAGACGCCCCATCGACTCACTCGGATGGCGCGACAAATATCCTTATCACCCGCTCACGACATTTTCCATGGCACACTCTGCCGACACCCTGTTTGTCGATTTTTTTGTGCGTTGCAATTATCTACGGGCAGTCAATTACAAGCCCAACACTCCGGTATATGAAGACTCTTGTGTGGGACTTTGCCTGCAACTTTCGAAGGACAGTAAATCCTACATATCGCTGATGATCAACTGCATCGGCACCCTTAGCGGCAAAATACACTCAACCGACGGAACAACGGAAGTCATACCGGAGGAACGACTCTCAGCCATAACCTGCTATGCGTCATGTGGCAACCGACCGTTCCGTGAACTTGAAGGACTGTTTACATGGAACATACTTGCTGAAATTCCGTTTAAATTCCTCGGCATTAAATCGCCCGAATTCCCGATTGAAATGAAGGGAAACTTTTTCAAGTGTACGTCAGGCACCTCACAACCCCATTTCCTGTCATGGATGCCGATCGACTCACCCTCCCCAAATTTCGAACTTCCGGACTATTTCGGGAAAATAACACTTGAATAATAATCAATCAACCAATAACATTTAATATGAAGACAATCTATTCACTTTTAACGGTGATATTATGTGCCTGCACAATGTCGGCACAGTCATTTGACCTCAAAGATATCCTTAAAGGTATCGGAGGCAACAGCGACACAACCCAGTCGTCAGACTCAGGTAAAAGCGGCTCCGGGCTCGGTGACGTGTTAGGTTCGGTAATAGGCAATGTGTTGGGAACAAACAAGGTTACTCCCGCCGATCTTACGGGTACATGGGTCTACTCTGCCCCTGCGGTGGCATTCAAGAGCGACGACCTGCTGAAGAAAGCGGGCGGCGCTGCAGCTTCCGCGACAATTGAGAGTAAAATAGCACCCTACTACAAGCGTGCCGGACTTGACAAGATGTCGCTCGTCGTAAATGCCGACAGTACTTTTACAATGAAATTCAACCGCGGTTCACTTTCGGGCACACTTTCCCAAGGCGAGCCGGGATTCATGAAATTCCAGTTCAAGGCAATGGGCAAAATGAATGTAGGAAGCCTTAATGCGGCAGTAACCAAAGCAGGCAACCAGCTTTCAATCACCTTTGACATCTCAAAACTCATGAGTCTTGTCAATACGATAGCATCAGTTTCAGGCAACTCCACGCTCAAGGGAGCTAATTCGCTATTACAAAGCTATGACGGTATGCAAGCCGGGTTCAGGCTCAAAAAAAGTAATTGACAGAGTTAGATTCAAGCTATACTTGCAGGCGGGTCATAATCATGCTCCCGCCTTTTTTATTATATGATGTTAAAACAAGATGGTATGGATTAAATTTTCGTAACTTTGTAATGATATGAGAAAAAGCGTCAATATAGTCACCATCATCCTGCTTGCATTTATACCGGTCATGCTTCTGCTTGGCGGGTGTAAATCATCAAAGCCTGCGATAAAACATAAGAATGATCCGGCATATATAGGCGGACTGTCATTTGACCCGAAAGCATTGAAAGGGGAAGAGAAACGCCTTGTCGAGGAAGCCCTTACATGGCTCGGAACGCCCTACCGCTACGGCGGTACCGACTACTCCGGCACCGATTGTTCCGGCATGACCATGAAAATATATCTGAAGGCTCTCGGACTTTCCATACCGCGTAACTCGGCACAGCAGCAAAAATTCTGCAAATCCATAAAAAAAGGCTCGCTAACGACAGGCGACCTGCTGTTTTTTGCAACCGGGAAAAATAAAAACAAGGTGTCACACGTAGGCATGTATCTCGGCTCTGGTCAGTTTATCCACGCATCAGCAAGCCGGGGAGTGATAATAAGTAATCTCAACGAGCGATATTACACCAACAATTATCATTCATCGGGTCACGTAGCGCGCAAAAGTGACAAACACCGCAAGTCGAAAAAGCCTGAACAGGAGAAAAAAACAGAACCACAGCCGGCTCCCGCACCACTACCCCAACCCTTGCCGGAAAAACGGTTTGAGACCGAGCCTCTGGAATTTGAGCTTGACGAAGCCATCGAATCAAGGATTGACTCGATTTACTCAACCTTTCTTGAGTGATACCATGAATGAGTTGCAACAGTCGGTGTACCCTTGACATGCAGGCGACGCGCGGTAATCAATTTTCCCGCTGATTCAAGCCTGTTGCGTCTCACTCTTCCCGCCGCCTCGATGACATTACCGTCACTTTCATATATAGCCACATGATTAATACGCCCGGTGTCGGGATTTCCATAAAATACAAGGTCACCGGGCCGTAAGGAATCAAGCATAACTTCCTCCCCGGCAACAGCCTGCTGGGAAGCGTCGCGCGGCAATATAAATCCTGACGATAAAAAAGCAAGCTTTGTCAACCCCGAGCAATCCATGCCCTTTGTCGACAGTCCGCCCCACAGATAAGGCGTACCCATCTGTAACCGCGCCATATCAAGCACATTGTCAATGCCTCTGAACCGCACACTGTCAAGCGGCACTATGTCGGAGGCAAATACCCATCCCATTCTTCCATCAGGCAAAATAACCTTAGAGCGCAACCGACAGCCGGACTCGGCAATACCCACTATATCTCCGGCAACAAGATCACTTACCGGCTCGTAACTTACGGAATCTACGTAAGCGCGCACTTCATGACCGGACATAACCATAGCCCTGCCGGAAGCTCTCCATTCATCAAAAGCCCTATTATCAAGCATCGTAAGGGAATTGCCGATGATATAGCCACGGTAATCGTCGGGCATAGTCACCGCCACCCATCCGGATGGCAATACGGAGTCAACCTGAAGAGGGGTGCCCATAAGCGCCTGCGTCGACATCTCGGCACCATGACGCGGCTCGGTCCTTACATGAGCCACGGAAATATGAGGCAACGCCCATTGCGCATTAAGCGTGACACTGAAAAATAAAAATAATATTGATATCAAGAGCTTTCCCATAATCCATTTATTCTCCGGTAAAATTACTAATTATTTTTTATTGCCGGATAAACTTTTATTCCTACAGGATGTTAAAATTATAACATAAACATATTTAGTTATGCATCTAACTCCAAAAGAAATCGACAAACTGATGTTGCTCAATTTGGGTATCATAGCCGAACGCCGTAAAAACAAAGGCTTGAAGCTTAATTATCCCGAAGCAGTAGCTTACATCACATCGGCAGCCCTTGAAGAAGCCCGTGCCGGTAAGACAGTAGAAGAAGTGATGGTAGAAGCTTCCAATGTGCTAAAAAAAGAAGATGTAATGGAGGGTGTAGCCGACATGATACATCTGCTTCAGGTAGAAGCCGTGTTTACCGACGGCTCGCGTCTGGTCAGCATCCATCATCCCATCAAGTAACCCACCCCTCATAAAAGTAGAAAACCATGGCTACAGACAACACCAAAATTCAAGCGACCGATGCACAGGCACCGGGCAACCCGCCTATGAACAATGAGGGATTCAGCAAATCCAATCCCCCCAAGTCAAGCGATACCCCCACGACAGTCTATAATGGCGTACCACCAATCTATGATCCCGTAACCCCGGGATTTACACCCGCAACCGAGCCACCGGTAGGAGGCGTCATTCTTGCATCCGACCCGATCGAATACAATACCGACCGCTATACTGTAAAAGTGACAGTCCATAACACAGGCGACCGCCCTATTCAGGTAGGATCCCATTTTCATTTCTTTGAAGTGAACCGTTATCTTGAGTTTGACCGCGAAAAAACTTACGGTTGTCACTTGAACATACCTGCTACCACCGCCATCCGTTTCGAACCCGGCGATGAAAAAGAGGTTGAAGTCGTAAGTTACGCCGGCAAGCGCAAAGTATTCGGCTTCAACGGTCTTGTTGACGGATACACCGGAGGACAGGATACCCCGTCATATTTCCCTGAAAAGATACGTGCCCTTCGCCGCGCCCAGGAATATGGCTTCAAGAGTGTAAGTGAAGATGAAGCCGAGGCAGAAGCATCTAAGTAAATCTATCAAAAAGCTTAAATTATGGCAACTATTTCCAGACAAGAAAATAACAACCTGTTCGGACCTACCGTAGGTGATAAAATCCGTCTCGGCAACACACATCTATATGTTGAGATTGAAAAAGACCTCCGTGTTTACGGTGACGAATCGGTTTACGGCGGCGGAAAGACTCTTCGCGACGGCATGGGTCTCGCCAACCGTTATTCGGTCAAAGGCGGATCGCTTGACCTTGTGATAACCAATGTGACAATCCTTGACCCTATATTGGGCGTCATAAAGGCTGATGTCGGCGTCAAAGACGGTAAAATCGCCGGTATCGGCAAAGCCGGTAACCCTGACATTATGGAAGGTGTTTCACCTGATCTTGTGACAGGCCCGTCAACCGATGCCATCTCAGGCGAGCATCTGATATTGACTGCCGCAGGAATCGACGGTCACGTACACCATGTCTCTCCCCAGCAGGCATATAACTGCCTGTCAAACGGTATCACCACACTTATCGGCGGGGGTATAGGCCCGACCGACGGTACCAACGGCACTACCATTACCTCGGGTGTATGGAACATGTACAAGATGCTTGAATCATTTGAAGGCATACCTATCAACTACGGATGTCTTGCAAAGGGCAACAGCTCGGTAAAAGAGACGCTTGACGAACAGATCTATGCCGGAAGCTGCGGATATAAGATCCATGAAGACTGGGGTTCAACTCCTGCCGCAATCAGGGCATGTCTTGATTCAGCCGACCGTCTTGACGTACAGGTGGCAATACACACCGATACACTTAATGAAAGCGGTTACGTAGAAGACTCTATCGCGGCAATGGATGGAAGGACAATCCATACCTACCACACAGAAGGAGCCGGCGGCGGTCACGCGCCTGATCTTCTTAAAGTGGCGTCTATGGCAAATGTGCTTCCGTCATCAACCAACCCGACACTCCCCTTCGGTATAAATTCCAAGGCTGAGTTGTTTGACATGATCATGGTATGCCACAATCTTAATCCCAACATACCGAGTGATGTCGCATTTGCGGAAAGCCGTGTACGCCCCGAGACCCAGTCGGCAGAAAACATACTGCATGACCTCGGTGTACTTTCAATGGTATCAAGCGACTCTCAGGCAATGGGTCGTGTAGGTGAATCGTTCATGCGTGCCTTCCAGATGGCAAGCTACATGAAGGATGTGCGCGGCAAGCTTCGCGAAGACAGCGACAGCAACGATAACTTCCGTGTATTGCGTTATCTTGCAAAGATAACCATCAATCCGGCTATCACTTACGGATGCTCCGACATACTCGGATCCATCGAAAAAGGCAAAATGGCCGATCTCGTGCTTTGGGAGCCGGAATTTTTCGGAACAAAGCCAAAGATTGTAATCAAAGGTGGCTTGATCAACTGGGCACAGATGGGCGACCCCAATGCCTCACTCCCGACCCCGCAGCCCGTATACATGCGACCCATGTACGGAGCTTTCGGCAAGGCACTCGGCACAACATGTGTCAACCTCATGTCGCGCTGCTCGATTGAAGCCGGTGTCCCGGAGAAGCTTGGATTGCAGCGTATATGCTATCCTGTCCACGGAACACGCCAGATTTCAAAATACGACATGGTGCGCAACACAGCCATGCCGCGAATCGAAATCAACCCGGAGACATTCTATGTATACGTAGACGGAGAACTCGCCTATGTTCCGCCGGCACCGAGTCTGTCGCTTGCACAGCTCTACTGGTTCAGCTAAATCCAACTGCCATCATCACTGCACGCCCATTTAAGGCGTGCAGTGAATATTTAACTCTAAAAAAGCTATTGTTTATGAAAATTTTCAGTGAGGTAATCGGTAATATCCATGGAGACGCCGAGCTTGCAAAAAAACTGTCAACCGCCGAAATAGAATATCTTGACCTCGACCAATGGACAGCCCAGAAAAGCCGCTTCATTGTAACGGGAGACAAGGGCACCCAATGTGCGGTAGCGCTGAAACGCAACACACAGCTAATCGAAGGCGACGTGCTTGAATATGACCACGAAACCGGAAAAGCAATCGTGGCGCGAATCGAGCTAAGCCCTGTATTTGTCATTGATCTATCGGCTGTAGAAAAAGAAGACAAGCTAAAAATAATCGAGACATGTATAGAGCTTGGACACGCCATCGGCAACCAGCATTGGCCCGCGGTAATCAAAGGCACAAAAGTGTATGTGCCGCTGACTGTCGACAAGAAAGTGATGGAAAGTGTAATGTACACCCATTCCATACCCGGTGTGACTTATGAATTCCAGCCCGGCAAGGAAGTAATACCTTACCTCGCCCCTCATGAGATACGCAATCTGTTCGGAGGCACGGCACAGGAAAGCCACGCCCATGTACATGCCGACACGATGCATCATCACGACCACGGTCATATGCACACCCATCCCGACGGCACCACACATTGCCACTGATACATACTCAACCATAATCAAGATATACCCTACATGAGCTCATCATCCATCATATCCACAATGCGGCTGCTTGAAATGAGCGACTCGCAATTTCCCGTAGGAAACTTTTCATTTTCCAACGGACTTGAGACTGCCTCCTACGAGAAGATCGTTCATGATGCCGACTCACTGCGCCAATATGTCGAGGCTGCGTCAATACAATCGGCATTCAGCGACGGCAT
The DNA here is from genome assembly GCA_910587665.1 of uncultured Muribaculum sp. Taxonomy (GTDB): domain Bacteria; phylum Bacteroidota; class Bacteroidia; order Bacteroidales; family Muribaculaceae; genus Muribaculum. The sequence goes on from CAJUMZ010000006.1 coordinate 7,547, forward strand.
AGCGTCAATACAGGCATACAGGGCTATCGGCGACAATAACTATAAAGAAGTGTTGCATGCCGACGAAGAAGTCATACTCTGTAAAATGAACGACGAGGCAAGACAGATGGTGTTGCGCATGGGCAAGAAAATGGCTGAACTCATGGTACATATCACCGACTGCAAGATGATGGAGCATTTCCTTAATGACATAAATGCCGGACTCACGGCAGGCACATATCCTATAGCCCAGGCAATAGCCATGCACCATGCCGGGGTATCGGAAGAGGAAATGTTCACCTCACAGCAATTCGGGGTAATCAACATGATATTGGGCGCAGCCCTCAGATGCGTGAGAGTGTCACACTACGATACACAAAAAATAGCATATGACATGGCTTCCCGCATAGCCGGCGACTACCTTCTTGTAAAAGAAATGGGCTACGAAGACATGCGGGCGTTTGTCCCCGGAATGGACATCATGGCTTCGCTGCATGAAAAAGGAAACATGCGCATGTTTATGAATTAATCAATTAACTTTCAACTATAAAAGCTCCGTAATATGAGTACCTGCAGAATAGGAATCGGAGGACCCGTAGGGTCAGGCAAGACAGCCTTGATCGAAGCGATCACTCCACATTTGCTTAACGAAGGATTTAAAGTGCTTATCATCACAAATGATATTGTTACGACGGAAGACGCCAAACATGTGCGCCGTATGCTGAAGGGTGTCCTTCTCGAAGACCGTATAATCGGCGTCGAGACAGGAGCATGCCCCCACACGGCGGTACGCGAGGATCCGTCAATGAACATTGCCGCAGTCGAAGAGATGGAAGCCAAATTTCCCGACACCGACATCGTGCTTATCGAGTCAGGCGGCGATAACCTTACGCTTACATTCTCGCCGGCACTTGTCGACTTCTTTATATATGTAATCGACGTAGCCGCCGGTGACAAGATACCACGCAAAGACGGACCCGGAATATCGCAGAGCGACATTCTCGTAATCAACAAGACCGACCTCGCCCCTTATGTACACGCATCACTTGAAGTGATGGATCATGACTCAAAACTGATGCGACCCGGGAAGCCGTTTGTGTTTACCAACTGCATGACGGGTGAAGGCATCGAGGAGCTTGTGTCGCTGATCAAGGCAATGGCTCTGTTTGACCACGAAAAAGCCCAGAATTAATACGACAACCCTCTAAATTGAATTCCCGATGAAAGATGTATATAATGCCCCGGAAATGCAGCGAGTCGTCGCCATGCGCGAGATGCAGCCCTACAACAAGCCCACACGCGCCATGTTTCTCGGCGCCCCGGGCAAGGTAGGCTACCTGCGTCTCGGCTTCGAGCTGGACTCCGACGGAAAAAGCATATTGAGAGATCATGAGCGTATAGCCCCGTTGATCGTACAGCAAGAGCTTTATTGCGACGAGGCGATGCCTGATATGCCTGTCGTATACATCCTTTCATCAGGAGGACCGAATGTCGACGGCGACCGCTACGAGCAGGAAATCGAGATGCGGCGCGGGTCGATAGGTCATGTCACTACAGGCGCGGCGACCAAAATAGCCGAGATGAAAGATAATTTTTCGGCATTGTATCAGAAAATCACGCTTGAAGAGGACAGCTACCTTGAATTTATTCCGGAGGCGACAATCCCCTGCCGCGACTCCCGCTATATCACGTATACCGACATAATCTGCCATCCTACAGCCACGATGTTTTACAGTGAACTGTTCATGTGTGGCAGAAAGCATCGCGACAACGAGATATTCCAATACGACATTCTGTCAGTGACCTGCGACGCGCGACGCCCCGACGGGAAGCGACTGTTCAGGGAAAAATTCATTATCGAGCCGCAGAACTACTCAATGCGAAATCTCGGCATAATGGGAAAATTTGACATGTATGCCAATGTCATTGTGCTGACACCACCGGATAATGCTGAAAAGATATACAATGCTACCGAGGTCGGATTTTTTGATAACGGTAAAATCGGAGTAGGACTTACGCGCCTGCCCAACAATGCCGGACTCCTTTATAAGGTCGTGGGCATGGAGACACAGCCTATAAAGACGAAAGTAAGAGAGTTCTGTTCGACGGTAAGACAAGCGGTAAAAGGGAAGCCGGTACTACCCGATTTCCCTTGGAGATAAGAACAATTAAACATTTAAAGATATGACAGGTAATGTAAAATCGACAGATGCCCCTCATCGTACACTGATGACCTACGTATCAGGTACATTAAAAGGAGCCGGGCAAGTGATGTTTCAGGGAAGTGCCTGGACAGGATTGCTAATATTGGCAGGTATATTCTGGGGTTGCTACGGACCTGACGGTGAAAGCATGCCTCTTGTGGCATGGGGAGCGCTTGTCGGCCTTATCGTGTCGACAGCCGCAGGCTATATCTTCGAGTCAAAAAACGACGGAGACCAAGGATTGTGGGGGTTCAACGGCATACTTGTGGGCTGCGCGGTGTTTACTTTTCTCGGCAACACCGTGTGGGCATGGGTGGCAATGATACTCGGATCGGCTCTTACCGTAATAGCGCGAAGAGGATTCAATAATGTGCTTGCACCTTTCAACACTACATCCTACACTTTTCCATTCATAGTCATCTCATGGTTTATTCTGCTTTCGGCACGCATGATGGGTCAGCTTCCCCCTGTAAGTGAGGCAATAGCGGCGCTGCCTACGACCGTGCCTGCCGAGCATTTCGCCTATACATTCGGCGACCTCGTGATATATTGGCTTAAAGGCATAGCACAAGTATTCCTTGTAAATTCATGGGTGACCGGCATATTTTTCATCGTCGCCCTTGCCCTTTGCAGCCGCTGGGCAGCCGCGTGGGCCATGATTGCCTCGGCTGTGTCGCTTGCAGTTGCCATCATTTTTAATGCCGACCACTCCGACATAGTCAACGGCCTCTTCGGATTCTCTCCGGTACTTACCGGAATCGCCATAGGCTGTACATTCTACAAGCCGAGTATCAAGTCATTTTTCTACTCGCTCGCAGCTGTGGTATTCACCGTGTTTGTACAGGCAGGACTCGATGTGTTCCTATCTCCTGTCGGCATAGCCACGCTTACCGCGCCGTTCTGTATCGCGACATGGATTTTCATGCTCCCGATGTACAAGCTTAATTCCAAGACAAAATCCTGAAACGTATTATGAAAAAAGTTGTCTTGTTACGCCACGGGCAGAGCCGTTGGAATCTTGAAAACCGATTTACCGGATGGACCGATGTCGATCTTACCGAGCAAGGGAAAGAAGAGGCTCGAAAAGCAGGTGAAAAGATGCTTGCTGCCGGCATATTGCCTGAGTATTATTTCACATCCTATCTGAAAAGGGCGATCCATACACTTCAGATTGCCGCCGACGCACTTGACCGCGACTGGGTGCCGGTAAAAAAAGACTGGCATCTTAACGAACGGCATTACGGCGCGCTGCAGGGATTAAACAAAGCAGAGACGGCAAAGGAATATGGCGAAGAGCAGGTACACATATGGCGCAGGAGCTATGATGTCGAACCCCCGGCACTATCACTTGACGATCCGCGGTATCCCGGCAATGACCCGCGTTACATGAATCTCGCCTACGACGAGCTTCCGCTAACCGAGTCGCTCAAAGACACCATCGCCAGGGTAAAATCATGCTGGGAAGAACTGATCTCGCCCAAAATCCACCTATACGGCACAGTCCTTATCGCGGCACACGGAAACAGCCTGAGAGCACTTGCAATGATGCTCCTGCACCTCACTCCCGAAGAAATAATGAGTGTGGAGATACCTACCGGCGCTCCATGGGTGTTTGAACTCGATGACAGGTTCAGTGTTCTGAAAAACTATTACCTCTAATTCTGTATAATACACATTTGTCAAGGCGTCAACCGGCACATGTCTCACAAGAACGCATGTGCCGGTTGACTATAATCTAAATTTGTCGTATATTTGGACAAATTTTAACCATTTGCCATGACAGAAACCATCAAACGTCACAAGAGAGTGGATGTAGCCGATGCCCTTCGTGGATTTTCAGTACTTGCCATCATATTGCTACACTCAATCGAGCATTTTAATTTTTACTCTTTTCCCGACACCGCAGGTCAAAGCCAATGGCTTAATTTTACCGACAAAGCCATATGGGACGGACTATTTTTCATGTTCGGCGGGAAGGCATATGCAATATTTGCAATGCTGTTCGGATTTAGTTTCTTCATACAGCATGACAACCAGCGCATGCGGGGCAACGATTTCCGCCTACGATTTTGCTGGAGACTGCTTCTGCTCTTTTTAATCGGAAACATAAACGCATGTTTCTTCACAGGCGAAATACTTGTGATGTATTCCCTCATCGGCTTTGTACTCGTGCTTACATGCCGCCTGTCCAACCGTTGGCTTATTGCATTGATAACAATCTGCCTTCTGCAACCGGTATTCATCTACCAAATCATGAGAGTCTTGATATCGCCGGAATATGAACCGCTGCAAATAAACGATGCACCCTACTGGGCTGCGGCATTCAACGTACAATCGACCGGCACATTCATCGAGACCGTCAAGGTTAACCTTTGGGAGGGACAGCTTGCTTCACTCGCATGGGCATGGGAGCACGGACGCATATTCCAGACCGCCGGACTGTTCATGCTTGGAATGCTTATCGGGCGTGAAGGTTGGCTGCTTAAAGACAAGCTACCGGCATGGGGCAAGGTTTTTGCCATCGCCACAATCTCGTTTTTCCCGCTCCATGGCTTAATTCCCATGATAAGCGAGTTCATAAGCAACACGAACATTGCAACACCACTATCCATCCTGGTGTCTTCGCTTGCCAACTTCTGCTTCATGCTGATGATAGTGTCGGGAATACTATTCGGCTTTTACCGTTCGGAAAGTGTAAGGAAGGCTCTTTCCCTACTCATCCCCTACGGTAAATTAAGCATGACCAATTATGTGACGCAAGGCATCATAGGAGCAGCCCTGTTCTACCATTGGGGCTTATATCTCCGGCTCGGAATTACGGCAAGCGAACTTGTAGGCATCGCGATATTCCTGGTGCAATACTGGTTCTGCCGCATATGGACCGGTCGTCACAATCATGGACCGCTTGAATATATCTGGAAGCGCGCGACCTGGATATAGCAGCCGTCAACGGTGAACCAGACAGAAGTCAAGAAGACTTTCGATTTCCTTTCTGTCAAGGTTCTGACCGATTATTACGAGCTTTATCATGCGGTCGCCATATACGGGATCCCAATCTTTTGCAAGACCCGGCTCGGTCATCATCAATTGCCGTAGCTCCTCTTCCGAAGCGGTGGCAAACCATAATCCAGCCTGAGTAAGTTTCTTCTGCGATCCCGCTTGCTCGAAAAGGAATGACATGTCGCGGTTATGGTTAAAGTATACCACACCTTTTGTACGGATAATGTTTTTCGGAAATTGTGTGGCAAGAAATCGGTCAAACTTATTCAAGTCAAATGCCGGGCGGCGATAATAGACAAACGTCTGTATGCCATATTCCTCCGCTTCGCCTTCTTCATGGGGATGATGGTGGTGATCATGCTCGTGGTCATGATGGTGATGCCCGTGATGGTGGTGATCATCGTCATCGTCGTCATCATCATCTTCTTCATCATGATGCTCAAGCTCACGTATCCATGCCGCCGATGTAGCAACTTTCTCAAAACTGAACATGCCTGTACCTATGATTTCATCAAGCTCCACATCGGCATAGTCACATTCTATGATCTTAGCTTTCGGCTGCAACGCACGGATGATAGCCCTGATACGACCGCCTTCCTCGGAAGAGACCTCCGAAATCTTATTCAACAATATGATATTGCAAAACTCGACTTGCTCTATTATAAGATTTTCAATATCATCCTCCCCGATCTCTTTCTTTGTAAGACCGGCACCGCAATCAAATTCATCCTTCATACGGAGAGCGTCAACGACAGTAACTATACAGTCAAGCCGAGGCACCGCACCACGATTGTAATACTCTTCCATGACAGGAATCGAACATATGGTCTGGGCAATTGGTGCCGGCTCGCAGATACCGCTCGCCTCAATGACTATGTAATCAAACTTACCGGTCGCGGCAAGATCGGCGATCTGCTCGATAAGATCCATCTTCAGTGTACAGCATATACACCCGTTCTGAAGAGCCACGAGGTCATTACTCTCCTTATCCTGTCCGACAATACCGCCTTTCTGAATAAGTGACGCATCGATATTGACCTCACCTATATCATTCACAATTACGGCAAAGCGTATACCTTTCTCATTAGCGAGAATACGGTTCAGCAAAGTAGTCTTACCGCTGCCAAGATAGCCGGTAAGGAGCAAAACAGGGATTTCTTTTTTAGCCATATTTATTTTAGATTTATAAATGCAAAATTAGCCCGAAATAGCAATTTAAGCAAACAAATGTATAATATCTCACCATTGCAGGCGTTATTTTAAGAAACATTCAACATTATGAAACGAATCATAATAATTTTGATATCTCTTCTTGCGATATTCCGTATTAACGCCCTGGAAAAGGGGAATTTTGGAATAAGGGCTACATTTGACTTGAGCATACCGGGAAACTGGAATGTAAACCACGAAAACATGGATCTATTTAAGCCCGGAGCCGGATTTTCGATAGGCGGTGTCTACTACCGGCCATTGGGTAAAAGTTTCTATCTCGAACCGGGAATCTCTTTTTTCTACAATACATATTCATTTAAAGATCTTTCCATAACAGGAGCTGACGGCACTATCAAGTCGGAAGATCCAAGCGTAAGGAAATCGGGAATCAGGATTCCTGTACATTTCGGGTATGAATTCAGCCTTACCGACAAGTGGAAACTCGCGTTATACACCGGACCGGAAGTAAACTACGTTTTCAGTAAAACGGCACATGTAAAGCACCGGGAATCTCTTGGCGAAGACTTTGACCCCAAGACTCTCGGCATAGACGAACACCGTAATTTTGACGTAGCCTGGAAGATAGGCATAACTGTGCCTTTCGACTATCTGTGGGTCGGGGTGGATGCCGCGATCGGACTAACCGACCTCCAGCCCGGCAAAGTATCATTCCGGGAAAACAGGGTATCGGTTACAACGACATATTATTTCTGAGAATCACGTGGCTCGTCTGAATCAGCCCAAGGCACCCATTTACACCAATCGACATCGGCAAACATTGGAGCCTTGGTAATGTCAGTGTCAATTGAATCGACTTCAAGCAGATATCTTTTTATAAATGCCTCCACATCGGCATACTGGCTTTCAGGCAACTCGCAGTGCATATGACCGCCCTGTATCGAATAGCCCATGCGCTCGGGAATACCAAATGTCTTCCAAACCTCCCTTGCCGCATTTGCCGAAACATAACCTGATTCATCGGCAAGCCACTCATAATCCGTATTACCCAATACAAGAAGGGCGCGAGGGGCTATCAATGCCGCCACCTCATGATTATCCACCGGCATACGGTTTACATTAGAATCGGAAAACTGCCTCATGCTTTCAAGAAACCAGGCATAATTGGTATTGTGGATGCGCTCTACATTGCCGAGAGTCTCCGACACACGCCATGAGTTCAGTCCGCCTCCGCCCGGCTCCTGCGCGATTGTAAGGGCGATACGTTCATCCATGGCACCGGAATAAAGAGCCATTTTCCCGGCAAAAGAGCATCCGGTCACCGCTATATGACCGAGATCAAGGCGTGATTCCTCGCCAAGCTTCTCCAGTCCGTCGATCAATCGGCTTACACCCCATGCCCATGCCGAATAAGCCCCAATCTCAAGATTATCGGGATACAACCTGTTGACAGGCTCCTCACCACGCGTCTGAGTATGGGACATCACCTGCGTAAAATTAAAAGGGACAGCAGCGACACCATTGTCGAGAAACAATTCCTGCGGCAACGAACCGGTAGGGAAGCCCACACCAATAACGAAAGGAAACGGGCCTTCTCCCTCAGGATATACGACCGCAGATTTCAATGTAAGGATTTCACCTCGCTCGTGAACTTCGACCAACAAAGTGTCCTTCACTAATGAGGCATAAACGCTGTCCTTACTTACCATCGGCTTTTCACCGAGTTCATAATGCCATAACCGACGGAGTATCTCTCCGCGATGACGCTCCCAATCTTTAAAGTCAGTGGACCTACCGCTTCCGTCAGCCCATAGAAACGGGTCGGGAAGATAAGTCTCCACAGGCAATGAATCAAATGGAGGCAATTCAATTACAGGCAACGAATCACTCGTATACTCCATATCATAAGCAAGAGGCAAATCGACGGCATTGCCGCCAGACGACACCCCACAAGATGCCATCACCAACGACAATGCCGCTAAAATCCACTTATTCATGAGGCGTATAATTGTCATTTGCCTCCGAGAGCCTTTATGCTTGCCTCAATAGCGGCAATCTTAAGCTCGGCATCTTTCTGCTTGTTGCGCTCAGCAGCGACAACCGCCTCGGGAGCATTGTTTACAAACCTTTCGTTACCGAGTTTTTTCATCACCGAAGCAAGGAAGCCGCGATAATAGTCAAGTTCCTTGTTCAAGCGGGCAAGCTCAGCCTCTACATCTATATTATTGGTGAGAGGTACGTTAAATTCAGTAGTCCCGACCATAAATGTAGCCGCAGCCGCATCCTTCTCCGCATCAGGATTGATTTCCGACAGATTGCCGAGCTTCTTAACCACGGCATCAAGCGAATTGTCCCAATTTCCCACGACATTCAGCACAAGCGTCTCTCGCGGAGAGATATTTTTAGCGGCACGCACTCCACGTACACCGACAATAACCTCCTTTGCATGAGACATGGCTTCAAGCGTCATATTGTCGGGCGCGCCGACAACAGGAAGTTGCGCATACATTATCGAATCGCCCGGCTTACGCTCCTGAAGGTGCTGCCACAACTCTTCCGTAATAAAAGGCATAAACGGATGGAGCAGCCTGAGCAATGTGTCGAAATATCCGAGAGTGGCTTCATAAGTAGCCTTGTCGACAGGCTCGCCGTAAGCAGGCTTAACCATCTCCAGGTACCAAGACGAGAATTCATCCCAGAACAAGCGATAGATTGCCATCAAAGCCTCGGAAAGGCGGAATTTACCAAACAGGTCGCTGACCTCGGCAAGGGTGGAATCAAGCTGCGACTTAAACCAACCGGTTGCAATACGCGCACTGTCGGGCTGCGGCTTGTCAGCGACTTCCCAACCCTTCACAAGGCGGAAGGCATTCCAGATCTTATTGCAGAAATTCCTGCCCTGCTCCACAAGCTTGTCATCGTAGAACACATCATTTCCGGCAGGAGCGGCAAGCATCAGTCCCATACGCACACCGTCGGCACCATATGTGGCGATAAGGTCAAGAGGATCAGGAGAGTTGCCAAACTGCTTCGACATCTTCCTTCCTATATTGTCACGGACAATACCGGTAAAGTATACATTATTAAACGGTTTGTCGCCAACAAATTCATATCCCGCGATAATCATGCGCGCAACCCAGAAGAATATAATATCAGGACCTGTCACAAGCGTGGTCGTGGGATAATAATAGGATATCTCCTTGTTTCCGGGATCAAGAATGCCGTTGAAGAGCGACACCGGCCACAACCAGGAGGAGAACCATGTGTCAAGGCAATCGTCATCCTGACGCAGATCGGCAAGTGTAAGCGATGAATCGCCGGTGACACTCATTGCCTCTTCAAGAGCCTTTTCCGGAGTCTCGGCAACGACAAAACTGCCGTCAGGCAAGTAATAGGCAGGTATACGGTGTCCCCACCAAAGCTGGCGCGATATACACCAGTCCTTGATTTCCGACATCCACGTATTATATGTGTTCTTAAACTTTTCAGGCACAAACTTTATAAAGTCCTCCATCACGGCTTTGTGGGCAGGCTTGGAGATCTCATCCATTTTCAAGAACCATTGGTCGGAAAGACGCGGCTCAACCACGGTGTCAATATTGCGCTCCGAGTAACCGACCTTATTCTGATATTCCTCGATTTTCTCTACAAGCCCCGCAGCCTGAAGATCATCAGCAATCCGGCGGCGCACATCGAAACGATCCATGCCTACATACATGTCGGCCGCCTCGCTTATCGTACCGTTGTCATTAAAGATGTCAATGGTCTCAAGATTGTGCTTCTGACCGAGCATGTTGTCGTTCATGTCATGAGCGGGAGTCACTTTAAGACAACCCGTACCAAACTCGATATCCACATACTCGTCTTCAATCACAGGTATTTCACGGTTGACAAGCGGTACTATCACTTTCTTGCCGCGAAGATGCTGATTTTTCGGATCCTTGGGGTTAATGCACATAGCAGTGTCACCCATTATGGTCTCCGGGCGGGTAGTGGCAACAATTGCATAACCGTCTTCACCCACAATTTTATAGCGCAGGTAATACAGCTTGCTGTGCTCCTCCTTATATACTACCTCAATATCACTCAAAGCAGTGCATGCCTTTGGATCCCAATTGACCATGCGCTTGCCGCGATATACGAGTCCCTTGCGATACAGCTCGCAGAACACTTTGATCACGCTTTTTGAGCGAACATCATCCATGGTGAAAGCCGTACGACTCCAGTCACACGAAGCACCTATCTTTTTAAGCTGCTCGAGAATAGTGCCACCATACTTTTCTTTCCACTCCCAGGCATGACGCAAAAACTCCTCACGTGACAGATCGCTTTTCTTGACACCATCCTTGGCGAGCTTAGCCACAACCTTAGCCTCCGTGGCGATAGCCGCGTGGTCGGTGCCGGGCACCCAAAGCGCATTTTTGCCCTCCATGCGAGCACGGCGTATAAGAATATCCTGAATAGTATTGTTAAGCATGTGACCCATGTGCAGGATACCTGTCACATTGGGCGGGGGGATAACGATTGTATATGGTTCACGTTCATCAGGCACTGACTTGAACAAGTCATGTTCCATCCAATAGCTGTACCACTTGTCCTCAACCTCTGCGGGACTGTATGTTTTGGCTAATTCGTTCATTTCGGGAATATATATTTAATTTTTGCGCAAAATTACAAAATTTCCGCGTCATTTGCCACTAAATAAAGTTGATAGTTTTACAGTTATCGGCTTCATGTTTTCCGGCGTGACTGTAAGACTGACTTTGCCGGGAACATCGGTCGAACGCAGGATCACCGTTGCCTTGCCGTTGAAAAGACTCCTGCGGTTACCGCATGTCGACTCATTGCTGTTGATATCACCATTAATCACGCCGACAATTTCCGCCTCGCCCTTGACGGCAAACGTAAGCAATTCCGCGATATGAGGCACGATTCGACCTTTTTTGTCAACAGCCGATATCATTATGTGGCACAGGTCTTTGCCATCCGCTTTCCACTCATGATCGTCAGGCACAGCCTTGATTGCAACAACATCGCCTGTGGTTTCAATACGATGGCGCGCCACAGGAACAGGCTTTCCGGAATTATAAGCCACAGCCTCAACACTCCCGGAGGTGTAAGGCACATTTTCCCATACTATACGGTTACGCTCCTTTGAGTCGGAACGATTGTTGACTTTCCTGCCAAAAGTCTTGCCGTTTAACCTCAATTCCACTTCATCGGCATTAGTGAATGTATAAAGAGTTACGGAAGTTCCCTCTTGTCGATTCCAATGATCGCTCAATTGCAATGTCCCGACATTTATATCATTCCACATGGCATCCTCCTTACCTTCGACTACGGCAATATGCACCAACGGCTCTTCAGGCTTGAAAATGGAGCGTAGAAAATAAGCGAGAGGCTTGGGTTCAAGTGAAATGTCAAACACACCTTCACTCCAGCCTTTTGCAGGCCATCCGCGCGACTCACCGAGATAATCGATCATGCCCCAGTAGGCAAGACCGACAACGCGGTCAAGATCCATGTCAAAATAATTAGGTCCCATATTTGACGTATTGGCCTCGCTTTGATAAAATATCATGTGCGGGAATCGACGGCTGTCACCGGGAAAATACATATAACGGTAATTATATGAGGCTATGTCGGTCTCCATTGCAAGCGGCGCGGGTAACGAATCGGTAGTCTGATGTCTGCCTCGCGGATGCATCGCCACCGTGACGGGGCGGGTGACGTCATATCGGTGAAGCAGTTCTCTCTGTAGCCGGTAAGGCGTCACACCCCAGTCGGCATACGGGATATCCCATAATGTCTGCAATTCGTTGCCGAGACTCCACATTATTACCGAGGGATGGTTACGGTCACGCCTCACAAATTCGGGCAGATCCTTCTGCCACTGGTTCACCCATTCATTCCGGCCTCCGGCATATTGAGTAAGCCACTTGTCATAAAGCTCATCAACTATAAGTATGCCATAGCGGTCACATAAGTCAAGGAATGACTCGCTATAAGGGTTATGTGACGTACGCACATGATTGAATCCAAAGTCTTTGAGCATAATGATGCGTTTTTCCATAGCGCGTTCAAACGCCGCCGCACCAAGTGCGCCAAGGGTGTGATGATTGGCAATACCTTTCAATATCACCTTTTCACCGTTTAACCGAAAACCGTATTCCGGCGAATACTCTATCTTACGAATACCGAAGGTCTCTTCTACCTCATCGGCAACAGTACCGTCGGGCTTTAATATGGCAAGACTTACACTATATAATGACGGAGACTCGCAACTCCAAAGTTCAGGAGACTTTATAGACACAGAGTCAACCATATATTCACGCGTCTTCTGCCTGCGGCTGAAAGGCACTGATAATTTCCTGTCAATGATTGTATCTCCGCCGGGCGACATAACGCGCAATCTCATCGGAAGCTCTTTCACATCACGCAACCGACATGTTGCCTCAGCACCGACAACCACCTTGGCTTCCTCCTTGCCTACCTCCGGCGTAGTGATGTAGAGCGGATGACGGTTGAAATAGCAATCCTTATCGGTCAAGACAACAGAGACGTCACGAAAAAGACCGCCGCCTGTATACCACCGCGAATTTTCAGGTCTGCCTGTATCGGCACGCACATCTATATCATTGACGCTACCCCACTCCAGTTTATCGGTAATGTCAACCTCAAAACCAAGATACCCGTAATCGGTGCCACCCACGCGCTTGCCGTTAAGAAACACATCTCCCACAAGCATTATGCCGCCAAAATCAATCAGCACCCGCTTACCGACCCATGTCGAATCCGGAACAAACGACTTGCGATACCAACCGGTACCCATCTCCTTGAATCCGCGACTGCTTAGACGGCTTTTGACATTTGCAACGGAATTGGACATATCAGCAGTCTCATCGGCGGCAGGAGGCACCCATGGCTGCGAGATCTGAAAATCATGAGGAAGATTGACCGTAACATAACCGACATCAAACTTATAATCCAATGAATCAAGGCAAATATCACCATATATGAATTTCCATCCGCGATTAAAATCAATAGTTTCCCTTGCTTGCAGTAACGCGGGAAACAAGCCAAGGTAAAAAAACAGGCAAAAATATTTTCTCTTCATGGTAAAATCAGGTTAACCACACAAAGTTAATCATTTTTAGTTAAAAAGCTATTTGTGATTTTAATCCGATTTCACTAATTTTGTATTCGTCATATGATTTAAAATCATAATTGTACCATAACCTTAGATATCATGAAAAGATTTGCATTTAAAATGTTTTTAAAGCCGGGATGTGAGGCTGAATATGAACGACGTCATGCCCTATTGTGGGAAGAACTCCGCCAGCAGCTATCCGATGCCGGGGTGAGAAATTATTCAATCTTCTGGGACAAAGACACCAATATCCTTTTCGGCTATCAAGAAGTAACCGGGGAGTCAAATTCGCAAGACTCCGATACCGCAGACGAGATCACACGTAAATGGTGGGATTATATGTCGGACATAATGGAGGTTAATCCCGACAATTCACCGATAACCGTGCCTGTAAAAGAAGTGTTTCATCTTGACTAAGCGTAAAAACGATGAATCTCGCGAGTCATTTAACCTTGATTCTCTCTCTTACAGCAAGCATCGCCCTTACAGCCCAAGAAAAAATTGCCCCTCCCGTAAAAGATGACAACGGAGTAATCGACAACACTATAGACAGCCTTAACAAAGCACGTACCGCGCGACCGGTGTCAGGCTCAACTCGCAAAGGTAATAATCCGGTGTTGTTCTTGGTCGGTAATTCCACAATGCGCACCGGCACTCTCGGCAACGGATCCAACGGGCAGTGGGGTTGGGGATACTATTTACCCGAATATTTCAACGCCGACAAGATTACGGTTGAAAATCATGCCCTCGGAGGCATGAGCAGCCGCACGTTCTACAATAAGCTTTGGCCAGACGTGCTCAAAGGCATAAAGAAAGGCGACTGGGTGATAATCGAACTTGGACATAATGATAACGGTCCATATGACAGCGGTCGTGCCCGTGCTTCAATACCCGGAATCGGTAATGAATCATTGCCGGTCGTAATTAAGGAGACGGGAGTTAGGGATACCGTATACACATATGGCGAGTATATGAGGAAATATATCCGTGACGTAAAGTCGCACGATGCCTATCCTATTTTATTCTCGCTGACACCGAGAAACGCGTGGGAAGATCCCGACAGCACAGTGATCTCAAGAGTAAACAAGACATATGGGTTGTGGGCAAAACAAGTCGCGCAAAGCGAAGGCGTCCCTTTTGTGGACCTAAATGATATTACAGCAACAAAATACGAGCGTTTCGGGAAAGAAAAGGTAAAAACGATGTTTTACCTCGACCGCATCCACACCTCGGAGTTTGGGGCGAGAATAAATGCCGAGTCGGCAGTCGAAGGCATCAGAGGATTGAAAGACAGTCGCTTGAAAGAATATATCTTACCTTCTGAAACCGACAGCATAACGGGATCTACCCGCAAGAATGGTTACCCTGTATTATTTATTATCGGCGACAGTACGGTTAAAAACGACGATGATGATGAAGATGGAATGTGGGGATGGGGCAGTGTCATTGAGGAACAATTTGACACATGCCGTATCTCCGTTGAAAACCATGCCATCGCGGGGAGAAGCGCTCGTACATTTCTTGATGAGGGGCGCTGGGAAAAAATATACCGTGCATTAAGACCGGGAGATTTCGTGCTTATACAGTTTGGGCACAATGATGGCGGGGATATCAATACCGGCAAGGAGCGTGGCGAGCTTCGCGGCTCCGGCAACGACAGCAAAGTGTTTAAAATGACATCTACCGGGATAAACAAGGTTGTATACAGCTATGGTTGGTATCTGCGTAAATTTATAATGGACTCGAAAGAAAAAGGTGCGATTCCCGTCATATTAAGCCACACGCCGCGCAATAAATGGCATGGCGATTCAATCGAGAGCAATGTGTCAACATTCGGGTTATGGGCACGTGAGGTTGCCGAGAAAGAGGGAGTATGCTTCATCGACCTTAATCGCATATCGGGAGAAAAACTCATGTCGGAAGGCAAAGAAAAAAGTGCGGTATATTTCAAGCATGACCACACCCACTCATCACTTGCCGGAGCAAGACTTAATGCCGCAGCTATCTCCCAAGGACTGCGTGACAGTCAATGTCCGCTCAAAAACTTTTTGAAAGGAAATACACATTAACCATAATATAATACCAAAATGAAAATAACTTATCACTTTGCGGTTGACCTCGGCGCGACAAGCGGTCGAACGATTCTCGCATCGTTTGACGGAGAAAAAGTCGATATGCAGGAACTGTCGAGATTCAAAAATCCGATGCTTCCAATAAACGGGCACCTATACTGGAATCTTCCCGGGCTATATCACGAAATCCTGCTTGGCTTAAAGAAATGCAAAGAAACGCTGTCAACGCCCTCCCCGGAAGCCGGACTATCAACCATAGGAATTGACACATGGGGATGTGACGTGGCATTTTTTCATGCCGGCGGCTCCATCGCAGGACTGCCCCATTGCTACCGTGACAGTCACACCGAAGGAGCCGCTGATAAATTCTGTGAAAAAATGTCGCGCGAGAAGACATATTCACTGACCGGCATACAATTTATGGATTTCAACACATTGTTCCAGCTTGACACAATGGCAAGAAACAATGCCGACGTGATCCGTAAAGCCGACAAAATACTGTTCATACCCGATGCTATCGCCTACATGCTTACCGGAAATGCCATAACCGAGTATACCGTGGCATCAACTTCCCAATTGCTCAATCCCAACACAGGCGACCTCGACAATGAATTACTTGCCGCCATAGGATTAACGAGGGATAAATTTGGCAAAATGACATATCCCGGAGAGGTCATCGGCACACTCTCAAAAGATGTACGGGATTTCACCGGACTTGGCGAAGTGCCTGTAATAGCAGTCGCCGGTCACGACACCGCATCGGCGGTGATAGCCGTGCCCACCCCCGACAAAGATTACGCTTATCTGAGCTGCGGCACATGGTCGCTTCTTGGTGTGGAATCGGACAAGCCTGTGATCACCGAAAAGAGTATGCTCTACAATTTCACAAATGAAGGAGGCATTGACGGCACTACGCGTCTATTAAAAAACATATGCGGGCTTTGGCTATTTGAACGCTGTCGGGAAGAGTTCAAAAATGCGCCCAAAGATGTAGCCGAATTGTCGGCACTCTATAACACTTCGCAATGTGACAGCATAATCAACCCCGACGATCCGTCATTCGCCTGTCCTGACGTAATGACACGTGCCATAAATTCATATTGTGCGCGCACCTGTCAGAAAATTCCCGAAACTCCAGCCGATTATATCCGGGTGATATTCCGCAGCCTTGCAAAACGCTATAATGAAGTACTCGGAATGCTGCGCGAACTCACCCCCGGAGCAATCAACAGGCTTCATGTCATAGGAGGAGGATCGCGCAACAAATACCTTATGCAACTTACTGCCGATGAAACGGGAATTCCGGTCGTTGCCGGACCGTCCGAATGCACAGCTCTCGGAAATGTGCTTGTCCAACTAAAAGCTTGCGGCAGGCTACACGGTCTCGACGAGATGCGAGAGATTGCCGCCAATTCTACTGAAACAATAACTTATTTACCCAATAACCAATAAATCATCATGAAAGAAGAAACTATCAAGAAAGCGTATGAAATAGCCCGTGAGCGGTATGCAGCCATCGGTGTGGACACCGACAAAGTGCTTGATCAAATGAAAGATTTCCATCTAAGCATCCACTGCTGGCAGGCCGATGACGTGGCAGGATTTGAAAATCAAGGAGGCTCACTGACCGGCGGTATCCAGGTCAATGGAAATTATCCGGGAAAAGCCCGCAACATTGACGAACTCCGTAGCGATATCCTTTATGCCATGAGCCTGATACCCGGCAAGCACCGTCTCAACCTACATGAAATATATGGCGACTTCGGCGGGAAATATGTTGACCGCGACCAATGTACCGTAGAGCATTTCCAAAGCTGGATAGACTGGGGTAAGGCAAACGACATAAAACTGGACTTTAATTCCACTTCATTTTCCCACCCGAAGAGCGGCGACCTAAGCCTTGCCAACCCTGACAAGTCAATCCGCGATTTCTGGATAGAGCACTCGAAGCGTTGTCGTGCCATATCACAAGCGATAGGCGAAGCACAGCAGGACCCCTGCATCATGAACACATGGATACATGACGGATCGAAAGACCTTACGGTAAACCGCTATATGTATCGCGAGTTGCTCAAAGATTCCCTTGACCGGATATTCGAGCACAAATATGATTGGATGAAAGATTGTGTCGAGTCAAAAGTATTTGGTATCGGTCTTGAAAGCTACACCGTGGGCTCCAATGACTTCTATACCGCCTACGCCGCTAAAAACGACATGATGATAACCCTTGACACAGGTCACTTCCATCCGACTGAAAGCGTTGCCGATAAAGTGAGCGCGATGCTCCTTTTCGTACCGGAACTGATGTTGCATGTCTCACGCCCCGTACGCTGGGATTCCGATCATGTGACTATCATGGATGACCCCACCCTCGACCTTTTCAGCGAGATTGTACGTGCGGGAGCCCTAAATCGTGTACACTATGGTCTTGACTATTTTGACGGTACGCTCAACCGCATCGGAGCATATGTAATCGGTAGCCGCGCCGCTCAGAAAAGCATGATCCGCGCCCTGCTCGAACCGACCGAGGCAATCCGCAAGCTTGAGCTTGAAGATAAAAAGTTCCAGCGTCTCGCCATGCTCGAAGAGTGCAAGGTTCTTCCATGGAATGCAGTATATGACATGTTCTGCCTCCAAAACAATGTGCCGGTAGGCGAGACATTCATTGCCGCCGTTGAGAAATATGAACGTGACGTCACAAGCAAACGATGATACTCATAGGACTTCTCATCATTGCCATAGGAGCTTTCTGCCAATCCAGTTGCTATGTGCCCATCAACAAGATAAAGTCTTGGAGCTGGGAAAGCTACTGGATTGTGCAGGGTGTGTTTGCATGGCTCGTTCTTCCGCTTTTCGGAGCGTTGCTTGCCGTGCCGAAAGGACACTCGCTGTGTGAACTGTTTGTGGCTGAACAATCGCTGAATATATGGATGACGATCCTTTTCGGCGCGTTATGGGGAGTCGGAGGTCTGACATTCGGACTTTCGATGCGTTATCTCGGTGTGGCACTCGGTCAGTCCATAGCCCTTGGCACATGCGCGGCACTCGGAACTATTCTCGGACCGGTAATTCTAAACATATTCTTTCCGGAGAATGATCCTTTGTCACAACTGACATTTTCTGTCATAACGGGAGTTGTCGTAACCCTAATCGGAATTGCGATAATCGGAATCGCGGGTTCGATGAAAGCATCATTACTGAGTGAGGAAGAGAAAAAAGCGGCAGTCAAGGAGTTCAATTTCCCGAAAGGAATAGCAATCGCACTCCTTGCGGGATTCATGAGCGGATGTTTCAATGTCGGTCTTGAATTTGGAAGCGGCATCAATTTCGGAGATCTTACCCCGGCTATCTACAAGACCCTACCGGCAACTTTCCTTGTCACACTTGGCGGCTTTGTGACCAACGCGGCATATTGCCTCTACCAGAATCAGAAAAACAAAACCTGGGGAGACTATGCCAATACAGGCGTGCTTGCCAACAACCTTCTTTTCTGCCTGCTCGCCGGAGCATTATGGTATAGCCAATTCTTCGGTCTTGCGCTCGGTAAAGGATTTCTCACTGATTCGCCTACGCTGATGACCTTGTCATTCTGTATCCTGATGGCACTGAATGTCGTGTTTTCCAACGTGTGGGGAATCATACTTAAAGAGTGGAAAGGATGTTCGTCAAAGACCATCGCCGTACTGATCACCGGTATAACAGTACTTATCATATCATGCTTTCTACCTCAATTAATCGGTTAATTATCAATATATCACATCTATGAGTTCAATATTAGACAATCGTGACGCACTTGCCCTGGAGGTTGAACAGGTTGCCGAAGTGGCAGGCTATCTGTGGCAAAAAGGCTGGGCAGAACGCAACGGCGGCAATATCACAATCAACATAACGGAGCATGTCGACGATGCCATAAGGGCAATGCCTGCCATTAGCCCGATATATCCGATAGGCGCCACCCTATCCAATCTCAAAGGGTGCTATTTCTTCTGCAAAGGCACAAACAAGCGCATGCGAGACCTCGCTCGCCGACCGATGGAAAACGGCTCGGTAATACGCATCCTCGACGACTGCGCCTCCTACGTTATAATCGCCGACAATCCGGTAAAACCGACATCGGAATTACCGTCACATCTCGCCGTACACAATTACCTTATCGGCAAAGGCTCAACCTACAAGGCATCGCTCCACACCCACCCCATCGAGCTTGTCGCTATGTCACATTGCAAAAAATTTCTTGAAAAAGATGTAGCCACACGCCTGTTGTGGAGCATGATTCCGGAGACAAAGGCATTCTGCCCAAGAGGGCTCGGTATAATACCCTACCGTCTGCCGGGATCCATCGATCTTGCCGAATCAACCATCGCAGAACTTGGCGACTATGATGTAACCCTTTGGGAAAAGCACGGGGTGTTTGCCGTAGAAAACGACATCATGCAGGCTTTTGACCAGGTTGACGTGCTGAATAAATCAGCTCTCATATACATAGCCGCAAAAAATATGGGGTTTGAGCCTGACGGGATGACCGACGAACAGATGAAAGAAATGACTGTAGCTTTCAATCTCCCCAAATAACAATCTGTCTATACGATCACAGGGCTGTGTCGATTCGTTTTGAAATTGACACAGCCCTCGCTCTTTAAGTCATTTAACCGCATACCCGAGAATTGGTTATTTTTTCGAATATTCTTTGTAACTTTGCAGGAAAGTGCTATGAGCAAGAAAGTGTTTTATCGGTACAATCCGGCTACCGACGAGTATGAGCGCGTATTTCCGACAAAGAAAGAACGTCTTCACGGACTAATACGCAACCTGCTTTTCTGGATAGTCATATGCGGCGCCATTTTCGGTGTCGTATATACGCTTGTGGGCACGCCGAGAGAAAAGACACTCCAACGTGAAAACGAGCAGTTGCAAGCCCAGCTCGATATAATGAACCGCCGCCTTGACGCGGCTATCGGGGTGATGAACGATATCACTTCACGTGATGACAATTTTTATCGCGTCATAATGGGTGCCAAACGCATGTCGACCGCAAAGCGTTACGCCGGACTTGACAACGAAAACCGCTACAATCATCTTAACAGCCTGCCTGATGCCGAGATTATCAAGAATCTCACCCGCAAACTTGATATCCTTGACCGTCAGCTATACACCCAGATAAAATCATTTGACGAGCTGCAACACCTTGCCCGAAACAATCAGGAACGCCTCAGCCACATTCCGGCGATCCAACCCATATCGAGCGAGAATATGAAGCAGATGGCTTCGGGATATGGCTATCGGCGTGACCCGATATATGGCACAAGCCGCTTCCATGAAGGGCTTGATTTTGCCTCCGACCGCGGCACTCCGGTATATGCTACAGCCGACGGGAAAGTGATACATGCCGATTGGCAGGGAGGCTACGGAAATCTTGTGGAAATATCCCACGGCTACGGCTATGTGACCCGCTACGCCCATCTGAGCAAAATCGACGTTAAGGAAGGTCAGGAGATAAAGCGCGGCGACAAGATTGCCGAGGTCGGCAACACCGGAAAGTCGACAGGCCCTCACCTGCACTATGAGGTAAGGCTCAACGACGTGCCGCAGAATCCAATCAACTATTATTTTATGGATCTTACTCCGGAGGAATACAACGAGATGATACGCTTTGCCGAAAATGCCGGGCACGTCATGGACTAACGATTATGGAGACCTCTGACAAGAAATATTATAAAATACGCGAAGTTGCGGAAATGACAGGATTGCCTTTGTCAACACTGCGTTTTTGGGAACAGAAATTTACGATAATAAAGCCCCGGCGCAACGACCGTGGCACCCGTTTTTACACGGCTTCCGACATCGAGAAAATCAAGATGGTCTACTATCTTGTAAAAGAAAAAGGGCTTAAACTTGAAGCCGCGCAGGAACAGCTGAAACACAACCATGACGGTGTGTCGCGCCACGCTGCGGCGGTTGACAGACTGAAAACGATAAGGCGGGAACTCGTCGCCATGCTTGACGCGCTCAACCGCCTTCGCTGACAAAGCAATCTTTATCCCAATTTACCGTGTTATATCTGTAAAAATCGGAAATCATGTATATAGCTTCTCAAAAAAGGAAAGAAAATATAGCTGAATATCTGCTATACATGTGGCAGATTGAAGACCTCATCAGGGCAAACGACCTTGACATCGACAAGATAAGCGAGAATGTAATCAGACGATACGGACTGAGTGCGGAACAGGAAAAAGAAATGACCGAATGGTACGAATCGCTTATTGACATGATGCGTAGAGAAAATGTACAACACTCAGGTCATCTCCAACTTAACAAGAATGTAATCATACAGCTTGACGACCTGCATCACGCACTTCTCAAAGACCCGAAATTTGCAGAATATTCCGCTGAATTTTACAAGACCCTGCCTTTTATAGTGGAACTTCGCGCAAAGCAGGGCGATAGAAAGCTTGATGAAATCGAGACCTGCTTCACCGCCCTTTACGGAACCCTTATGTTGCGCCTGCAGGGAAAAGAAATAAGCGCCGACACTCAGAAGGCGCTTACTCAGATATCTCGCTTTATCGCATTGCTTGCCAGATATTATAGGCTCGACCAAGACGACAAGCTTTGGAACGAAGAGTCATAACCATGACTTTTTCTTAAGCATATGTCACAAACCGTATATCAATTATCACGCGTGAATAGAAGCCGCCTTCGCGCACATAAAGATAGGCCTGTCCTGACTGGCGCGGACGATTATTCGAAAAGCGTGCAGTGACTACATTTCCTTCCACCTCAACCATCAAATAGTCTTCCCAGCCATTGTAATCAACATTGACCTCACAACCGGAAGGGAATGTATACAGAGATTCTTCCGGTTCTACCCAGGAAGAATTATTGCCTATACCATGGGTAAGCGTGATCACAACTTCATTCCATTCCGGCAGTGTGACATGTTCGGTAGCCTCAACATTATAACTTACCTTTGCGCCTATATGCTTGCCGTTTGAATCGTTGATCCAGTCGGCTACATACAGGTTATAATAGTCTGCGTTTACGCTCAATGCACGTTTACCTGAAGCAAACATTTTTATATCGCGGTCATTGAATACCTGGTAAAACTCACCCGGGGTTACGGCCACCTCTTTTGCAAGCTGGGTAAGCAATGGAGCGGCCGTATAGCTTCCACTCATGCCAAGAGACGCGATTACCGCCGATGAAGATGACGAAGTAAAGTTGTCGGCATTATTTATATAGACGTTAGAATCGCCAAGCTTTGTATTACCGTTGCTCTCGTTCATCATGTTAAGCGATATCACAGAGTCGGGTATCCACGGCATGTCTTCATCGCTGCTACATGAAGAGGCAGTCACCAAAGTCAGACAGAACAGTGCCGCCATTGCGGCAAATGTGTGTAATTTGTAATTTTTCATACAATTGTCAATTATTATTTATTGTTTATCGGTATCATTACTTTTGGGAGTACCATTATTAGAAGATGCACCCTTGCGACGCTTGCCATAAAATCTGCGACGTTTACTTTTTACACCGCCGTTTACTTCATCAGAGGTCACGGGATGATTTTCCGGATTAGCGCGTGATGCCGCGGGTTTGTTACGGCTTCTGTCTCGGTTTCCATGCTTGCGCATGTCTCTTACAGACGAGCGTTTTCTGCCATCCTTTCTTCCGCTTTTACCCGGATTATATTCCGGAGCTTCACCAAGTTCGGCAGGCACCTGTTCCTTTCTGACCTCATAACCGAGGAAGTCCTCGATATATTTAAATTTCGCCTGGTCACGACCGGAAACAAAAGTGACAGCCTTGCCATCGGCATTGGCACGCGCAGTCCTGCCTATACGGTGGACATAATCCTCCGCTTCACGCGGTACATCGAAATTCACCACCATGCTTATATCGTCTATGTCTATACCGCGCGCTATTATATCTGTGGCTATGAGTATGTCAATGCGACCGGAGCGGAATCCGTTGATTGCCTCCTCTCGCGCCGCCTGGTCAAGGTCGGAATGCATCTCGGCAGCCTTCCAGCGCGCACGCCGCAAAGTGTTGGTAAGTTCCTTCACTTTCAACTTTGATGATGCAAAGACAATTACCCGTCGGGAATATCCGGAATCAAACAGATGCTTTAACAACCCTTCTTTCTGAGGCTCGTGACACACATAAGCCGACTGATCGATCTTTTCAGTAGGCTTTGACACGGCAATTTTAACCTCGGCAGGATTGTGAAGTATATTGGAAGCAAGCTGCTGTATCTTCTTAGGCATGGTTGCCGAAAACATAAGTGTCTGTCGCTCGGAGGGCAACTGCTTTACGATCTGCATTATGTCATCATAAAATCCCATGTCAAGCATACGATCGGCCTCATCAAGCACAAAAAACTCCACATGAGACAGATCGACATATCCCATTTTCATATGGGCGAGCAACCTTCCAGGAGTGGCTATAACCACATCAGCACCCATCTTGAATGCCTGCTGCTGACGGGCAAACTCCTTTCCGTCAGAACCACCATGAATGGCAAGACCGCTTACAGGAAGATAATAGGAAAAGCCTTCAAGCTGACGGTCAATCTGTTGGGCAAGCTCATGAGTCGGCACCATTATAACACATCTCACGCCTTTAGCGACATGTTCATGCGACGACAGCATGTCAATGACAGGAAGCAGATAGGCGGCAGTCTTACCGGTACCGGTCTGCGCAACCGCTATCAGGTCGTTTCCGTCAAGGATCACATCAATTGCACGCTCCTGTATGGGCGTGCATTCTTCAAATTGCATTGCATCAAGCGCATCAAGCAAATCATCGCTCAGGTTAAGCTCGTCAAATCTCATGTCAAAAAAGCGGATAACAAATGGTTTACCGATCAAAAACTGTTTTATCGGCTACAAATTTACATATAAATCGGGAGATTTATAGGGAAAACCGGCTATTATTTGCCGAGATAGCTTTCAGCTGCCGCAAGAGTTGACGGCTTTCCGATGTCAAACCAGGAATACGGGCTGTCAGGCATATAGCCGTAAATAGACAATTCCCGGCACGCACTTACATAAAACGGGACTATCGGAAACGCACTGTCACCACCATAATCCGCCATCATATCAGGAAGCGAAGGCGAAAGTATATGAACACCGCCAAAAGCACGCCTTGAATACCGGTCAACCTCCATACCTTCAGGAAGGCATTCCCCGGTCTTTACATTGGTCCATCCGCATAATCGCGACGCGTCATCAAACAGAAGATAACGTGAAGACTCCCGTGCGGCTGTCAGCAAAGTGGCATCGGCTTTATTCTCAACATGCCAACGCATCATTTCCCCGAGGTCGAGATCAGTCAAGATATCGGCATTGTGAACAAGAAAAGGTTCATTATCATAAAGCCATTCTCTTGCCTTGACAATTGCACCGCCTGTGTCAAGCAGCCGGTCGCGCTCGTCGCTTATCTTGATTTCAATGCCAAAATCATTCCGCTCTCGCAAAAAACCGATTATCATGTCGGCATAATGATGCACGTTTACGACAATCCTGTCATAGCCGCACTCCTTAAGATGGCATATCACCCTTTCGAGCATGGGCACGTCCCCCACCCTTACAAGTGCCTTAGGCATGTTGTCGGTAAGCGGGCGCAGCCTTGTCCCGAGCCCGGCGGCAAAAATCATAGCTTTCATAACCTCGGGTCAAATGTCTCTTTTATATCCTGTTCAAAATGCGTCAGTTCCACACGTATAGACGGGAATTTTTCTACAAGATGCGCCGTCATGTGGTCAGCTGAATATACCGACCGGTGTTGTCCGCCCGTACAACCGAAGCTGACCGACAAGTCGGTAAATCCACGTTCAAGATAAGTCGCCACTGAACTGTCGACCATCGCATAGGCGTGATCAAGGAAACCGATTATACCTCCATCCTTTTCAAGAAAGTCGATCACCTCCCTGTCCCTACCGGTAAAATACTTGTACTCGGCATAACGCCCCGGATTATGCAGCCCGCGACAGTCAAAGACAAATCCGCCGCCGTTTCCCGACATGTCACGCGGTATACCATGGCGTTTATATCCGAAACTCGCCACCCTTACCGTCAAAATGTCACTTTCTCGCCTGACGGAATAATCCGGCATTGCGACAATACACGAAAGAAGCGAATTAAGATAAGGATATTCTTCAAATGGAGTCACGAGCAGCCGCCGGAGATTATCAATGGCATTGGGGATGCTGAGCAGGAAATGAGATTTATGCTCCACATACCCGCGGAAACCATATGCCCCGAGCACCTGAAGCGTGCGAAACAGGATAAAGTAACGCAATTCCTCCCTGAAACGCGACTCATCAATATCAACATATCTCGACGCACTCTTGACATATGCCGAAATCAAGCGGTCACGAAGAGCCTCGGGATATGAAGCCTTCGCCTGCCAGAGGAAAGATACGACATCATAATGATACGGACCGCGCCTGCCTCCCTGAAAATCAATAAAGTAAGGATCGTCATTGTGGATCATCACATTTCGCGACTGAAAATCACGATACATAAACGTGTGTCCGGTGTCCATTGACAGTATCTTTTCAGCAAGCCGCTCGAAATCCCGCTCCAAAGCCACCTCATCAACATCAATGCCTGTAGCCTTAAGGAAGCAGTATTTGAAGTAGTTAAGATCCCACATTACATTAGTACGGTCAATCCCGGCGACCGGATAACATCGGCTAAAGTCAATACCTTCCGCTCCTTTCCATTGAAAATCAGGAAGCAGTGAAACCGTACGCTCCAACATTGTTATCATGTCATCGCTCCATTCGGCTTTTTCCCTACCGTTTTTGATATAGTCAAACAATGACAAGTCGCCAAGATCATCCTGGAGATAACACTCACAGTCATCACGAACACCCTTCAATGCAGGCACAGGTAACCCTTTTCCGGCAAAATGTCGGCACAAATAAAGGAAAGCCTTGTTTTCAGCCCTGTCACTTCCATAAGTACCTATCAGAGCCGGATCGTGACCGATACGATAATATTTGCGATTGGATCCCGCTCCCGGCAACAAAAGAATATCATCCGGCGTTTTTCCGGTTGACTCCCTATATAATGTCTCAATTCTATCATATATCATAATTACAAAATTAAGCAGAATTACCGAATAATTGATTATCTTTGCCGTTAGAAATAAAAATTACAATTATGCCTAAAGTATCAGAAAGAGGCACGATAATGCCCGCATCGCCGATCAGGCGTCTTGGACCGCTTGCAAATGAAGCAAAATCGCGCGGCATCAAAGTGTATCATCTAAATATCGGACAGCCCGACCTTCCAACTCCTCCCGAGGGACTTGAAGCCCTCAAGCATATTGACCGCAAGGTGCTCGAATACAGCCCCTCGGACGGACTGTTATCATTGCGTCTTAAATTGCAGCAATATTACAAGACCTACAATATCGACGTGGATGTAGATGACATCATTGTCACCACAGGCGGCTCGGAGGCTGTGCTGTTTGCATTCATGGCATGTCTTGACCCCGGCGACGAAATCATAGTACCGGAACCGGCCTATGCCAACTATATGGCATTTGCCATATCAGCCGGAGCCAAGATCGTGACCGTACCGTCGAGCATCGAGGAAGGCTTTGCCTTACCGCCGGTGGAAAAATTCGAGGAACTCATAACTCCCAAGACCAAGGGCATACTCATATGCAATCCCAACAATCCTACCGGTTATCTCTACACGATGAAAGAGATGCTCCAGATAAGGGATCTTGTCAAGAAATATGATTTGTTCCTGTTTTCCGATGAGGTATATCGTGAGTTCTGCTACACCGGCGCGCCCTATATCTCGGCATTCCACCTGCCGGGCATAGAGGAACAGGTTGTACTTATCGACTCTGTTTCGAAACGATATAACGAGTGTGGCATACGCATAGGTGCATTGATCACCAAGCACCCCGAGTTAAAGAAAAACGTCATGAAGTTTTGTCAGGCACGTCTAAGCCCGCCACTTTTGGGTCAGATTGTTGCCGAAGCCTCGATCGACACCACCCGCGAGTATATGCTCGCCACCTATAATGAATATGTCGAGCGGCGTAAATTTCTTATAGATCAGCTCAACAAGATACCCGGATGTTACTCGCCGATACCCATGGGCGCATTCTATACGGTGGTGAAGCTACCGGTGGATGATGCCGACAAATTCTGCGAATGGTGCCTCGAGCATTTTGAATATGAAGGACAGACTATCTTCATGGCTCCGGCATCAGGCTTTTATACGACAGAGGGAATGGGCAAAAACGAGGTGCGTATGGCATATGTGCTTAACAAGGAGGACCTTGCAAAAGCAATGAAAGTGCTCGGCGAGGCTCTGAAAGCCTATCCCGGCCGCACAATATGAGCTATGAACTTTTCATAGCCCGGAGATTGCGCCTTAACGCCGACAACAGCCGGCGCCCTTCGGTAAGCATCATAATCGCCGTAACCGGTATCGCGCTATCATTGGTCGTAATGATAGCGGCAATGTGTATTGTGCTCGGATTCAAGGAAGAGATACGCAATAAGGTCTACGGATTTGATGCACATGTCACCATACATCCGGCTAACAATGACGGGTCGGCCGCCGAATTTCTCGAATACACCGATATTCTGGATTCAATCATCTCCAATACCGGATGCTTTGAAAGGCCGGAGCTTGTGTTCCGGCAATCGGGCATATTGAAAACCGACAGCGACTTTCAGGCAATTGTGCTTAAGGGCATCGATAAAGGAAGAGGATATGACTTCATAGCATCGAATATCACAGAAGGAGTAATGCCTGATTTTTCGGCAGATTCGGCTAAAAACGACATTGTAATATCTGAAGCCACAGCAAGGTCACTCGGTATGCACACGGGTGACAAACCGTTTGCCTATTTCTTTTCCGGAGACAAAGTAAAGACAAGACGCCTAAAAATAGCGGCAATATATGACACCCATTTCTCCGACTATGACAAGTTATATGCTTACGGATCGCTCGGTCTCGCCCGGGGAATCGCCGATAGCGACTCACTGTCGGCAACGTCGGTAGAACTGACATCTCACGCCCTCGCCAATATCACAGAAAGCGGCATAATGCTTCAGGATGCAATGATGACCTCGGCATATATGGGCAAGCTTACCGGAGCGTATACCTTGACAAGCGTGCTTGACTCCGCTATGATGTATTTCAACTGGCTGGAATTGCTCGACACCAATGTCGTGGTAATTCTTGCACTGATGATAGCCGTGTCGGGATTCACCCTCATCTCGTGCCTGTTCATACTCATTCTTGAAAGAATAAGAATGATCGGTATACTGAAAGCTCTCGGGGCATCCAACACAGGCATACGGCGTATATTTATTTACCTTGCACAAAAGGTCGTAATCTGGGGCATGATTGCCGGTAATGTAATCGGACTTGCACTCATGTTTGTCCAAAACAGATGGCACATATTGCCACTTGATGCCGATGCCTACTATCTGAATTTTGTCCCTGTCCGGATTGATTGGGGCTATATAATCTCGCTCAATGTCGGGGTATTTATGCTGTCATTACTGATAATTTTGCTTCCAAGCCACATTATCGCAAAAATAAACCCCTGTAAATCTATCAGATACGAATAACGGCAATTATGTCGGAAATCAATCTTGGCACGATTTTTGTTATACAATTATAAATATAAATTATAATCTTGATTTTTCGTAACTTTGCATTATCTTTGTGAACAATTTTAACGATAAATGACCGACAAAAAAAATATAATAAAACTCATCACCGAGGGAATACAGGATCGCAAGGGCAAAAACATATCTCTTGTTGATCTCAGCGGGATAGAAGGAGCTGCCGCACAATGTTTCATAATCTGTCAAGGATCATCTACCATGCAGGTCGCCTCAATTGCCGACAGCGTAAGGGAAAAGCTTCAGGAAGAAGCGGGAGTAAAACCTTATAATTACGACGGCTACCAGAATGCCCAGTGGATCGTCATTGACTACGGCGACACATTTGTACATGTATTCCTTCCGGAGACACGACAGTATTATAACCTTGAAGAACTGTGGAGTGACGCAGAGATCACAACCATTCCCGATTTAGATTAACCATTCTTACATCATCAGTCAGGCTACATGAAACCGAACCTAAAGAAGAAAAAGCTCAATTTCAGTCTCTACTGGATGTATGCTATCATCATACTTGTGCTTGTCGGGGTATATTATCTCGACCAGAACTCAATCACAAAGCCCGTTACCTACTCCGAATTTGAGAAGTATGTAACCGAAGGCGGTGTGGAAAAGATAGTCGTATACACCAATAAAAATGAGGCGGAGGCGTTTATTACCGACTCACTGGCAAAGAAAATATTCACCCCGAGTCAGTACACCCAGGGAACCCATCAGGATATCAAGATCAGCACATCAATTCCAAGTGCCGACAAGCTTCAGGACAAAATCGAACAGTGGCAACAGGAAGGTGTGTTCAATGGCTCGGTTTCCTTTGAAAAAGGGAGCGACTACTCTGCAATGTTCTGGTCATTTGCACCGATACTCCTGCTTATTGTGTTCTGGTTTGTAATCATGAAGCGCATGTCGGGAAAAGACGGCGGTGGCGGCGGAGTATTCAATGTCGGGAAATCAAAGGCTCAGATCTTTGACAAAGACGGCCCAATACAGGTGACATTCAAGGATGTGGCCGGATTGTCGGAAGCAAAGACGGAGGTCGAGGAGATTGTGGAATTTCTGAAAAATCCGCAGCGATATACCGACCTTGGCGGTAAGATTCCCAAGGGTGCGTTGCTTGTAGGCCCTCCCGGAACAGGTAAGACTCTTCTGGCAAAAGCTGTTGCCGGAGAGGCTAACGTGCCGTTTTTCTCAATGTCGGGCTCTGACTTCGTGGAAATGTTTGTCGGAGTGGGAGCATCGCGTGTACGCGACCTGTTCCGTCAGGCAAAGGAGAAAGCACCGTGTATAGTGTTTATAGATGAAATCGATGCTGTCGGGCGCGCCCGCGGCAGAAACCCGAATATGGGAGCAAATGACGAGCGTGAGAACACCCTTAACCAGTTGCTCACCGAAATGGACGGTTTCGGGTCAAATAGCGGCGTGATAATCCTTGCCGCGACCAACCGTGCCGACATTCTCGACAAGGCATTGCTGCGTGCCGGGCGTTTTGACCGACAGATCTACGTTGACCTCCCCGACCTCAACGACCGTGTAGCGATATTCAATGTGCATCTACGCAAGATCAAGACCGATGATTCGCTTGATGTGGAGTTGCTCGCCCGCCAGACTCCCGGTTTCTCCGGAGCCGACATCGCAAATGTGTGCAACGAGGCTGCGCTTATTGCCGCACGTCACAACAAGTCATGTGTTCAGAAACAAGACTTCAATGATGCGGTCGACCGTATAATCGGAGGTCTGGAGAAACGCTCGAAAATCACCACCGACGAAGAGAAACGTTCCATCGCCGTGCATGAGGCCGGACACGCCACAATCTCATGGCACCTGCGTTATGCAAGTCCGTTAATCAAGGTTACGATTGTGCCTCGCGGAAAGGCTCTTGGAGCGGCTTGGTATCTGCCCGAAGAACGCCAGATAACTCCGACAGAAGCGCTTCTTGACGAAATGTGCTCTACCCTTGGAGGTCGTGCAGCCGAAGAATTGTTCTTAGGACATATCTCCACAGGCGCAGCAAACGACCTTGAACGCGTCACTAAGCTTGCCTATGCCATGGTCGCATATTACGGCATGAGCGACAAGCTGCCTAATCTATGCTACTATGACTCCACCGGTCAGGAGTATGGATTTTCAAAGCCGTACAGTGAGGAACGGGCAAAAAATATTGATGCGGAAGTGTCAAGAATCATCAACGAACAGTATGAACGCGCAAAGGATATCCTCCGCAAGCATGCCGACGGACATAAGAAACTTGCCGACGTGCTGATAGCCCGCGAGGTAATTTTCACCGAAGATGTTGAGAATATATTCGGAAAGCGTCAATGGACATCACGTACCGACGAGATATTTGCCGGTAAGCAGCTGACTGAAGGAAAGAAAGATGAAAATCCTTACGAGGATAAAGACGGCACTTTCATTGAAGACAAAGACGGCAAAGATGATGACAAGCCGTCAGTGGAAATTCCCCCGATACCCAAGCAGTAATCAGGCTTACTATCAAATAAAAAAGCGCATGGATCAAAATGGTTCATGCGCTTTTACTTTACTAAAAGAACCTTGTCAACCGCGATTTCGTTTCAGCGACTCCACATAATTGTCGATTGACGCCATGCGCGCGGGTATGTCTATACCTTGCGGGCAATGAGACCTGCACCGACCGCATCCGATACAGTGATTAGCCTGCCGCAATTTAGGCACCGAACGGTCATACCCGACAAGAAACGCCTTGCGGGCGGCACGATATTCCGGATCCTGCGCGTCTTCCTTTACATTTCCCTCATTTATACATTTGTTATAATGACTGAATATTGCGGGAATGTCAAGTCCGTAGGGACACGGCATGCAGTATTTGCAATCGGTACAAGGCACCGTCGGGAAATGCAATATTTCCTGCGCCGCGCTTTCAAGCAAAGCAAGTTCTGAAGGAGTACAAGGCTCAAGCGGTGAATATGTGTGAAGATTATCCTGAAGATGCTCCATATATGTCATTCCACTAAGCACCGTGAGTACTCCCTTGGGAGTGCCGGCAAAACGAAAAGCCCAAGACGCCACACTATCGTCAGGACGAAGAGCCTTGTATTTTCCGGTAAGATGTTCGTTGACCTGGGCAAGCCTGCCGCCAAGCAGCGGCTCCATAATCACGGCAGGTATGCCTCGCTTTTCAAGCTCACCATAAAGATATTCGGCATCGGTATTTCTCGGATTCACCTCCTTGGCATGCCTCCAGTCAATATAATTCAGCTGTATCTGAACGAAATCCCAATTTATCTTACCTTCATCCTGCATTTTCAACATATTGTCAAACACCTCGACATCGCCATGATACGAAAATCCGAGATTGCGTATCTTGCCAGCCTCTTTTTCCTTTACAAGGAAATCAAGCATACCATTGTCCACGTATCTTCCATTAAAGTTCTCCATGCCGCCCATGCCTATGCCATGCAGGAGGAGATAGTCTATGTAATCGACCTGAAGTTGCTTAAATGAATTTTCATACATTGCCATGGAATTTTTCCTTGACCATGTATCAGGCGAGAAATTAGACAATTTCGTAGCGATGAAGTAGCTGTCGCGCGGATGACGGCTCAGGGCAATACCCATCGCGTGCTCACTGAATCCCTTGCAATATGCCGGCGACGTGTCGAAATAGTTCACACCATGTTCAAGGGCATAGTCTACCTGACGATTGACGGCATCCTGATCTATGTTGTTGCCGTCGGGAGCATCGGTATGCAGCGTAGGCAGTCTCATACAACCGAACCCAAGTATCGACACCTTGTCTCCGGTATTTGGATTAACCCTGTAAGTCATGTCGCCCGACTTCTTTTCGCCTGATGCAATAGAGCCGGGAGCATTTCCCTTTTTTGATTTGGCGTCACATCCACTTACGGCAACGGCAAGCGCACCGGCGCCTAAGATATTCAAAAAACCGCGACGATTTATATTCTTATTTTCCATATCAATCAAATCTTATCAAATAGTACGGTGAATCTCATGGCCCTCAACATAAATGGCACTGAACGGTCTTACCGGGCACAAATTCTCACAAGCTCCGCAACCGATACAGCGCTCAGTGTTGACAGCAGGCACGAGAGGAGAATTCTCATCCCCGACAACCGAAGGAATCATAGTAATCGCCCCCACAGGACAATGGCGCGCACAGTTACCACAAGCAACGCCCTCCGTAGCAGGCAGACAATTTTCACGTATCCATACGGCATGACCTACCTGAACGGCACTTTTTTCGGCTTTGTCAATAGGCATAATTGCCCCGGCAGGACACACAGAGGAGCAATCGGTGCATTCAGGGCGACAATATCCACGCTCATAGCTTACTTCCGGCTGCATGAATGTAGAGAGTTCGCCGGAAGGGCGCAACACATTGTTGGGACAATTGGTTATACACAGCTGACAGGCAGTACAGTGTTTTGTAAAATTATCATGACTACGGCTACCGGGAGGCGTGATGCGTGTACGTCTTACCGGCTTTTTCTTGTCAATGATCGTGGCGAGACCTCCGTCTACGGTCTTTTCTTGAGCGTGAGCCACAGCGCTTCCTGCAAGCAGGGCGCTGACCGTAAGAAATTTACGACGGTCTCCGTCTACATTTCGTGACTTTGAACGATGTGAATAGCTTATAGCCCCGGTGTTACAATTGCCGATGCAGTCCATACATGCCACGCAACGTGTATAATCAATCTTCCCCTCCTTTGAATCAATGCACGATGCCTTGCACTCTTTGGCACACAATCCGCACTTCACACATTTTGATTCATCAATAACCGGCTTTAACCACGAATATCTGGAAAGATAGCCAAGTATCGTGCCTACAGGGCACACCGTATTACAATAAAGCCTGCCGTCAATCCAAGCCATTCCACCGACTACAAGCAAGGTCACAATCGCAATTATGACCATGGTTGCCGATACATAATAATCTACATGATAAAATGTATAGCTGTCAGCATCTTGTGACGCAGCTATTAAATTGTTGGCGTCAACATAAAGAGGCTTTACAAGTGATGACATTATCCTGCCGAATTCGCTATACGGCTCGATAAAGGAAGCCAAGCGTACAAGCCCGAATATTACAAGCAACGCAAATATAGCAAGAAAACCAACCCTAAGCCAAGTCAACGGCTTACGATAGGAAAAACGTCGCCGCTGCTTCTTGCCAAACCATCCCCTTACATGAGAAACAATATCCTGCAAAACGCCAAGCGGACATAGCACGGAGCAGTACACCCTGCCCAAAAGCAATGTCAATAACACCAGCACTACGAGCACAGGAATATTCATGGCGAGCAAAGCCGGCATAAACTGCCACTTGGCAAGCCAACCCCACCCCATTATCGCCGTGGCGGTAAAATCAATAAATAATAATGATACAGCAATAAAACAGATTATTGCAAGCACTGTACGTATTGTCTTCAGCATGATTCCGACCGGTTTATATAATATATTTTTCAATACCGCAAAGTTAACATTTACCGCAACATCCTGCAATAACATAAATACATTTAAATATATTCCTTATGCAAATATATCAGAAGGTTTGCTTATTCGACGAATTTTGAGTATTTTTGGCATACATTATTAATTCATTATCGGAGTGTTAGGATTCAAGCCATTCACCATCAATCTCAAAGGCAACCTGCTTCAATATGACAAGCCGGTGGTCATGGGCATTATAAATGTAACCCCCGATTCTTTTTACTGCGGCTCACGCTTTGAAGAGAAAGAATCGGTCGTGCGTTGTGTCGAAGAGATGATCGCGGAGGGTGTTGACTGGATCGATCTTGGCGCATATTCGTCACGTCCCGGAGCGGAAGAAGTCCCGGTGAACGAAGAGATTGACCGTCTCGCCATGGGGATGGAAGCAATACGCTCCGTAAGTAAGAATATCCCTGTAAGCATCGACACATTCCGGTCGGAAGTCGCCAAGACGGCAGTGACACAACTCAATGCCGACATCATAAACGACATATCCGGCGGCAATCTTGACAACAGGATGTACGAGACAGTGGCAGCCTTGAAAGTACCCTATATCCTCATGCACATGCGCGGCACTCCCACCACCATGAGTGGCATGAACCGATACCAGGATGTGACGGCCGAAGTGCTTGCGGAATTATCGGAAAAGATTGAACGCCTTTCGCTTCTCGGAATCAATGACGTGATAATCGACCCGGGCTTCGGCTTTGCAAAAAATATTGAGCAAAACTACACCCTTTTGCGAAATCTAAAGCTGTTCAATATCTTCGACCGGCCGCTTCTTGTCGGGGTGTCACGGAAATCCATGATTTACCGACCACTCGGCATCACGCCGGAAGAATCGCTTAACGGCACTACCGTAATTAACACCATCTCTCTGCTTTCTGGAGCTGCAATCTTGCGTGTACACGACGTAAAGGCAGCGGTTGAAGCAGTCAATATAGTAAACCTCACATATAGGACATGACACCCTTCGGACTAAAAGACGCCCTTGACATAATCATCGTCGCATTGATCCTCTTCTATCTTTACAGGATAATGAAAGAGTCAGGTACTATCAATATATTCTTCGGTGTGCTTGCGTTCATAATAGTGTGGGTAGTCGCGTCGGAGATTCTTGAAATGCGCCTTATAGGCACAATTCTTGATAAGGTCATGTCGATCGGCCTTATAATCCTTGTAATACTCTTTCAGGATCAGATAAAGAGATTTCTTGTAGAGATAGGCAATCATAAACGATGGAGATTCCTGCGCAATCTGTTCAGGCATCACCATGGCAACAAAGATCACGACGCCGACATGAGAAAATGGGTTATGCCGATAGTATATGCCTGCATGTCCATGTCCAAATCAAAGACAGGCGCACTGATTGTGATTGAGCAGGCAATTCCGCTCGAGCATTACGAAAAAAGCGGAGATATGATCGACGCATACATCAACTCCCGGCTTATCGAAAATATATTTTTCAAAAACTCGCCGCTTCACGACGGGGCAATGATCATAGCCCACGACCGCATAAAGGCAGCCGGATGTATATTGCCGGTGAGTCATGACACCAACATACCGCGTTCAATGGGACTGCGTCACCGCTCGGCGCTCGGTATAAGCCAGGCGACCGATGCTGCGGCTGTGGTGGTAAGTGAAGAAACAGGCGGAATATCATTTGCATATAAAGGCAAGATTACAAGCCGGCTATCATCAACCGACCTTGAACACCGCCTTTCTCAGCTATATCCCGACGAATAAAGAGTATCAGCTACACCCGCATGAGGTAGGACCCCGGTCATTTTTTCCGGGAACATTGTCACACTCCGAAGGTGACTTCCGGCAATCGTCTTTCAACGGACATCCGCCACACACGTCATCAAGTCCTTTGCGCTTGGAATTTCGAATGAAACTCCTGACGCCCATAACTACGGCACAGATAACAATAATCCCCACCCAGATCCACTGAAGGAGAAAATCATGAAAGGTCCAGTCGTGAGTCACTTTAAATACGCTTTAATTAATGATTCAAATTCCGCCTCAAAATTAGGAGTAAAAACATTATTATCCAAATTTTCTATAATCTCATTTTTGTGCCAGAAACGCCCGGCCGTGATTTCGCCGGGATCAGGCACAATATTTACATCATCGCCGACATACACGTAAAACGGATTAATCAACTCACATTCACGTGAAGAGCGGAACATGTAAGGAGCAAGTCTTACAGGTGTAAAACCGGAAATTCCAAGCTCTTCCCTTGCCTCCCGACGCAAAGCCTCTTCCACAGTCTCGCCATAATCCACATGACCGCCTACCGCTGTGTCCCATTTACCGGGCTGGATATCCTTTGTCATCGCCCGCTGTTGCAGATACAGCCATCCGCCCCGGCGCATGACATGCAAGTGTACCACAGGATGCAACAGCATCGAGCCGCCGTGACACTCTTTTCGGGTAGCCTTCCCTATCACCTCTCCATTGCTGTTGACAATCGGGAAAATCTCTTCTGCACTCATTCCTTGTATTTTTTTCTAATATATGAAGCCACTCGCGCCGGAGTCAAGTCGGAGCCACACTCCGTGAAATCAATACGGAAACCGCAACCCTCCTTAAACCGGCTACACCCGTATGCTGTCTTTCCCTTCAGTACGAAACCGCTGCCACACACAGGGCATTTTATCTCTTCCAGATTTTTCACCCTCGGCGATGACTTACGTTTTTTCTCCGGCTCCTGCGTATCTTTTTCCTTCTTTTTCTTTTCGGGGACAGCGCTTTCCACATCAATGCGGCGTGACGAATTGTCATTCAACACATTAATCACAATTTCATTGATCAGCACCTTCAACTCCGATATAAAATCGGCAGCAGAAAACTCGCCACGCTCTATACGGCGGAGCTTGTTTTCCCACAGTCCGGTGAGTTTCGCACTCTTAAGGAGTTCCTCATTTATAGTGGCAATCAGGTCAATACCCGCCTGCGACGCCTTTATATTCTTGCGCTCACGAAATATGTAGCGGCGCTTGAAGAGGGTCTCTATAATCGCCGCGCGGGTCGAAGGCCTGCCTATTCCGTTCTCCTTCATTGCCTCACGCAATTCCTCATCTTCCACAGTCTTCCCCGCCGATTCCATAGCCCTCAACAATGTTCCTTCCGTGTAAGGTTTCGGTGGCTGAGTCTGTTTTTTAAGCAGCGATGGGGTGTGTTCGCCG
Organism: uncultured Muribaculum sp.; assembly: GCA_910587665.1. Taxonomy (GTDB): domain Bacteria; phylum Bacteroidota; class Bacteroidia; order Bacteroidales; family Muribaculaceae; genus Muribaculum. The sequence continues at coordinate 45,469 of CAJUMZ010000006.1, forward strand.
CTCTCCCCGACAGTAAAAGGAGGCAAAATCTTATCCTCTCCCTGATTTTCATCATCCTGCTGACTTCCGTAAACAGTGCGCCACCCCGGATCGACAATCACCTTTCCGGTAGCCTTGAATCCTACTTTTCCGGTCTCTCCGAGCACAGTGGTGGACATAAACACGCAATCAGGATAAAATGCCGATATAAATCTCAGTGCTATAAGATGATATAGCTTTCTCTCATCCCCGACGAGACGGTCGGGAGCCTGCCCGGTGGGGATTATGGCATGATGATCGGTAACCTTCGAGTTGTCAAACACCTTCTTTGACTTCGGAATCTTGCCCCCAAGCAATACCGCAGTAAGACCGGCATAAGGTTTCATCTGTTCCAAAATGACAGGTATTTTCTTATATATATCTTCGCTAAGATAGGTTGTATCGACACGCGGATATGTGGTCACCTTCTTCTCGTAAAGTGACTGGATGTAGCGCAATGTGTCATCGGCTGTCCATCCCCATTTCCGGTTACACTCCACTTGCAGCGACGTAAGGTCAAATAATCGGGGAGGTGACTCTTTACCTTTCTTTTCAGTCACGTCGGTCACCGTAAACGGCTTGCCGGTGATTGATTCAAGAGCCGACTGAGCGTCGGCTTCAGTCTTGAACTTTCCGGAAGTAACATTAAATGTCACATCGCGATAAAGAGTCTTCAACTCCCAATAATCTTCCGGCTTGAAATTCTCTATCTCAAGCTGGCGTTGCACGATAAGTGCAAGTGTTGGCGTCTGTACCCTGCCTATCGACAGGACATTGCCGGGCGATGAATATTTTAATGAATAAAGCCGCGTGGCATTCATGCCAAGAATCCAGTCGCCTATAGCCCTTGACAGTCCGGCATGATACAGGCGGTCATATACCGCCTCCGGCTTAAGATCCTTGAATCCGTCACGTATCGACTCATCGGTCAGAGAGCTGATCCAAAGACGCTTCACGGGACACTTTATATCCGCCTTCTGCATTACCCACCGCTGAATAAGCTCACCCTCCTGACCGGCATCACCACAGTTTATCACCTCATCAGCCTCCGATATCAGCTTCTTTATCACATTGAACTGCTTCTCTATGCCGCGGTCGGCAATCAGTTTTATGCCAAATCGCTGAGGTATCATAGGTAATGCGCCAAGCGACCACCGTTTCCACAGGTCGGTATAGTCGGCAGGTTCCTTGAGCGTACACAAATGACCGAATGTCCATGTCACCTTATAGTCGCCACCTTCATAGAATCCGTCTTGACGCCGGTCGGCGCCAAGTATCGCAGCTATGTCTTTGGCCACACTCGGTTTCTCGGTAATGCAAAGTTTCAAGACAGATTCAGGTTTAATGTTTTTTCAACAAGCACCTATCCACTCCTTTTTCAGTAGATATTACCAGCGTGGCATTGTTAAGCGACGGAGTGCGCGGAAAGTCAATCTCAACAGGTATTATGCCATCATCCTCCCATTGAAACCAACGGTCAAAATCGACTCCGTCTATATCATTTGCCTCATAGCTTTTGCCATTCAGCTCGATTGTCATGCCATGAAGTTTCTGTGAAGTGTGCGGTCGGCCGACAAATTTGCCGTACACCCGCGTAAGGCTTGTACGATAGCTTATACTGTCAATGGTCAACGTCAGATGCTTAGCCGCAGACAGGCGATAGTTGCGCTCGGTGCGCGCCTGTGCGGCAAACACTGCTATCACAAGGAATGCCACAGAAATGACAAAAATCCATACCCGCTTGTTACTGTTTCTGAATGCCATATACTCACTTCCCCCTTTCAATTTGCTTTGCTTCATTCCAAAGGCTATCCATCTCCGCAAGGGTCATTTCTTTAAGCGACCGCCCCTCCTCCTTGGCTTTAGCCTCAACATAATTAAACCGCGAGATAAACTTGCGATTGGTCTTTTCAAGAGCGTTCTCAGGATTTATATGATACAGTCGCGCAGCATTTATCAGACTAAAAAACAGGTCGCCAAACTCTTCTTCCATCCTGTCATGATCAAGCGACTCCACCTCACGGTCAAGCTCGGCAAGCTCCTCTTTCACCTTTTCCCACACCTGATGACGCTCTTCCCAGTCAAAGCCGACATTTGAAGCCTTTTCCTGTATACGGTCAGCCTTGATCATGGCGGGAAGCGATACCGGCACACCGCTTAACACAGTCTTGTTGCCATCTTTTTCCTTAAGCTTTATCTGCTCCCAATTTAGCTCGACATCATGGGCGTTATTGACATTTACATCGCCAAACACGTGAGGGTGACGGAAAATAAGTTTCTTATTAAGACGATCAGCCACATCGGCGATGTCAAACTCACCCTTCTCCTCCCCTATGCGGGAATAAAAAAGTATATGGAGCAACACATCACCAAGCTCTTTGGCTATATTCGGGTTGTCATTGTTTATAAGAGCCTCGCATAGCTCATACACTTCTTCTATAGTATTGGGACGCAATGACTCATTGGTCTGCTTGCGATCCCACGGGCACTCCACGCGCAGGATGTCGAGCGTATCGATCACCTTGCCGAGAGCTTCTATTTTTTCTTGACGGGAATGTTTCATAACATCGGTTTATTATTGCAAAGATACTCCAATTTCGGGGAAAACCGAACTTGAAGCGCGCATTTTTGTATTATTAGAGAAGAAACGCCTAACTTTGTCCTCTTAAAAATAGCATTTAACGAAAATGAAAAAAGCATTATTTTTTGATATAGACGGTACACTTGTAAGCTTTAAGACCCATGAGATACCCGAATCGACAATAGAGGCGATCCGCAAGGCTCATGAACGCGGCAACAAGATATTCATCTCAACCGGCAGACCGTACGTGATAATCAACAATCTTCTTCCCTTGCAAGAAGAAAACCTTATCGACGGTTATATAACCATGAACGGTGCATATTGCTTCATTGGCGACGACATTCTTTATAAAAGCCCGGTGCCAAAGGAGGATGTAAGGCGCATAGCCGACATCTGCAAAGAAAAAGGCTATGCCTGCATTTTCGTCACGGAGACAGAAATGAAAGTTGTCCAGCCGACCGATGAAGTGCGCAAAATATTCAACGAGTTTCTTCATGTAACCCATATTCCCCACACCGACTTCAAAGACGTGGTGGACAAGGAGATATACCAGATGACCGTATTCATTACCGAGGATATTGAAAAAGAAGTTGCGACCATGATGCCCGGAAGTGAATTTAACCGTTGGTATCCCACCTTTGTGGACATAACCGCAAAAGGCAACACAAAAGCTCACGGCATTGACATCATAATGGATAGTATCGGCATGCCGCATGATGCGTCGATAGCTTTCGGTGACGGAGGTAACGATATTCCGATGCTTGAAAAAGCAGCCATAGGCGTGGCTATGGGAAATTCGACCGACGAGGTTAAATCCCATGCACAGATAGTCACCGACTCGGTTGACAATGACGGCATAGCCAAAGCCCTGAAAATCCTTGATCTTATCGACTAATTAGAATGAATCCGGCGTTTATAATGTCAAAAACAGATAAATAAACGGCACAAAGTCAAATAAATTTGCTTTACACTTGACTTATTCGTATCTTTGCAGACATTATATACTCAATTATCAATTTGATGGATACCAACAAGGTTCTTTACATTTCACAAGAAATCACCCCCTATCTGCCTGATAGTCATATGTCGGTTCTCAGTCAGAAACTCCCGCAGGGTATTCAGGAAAAAGGCAACGAAGTGCGCACCTTTATGCCTAAATACGGTTGCATCAAAGAGCGCCGCAATCAGCTACATGAAGTAATACGCCTTTCAGGCTTGAATATTGTAATTGATGACTCCGACCACCCTCTTATCATAAAGGTTGCCACCCTCCAGCCCGCAAGAATGCAGGTTTACTTCATCGACAATGAAGATTACTTCCTTAGAGGACAGACTGCAAAGGACCTGGAAATACGACTGTCGCCCGAAGACAACGACGAGCGTATAATGTTTTATGTAAGAGGTGTCGTTGAAACAGTGAAAAAACTTCGTTGGGATCCCACACTTGTGCATTGTTCCGGATGGGTGTCGGCTCTCGCCCCGATATATCTGAAAAAGGTCTATGCGGAAGATCCCGCATTTCAGAATACAAAAATAGTATACTCGCTTTTCGACGAAAAATTCGAGGGGACGCTTGACGAGCGTATGCTTGAAAAGCTGAAGCTTGAAGGATTCACCGATGAGGACCTTGCCTCGATTGCCGGAGCGCCGGTTGACTGGAAAGCCCTTAACAAGCTTGCAATCGACTATTCCGACGGCATAGTACAGGCATCCCCCGAAATTGATCCTGAACTGAAAGAGTATATTGAAAAATCAGGCAAGAAATTTCTCCCCTATCCGGGCGACGAAAATTATGTCGACAAATATGCCGACTTCTATGCCCAGTTATAAAAACATTCATTTATTGCATTTACGATAATGAAATTATTCAGATTGATTCCTGCCGCGCTCATCGGAGTATCAATGCTCTCCTGCGAGGAAGACGGCACTATAGGATCATCAGTCATTCAAGATCGCGTGGAGGTCGTTATCGACTCCTCTTTCACAGTCGCAGGTTCATCTGTGCTTAATCCTGTGATTCAGGCAAGAACCGACAATCAGTTGCTCGGCGCAATCGATGCGAAAGGCTTCGGAAGGCTGTCAAGTGACTTCATATCGCAGTTAATGCCGTCAAACGCCATTGACACCACCGGAGTCACCGTCAATGACATCGATTCGATAAAAATGTTTCTTTACATGAATAAAAGCGCGATGATAGGCGACTCCCTCGTACCGATGGGGCTCGACGTATATCGCGTGACGAAGGATCTGCCGTCACCCATATACAGTGACTTCAATCCCGACTCATATTATTCAAAAAGCGAGAAACTCGCATCGACCATCTATTCGGCTACCGTACTCGGCATGCCAGACAGCATGCGCGACAGCCTGAAACTACCTGACTCCCTACGCATTGTTGAGATCAAGCTTCCCGTGGAGCTGGGTCGTGAGTTTTACAATAAGTACAAACAAGACCCGTCACTTTTCAGCGACCCGCAGCGTTTCTCAAAATGGTTTCCGGGACTGTATATAAAAAACAGCTTCGGGTCAGGACGTCTTATGCGCTTCTATGCATCACTGGTGTCGATGTATTATAGGAAAAAGGTGACCACCGAATCCAAAGATACGGTCTATAAGCTTGCAAATCCGTTTCTTGCCGTAACCCCTGAGGTGATAAACAATAACAACATCAGCCTTGCAATAAGCGACGACCTCAAATCACTCGCCGCCACCGCGCCGGTTGTTGCCGCCCCGATAGGTTACGATACAGAAATCAAGATTCCGATCCGTGACATAATCAACAAGTATCATTCAAACACCAACAGCTACAGTGTGGTAAACTCCATGACACTTGAGATTCCGGCTTCGGCAATCACCAATGACTATGGCATCAATCCTCCGACCAATCTTCTTCTTGTAAAGAAAGACAAAAAGGAAGAGTTTTTTGCAGAGCAACAGCTGTTTGACAACCGCACATCATTCTATGCCACATACAATTCAAAGACGAAGTCTTATGTGTTCAGTTCGATGCGCAGGTATTTCCTTGACATGTATGAAAAAGAAACCCTTGAGGAAAGTGACGGTGAATTCATCCTTACCCCGGTAAGCCCTGTCACCGAAGTGTCACAGTCAGGATACACCCAAGAAACTGTCATTATGGCGATAGTCCCATACATCAATACCCCTGCGATGGCAAAGCTTGATCTTGCAAAAGCAAAGATTAAACTAACATTTAGCAAGCAGACGATGTAACAATCGCAAAATATTTTGTATATTTGCACTCGCAAATCAGCCACAATAGCTCAGTCGGTAGAGCATTTCATTCGTAACGAAAAGGTCAGGGGTTCGAGCCCCCTTTGTGGCTCACCGATGAAATAAGGGTCAGTTAAAAACTGACCCTTATTTCATTATATGCCCATACAAAATAACCGCGGGGAATGCACAAAACCAGTGCATTCCCCGCGGTCATATTACCACTTACTTTTTTAATCAGAACGGGAGGTCGTCGCTCGGATCAGCCGATAGATCGGGAGCGGCTGGTGCGGGCGGGAACGGAGCGGCACCGGGGAAATCCTGACCGGGAGCGGCGGCAGCCTGAGGCTGTCCGGCAGGCTCTACTTTCCATCCACTGATAGATGTAAACCATCTGCCATTATATTCACGGCTGTTGATGTCAAAGCTAAGGCGTATTTCATCGCCTACATTAAGGGGATATTGGTCAGCCTTCTGTCCGAAAAGGTCAAAATGCACCTTTCTGGGATAAGACTCATGTGTCTCCAATACATACTCACGCTTTTTCCATTCGTTTCCTGCTTTAGAAGTACCCGACTGCTCGGGAAGGGCAAGTATGATTCTACCTTCTATTTCCATTATACTTATATATTTTATATTATTTTATTCAAAGATAGACAATCATTAAAGGATAGCCAAATTTTACTCCAAAAATTTTTCTACACTGTCAACTTTATTGTTTCTCTTAGATTTCTTCACCGCAAGTTTGTGCTTTACTAGATACCGGTACAATGCCTTTACCTTTGGCTCATCACCCAATACATGACGTGCCCTGAAAAAGCATACACCGGTCACCCCTTCACGCGACATAGCCTTTTCAATCTGGGATATGACCGTATCGGTCGACCATCCGCTCTCAAGCATCTTGTATGGAGCAAGACCGATAACAAGACTCTTACCATTGACGTTGTTCACCCACGTAGTCATGTGATCGGAAAAACCGAATTTCTCATCCCAATACATTTGCGGAATCACAAGTTCATGATGTCCCGAGCTGATCCATTGCACGGGATCCTGCTGGAATGTATCAAAAGCGGTAGAATTTCCATAATTCCCGACATTCTTATATGTGCCTATAGGCGCTGAACCGACAACCATATTCGGCCGCACGGATTTTACCATGTCATAAAACTCCGAGACAAACCGATTGACATTGTCACGCCTCCAATCATTTTTGGACATTTTGGCGGGATTATGCTTGCGAAACGAATTGCCGTCAGGAAATGCGGAACCGGGATAACGTGTATAGTCAAGGTTAATACCGTCAAAATCATATTTTTCCACCAATTCCCGGTACAATGACAAGAGATATTTGCGAGTTTCCGGGAGTCCGGGGTCAAGATAATATGCCCCATTATACCTCACACATAATTCCGATTTCGACTTGACCGGATGCTTGACCTTGTTTCCCCTGTATTTGGCAGAATTAGAAGCACTTCCAAGCCGGAAAGGCACTATCCAGGCATGACACTCCATGTCACGTTTATGGCACTCGTCAATCACAAAACGGCATATGTCATAACCGAGTTTTTTTGACCCGTCGCCGGTCAGTGACGACATTGCCGGCTGGAATAAAGAGTCCCATGCCACATCACCGTTGGCCTGCACCTGAAACAGTACCATATTGAAATGTGCATCACGCAACCTGTCGAGCATGTCGGTCAACAATCGTTTCTGCCCTTTCTCGTCATATACATTCCCGGGCCAGTCAAGCCCGCTGTTGGTGGTAAGCCATACACCCCTGATCTCGCGTGACGCCACAGGAAACGCGCAACACAGTAAAAACAATATGACATGAAATATTTGTTTCATATAATATGTATGGGGACAATTAATTGTCAGAAAAATAAAAAATGAGTAAATTCGACAAAAATAACAATCAAGTATATGAAAATAGGAAATGACTGGTGGACATCTCCCACCGAAAGCGAATCAGGGGCTCTCGTCATGGTCACAGGCAGAAGAGGCGTGGAGAAAGCCCGTGAATGCGGCAAATACAATATCCGTGTTGAAATAACATGGAAATACCCCGGCGACAAGGCAGGAATGCCGGATGAACCCACGTCAATGGTAATGGAGGCTGTACAGCAAGCCATGACCGATACCTTTGACAAAGACCCGGTGGCAATACTTACAGGCATATATACCGGCGACAATGAACGCAACTGGATATTTTACACCACATCTGTCCATATCTTTGAAAAGAAGATCAATGTGGCCCTTGCGCCGTTTGACCTCCTGCCGATAACCATCTATACCGAAAATGATCCGGAATGGCTTGAATATGACGAGATGCGCGAAGCCTCCGAGATTGCTCCGTCGGATGACTGACACCACATTGCCGTTAAATCGTCAATACGGCGCAAGCCAATGTGATTGCATACACACAGGCTTGCGCCGCAAAATTTTCCTGACAATGCCGCGGTCAGCAATTACACATACCCGCGTATAATACCACGCTTGGCGTTACGGACAAACAATATTATCTCATCACGCTCCTTTGTAGCCGGAAGCTCTGCCTCGATGCGCTCTACCGCCTCACTGACATTGAGTCCCGACAGATACAAGTAACGATAAATCTCCTGAATGTCGCGTATCTGCTCATTGGTGAAATTGCGGCGGCGCAAGCCAATGGAGTTTACACCGGCATACGCGATAGGATCACGCGCAGCTTTTACATAAGGAGGGATATCCTTGTTGACAAGCGCGCCACCCTGCACCATCACGTGGGGACCAATGTGGCAGAACTGATGCACAAGTGTACCTCCGCCTATCACGGCAAAATTGTCAACGACAACCTCGCCTGCGAGCTGGGTGGCATTGGACATGATCACATTGTCGCCTACCACACAGTCATGCGCCACATGGCAGTAAGCCATGATAAGGCAATTGCTACCCACTACAGTCTTGCCTTTTGCCGCAGTACCTCGGTTAATAGTAACACACTCGCGGATAGTGGTGTTGTCACCGACAATCGCAAGCGTTTCCTCGCCCCTGAACTTCAAATCCTGAGGTATGGCACCGATCACCGCACCCGGAAAAATCACGCAATTCTTACCGATACGCGCTCCTTCCATTATAGTCACATTACTTCCTATACGGGTACCCTCGCCGATCTCAACGTTCTGGTCAATGGTGACAAACGGGTCGATCACTACATTTGAGGCGATTTTAGCCGCAGGATGTACATATGCTAAAGGTTGTTTCATATTATTTTCGTAGTATTATTTATTTGTTTTTTACAATCTGCGCCATGAACTCACATTCAGTCACAATCTTTTCCCCGACAAAAGCGTATCCCTTCATGATGGCACAACCGCGACGGAGCGGTGTCATGAATGATACATGGAATATAAGTGTATCGCCGGGCACTACCTTGTTTCTAAACTTCACATTGTCAATCTTCATGAAGTAGGTAGAGTATTTTTCGGGATCGTCAACCGTGCTCAATACGAGCAATCCGCCTGTCTGAGCCATTGCCTCAACCTGAAGCACACCCGGCATTACAGGCTCCTGCGGGAAGTGACCCTGGAAAAATGGTTCATTGCCGGTAACGTTTTTAAGTCCGACAATATAATTCTCACCTTTATCAATCACCTTGTCGACAAGGAGGAACGGATAGCGGTGAGGCAGCAGCTCGCGTATGCGGTTTACATCCATAAGCGGCTCAAGCGACGGATTGTAGACAGGAGCCTGGATTTCCTGATGCTTTATCTCCTTACGGATCTTTTTGGCAAATGTGGTATTGATCGAGTGACCGGGACGGGTGGCAATAACCTTACCCTTGAGCGGGCGACCGATCAAGGCGATATCACCAAGCACGTCAAGAAGCTTGTGACGCGCAGGCTCGTTCTCGGCAAACAAGGGGAAGTCGTTTATATAACCAAACTCGGTCACATTCTTGTGGGGCACCCCCATAAGGTCAGCAAGACGGTCAAGCTCAGCCTGCTCCATCGGGCTGTCATAAATCACTATGGCATTGTCAAGGTCACCACCCTTTATCAGGTTGCCCTTTACAAGAGGCTCTACCTCACGGACAAATACAAATGTACGGCTCGCTCCGATCTCACGGGAAAAATCATCAAGATGATCAAGAGAAGCAAACTGATTGGAAAGCACGGGAGAGTCAAAAGCCACCATAGTGTCAATGCTGAACTCATCATCAGGGAGCACAACTATGGAAGACCCGGTTGTGTCATCACGCACCTCGATTTTCTGCTTGACAACATAAAAATCCTTGTCAGCCGCCTGCTCTTCCATACCGACGTTTATAATTTTCTCACAGTATTCCTTTGCACTTCCGTCAAGGATAGGAAGCTCCGGGGCGTTAAGCTTTATCAGGCAGTTGTCAATGCCAAAAGCATACAGCGCCGCAAGGGCATGCTCTATGGTGCTGATCTTTATATCACCCTTGCTTATCACCGTGCCACGGGTAGTTGCTGTCACATATTCTGCAAGCGCGTCAATTACCGGCTCACCTTCGAGGTCAATACGCTGAAACTTATAGCCATGATTGTCAGGTGCAGGACAAAACTCCGCATCTATCATCAATCCGGTATGCAGCCCTTTTCCATTAACCTTAAAGGACTCCTTGAGTGTACGTTGTTTCATAACTGTTGTATGATGATTGTATTACTTATTATTTAATTCCTTTTTAATACGGCTCACCTCGTCATAAAGCTTGCCAAGATTTTTAACGTTCACGGTCTGACGTGCAAAATCCTTGATGTCAACTGCCGGATAACCCATTATACGGCTGCCGGGGGCAATATCCTTGTTAAGCCCCGACTGGGCACCTATCTGCACATTGTCACCCACATGGATATGACCGGCGAATCCGGTCTGACCGCCTACCATACAATTTGCGCCGATCTTGGTAGAGCCGGCGACACCCGCCTGCGAAGCCATCACGGTGTTTTCACCTATCTCGCAGTTGTGAGCCACCTGGATAAGGTTGTCAAGCTTGACCCCTTTCTTTATGCGGGTGCATCCCATTGTCGCGCGGTCAATCGTAGTATTGGCACCAATCTCGACATTGTCCTCCAAAACTACGATTCCTATCTGTGGAATCTTGTTGTAGACGCCATTAACAGGGGCAAATCCGAAGCCATCGGCACCAACCACGGCTCCTGAATGCAGTATACATCCCGCACCAATCTTGCAACCATGATATATCTTAACCCCGGGATAAAGAATCGTATTATCACCGATCTCTACTCCCGGACCCACATAACACTGCGGATAGATCTTGACACCCTTTCCGAGCCTGACGCCCTCTGCCACATAGGAAAAAGCCCCTACATAGACGTCATCGCCAACAGTGACCCCGGCAGCCACATGACATGGCTGTTCAAGCCCTGCGGGATGAGGCGCCGACATCTTGCTTACCATATCAAGCAGCTGAGCCACAGTAGCATAAGGATCATCAACCCTTATGAGGGTGGCTTTGACAGGATGCTCAAGATGGAAATCACGACGTATCAACACGACCGAACTGCCAGTATTATACAGATAATGAGTATACTTGGGATTGGCAAGGAATGATATTGCCCCGGGATGCCCTTCCTCAATCTTAGCGAATGTGCTTACTTTGGCATCGCCGTTTCCTTCCACGGTGCCGTTGACAAGAGCTGCTATTTGGGTTGCGGAAAACTCCATTGCTTTGTTATGAAAAGGTCAATTTTACAATTTTAATATGCAAAGGTGCGTAAAATTTTTCAAAACGCCACGATAAAGCAGCGGAAAATGTAATCCCAAGGAGTATTATTTATCACTTTTTCCATCTTTTTGTCAGAATCTGCACTGAACCCTCGTATCTTTGACTATGTCTTAGTATCTTTGCATAACTATAAAAGCAGGAATCATGATAGAGTGTCTAACAAAATATTTTGACCTTACCGACAGGCAAAAAGAGCAGTTTGAAAAACTTGGGGTGCTTTACCCTGAATGGAACGAAAAGATAAACGTGATTTCACGTAAAGATATCGACAACCTGTATGTGAACCATATCCTTCACTCCCTGTCAATAGCAAAATTCATCACCCCGAAACCCGCCACAACATTCCTTGACATGGGTACCGGAGGAGGATTTCCGGGTATACCGCTTGCAATAATGTGGGGCGACTGCCGGTTTCATCTGATCGACCGCATAGGTAAAAAATTGCGCGTTGCCGAAGATATCGCCAACAAAATAGGGCTTGACAATGTTACATTTCAACATGGTGACATCGGAGAATGCCATGACAGATACGATTTTGTAGTAAGCCGCGCGGTCATGCGCCTTGACGAACTTGTGCCGCTGATAAAAAAGAATATCAGTCCAGTGTCCAAAAACGGCTACCCCAACGGTCTCATATGCCTTAAGGGAGGCAATCTTGACGGGGAAACGGCAAATGTGCGCTATCCTGTCATTGAGGAAGAGGTAAGTCGATATTTCAACGAGCCATTCTTCGACACCAAGAAACTGGTATATGTACAAATCTGACAATAATACACTCTATGTTGAAGATCAAGCAATTCACATTTAACATGTTTGGGATAAACACCTATCTCGTGTGGAATCCCGAGACAGGAGAGGCTGCAGTTATAGACCCCGGCATGATAAATGACAAGGAACAATCGCAGCTCGACCGGTTTATATCCGACAACGGGCTTGCCGTGCACAATCTTATAAACACCCACATGCACGTCGATCACATATTTGGCGACCTGCACATAAAAGACAAATATGGCGTCGACATAGCCGCATCACCTGACGACAGTTTCCTCGGTGAACGTGCCGCGATGCAATGCCGCATGTTCGGGCTTCCCGATGACATGACGTCGGTAAAAATCGACCGTGAGCTAAAAGAGGGTGACACAATTGACATCGGCGGCGAAAAGGTCGAGATACTTTCCGTGCCGGGACATTCGCCCGGCAGTCTCGTTCTCTATTTTCCTGAATCAGGATGGGCGATAACCGGTGACGTACTATTTCGTCGCAGCATCGGGCGCACTGACCTCGTTGCCGGCAATCACGCCCAACTCATCGACGGCATCAGCAAGAAACTATACACACTTCCTGACAGCACTATAGTATATCCGGGACATGGAGAGCCAACGACCATCGGGGAGGAAAAGAAAGAAAATCCGTTTGTCATAGGATAGCCTCAAAGAATCAAGATATGCAAAATTTAAGAAAATCCCACAATTTTTCGATAATTTTGTTGCAGATTTAAAAGATATGACTTACTTTTGTAGCATCAAACAAGAAAACAATTGACAATGACTCGATTTTACGCATATTACTTTTCTTACTTTTATTTCGCAAGAAATTAAAGCGGGTAAGCATGTGTAATTTTTTTGAGCTTAAAATTAGAAAATAAAACATCAAAGTCCCGCTCCTTTAACAGAGGTCGGGACTTTGATTATATATGGACAGGTTATTATGAAGAAACGTGTGACAATACAAGGGGTTGCCGGTTGCTACCACGATGCCGCGGCAAGACTCTATTTCGGCAACGAGGAAATAGATACCGTGCCCTGCGACTCTTTCCCCGATATGTTTGATCTGCTTGCCGATGACGCGTCGATGCTTGGTATTCTCGCAATAGAGAACACAATCGCAGGCTCATTGCTCCAAAACCACGAACTGCTCAGGAAAAGCCACATGCAGATAGTTGGAGAATTCAAGATGCGCATTTCCCATACACTTGCTGCACTCCCCGGCCAGACTATCGACGAACTTACCGAGGTCAACTCTCACCCGATGGCATTGCGTCAATGTGAGCAGTTTCTTCACCGTCACCCCAATCTCCGGATGATTGAAAAGTTTGACACTGCGGGTAGTGCCAAGGAGATTGCCGAGCAAAAGCTTACAGGACATGCCGCAGTATGCGGAGAGTATGCGGCAAATCTTTACGGGCTGAATATCTTATGTCGCGAAATAGAGACCAACAAGCGTAACTTCACCCGTTTCCTCATCATCTCCGATCCGCTCATCGCATCGGAGATGATGCCTCCGGAGGGAGAAATCGACAAGGCGTCGATAGTATTCACACTGCCTCATACCAAGGGCGCGCTGTCAAAAATACTTACCATATTGTCATTTTACGACATTAACCTGTCTAAGATACAATCAATGCCTATAGTTGGCAGGGAATGGGAATACCGGTTCTATGTCGACCTCACTTTCGACAGTTTCGCACGTTACCGCCAGTCGATTGACGCTGTGCGCCCGCTGTTAAACGATCTGCGTATATTAGGAGAATATAAAGCTTGCCAAAATGAAATCTGAAACTACATCAATCACTCCCGCATCACGAGTGCAGGAAGTCAAAGAATATTACTTTTCAAAACGTCTGCGTGAGATTGCCGAACTCAATGCCAAAGGCGCCGACATCATATCGCTCGGAATCGGAGGTCCCGACCGACCGCCCCACGAGGATGTGATCACCACCCTCGCTACGGAAGCGGCTCAACCGGACAATCACAGCTATCAGCCCTATGTCGGATTGCCGGCTCTCCGGAAAGCGTTTGCCGACTGGTATGCCCGGTGGTACAACGTAAATCTTGATCCCGACACGGAGATACAGCCGCTTATCGGCTCAAAGGAAGGAATATTGCATGTATCGCTGACATTCCTTAATCCCGGTGACGGGGTGCTTGTGCCCAACCCTGGATATCCCACCTACTCTTCCGTAAGCAGGCTTGCCCAGGCTCAGATATACAATTATGACCTCACGGAAGAAAACGGATGGATGCCCGATTTTGACGCTCTTGAAAGATTACCGCTTGACAAGATAAAGCTTATGTGGATAAATTATCCACACATGCCCACCGGTACACCGGCAACATTGGAATTATTCGAGAAAATCGTGAAATTCGGCAAAAAGCACAACATAGTGATAGCCCACGACAATCCTTACAGTTTTATCCTTAATGACAAGCCGCTCAGTCTGCTACAGATCGACGGGGCAAAAGAGATCGCCATAGAGATGAACTCAATGAGCAAGTCACACAATATGGCGGGATGGCGTGTCGGGATGCTCGCATCCAATCCCACATTTATCAACTGGATACTGAAAGTAAAATCCAATATCGACTCCGGACAGTTCAAGCCGGTAATGCTTGCAGCCGCAAAAGGTCTTGCCGCCGGCAAAGAATGGTATGACGAAGTAAATACCGTTTATGCCTCCCGCAGAAAGGTGGCTGAACAGATCATGGACGAACTCGGATGCCGGTTTGATCCCAACCAAAGGGGATTGTTTCTATGGGGGCGCATCCCGGAGAGCTATGCCTCGAGCGAGCAACTCGCCGACAAAGTGCTGTATGATGCATCGGTATTTATAACCCCCGGATTTATATTCGGAAGCAATGGTGACCGGTATATCCGCATCTCTTTATGTGCCACCGAAGAAAATATGCGGCGTGCGCTCGACCGCATTAAAGAAATGAATAACAAAAAATAAAAACATACTACTCATGACTGATTTACAACCACTACTGAAAGGATCGCGGAAAGATCTGCATCCCATCATAATAGCCGGTCCGTGCAGCGCCGAGACTGAGGAACAGGTACTATCCACGGCAAGGGATCTCGCTAAAAACGGTATAAAAATATTCCGTGCCGGAATATGGAAGCCGCGTACAAAGCCGGGCGGCTTTGAAGGCATCGGTGTGGAAGGACTGCAATGGCTGAAGCGTGTAAAAGAAGAAACCGGCATGCTTACCGCGACAGAAGTCGCCACCCGTCAACATGTGGAAGCCGCACTTAATGCGGATGTCGACATACTATGGATCGGGGCACGCACATCAGCCAACCCATTCGCAATGCAGGAAATAGCCGACGCGCTCCACGATGCGGCGGTCGATATCCCTGTCTTGGTCAAAAATCCGGTAAACCCTGACCTTGAGCTATGGATAGGCGCACTTCAACGCCTGTACAATGCCGGCATACACCGATTGGGAGCAATCCACCGTGGATTCAGTTCCTATGGCAAGCATCTTTACCGGAATCTCCCCCAATGGCACATACCTATCGAACTTCGCCGCCGTTTCCCGAATCTTCCACTAATCTCCGACCCGAGCCATATCGGTGGCAAGCGGGAACTTGTGGCACCCCTGTCGCAACAAGCTCTTGACATGGGCTTTGACGGATTGATCATTGAAAGCCACTGCGACCCCGACTGTGCATGGAGCGACAAAGCCCAGCAGGTCACCCCGGATGTGCTTAATTTCATACTCAACACCCTTGTGCTACGCGACTCCTCAGTAACAACCGAAAGCCTGACTTTACTTCGCCAACAGATTGATGAGCTTGACAACGAGCTGCTTGAAGTACTCAACAAGCGCATGAGGGTTTCACGCGAAATCGGTCAATATAAAAAAGAACACCGCATGCCGGTGTTGCAGATCGGGCGACATGACGAGATCATGCAATCACGCGCCAAACTC
This sequence comes from uncultured Muribaculum sp., assembly GCA_910587665.1. Taxonomy (GTDB): domain Bacteria; phylum Bacteroidota; class Bacteroidia; order Bacteroidales; family Muribaculaceae; genus Muribaculum. Next base: position 61,772 of record CAJUMZ010000006.1, read on the forward strand.
GCGGAAGAGATGGGAATGAGCGGCGACTTTATGCGCCGGGTACTCGCAGCGATCCATGAAGAGTCAGTGCGCCAACAGATTGAAGTGTTTAACGACCGTACCCACTAATTTGCCGTAATCAGATGAAGATACTTATCATAGGCGCCGGCAAGATGGGGTCGTTTTTCTGCGACCTCCTTAGCCAGAAACATGATGTAGCAGTATTTGACACCGATCCCAAGCGGCTGCTATACACTTACATGTGCCGTCGGTTCAGCGATCTTTCAGAGGTTGACGAATTTGACCCCGATATGGTCATCAACGCCGCCACGGTAAAATACACGCTTGATGCGTTCAACGCTGTGCTACCCCACCTGTCAGAGCGCTGTATCCTCAGCGACATAGCATCGGTAAAAACCGGATTACCGGAGTTTTATGCCACCTGCGGGCATCCGTTTGTATCAACCCACCCGATGTTCGGTCCCACATTCGCCTCGTTGAGCAATCTGAGCAACGAAAACGCCATAATAATATCAGAAGGCGACCACCTCGGCAAAGTGTTTTTCAAAGATCTTTACAACAGTCTCAACCTTCACATCGAGGAATACACCTTCAGCCAGCATGACGAGACGATAGCCTACTCTCTGTCAATACCGTTTGCCTCCACGCTTGTATTCGCCGGATGTATGAAACATCAGGATGCACCCGGCACCACCTTCAAGCGCCACAAGGCAATAGCCGACGGTCTTATGAGCGAAGACGACTACTTGTTGAGCGAGATACTTTTCAATCCGAACACCTCGGGGCAACTTGAAAAGATAAGGCAGAAGCTTTCTGAATTGCAAGATATTGTGGACCGCCGCGATTCCGAGGCTATGCAAGCCTATCTTGACAAAGTGCGACGGAATTTAGAGTAAAATACGTTTAAAAGTGATATATCCCGATTCATTTGAACATAAAATAGGATTTAACGCAATCCGCACACTTCTAAAGCAACGGTGTCAGTCACCGTCAGGAGTGGAATTTTGCGACTTGATGGCTTTCTCTACCGATTTCGAGGTAGTGAAAGCCTCACTTATATCTACATCAGAACTTGTCAGCATCCTCGACTCAGGTGAGGAATTCCCCTTATCCGGCATAGCTGACATATCACAACTCCTTGCAACCATAAGGATTCCGGGGACTATGATTCCCGCATCAGAGCTTATACAGGTGCGCAAGGGATTGGAAACGGTGGGCGCACTCGTAGCTTTCTTTAACTCCAAACGCCATGAGGAGGGATCGGAATACCCTTATCTTGACGAGAAAGCCCGGATGCTGGTCGCTTTTCCTGAAATAATCAAGATGATCGACCGTATAATCGACCGGTTTGGAAACATCAAGGACAATGCGTCTCCTGAACTTGCCGCCATACGCTCGCAACTCGCCTCCACTGCGGGAGCGATAAACTCGATGATGCGCAGGGTGATAGCCCGCGCATCGCAAGCGGGATACATTGACTCCGACACTACCCCTTCGGTCAGAGACGGCAGGCTCGTAATACCGGTAGCCCCCATGAACAAGAGGCGGATAAACGGTATCGTACATGACGAGTCGGCTTCCGGAAAGACCGTGTTTATCGAACCTGCCGAGATTGTGGAGGCTAACAACCGTGTGCGTGAGCTGCAACTTGAGGAGCGTCGCGAAATCGCACGCATACTCACACTTCTCGCCGATGACCTGCGACCTCACATCGACGACATCACTGCAAGTCTTGCCATAGTCGGAGAGCTTGATTTTATCCATGCAAAAGCCCGGTTTGCAAGAGAGATCGAAGGTCGCCTGCCGGTATTGGAACAAAAACCCGAACTCGAGTGGTATCATGCCGTACATCCGGGATTGTTATTATCGCTGCGAAGACAAGGGAAAGAAATCGTGCCTCTTGACATAACCCTTTCAAAAGAAAACCGCATACTGATAATCTCCGGTCCCAATGCCGGAGGAAAATCAGTATGTCTAAAAACCGTGGGCATAGTGCAGTACATGGCTCAATGCGGCATGCTTCCGCCTCTGTATGAAAATTCCCACGTAGGTATCTTCAACGACATATTTGTCGACATCGGCGACGATCAATCAATCGAGGATGACCTGAGTACCTACAGCTCCCATCTGAGAAACATGAAGTATTTCCTGTCGCGCGGCAACCATTCCACGCTCGTATTGATTGATGAGTTTGGAGGCGGTACTGAGCCACAGATCGGTGGAGCAATTGCCCAGGCGATACTTCGGCAGTTCAACGAAAGGCAAATGTGGGGAGTCATAACCACCCATTTCCAGAATCTCAAGCATTTTGCCGAGGATACCGACGGTCTGATAAATGGCTCAATGCTATATGACCGGCATCTGATGCAACCGATGTTTAAACTCTCGATAGGCAATCCGGGAAGTTCATTTGCCGTGGAGATTGCACGCAAGATCGGTTTGCCTGAGCGCATCATAGCCGATGCCGAAGAGATCGTCGGCAGCGACTACATCAACATGGACAAATATCTTCTCGATATAGCGCGCGACCGCCGCTATTGGGAAAACAAGCGTCTTTCAATACGACAGAAGGAAAAGAAACTTGAAGCCCAGCTTGCAAGATATGAGGATGAAGCCCAGCAGCTGCGCGACAGCAGAAAAGCTATCTTAAGCGAGGCAAAGGAGGAAGCCCGCAAGATTCTCGAAGGCAGTAATGCTTCAATCGAGCGAACTATACATGAGATTAAAATAGCTCAGGCTGAAAAAGAAAAGACTCTTGAAGCACGGCGCAAACTTAAAGAGGAGAAGGAACGTCTAATGTCGGGAGAGGACAAGGAGCACCCGCTGCTACAGAAAGCACCGAAACGAAAGAAACAGAAACCGACAACTGACACGACAAAAACAGAACGACCTGTCCGTGTAGGCGACAATGTCAAGCTTGACGGACAGGGAACTGTAGGCGAAGTGCTTGCAATTGAAGGGAAAAATGCCACTGTCGCTTTCGGGATGCTGAAGACCAATGTCAAGCTTGATCGCCTGCGGCTGACCATTGCCCGCGCTCAATCCGGGGCAAAAAACACAACTATAATAGGAGGCGCGGCTTCCGATGCCCAACGCGAGCACCAACTGAATTTCAAACAGGAGATCGATGTTCGCGGCATGAGGGTCGACGAGGCAATCCAGGCTCTCACATATTATATGGATGACGCCATAAGATTCAACGCCAAAACAGTCAGGATACTTCACGGCACCGGCACCGGGGCATTGCGACAATATATCAGGCAATACCTCGACACAGTGACCGGAGTTAAATCGTATCGCGACGAGCATGTTCAGTTTGGCGGCGCCGGCATTACCGTTGTGGACCTCGACTAAACCGAATGACAACCAATACAAAAGGAGAAAGATAGCCAAAGCCGTCTTTCTCCTTTTTATCGTACCTGTAAAAAAACTTTAGAAAAGCTTTGAGGGGTATGTGCCGTTGTCGTGCAGCTCCGCAAATTTTGCGACCACGCCGGGGCGATCGGCTGCATATGTCACGCCAAACCATTTTGAATCGGTGTCAAGCACCTTTACGGTAGCCTCACCGGAGTTGATAAGCGTGTCAACTACAAGCGGGATGAAAAATTCAGCCTTCGGAGTATTGATATCCTTTTCAAGGAACTTTACAAACTCGCGCTCGCTGTAATCAAAATAGTCGGGTGTGAATCCCCAAAGATTCATAGACACGGGAGTGTTTGGCTCAAGATGACGCTCTACGCCATTTTCGTCGTTAAACACAATGTCATGATTCTTGTCATAGCTGATAGCGGTACGCTCGACAATTGATGAAAGCAGACCATCCTTGGTCTCGCAAACGCCACGTGCGACAGAGCCGTTTTCAGTCATGGTGTTTCCTACACGGAAGCCCACCATACAGTAATCACCCTTCTTGTCACGCTCACCCATAAGCTCCTTTGCCATCACCTCAAAAGCATCCCTGCCATAGAAATCGTCGGCATTTATCACGGCAAACGGTTCCTTGATGACATCCTTGCCCATCAGCACGGCATGGTTAGTACCCCACGGCTTTGTGCGGTCGGCAGGACAGGAAAACCCCTCGGGAAGAGCATCAGTCGACTGGAATACGACTTCCACAGGTATATGTCCTTCATATTTTGAAAGAATCTTATTGCGGAAATCATCTTCAAAATCCTTACGTATTACAAACACAACTTTTCCGAATCCCGACTTCATTGCGTCGTAGATCGAATAATCCATGATAGTCTCTCCATTGGGGCCAAGCGGATCAAGCTGTTTAAGACCGCCATAGCGGCTACCCATACCGGCCGCAAGTACAAATAATGTAGGTTTCATCCTCTATTACTTTGTTGAAAATTTATATATGATTGTCTGGTCATAAAGTTCTCCGGGGCCAAGAAGCTGGCACGGGAAATTACGATGATTGGGAGCATCGGGAAATCCCTGACACTCGATAGCCACACCGTCATAGTCATTATATGGATGACCGCATTTGCCGACCGGGCATCCGCCGAGCCAATTGCCGGTATAAACCTGAGCGCCGGGCTGGGTTGTCATCACCTCAAGCACCCTGCCACTCTTGTCGGAACTCAGACGCGCAGCCTTTATAATAGTGTGCTTGTGCCAGTTGTCGAGTACCCAGCAATGATCATATCCCTTGCCTATTTTCAGTGCCTCAAAGTCGGCATTAATCTCCGACCCGATCTTTTTGCCGGCGGTAAAATCCATCGGCGTACCCTTAACTTCGGCAATCTCGCCGAGAGGTATCTGCGTATCGTCGGTCGGCAGCCAATGCGACGCGAAAAGCTGCAGATCGTGGTCAAGCACAGTACCGCTGTCTTCCCCGTCAAGATTGAAATAAGCGTGATTGGTCAGGTTTACCACGGTTTTCTTGTCAGACTCCGCAAGCAATTCAATCTTTAGCTCGTTTTCATCACTCCATGAATATATCACAGTAGCCTTTAAATTACCGGGATAACCTTCTTCCCCGTCGGCTGACTCATAGGTGAATTTCACATGGCTTCCCTTTGCCTCGGAATCCCAGATTCGGTTCATAAAGCCTTCCGGTCCGCCGTGCAGGGCGTTCGGTTCGTTATTGATCGCAAGCTGGTACTCTTTATCGCCAATCTTGAATTTGCCTTTTGCAATACGGTTGGCATATCTGCCGGGGGTTTTACCCGCACAGGGTCCGTCGCCGATATAATCAACCGGATTGGCATAGCCGAGAGCCACATCCGCCATTTTGCCATCCTTATCAGGGACAACAACACTTACTATACCTGCGCCAAGACTTGAAAGAGTCACCGACGCACCTGAATTGTTGGTTAATGTATAAAGTGTAATGTCACCCTTAGGCGACACTACACTTTTCTTTTCTATATTCATAATCAGTCTTCTACTTTTTTTGCACCATCAGAAACCACTACGTCATAGACCTGCGGTTCATGACCGTACTTTTCTGAAAATTTCTTTTTTGCCGTTGCTATAAAATTGTCGTACAACTCATCCTTTACGAGGTTGATCGTACAACCGCCAAATCCGCCGCCCATGATACGAGAACCGGTCACGCCACACTCTTTGGCTATATCATTAAGATAGTCAAGCTCCACACAGCTTACCTCGTAAAGCTTCGACATGCCCTCGTGGGTCTTGTACATGCGGTCACCTACAGTAGCGTAATCACCCTTCTGCAAGGCATCGCACACATCAAGCACACGCTGCTTTTCCTCGATCACATACTTGGCGCGGTTGTAATCTTCCTGTGAAATGCTGTCTTTCACCCGTTCAAGGTCGGCAAGCTCAGCGTCACGGAGAGTCTCCACACCAAGCGTTTTCGCAACGTGCTCACACGATGCACGACGCTTGTTATAAGGCGAGTCAACGAGCTCATGCTTCACTTTCGAGTCTACAAGCACAAGCCTGTATCCGTCAAGCTTGAAGGGGAAATATTCATATTCAAGCGAACGGCAGTCAAGACGCATCAGATTGTCTTTCTTTCCGAACACGGATGCAAACTGATCCATTATACCGCAATTGACACCGCAATAATTATGTTCAGTCGACTGTCCGATCTTGGCAAGCTCAAACTTGTCAATCTTGTTGTCGTTAAACATATCGTTAAGGGCAAAGGCAAAGCAGCTTTCCAAAGCGGCCGACGAAGAAAGCCCGGCACCCAAGGGCACATTGCCCGCAAACACCGCGTCAAAGCCTTCGACCCTGCCGCCTCGCTTAATAATCTCACGACATACTCCGAATATATAGCGCGCCCATTGCTGACGGGGTGCATCTTCCTCATTCAATCCAAATTCGGCATACTCGTCAATATCAACTGAATACACACGAACTTTTTCCGTGCCGTTAGGCTTGATTTCAGCCATAATTACCTTATCAATAGCACCGGGGAACACAAATCCTCCATTGTAGTCAGTGTGTTCTCCTATCAGATTAATACGCCCGGCTGAGGCGTACAAAACTCCGGCAGCACCGAAGCGCTCGCTAAAATGCTGCTTGATTGTCTCTTTCATGTTCATAACAGTTATTCTCGTTTTCAGGTTAACAAGGATTATATATTACGCAAATTTAAAAAATTATTTCCAATACTCCATACCGCAAAATGACTAATATCCTTTAATTGAACAGAATTTTTCTAATTCTGAACAAAATATAAGGATGCATCCCGAAGGGCACATCCTTACAAACTCAGATAATCCAATTTTCTATTTAATTGCTCTTGCTCTCAACTTCCGGCGCGATGAGCTTATAGCCCTTGCCGTGGATGTTGATAATCTCAATCGACGGGTCATCTTTCAAGTGCTTACGCAGCTTGGTAATGTATACATCCATTGAACGGGCGTTGAAATAGTTATCATCAATCCAAATGGTCTTAAGCGCGAAATTACGCTCAAGGATCTCATTGACATGAGCGCAGAGAAGGCTGAGAAGTTCCGACTCCTTGGTGGTAAGCTTGGTTACCTTGTCGTCGATCATAAGCACCTGCTTCTGGGTGTCGAAAGTAAATCGACCAATCTTGTACATAGTGATCTCCTTACCCTTCTTACCCTTGACACGACGCAAGATCGCCTCGATACGGAACACCAACTCCTCCATTGAGAAAGGCTTGGTGATGTAATCGTCAGCACCGATCTTGAATCCTTCAAGTATATCTTCTTTCAATGATTTTGCCGTAAGGAAAATAATGGGCACTTCGGAATTAACCGTGCGGATTTCCTGCGCAAGTGCAAAACCGTCTTTCTTCGGCATCATCACGTCAAGCACACAGAGATCGTATTTCCCTTTCAGAAACGCCTTGTAACCGGCTTCTCCGTCAGGAAACAAATCGGCATTGAAGCCCTTAGCCTGGAGATATTCTCGCAGCAACATGCCAAGATTCTCGTCATCTTCGCATAGTAATATACGCAAACGCTCTTCCATAATAATTTAGTTTTTTGTAAGTGGTAATATAATTATAAATGTTGTTCCTAATCCAAATTCGCTCTCTACCCGGATATCACCTTTCAGCTCCGTCACCATCTTGTGAACATAGGCGAGTCCAAGACCGAACCCTTTCACATCATGGCGGTTACCGGTCGATACGCGGTAAAACTTCTCAAATATCTTCTTCAGGTCATCGCGGCGTATACCGATACCGTTATCAGATATTCGTATCTCAAGACGGTTGCCCGAAATATCGGCGGTCGTAACCTTAAGCTGCAACGGATCATCCTCCTTACGGTATTTAACCGCATTGTCGAGAAGGTTGAAAATCACATTGGTAAAGTGCATTTCATCCACCTCGACAATTGAATCGCCCGCAGCAAGATCGCTAACTATCTTTCCTCCATAGCTCTCGACCTTAAGCTTGAAGGTCGACACAATATTGGCGATAGCCTTGTTGGCATCAATCTCCTGAAGCCTGAGTGTTGCCTTCTGACGGTCAAACATCGACATCTGAAGCACTTTCTCGACCTGAAAGCGAAGTCGCTTTGTCTCATCATTAATCACCGTAGCGATATGCTGCATCATAGCCGGAGACTTTCTCACAGAATCATCGTTAAGCATCTGAGCGGCAAGCGAAATTGACGATATCGGAGTCTTGAACTCATGGGTCATGTTATTGATAAAGTCATTTTTCATCTCCGTCAGACGCTTCTGCTTGAATGCTATGATTATCGTGTAAAGGAACACAATAAGCAGAATGATCGTGAATATAAATGACGGTATCATAAGCTTGACCGACGAGAGTATGTAATCATTTCTTGTCGGGAAATATACTTTCAGGTAATTTGTACGGCTTGCCGGATCATTTGGGAAAAGGGTCTGGACAAACATGTTGTCGCGATCTATATCAGCGACGTTATAGCCCGCCGACTTATAGACCACACCCCCTCCACGGTTGACAACCGCAAATTCAAAGGGCAGGTTAAGACCGTTGTTTTCAAGTTCCGAATGGAGATAGCCGTCGACAGCGGCAGAATCGGCGCGCTCCTGTATAGGACGGTTGCTCGATTGGCTCAGAATATTGAGTATCACCTCATTTAACAAGCCGCGTTGGTAAAGATACTGACCGCGTATGCTCTCCTGCATATTGCTATACCCGTTATCCGGAGTCTTGTTTTGTGGCTTGGGGAACGACTTGGGATCGCCCTGAATCGTAAGGTTTGCCTGCAAGCCTTCAGGAGTGGTAAATGAATAATTAAGACTTCCGATACCACCGCCTACAGTCTTGTTGTCAACCTGGGAATATATCGAGCGTTCTATAGCAGCGGCATCCTCCTCAAGGAAATGACGCGTCTCATCTTGCTCAAGCGTCGTTGACACGCTGTATAGGCTGCGTCTCACACCTTCGACAAACTGGTCGTCACGCATTCTGATCATATCATTCATGTACATGATCTGAATATACAGCAACCCTCCGAAAGTAAGAGCCATTATAATCGTCAGAAACCAAATAGTCGCTTTCTTCATTTATCGTATATACCTACTTTATATGTAAGTTTCTTTTATATTATATAATGTTAACAAAAGCAAGCGTTAAATGTTTTGAGCGATGTCGAAAAAGCCCCATTCAAATTAACACTTAAATGCAAAATTAACATAATTGTGTGAAAATTCCAAATTTTTGCCGACGATTTTATACAAATAATTAACCGGCACGCCAAACACAAGTAATATCTGCGGCATTATACGCCACACATAATTATATAAGATGGGAGCATACCGATAATTTTTACATGCCGAGTAAACCGCCGACTCTTTTTAAACGTTATTTCATCAATTCATATTTTTTATGTATTTTTGAGCCAAAATTTACTTGTTTTACTGGATAAATGAAAAATGTATTGTTGCGCAGTATTTCAGGCGCAATCTATGTAGCACTTATTGTTGCCGGTATACTTGTCAGCAAGTGGACCGTGCTTGCTTTATGTCTGATTTTAGTAATTCTATCCCAGATAGAGTACTTTACACTATGCCACCACAATGAGACCAAACGTAAAAATATAATCTGCGCGGTAGATACACTTGGAGGAATGATACTCGTAGGCGCGACATGGCTATACGTATATTACATGTCATTGACAGGCTTCGCCGCTTACCTTATGTATCTTCTATCACGGCTTGTCATTCAACTATATATAAGCAAGAATACGCCACTTGTAAACCTCGCCTATTCTTTCATGGGGCAGATCTACATAGCATTGCCACTGTCGCTGCTCCCACTGCTCAACCCCCACATGGCACTGGCCATGTTCATTTTCATATGGCTTAATGACACGGGGGCATTCATTGTAGGATGCTCGATAGGGCGTCATCCCCTTTTCCAGCGTATATCGCCTAAAAAATCGTGGGAAGGATTCTGGGGCGGCATCGTATTCTGCATAGCGGCCGCCATTATTTTCGGGACATTCTGGCCGGGATATTTCATGGATATGCCTATCGGCAAACTGATGGGAATGGCTCTCGTCGTGTCGATATTCTCAACATGGGGCGACCTTGTGGAGTCACTGCTCAAACGCACTCTCCATGTCAAGGATTCGGGGAACATAATGCCAGGCCACGGCGGCATACTTGACCGTATAGACTCCATGTTGTGTGTAATTCCCGCAACATTGTGCTATCTGTTTTTCACCGTTAATTTATAATTTTCTCATCATAAATTCATTATCATTATGAGCGACCAGCGTTACGACATGAGAGGCGTTTCCGCATCAAAGGAAGATGTACACAATGCCATCAAGAATATCGACAAAGGTTTATACCCCAAGGCATTCTGCAAGATAATCCCCGACTATCTCGGAGGAGATCCGGATTATTGCAACATCATGCACGCCGACGGAGCGGGTACAAAATCATCGCTTGCCTATATCTATTGGAAAGAGACCGGCGACCTAAGTGTATGGAAAGGTATCGCCCAGGATGCGCTCATAATGAATATTGACGACCTCCTATGCGTGGGGGCCACCGACAATATTCTTGTAAGCTCCACTATCGGGCGCAACAAGATGCTTATACCCGGAGAAGTGATCGCAGCAATAATCAACGGCACGGAAGAGCTGCTTGCCGAACTGCGCGAAATGGGCGTTACCATCTACAGCACCGGCGGAGAGACAGCCGACGTTGGAGACCTCGTGCGTACTATTATAGTCGACAGCACCGTGACCTGTCGCATGAAGCGCAGTGATGTCGTTGACAATGCCAACATAAAAGGCGGTGATGTAATAGTGGGTCTTGCAAGCTACGGTAAGGCATGCTACGAAAAAGAATACAACGGAGGCATGGGCTCAAACGGGCTTACATCGGCGCGTCATGACGTCTTCTGCCATGAACTTGCGGCAAAATACCCCGAAAGCTTTGACGCCGCTGTGCCGGAGTCGCTTGTTTATTCAGGGAAAATGAATCTGCTTGACAAAGTGGATGGCACACCGCTTGATGCCGGAAAACTTGTTTTGTCTCCCACCCGCACCTACGCCCCGGTAATCAAGAAACTGCTTGACGAGATGCGCCCGAAAATTCATGGCATGATCCATTGCTCGGGAGGCGCGCAGACCAAGATAATGCACTTCGTCACCGACAAGCATGTGATAAAAGACAATCTTTTCCCTGTGCCTCCGCTGTTTGACATGATACAGCGTGAGTCGGGAACTGACTGGAAAGAGATGTATAAGGTGTTCAATATGGGTCACCGCATGGAGATATATCTTGCCCCCGAAGACGCTGCACACGTAATCGAGATTTCCGAATCAATGGGAATCCCGGCGCGCATTGTCGGAAGAGTCGAAAATGCACCGGAAAGCAAGCTTACCATCATATCGGAGAAAGGTACATTCGAGTATTAAGCCTATATGAGAGGACTGACATTCATAATCCTCTCCCTGCTTGCAACTGTTGCAATCTGCACCGGATGCAAGCGAGGCGGCAACGGTGGCGGCGACAATGACACAATACAGCCGCTGCCCGACACCTTGCGCGTAGGCACACTGTATAGTCCAACGTCATACTTCATTTACCGAGAAGAGAAGATGGGCTATGACTACGACCTGATATCAAGATTCGGAAAAGACAAGAATATAGTCATCGATCTTGAAGTGGCGCCGAGCCTTTCATCGCTTATAGAGATGATTGATTCCGGAAAAATCGACGTCGCGGCATACGAGATTCCGATCACCGCCGAGTATCGCAATCATGTGATACCGTGCGGCACCGAAAACATCACCCATCAGGTGCTCGTGCAGCCCAAATCTGGTAAAGATGAACGCATCACCGACGTGACCCAACTCGTAGGAAGGGAAATATATGTTGAAAAAGGCTCGAAGTACCAGCACCGACTGAACAACCTTAACGATGAGCTCGGAGGCGGCATATTGATACATACCGTAGCCGAAGACACCCTTATAACAGAAGATCTTATAGAAATGGTGTCAAACGGAAAAATTCCCCTGACTGTGGTCGACAGCGACATCGCGCAACTAAACAAGACCTACTATAATTCGCTTGACATCGGCATGGAGATTAGTTTTCCTCAACGGTCTTCCTGGGGGGTAGCGCCCGGAAAGCAATGGCTCGCCGACAGCATCGACAGTTGGTTTGCCGACAGTGAGCCTCGCGACATGCAGTCCCGGCTCTTGAAACGTTACTTTGAATTGAGTAAAGAAAGTCCGGTCTACAATATCGACCTGTCAAGAGGCAAGATTTCGCCCTACGACAATCTGTTCAAGAAATACGCCTCAGAGATTGATTGGGACTGGCGAGTACTTGCCTCCCAGGGATATGCCGAAAGTCATTTCGACTCTACAGTCGTATCTTGGGCCGGTGCCCGCGGAATCATGCAGATAATGCCTCGCACGGCAAGCGCCTACGGACTTCCGGCATCACAGATAACCCAACCGGAGGCAAGTATACGCACAGCCGTCGCAATCATCAAGGACCTTGACGGTTCGCTTAAAAAGCATGTGCCTGACCCTACGGAAAGGAGAAAGTTTGTCATAGCCGCATATAATTCCGGCATAGCCCATATATATGACGCGATAGCACTTGCCAAGAAATACGGAAAAAATCCGCAGGTATGGAGCGGCAACGTGGAAGAGGCACTGCTGATGAAAGCCAATCCGGAGTATTACAATGACCCGGTGTGTAAATTCGGATATTTCCGAGGCAGGCAGACCACACAATACGTGACAAAGGTGCTTGATTTCTATGAACGCTGTCAAAAGCAGATAGCGCTCTGATAAAGACAACTACATTTTGATTTTAAAACCCTAATAAAAAACTTTCTATTATGAAGAAAAATTATCTAAGTGTGGCAATAGTCATCGCCCTCGCGGCATCAATGGTATCGACATCCTGTATAGGCAGTTTCTCTCTTACCAACAAACTGCTGTCATGGAACAATACAATCGACAATAAATTCATTAATGAGCTCGTGTTTTTTGCCTTCTGGATAATACCCGTATACGAGGTATCGGCACTCGCCGACGTGCTTGTGTTCAACAGCATCGAGTTCTGGAGCGGCAACAACCCCGTGGCTTGCGGCAAAAAGGTAATTGACGGTCAAGACGGGCGATATATCGTCGAGTGTGACAAGACCGGCTATACCATTACAAGCGAGAATGACGGCAGCGTAGTGCGCCTCGACTTTGATGATTCCGACCGCAGCTGGAGCGTGAGCGCCAACGGAGGAGAAAGCTACAAGCTAATGACATTTATCGACGACACCCATGTGGAGATGATAGCCCCCGACGGCACAATGCAACCTGTAGAACTTTCACATGACGGTGTACTCGCATATCAGAGCATTGCTACAGGAACAATGTTTGCCCGCCGATGAAAAAAAGAACATTATTACTGTCGGCATTTATCGTCTCAATATCGACGGTAAATGCCGACAATCTTCCCTCCCTCGCAAAACCGCTTGACATACCGCTTATATTAAGCGGAAATTTCGGAGAACTGCGCAATAACCATTTTCACTCGGGGCTTGATTTCAAGACCCAAGGCAGAATAGGATTCCCCGTACACAGTGCCGCCGACGGATATGTATCGCGTGTAGTGGTGTCGCCGTGGGGATTTGGGAGGGCTGTCTATATCACCCATCCCGAACTTGGAATCACTACCGTATACGGTCATCTTGACTCCTTTTCACCTGCGATCGACAGGCGTGTACGCGACATACAGTATGAGCGCGAGCAATTTTCCGTTGACCTTTCGTTCAAGCCGGGAGAGATTCCGGTCACAAAAGGTGAGCGCATAGCAACAAGCGGTAACGCAGGGTCATCCGGCGGCCCACACCTCCACATGGATGTGCGCGACACCGAAAGCGAGGATCCACTTGATCCCATGCCCTATTTCAAGCAGCATATAAGAGACAATGTAGCTCCCGAAGTACGCTCGATTGCCCTGTATCCTGTAAAGGGAGAGGGAGAAGTCGACGGCAAAAATAGTCCTGAGATCCACGCACCCGCATTGTTTAAACAGCCGTTCACTGCATGGGGAAAGGTGATTCCCGGTATAAAGGCTTATGACAAGATGAGCGGCACAACCAATATATATGGAGTAAAGCACCTGTCACTCAGCGTCGACGGCAGGGAAGTGTATCGCCGCACGATCGACCGCGTAAGTTTCTCCACCACAAAAGCGGTCAACACTCTCGTCGATTATGCCGGAGTTGTCAACAACGGATCATGGACAATGTGGACACGCGTGCCTGAGTCATCTCCGTTAGGCAATATGATTGAAGCTGAAAACCGCGGCATCCTGAATATCGACGAAGAGCGAGACTACAGGTGTGAATGGACACTCTCTGACGAGCATGGCAATACGACCCGTGTACCGTTTGTAATCAAAGGTGTAAAACAACCGATTGACGTTGCTCCGGTCAAAGGTGACCGGTTCAATCATGACGGGAAAAACAGTTGGAGCGGAGAAGGAATCAGAGTGACGTTTCCGACAGGTACATTTTACGATGACATTGATTTCACCGTCAATACCACACCGTCGGAAAAATATCTTACCCCTATATACCGTATAGCCAACCGCACCATACCAATATCGGGGGAGTATACTGTAGAAATCGACTTGCCACGCGACACCGTCGCCGACAAGCAAAAATATATTCTTGTCCGCATCAACGGGAAAAGAGTGACAAGAGTAGACTCCAAATATGAAAACGGGACTATCAAAGGTAGTCCGAGCGCATTAGGGTCATTTGCCGTCACCACCGACACCAAGCCGCCGGTAATCAAGCCGGAGCTTCCCGCCTCATGGGGTAAAAAAGGTAAGGTAAGCTTTATAATAAGCGATAATCTAAGCGGCGTAAAGGAATGGAGAGGCGAGATCGACGGGAAATTTGCCCTGTTTGAGCTTGACGGGAAAACCGGGCGACTAAGCTTCAAGATGGATTCCTCTCGATTCACCAAAGGCAAAACGCATGACGTGAATCTTACAGTGAGTGACGCTGCCGGCAACGTCACGGAATATTCAGGAAAATTCACATGGTAATTTTAGCATCACGCTTGCTTTTATAGCGGCAAAACATTATCTTTGCCATATAACTACTAAAAATCAAAAAAATACCGACATGGAGAATGAAGATTTGATGAAGGAGGTAATCGCGAAAGCCAACACATGGCTCGGCGACGGTTACGACGAAGAGACCAAAATTGAAGTGCGTCGCATGCTTGACGCAGATGACAAGACAGAGCTTATCGACTCTTTCTATCGTGATCTGGAATTTGGAACAGGCGGTCTCCGCGGCATCATGGGTGCCGGCAGCAACCGCATGAACAAGTATACAGTGGGAGCAGCAACCCAGGGTCTTGCCAATTACCTGAAAGTGGCGTTCAAGGATCTGCCCGAGATTTCTGTTGTCGTAGGTCACGACGTGCGCAACAACAGCCGCCTTTTTGCTGAGATTGTTGCCGACGTGTTCTCGGCAAACGGCATAAAGGTATATCTCTTTGACAGTTTCCGCCCCACCCCCGAGCTTTCTTACGCCATCCGCGAGCTTGGTTGCCAAAGCGGTGTCAACATTACCGCATCCCACAACCCCAAGGAGTACAACGGCTACAAGGCATATTGGTCAGACGGAGCTCAGATTATCGCGCCTCACGATACAAATATCATAGAATATGTTGAGAAAATCGCAGGCGTGGGAGAAGTCAAGTTTGAGGGCGACAAGTCAAAAATCACAATCATCGGTGACGAGATCGACAAGAAATTCCTTGCAGCAATCAAAGGTCTACAGCTCAGCCCCGACGCGGTAGCAAAATATCATGACCTCAAGATTGTCTACACCCCGATCCACGGTACAGGCGTAAAACTCATACCCGAATCACTCCGCAACTACGGATTTACAAATATCATCAATGTCCCCGAGCAGGATGTGACAAGCGGCGACTTCCCCACCGTTGAGTCACCCAATCCCGAGAATCCCTCGGCTATGGCAATGGCGATCGCCAAGGCAAAGGAAGTAGGCGCCGACCTTATCCTCGCATCTGATCCCGATGCCGACCGTATCGGCTGTGTGCTTCGTGATGACAATGGAGAGTATGTGCTCATCAACGGCAACCAGATCGTGATGATACTTCTCAACTACATCATGACCCGCAACAAAGAGCTTGGCAAGATCACCGGCAAGGAATACATCGTCAAGACAATTGTAACCACCGAGACCATCAAGTCAATCGCCGACAAAAACGGCTTCAAGATGTATGACTGCTACACAGGCTTCAAGTGGATTGCAGCCGTTATCCGCGAGAACGAAGGCGTAGGGCGTTATCTTGGCGGCGGTGAGGAAAGCTACGGGTTCCTTGCAGAGGATTTCTGCCGCGACAAGGACGCCGTATCCGCCATATCTCTCATGGCTGAGGCTCTTGCCTGGGCTAAGACCAAGAATATGAACTTCCTCCAGATGCTTCAGGATATCTATATCAAGTACGGTTATTCTCACGAAGCCGGTATCTCACTCGTTCGCAAAGGCAAGTCGGGTGCGGAAGAAATCATCGCCATCATGAAGGAATTCCGCGCTAATCCTCCCAAGCAGCTTGCCGGAAGCGACGTGATACTTGTGAAAGACTATGCCGACCTCAACATGAAGAACCTGAAGACAGGCGAAGTCACAAAGATGGATATGCCCACTACAAGCAACGTGCTTCAGTATTTCACTGAAGACGGCACAAAAGTATCTGTACGTCCCTCGGGTACAGAGCCCAAAATCAAATTTTATGTTGAAGTCAAGGGCGTAATGAACAGCGCCGCCGATTATGAAAAGGCAAACAATGATGCCGATGCCAAGATCGAGCGGATAAAGAAAGATCTCGGCGTTGACTGATAAATAGCTCATTACCATAAATTATTACGGGCGATCTCCCCTCCGGCGGTCGCCCGTAATTTTAAATTTCATTTAATAGAACAGGAAATAATGGAAGTAGTCTACGAAGACAACCACCTTATCATAGTAAACAAGGCTCCGGGAGAGATCGTGCAAGGAGATAAGACCGGCGACCGCCCGCTTGTAGAGGAACTGAAGCTTTGGTTGAAGGAAAAGTATGCAAAGCCGGGCAATGTATTCTGCGGTGTCGTACACCGTCTTGACCGCCCGGTCGGCGGTCTCGTGGTCTTTGCAAAGACATCGAAGGCACTCGCGAGGATGAACGAGATGTTTCGCAACGGAGAAGTGAAGAAGACTTATTGGGCAATCACACGCAACCGCCCTCCCAAGGAATCCGACACTCTTACACATTATATCACGTCGACCGAACGCAACAACAAGTCTTATGCCTCAGTCACTGAAAAAAAAGGCTCTCAGAAAGCAGTGCTGCAATATAGACACATCGCTTCATCAGACAGATATTACCTGCTCGAAATAAACCTGCTTACCGGCAGAAAGCATCAGATAAGGGTACAGATGTCGGCTATCGGATGTCCGATCAAGGGCGACCTGAAATATGGCGACAAGCGCAGCAATCCTGACGGCTGTATCTCATTGCTGTCCCACCGCATAGAGTTTATCCATCCCGTAAGCGGAGAGAAAATCGACATCACCGCTCCCCTGCCCGACGACAATCTGTGGCGCGCCCTGACCGACGGGCTTAAAGATTGAAAAACCGCGTAAACGCGTCTATCGTATACAAGTGATCCTGAGCCGACGCCGTCTCGCGCACAGAGTGCATCGCCCAGAGCGCCGCACCCATATCTACACCGCGGAGATCAATCTGCGATGTAAGGATATTGCCGAGAGTTGACCCGCCGGCGACATCGGAATGGTTGACAAAGTATTGGCAAGGTACATCGGCGGCATCACAAATGCTGCGGAATACCGAGGCGGAATCGGCATCGGTCATGTACTTGCAATTGGCATTTATCTTTATCACAGGACCGCCGCCAAGCACCGGATGATTCGTCGGATCCTGCTTTTCAGGATAATTGGGATGCAATCCGTGGGCATTGTCGGCAGAGATCATAAATGACTTCGCCACACCTCGCAGATAATCCTCCTCCGTGCCTCCGAGAGCCATTATTATGCGTCGGCAAAGATTCATCAATACAGGCGATGCCGCACCCTGCTTTGTACCGGAGCCGGTCTCCTCATTGTCAAATATCGCCATTATGCGTGTCTGGTTGCAATCCTCCCCTGCTCCAAGCAATGCTGAGGCGGCGGCATGAACCATCGACAGGTCATCAAGCCTGCCGGAAGTGACAAACTCACCACCTGTGCCGAGGAGGCAAGCCTGGGTAGTGTCATACAACGACAGGTCGGAATCAATTATGTCACGCGGATTCACGTCAAGACGATCGGCGACAAGCCTCAATACAAACCCGTCTTTTTCAGCCGCGTCATTCACCGCGCCTATCACCGGCAACATATCTTTCTGCTTCGACAAGGGATTACCCTCATTGACCGAACGATTGAAATGAATGGCAAGATGCGGTATGGTAAGCAACGGCTCGTCAAATTTCACAAGGCGCGTCTCCGGGTTAAACGGATCACCTGTGCGCAAAAGCACCCTGCCGGCTATCGACAGCGGACGGTCAAACCATGTGTAAAGTATCGGCCCTCCGTATACTTCGGTATTCAGTTTCAATATGCCTCCGTCGGAAAGCATCTCCGGATGCGGCTTAATACGGAAGCCGGGCGAGTCGCTGTGGGCGGAGATTATACGAAATCCGTCGGAAGGCGCACCGTCGCCGACTATAAATGCAAATATGGCGGAGTCATTTTTAGTGACATAATACTTTCCACCCCATTCAAGGCACCACTTGTCACCGGGATTAAGCACGGAAAAACCTGCCTCATCCAGCATCTTTCTCAGTGTTGCGACGGCATAAAAATTACATACCGAAGCATCCAAAAACTCCATCAGTCCTTCAACTGTCGCTCCATATCTTGCCATAGTCATTTTATTTTTCTCTTTTGCAAATATAACATTATCAATCCACCCGCGCAACTTACAAGCAATGTTTTACAATATACCTGCATATCACTACGTTTAATAATGTAAAAACAATTGGCTATGCTTAAATATATTCTATCTTGCATTGCAATGATTGCGCTCGTTGCTTGCAACAAAGGACAGGAACCCGACCCATATATCAATATGCCGATCGGAAAAGAAATTCCTCCGACCTATCGAACCATCGACATCGATAATATCGACCCGGAGTTGAAAAATGAAATTTTCAAATATACCAAAGGCGGCATCACGGTCAACAACGTTGATGAGCTTCCGGAATACACACTGTTTCCCATACCGCAGGAATTCCGCGAAATAGACTACACGAAATACACATTACTTATAAGCCATACCACTCTCGCGTATGATGCTGAAAACTATCGTTACAACTTTTACCGCGACAATCTGTCGGACAGCTATGTATTCAACACTTCATTTGTCATAGGTGCAGACAGTCGGTTGCCTGACAACATAATGAATATTTCCCGCAATGCAATTGTCGTCAATAAATTACCGACAGACAAGAAAGTCACATATTCCTACGGGCTGTACAGCTCCGGAGTATGGGACTGAGTGACAGAGCTGACTCGGCATCGGCGATTATCAGCACACGATCATTACCGGCGCCTACAGGCTCACCGCTATACTGAAATGTAGCACGTGTCCCATCATATTCTCCTGCCGGATCAACAGCCCCGGAAGTTACGTCATACCACCATGCGAGTTTCTTATCACCGCTGATGCGATCAAGGGCGACCGTAAACGGGCGATTGGTATAAGTGTATGCGAGTATCCATCCGTTGCCGCGAGCCGCAACCACCCGATCGTAACGCGACCCGTTTTCTCCGGCTATAATCTTCTGGTCTGAGACAAGTTCATTAAACGGAATTATCTCCATAAGCCGGCACAGATATTTCATCTGGTTATATCCGGGATCAAGCATACCCTCACGCCATGTCTTGACAGCACCATAAGCACCGACAGGCTCATCCTTTTTCATCTGCATCACGGAAGAATGTCCGTAAGTATGACCGGTGGCACCTGAAAGCACCGACCAATAAGCGTAGCGGCGCACATCCGGTGCTTTCCACCATGGCTCGGAGGGATCATGCAATCCTTGCGGTATCTCTTCATAGCTCGGCTCGGCATCAATCACAGGTTTTGCCGGCGACATTCCATATGCTGCGTCAACATACCGCCAGTTGTCTTCGGCCTGCGACGCCTTAGCCCTGTCATCTCCGTCGCCACGGGTCTGGTCATAGCGTCGGTGTCCGCTCTGAAACATATTGAAGTCAAGCCATTGTGCATCATGAAACCATTCAACCGACGAAGTGCGACCAAACGGATGAAAACTCATAAGATGCCTTCGGTCGACAGACTTTATCGACTCCGCAAGCGCGACCCATACATCAGTCTTGACATCACCGCGTATGTCACCTCCGATAATCCACACTATATTCGGGCGATCTTTATACCGTCGCGCAAGAAATGTGCCATAGGCACGTGCTTCCTCCACATTCATCTTGCCGCTCTTCACAAGACCGCCCCATATACACACCATGCCCACATATATGCCATTGTCCGCCGCAGTGTCCACTATATAATCCATATGACGCCAATAGCCATTATCACCATCGACATCCACGTCACTAAAATCGTAACCTGCCGGATGGGAGCTGCAGCCATACGCATTACGTGCAGGCACATCATTTACCGTCTGCACCTGCACCACATTAAATCCCGCTGCCGAAGCACCGGCAAGATACTCGACTGCCTCTTCGCGATCAAGACGCTCAGGCAAAAGCCATCCTGTATCACCCATCCAGAAAAAAGGAGTGCCGTCATCATGACAGAAATACCTCCCGCCCGGCGCTACCCTCAGGTCACCGTGACTCCACGGATGAGGAGTGGCGTCAATTCCCATTGCTGATGCAAAAAACGTGATAAAAAGGAAAAATCTAACAAAACATGACATACCGGGTACAAGATTTAAGTTATACCGCAAAGATACGCACAAGTCTGGCGTAATACAAATTTATTTGATCTCGCCAAGCGAACATCCCTCGGCTAAATTACCGCAAAAAACCAAAATGAAATACCGCAAAAAACCAAAATGAAGCGTCTGGATACATTGAAGACGAGCGCGTTAGCGTAATTTAACTAAGCGGGGGGGTGAGTTGATTTTATTTCGTAATTTTGCGGAGGAATCAACTTTGTAGACGATGACTGACAATTTCAATTCTTATCTTGAATCGGAGGCGGTGAACTATTGGCGCGACCTCTGTTTTCGTGAAGGCGAGCTACGTCACTACGACAAAGGGGATTATTTCTTCACGGAGGGCGAGGTGGCGCGCTATATCGGCTTTATAAAATCGGGCACACTGAAATATGTGGCGTTCAGCGAAGATGGAACGGAACATGTATTGGGGCTTGAATTCACCGACGGTTTCGTAGCCGACTTCCCTTTCTCACTGAGCGGCATAAAAGCCCGCACATCGGTAATCGCCACTTCACCGTGTGACATCCTGTGTATCTCTACACGCAGCCTTATGGAACGCTTGGAAAACGACGCCATGTTAAAAGACACGGTCATGAAATCGACCGAAGCGGTGTTTTCCACCGTGTACAACCGTTACAAGGCACTGTACAGCAAATCGCCCCGAGAAAGATATGACGAGCTCATTTCGAGACACCACGATCTTTTTCAACTCTTCTCGCTGAAGGACATAGCCTCCTTCCTCAATATAACTCCTACCCATCTCAGCCGACTGCGAAAAAATTTAGAGGGCGTTTAACATTTATTATTAAACACCCTCTTATGACGCGGCGCAATTCTCAACAAATGTTGAAACACGATGCAACCGGATCGGGTAATTTTGCATCAAAATATCAGAAATGATATTCCAGATATTATGAAGCAGATACTACCTTTAATTGCGCTGTCATGTGCTATGACAGCTGGTGCGCAGACAGAATCCACCGATTCCATTCCCGCCCAAGAACTGAAAGAAATCGTAATCGAAGCCCCCAAGGTCATACGCAAGGCCGACATGGATGTGTATCATCCGTCTAAAAGTGCCGTCGAGGCTTCCCAAAACGGCTTGCAGCTTCTCAACAACCTTATGATCCCGACACTGTCGGTAAGCGATGCGCTTGAGACGATTCAGGCAGCGGGACAGTCGGTGCAGGTGCGCATCAACGGCAGGGAATCGTCAATCACCCAAGTAAAAGCATTACTGCCGGAGAGCATAAAGCGTGTCGAATGGATCGACAATCCCGGGCTGCGATACGGTGGAGCCAACTACGTGTTGAACTTCATAGTCTCCAACCCCACTACAGGCGGCTCGCTAATGGCTATGGCACGGCCGGCACTCAATCAGGCATGGGGTGTTTATTTTGCCGACGCAAAGTTCAACACCGGCGCCTCACAATGGGAAGTCGGCGCGCAATTCAAGCTAACCAACAAAATCGGCACTCATCGCGACTATACGGAAACATTCACCACTCCCGACGACATGTCGATCACCCGCGACGAGACATCGCTCGGCGGAACAATGGACAACTCTTTCGGCAATGTATGGGCATCGTATAATTACGTGAAGCCCGACACCACCGTATTTATTGCAGAAATCGGTCTCTCCCATAAGTTTACCGACAAATTTCAGTACAATGGATTACTCTCGCTCAGCGATGGCTCCGACGACATATTACTGACCGACACTCACGGCAACAAAGGATCCACCCCGGCAATATCTCTTTACTGGCAGCAAAATTTCCGAAACAAACAGATGCTCGTGATGGCGTTCAACAGTTCATTTTATTTCGGCAAGTCATATTCCGACTACCTCGAACAACGCCCCGACGCCTCTGCCGCCATTACCGACATCCACACCGACATACGCGACCGCAACCAGGCATACGCCGTAGAAGCCGACTATATCAAAAATTGGGACAAATCACGCTTTACCGCCGGCATCTCCTATACCGCCAACCGCAACCGCTCGGAGTATCTCAACCTCGACGGCAGCATTTTCCACCAGCGGCAAGACAAGATATATTTCTTCGCCGAATATTTTCAACGCCTTGGAAGCAAGTGGACAGCGACAGCAGGCATAGGCACGCAATATACCGACTTCCTTTTCAAGGAGTCGGACCGCGGCAACCATTCCTGGAACGCACGTCCCCAGGCCACCATAACCTATGCGCCTAATCAAAGCCATAACTTCCGGCTCAATTTCACGTCGTGGCAATCGACCCCGTCATTAGCCGAAACCAATGTAGTGCCGCAACAGCTCGACGGGTTTCAATGGCGTGTCGGCAACCAGAATCTAAAGACGGCAAGCTCCTATATGCTTACATTCCGCTATGGCTTCAACCTGCCACGTATCAGCGGCTCGTTCGGCATACGCGCATTCACGTCGCCCGACGCCATAACCCCTTTACTGTTTTGGGAAGATAACCGGCTGATCACCACCTACGAAAACAGTGACGGACTGAAAAACCTCTCCTTCTTTCTCGCCCCGCAGATCGACATAATACCCGGATGGCTCATGGCAAGCGGATATGTCCAATACCGCATGGAGCGCATGCGCGGCACAGGCTACAGTCTCAGTAATAACGCCTGGAGCGGAAACGCCTCCCTGCGGCTGATGCACTGGGGATTTGTGTTAAGCGGTCAGTATATGCGTGCGCAGCGCGACCTTTGGGGTGAAAAAATAAGCTGGGGTGAGGACATCAACATCATCGAACTTAGCTACAATTGGAAGCAATGGCAGTTTGGGGCGGGAATAATAATGCCGTTCGGCAAATATGACCAAGGCTCTAAATCGCTCAGCCGATGGAACCGCAACGAGCAGCACATGCGCCTTGACATGCGTATGCCCTACATAAATATCAGCTATAATCTCCAATGGGGTAGACAAAAACGAGGAGCGGAAAAGCTTATCAACGCCGACGCCAATGCCGACCGCTCCACAGCAGGCGGCAGATAACAGAAAAAATACAGCTTAATCATACACACATTAGACTGACCTCTTGGCAGTGATGCCGGGAGGTCAGCTATTTTATTTCTTTATAAAAAGCAGATTGCTTAACAATTATTAACTAACGGGGGGGTAATTCGGAGGGCTTTACCTATTTTTGCAAAAACAATAAGGATATATAACCATCATTAATTGTCTAAATTTATAATTAACATGAAAAGGATTACATTTTTTGCGATTTTGCTCTGTGGAATACTCGGGTTGACATCGCAGTACACACACGCGGAGACAGGAACCCTCTGCTCCTATTACGACGGCAGCAGCGACTCCGGATCATTCGATGAATTCTATGGAGGCGGTACATTAGAAGATGTCATTGAAGACGGCAAGCCATGCTTCAAATTTACCAATAACCAAGCAAAAGAAAACATATGGGATATCGCCGTATTTATCGACGCAAATCTAAAAGAGGACTATCTCTATACTGTATCTTTTGACATAAAGGGAGATCCCGGCGTGATTCGAATGGGATCGCCTTTACATAATAGCGACCCGGTTAATGTGACCTCCGAGTGGTCTCGCATTACTTTTCAGTGCAAATCCGGGAGAAATGCCGAATATACGTCATTCCAACTTGGACGGTATGTAGGCACATTATACATCACCAACTTTGTGATCACCTACGAATCGCCTTTTGACCCATCGGAACCGGCACAATCAATGATTACCAACGGCGACTGTTCGACCGACGATGTATCATGCTTCTTCAACCGTATAGGATCGTCAGATCCTGTACCGGCAACAATAGATAAGGAAGCAGGTGCATATAGAGTTGACATAACTGACAGTCATAACGGAAATACATGGGACAATCAATTTTTTATCAAGAGCAGATATCAGCTCCCGGCAGGTACTCCAGTATCATTTAAAATGAAAGTAAAGTGTACCGATACACGTTATTGCAGCATTCAAGCTCATAGAGAAAACCCCGGAGACTACGTGCATTACTCATACCTCGGAGGCGGCTTTACAACGGAGGCCAATGAATGGGCTGAATATTCCTGGACCGGTGAGGTGCAGCCTGAAACAGACCGTTGCGCTATAGCAGCCTTCAACCTTTCAGAAAACCCCGAGGCTGCCACAATATGGTTCAAGGATATCGAATGGATAGCCGGAAAAGGAATGAACGCGGCGTACCTTGGTTCTTCAGGGTATTCTATGTTATCAAACCTACACCCAAATATGATAAAACATCTCACCGTAGATGGTCAAAAGTTTCTAAAAGCGGAATCAAATTATATTACCTACGATAATAAACCGGCAAATATAAGCGCAAGTGTAATGCAAGGAGAGAATGTCACCGGTCTCACTGCCGGAAATACATACCGTCTGACATTTGACATAGCAGGAACGCCTAAAGAAGGACTAACCACTTCATTTGGTGCCTATTATAGCAATCCCAACGACAGGATTCCGGGGACACCAACATTTAACATCACCGAACAGTGGCAGCGCGTAACAGTTGAAGTAACACCGACCAACGAAAATATCTCCCATTTCTTCATCAATCTTGACGGCTATGTGGGCACACTATTTTTGACCAATGTATTTCTCTACAATGCGGATTTCAATCCCGACCTACCTGAATTACCAACTATCGACCCCTATACCATACCTAGCGAGATTCAGCTATTCCTACCTATAGCCATAGGTGAATCATTACAGCTGAATGCGTATATTGTCCCCAATAACGGCAACGCACCCTCCGTAAACTGGGAATCCAATAATCCTCATGCGGCTACCGTTGCCGACGGTCTTGTAACAGGTGTATCAGTAGGCAGTGCAATAATATCGGCGATAAGCATCGGCGATAATTTCTTTAGGACACCTATCAATGTTATGGTGACCGAGCCTAAGCCTGTAACCGTGCCTGTAAGCGCGATTGTGATTGACCCGATGGTTATCGACGATGCAAAGGTGGGTGACCAAATCCGGCTCACTGCAAACGTAATGCCGGAAAACGCCGATGACAAGAGCGTGACATGGAGCAGCAGCAAGGAAGAGGTGGCAACTGTGGATGAGTCCGGACTTGTGACCATCGTGGCACCCGGCACCGCCGTAATCACCGCTACAGCCAACGACGGAAACGGGGCAAAGGGTGTATGCCTTATCAGTGGAATGTCGGGAATAGAGGACATTGTATACTCGTCGCCCGATGAGCCTAAAGACATCTACACCATCGACGGCAAGTTAATAATGCGCCGCGCCACCCGCGATGACATAAACCGTCTGTCGCAAGGTGTATATCTGATCGGCAACCAGAAGATCGCGATCCGATAACCTTTACTTAACAGCAATAAATAGTGCGGAGGGCGGCAGCAATGTCGCCCTCTTTTATTCCATAATGGCACATATATGGTTAACAAACGTTAATCATTGGGATGTATCAGTTAATGATGGTAATTTTGCAAACGAAAAATTGCCTTAAACCATGAAAAAGCTACATCTTTTGCTGACATTGATGTTATTGCCGTGCTGTATATCCGCGCAAGAGGATGTACTGGAGGCTGCAATCCGCACCAATGATTATTTTATGGCAAAATATGCCGACCCTACCGAGCCTACCAATGTAAAGCGCATACGTCCGAGCAACCTTTGGACACGCGCCGTATATTACGAAGGGCTAATGGCTCTCAACGATATTGCGCCGGAGCAAAGATATATCGATTATACCGATAGATGGGCAAATTTCCACAAATGGACTCCCCGCTACGGAATCACCACCACCCACGCCGATGACCAATGCTGCGCCCAGACCTATCTTGACCGCTACATGATGACCGGCGATACCGCCTGCATAAATAAGGTAAAACTGAATCTTGACAATCAGATCAACTCAGGGCGCGTGGACTACTGGACATGGATCGACGCCATACAGATGGCGATGCCGGTATACAGCAAATATTATCGCATCACGGGCGACCGCCGTTACATGGACTATGCCATGAACGCATATAAATGGAGTCGTGACACCTGTGGCGGCGGACTCTTCAATACAGTCGAGGGACTTTGGTGGCGCGACAAGGATTATGTGCCCCCATATAAGGAGAGCGACGGGAAAAATTGCTACTGGAGCCGAGGCAACGGATGGGTGTACGCCGCCCTTGTAAGGGTGATGGAAGACCTCAAGCCCGGCGACCCCTATTATGAATCGCTGAAAAAAGACTTCCTGCTCATGAGCGACGCGCTTGCCGATTGTCAGCGTGAAGACGGCTATTGGAATGTCAGCCTCGTATCGCCCGTCACCTACGGAGGACCGGAAATGACAGGGACGGCACTGTTTCTCTACGGGATGAGCCGAGGCATAATGGAAGGATGGCTTGATGCCGGGCGATTCCGCCCCGTATGTGACAAGGCATGGAAAGCCCTCGCGGCATGCCTGCACGACAACGGCTTTCTCGGATATAACCAAGGCACCGGAAAAGATCCTTCCGCAGGTCAGCCTGTGACGTTCACAAGCATACCCGACTTCGAGGACTACGGCACAGGCTGTTTCATCCTTGGCGCCACGGAATATTACAAACTGCTCAAACGGGGGAAGACACCCGACTGGCAACCGTCGAAGCCCGAGGCGCGGGCCGGCACGCGATGGTGGCTTCCCGGCTCGGCAGTCGACGCCGAAAATATCACTTGGAATCTCGACCTGCTCTCAGCCTGTGGCATAGGAGCGGTCGAGATTACTCCTATATATGGAGTGCAGGGCAATGAATCAAACGATCTCAAGTACCTTTCATCGCAATGGATGGAGATGCTGCGTCACACGATTGACCGGGCTAAAGAAAGGAATATCCGTGTCGACATGAACAACGGCACCGGCTGGCCTTTCGGCGGTCCCGATGTACCGGTTGAGGAAGCTGCATGCAAGGCTCTGTTCCGCGACACGGTTATATACGACGACAACGTGGATCCGTCGACCATTACCTTCACTCTCCCCGAAAAAGAGCGCAGGCACGCAAAACTGCTGTATACAGGCGTATACCCCTGCAGTTACGGACAACGCGTCATCGCAGTCTACTCCGCCCCCACCATGCAGAAAGTGAAGCGAGCGGCTCCCGGTGGCGAAGGGCTTGTAATCGACCACTTCAACCGTGATGCGGTAAAACATTACCTGCAACGCTTTGACAAGGCATTTTCTGAGTCAGGCACACCATATCCCGCCACATTTTTCAATGATAGCTATGAGGTTTACGGCGCCAACTGGACACCGGATCTGTTTGATGAGTTTGCTCGCCGCCGTGGATACCGCCTTGAAGAGAAACTCCCCGAACTTCTCGGATATGTCGACGACGGCAACAAGACCCTTGCCGACTACCGCGAGACACTCGGCGAACTATTGTATGAAAATTTCACATGCCAATGGCATGACTGGGCTGCAGAGCGCGGAGTGAAAGTGCGCAACCAGGCTCACGGAAGCCCTGCCAACCTGCTTGACATATATGCAGCGGTCGACATACCTGAGATCGAGGGATTCGGACTCTCGGATTTCAATATCGACGGACTACGCACCGACCGAGGTTTTACACGCAAAAACGACAGCGACGTATCTATGCTCAAATACGCATCATCGGCGGCACACGTTACCGGCAAACCTCTTACGTCAAGCGAGACATTCACCTGGCTCACCGAGCATTTCCGCACATCGCTGTCGCAGATGAAGCCCGACCTCGACCTGATGTTTACCTGCGGCGTCAACCATATGTTTTTTCACGGCACATGCTACTCCCCAAAGGATGCCGAATGGCCCGGATGGCGCTTCTACGCCTCGGTCGACATGAGCCCCAACAACTCCATATGGCGCGACGCGCCGGAGCTGATGGAGTATATACGGCGGTCACAGAGCTTCCTGCAATACGGTGAGCCTGACAATGACTTCCTTGTATACCTGCCGGTGCGCGACATGTGGCACAGCCGCCTGAAAGAAGGCGAGAAAGGGCTGCTGATGCAGTTTGACATACATTCGATGTCAAAGAAAGCCCCCGGATTCATCAAAAGCATACTGAAAATAGACAGTCTCGGATATGACTGCGATTACATATCCGACCGCCAGCTTGCCAACGTCAGGATCGAAGGGCGGCGCCTCATAACCGAAGGTGGCACTCCCTACCGCGGCATTATAATACCCTCCGGCACGACTATAACCCCTGAGCTACAAAATCTGCTCTCGGCGATGGGCGACCTTGTTGTATATGGTGAGGACGAGACCCGTCTCGCCCGACTCGCGCCATGCGAGACAATGAAGCGTGACAACCGTCTGCGCGCAATCCGCAGACGTAACCTCACCGGAAACCATTACTTTATCGCAAATCTTTCAGGCGGCGACGTCAACGACTGGATTGCCCCGGCGGTGAGATTCAGGGATGCCGTATGGTTTAACCCGATGAACGGAGAGATAACCCCCGCAACCATAAAAGAGGGCAAAATCAGATTCAGCCTGCGAAGCGGTGAATCGCGAATATTGCAGACCTATAACTTGCCGCTCGGACTCGATGCCCCCGAATGCGACACCATGCCGGCAAAAACAATCGACCTTACATCAAACAAGTGGGAACTTTCGTTTATTGAAGAATGTCCCGTCGTGGGCAGAACCCATAAACTCCAGTCCCTATCATCATGGGAGTCGCTCGGTGAGAAAGAGTCGGTGACCATGGGGACGGGGGTCTACACCACTTCAGTAAAGCTCGGCAAAGATGACTGCCGCAGAAGCTGGCGGCTCGAACTCGGAGATGTGCGCGAGAGTGCGCGCGTATATATCAACGGAAAGTATGCCGGATGTGTATGGGCGTCACCGTTTGTGATCAATTGCGGAGACCTGTTGCGCAAAGGGAAAAACGATATCCGCATAGAGGTCACGAATCTCCCAGCCAACCGCATTGCCGACCTTGATCGCGCAGGCGAGGAGTGGCGCATAATGAAAGAGATAAACGTGGTTGACATAAACTACAAAAATACACGCTACGACAACTGGAAACCGATGCCCTCGGGGCTTAACTCGACGGTAAGGCTCGTAAGCGGAAATATATGAAACCATCAAAAACAATAATATACCTTAAACAAACGATTAATTGACATGAGCCATTCATCATTGTTATCTGCTTTTGTGCTTGCTGCAGTGCATATAGCCACTGCCTCGGCGGCGACTGTCCCCGCCGACTATGAATTTGCCTCGATGTACGAGTCGATTCCCTTTGAAATGCAACCGGTGCACCGCCCCGTGATTCCCGATTATGAAATAACCATAACCGATTTCGGAGGCATCAATGACGGGCATACCAAGAACACGGCCGCATTTGCCGCTGCAATGCGCCACCTGTCAGAAAAAGGTGGCGGCAAGCTGATCGTGCCTGCCGGAATATGGTACACGGGTCCTATCGTATTTGAAAACAATGTCGAGCTGCACCTAAACAGCGGCTCCCTTATCCTGTTTTCATCCGACCGTGACGACTATCCGCTTATAGAAGGATATTTTGAGGGGAACTCGGCTAAAAGATGCCAGTCGCCGCTCAGCGCAACCGGCAAGGTCAATGTAGCGATAACCGGCTTCGGTACAATCAACGGCAACGGCAGCCACTGGCGTCCCGTAAAGAAAGGGAAAATGACCGACGCCCAATGGAAAGAGCTATGCAAGACAGGAGCTTTGGGCGCAAAAGGTGATGTATGGTATCCGTCGGACCGTATCCGTGAGGTATCGGAAGACAAGGCATACCTAAATCAGGCATATACCGCCAATGGCGATTCTGATTGGGAATATGTACATGATTTCCTTCGCCCAGTCATGCTATCGTTTTCCAACTGCAAGAATGTACTCCTTGAGGATGTGACTTTTGAAAAT
Organism: uncultured Muribaculum sp.; assembly: GCA_910587665.1. Taxonomy (GTDB): domain Bacteria; phylum Bacteroidota; class Bacteroidia; order Bacteroidales; family Muribaculaceae; genus Muribaculum. Next base: position 92,587 of record CAJUMZ010000006.1, read on the forward strand.
TCACCCGCATGGAATCTCCATCCGGTACTTTGCGAGAATGTCATCGTTAACCGTGTCACGATACGTAACCCGTGGTTTGCACAAAACGGCGATGGTCTTGATGCCGAGTCATGCAAGAATGTGCTCATAAACCGATGCTCATTTGATGTGGGCGATGACGCCATCTGTATCAAGTCGGGCAAAGACAAGGAGGGTCGTGACCGTGGTGTGCCGTGTGAGAATGTGCTGATTTCCGACTGTACCGTGTATCACGGACACGGCGGATTTGTAATCGGGTCCGAGATGTCGGGAGGCGCGCGAAACATCTCCATACGCAACAGCACCTTCATCGGCACAGACTGCGGACTCCGCTTCAAGTCTACCCGCGGCCGCGGAGGCGTGGTGGAATCAATATGGATCGACGGGATAAACATGGTGGATATAGCCGGCGACGCACTTATATTTGACCTTTACTATGCCACTAAGGCTCCGGTGGAAATGATGCCGGTGACTGAAGAGACCCCGGCATTCCGTGATATCTATATCTCAAATACAGTATGCCGCGGCGCCAAGCGCGCAATGTTTTTCAACGGACTGCCGGAAATGCCGGTCAACAATATATGCGTAAAAAATTCACTTTTCAGCTCCGACACGGGGGCTACGGTAAATTTTGTCGACGGGCTTACATTTGACAACGTAACCATCAACCACTCTACCGGCGAGCGCATCTCCACGCGCGACGTGACCAACTTTACAGAAAAATAACCGACTTCCTATATCAGAATACGGTAAGCAGATAAGAGGCTATCGCCTTGCGTACCTCCGCAACTTTGCAGGTAAACCCGTTGACCATAATTACCACAACATGTGTCGGGCGTTTACCTGCATCAAGTTTATACCCGGCATAGCAAAGCACTCCCGACATGCTCCCCGACTTCAACGCAAGCCTGCCCTTGAGGCGGGTATCGGCAAGAAGCCGCGCCACAGTGCCCTCCTTCCCTACTTTTGGGAAAAGCTCCACATAACCGGAGTTGGATGACATGTCATGCAACAGCGAGCCGAGAAACTCCGGTGAAAGGCGATTGGTCACGGCAAGCCCGCACCCGTCGGCAATCTTCAGGGTCGACAGGTCATACCCCTTTGCTATAAGCAGCTCACGCTCCTTTTTAACGGCATCGGCAATCGAGCGGTCGCCGCCCTCATGCAGCACAAGAGCCCGTAGCATCCCCTCGGCAAAAAGGTTATCGCTCTTAAACATCATGACCCGCAATATCTCGTCGCGAAGCGGTGATTTATGCTCGATACGCTTGCCAATGCCGCCATCGGTGGCATCAAGGTTATACCCGAGTCCTATACCCGATTGACGCAATGAGGATTCAATATCATGGTAAAGAGCCACCCACGGCACAGGAATGGAATAGCGCGACGTATACCCCTTGCTACCGGCCACCGTACCAGTAAGGGTGAGAATCGACGAGCCCTCTCCCCTCATAGCCATCACGTCGCCTTGACGTCCCGGCCTAAGCCGATTGACAACCTCGATGTCGTAAGGCGCATCATACACGGCTTCTCCGGGATATACGGTCATAAGGAAACTGTTATCACGATAGTTTATACCGTAAAGCCCCGCGCCATATTCCCAAGGAGTGTCCTCAAGAAGCCAATAAGGCGACACTCCTATCGACGGATAAACCGAGGTGTCAATCACAATATCCCCGGCGATGGAGTCAATACCCTCGCTACAAAGCCATCCGCTCACAGCCTCCGCAAAACACTCCCGTGTCTTGAAATGCCTTGAATCAAGCGTAGGATCGCCGCCGCCTGTTATGTAAAGGTTTCCTTCAAGTACATTGTCGCGAACCGTTCCGCGAATCTCAGCTGATGTAGCAAAAGGCGACGATGCAGGGAGCGACATCACGACCGACGCGGCAGTGACACACTTCATGGTGGAAGCCGGCGTGAATACACGCTTCGCATTTTGGGCGACAATCACTTTCCCCGACGAAATCTCCGCTATATACACACCGATACCTGCCGCCTCGGAACCCTTAAAATTAATATTTGCGGCTGTTGTCACACACACCGCAAACATCGCCCACAGCGACACTATAACTTTCCTGATCATATCTTATCAAACAACATATTAAGTGAGAATCAAGAACAAATTTACATATTTTTCATAAATTTATATCCGCAGAATAACAATATGTTGCGAGAAATTAGTAATTTCGCACAAACAAACTACATTTGTGCAATCATGGTACTTAAAACTCGCGAAAAACTGATAGATGTGGCACGCCAACTCTTTGCCCACAAAGGCATCGAGAACACGACCATGAGCGACATCGCCAATGCCTCCGACAAAGGCAGAAGGACCATATACACCTATTTTAAAAACAAACGCGAGATTTACAACGCAGTAATCGAGAAGGAGAGCGAGCAGCTTGTGGCACGCCTGCGTAACGTCACTACCGCCGAAATGTCGCCGGTGGAAAAATTGTGCAAGTTTATTGATCTGCGCATCGACGTCGTGGTTGACGCTGTCGACCATCATCATGACAATACTGTGCTCCGCTCGCTGCTTATGCGCGATGTCAAGCGCATGGAGCGCATACGCCAGCTCGCCATCGAAAAAGAGCTCGACATGCTCAAGGCAATAGTCCGTGAAGGACTCAAGACCGGGGATTTCGACCCGGAGAAAGTCGACGGCGTATATGCCTCGATGATCATGCTCTTCCAGGGCATAGAACTATCCTACATGCGAAATAATTTCCATCAGATAGGCGTCGACCCCAAGCGCATGAGAGAGCAGGTAAAACAATATATTATCACAGCAATACAAAAAATTTAAATCTCATAAAATATGTACATTAACGCGACCGGTTATTATGTCCCCTCTGAAAGGGTTGACAACGAATATTTCAAGGACGTCAACGGGCTTACAAGCGACTGGATCTATAAACGCACAGGTATTAAGTCACGTTCAAAAGCCGGCGAAGGTGAAGGCCACAACTCCATGGGGCTGAATGCAATTGACGATGCCCGGAAAACACTTCCCTACGATATTAAAGATGTGGACCTCATCGTATCGGCGTCATATTCACCCTACGACACGGTGGCGACACTCGCCCACGTAGCCCAGCGCAAATATGACATTGAAGGGGCAAAGGCGGTTTACGTGTCGGCGGCATGCTCTTCATTTGTCAACGGCCTTGAAATCATCGAGACTTATTTTGCGGCAGGCAAGGCTAAAAAAGCCCTTCTCATATGTTCGGAGCACAACACGTATTATTCCAACGAGCATGATCCCAAGTGTGGACACCTTTGGGGTGACGCTGCTGTGGCATTTTTCCTTTCAGCCGACAAAGTAGCCGACACCGATGTCCAAATCAAGGAAGTGTACACCTGCGGACTCGGCAATGTGGGTAAAGGACCGGATGGAGTAATCCTGCGTCCCAAGGAAGGTGGTATCGAGATGCCCGACGGCAGAGACGTGTTTGTCAACGCTTGCTCTTATATGATCGACGCCCTTGACCATGTGACAAAACCCCACGGCATGACCCCGGCAAAACTTGACCATATAATCACCCACCAGGCAAACAAACGTATCGTGGCACAGGTGGCACATCAGCTCGACCTCGACGACGACCATTTTGTCAACAATATCGAAGAGCTCGGCAACACCGGTTCGGCAAGCTGCGCGCTCGTATTCGCCCAAAACCGCGACAAGTTTAAGAAAGGTGAAAAAATCGGCATGACGGTGTTTGGCGGAGGATATTCCTGTGGCGCATTTTTGGTAGAAATCTAATTTATAGCTAAATTTGCCATCGGTTTACAATCATAGTATTAATCCAAACTAAGAGTATATATACATGAAACTTCTTGAAGGAAAAACCGCGCTCATCACCGGTGCAGCCCGCGGTATAGGAAAGGCGCTTGCTCTCCGCTTTGCGCAGGAAGGCGCCAACATCGCATTTACCGACCTCGTTATCGACGAGAACGGTAAGGCAACTGAAAAAGAAATCGAGGCTCTCGGAGTCAAAGTAAAAGGATATGCCTCAAACGCTGCCGACTTCAACCAGACTAAGGAAGTAGTGGCTGAGGTACACAAGGATTTCGGTTCGATCGACATTCTTGTAAACAATGCCGGCATAACCAAAGACGGTCTTATGATGCGTATGACCGAGGCTCAGTGGGATGCAGTCATCGCTGTCAACCTGAAGAGCGCGTTCAACTTCATCAATGCCGTGCTCCCCATCATGATGCGTCAGCGTGGTGGCTCAATCATCAACATGGCTTCGGTAGTCGGTGTACACGGTAACGCCGGTCAAGCAAACTATGCCGCATCAAAAGCCGGTCTTATCGCCCTCGCCAAGTCAATCGCCCAGGAAGTAGGCTCACGCGGCATCCGTGCCAATGCCATTGCCCCCGGATTTATCGAGACTGCAATGACAGCCGCACTCCCCGACGATATCCGTGCGGAGTGGGTAAAGAAGATCCCCTTGCGCCGTGGCGGTCAGGTAGGCGACATCGCAGACGTTGCCGTATTCCTTGCCTCCGACATGTCAAGCTACGTTACCGGTCAGGTAATACAGGTTGACGGCGGTATGAACATGTAATCCCCGCAATCAGCGACATCAACAGCATAAAGGTTGTATGGCATTCTCCCAAGGAGAGTCATACGACCTTTTATTTGGTGGATTGTCATATTTTTGGTAACTTTGACAAGTTAGCAAAACACTCAGCGATATGCTTACATACAATACACAACTGAAAAAAATGATATTGCCGGAATACGGCAGAAACATACAGCAGATGGTGGACTACTGCGTCTCTATTCCCGACCGGGAAGAACGCACCGTGTGCGCCTACTCGATAATCGCGTCTATGGGCAACCTGTTCCCACAGCTTCGCGACACGGAGGATTTCAAGCACAAGCTCTGGGATCACCTCGCCATCATGTCAGACTTCAAGCTTGACATCGACTACCCTTACGAGGTGATAAAGCCGGAAAACCTTCAGACGCGCCCCGAACCGCTCAACTATGAGCTGTCGCCGATAAAGCTGCGTCACTACGGCAAATACATCGAACAGATGATAGCCAAGGCTTCCTCAATGGAAGAGGGTGAAGAGCGCGATGCCCTCGTGTTGCTGATAGCCAACCACATGAAGAAACTTATGCTTGCGGTCAATCCCGACGGCGTCGACGATGCAAAAGTGTTCAAGGATCTTGCCGCATACAGCCACGGGGCCATACGTCTTGACCCGACGACATGCCGCCTGCATGAATTCAAAGCGGCTCCGACGCCGCAGGCAACAGGTAAAAAGAAAAAGAAAAAATAACCAACCCTACTGCGACATCTGACATGAGCACATTTATAGTCGAAGGCGGTCATACACTGCACGGTGAGATAACCCCGCAAGGAGCGAAAAACGAGGCACTTGAAGTAATCTGCGCCGTGTTGCTGACTCCGGAACGTGTCGTAATCAACAATATCCCCGATATTCTTGACATAAACAACCTCATATCGATGCTTGCCGACATGGGGGTAAAAGTAGAGCGTCTCGCCCCCCACTCCTACGCCTTTCAGGCTGATGAAGTGAACGTTGATTATATATCCACGCCCGACTTTATCAAAAAAGCGGCGTCGCTGCGCGGATCGGTTATGTTTGTCGGTCCGCTTGTCGCCCGTTTCGGACAGGCGGTATTGCCAAAGCCGGGAGGTGACAAAATAGGCCGTCGTCGCCTTGACACCCACTTTATCGGCATAAACAAGCTTGGGGCGGAATTTGACTATAATCCGGAGACCCATGCCTACGAAATACGCACCGACGGCCTCCACGGCACTTACATGCTTCTTGACGAGGCATCAGTTACCGGCACGGCAAACATCGTCATGGCATCGGTGCTTGCCGAGGGAGAGACCACGATATACAATGCGGCATGTGAGCCGTATATCCAGCAGCTTTGCAAGATGCTCAATTCCATGGGTGCGCAGATACGCGGAATCGGCTCCAACCTGCTGCATATAACCGGGGTACAGTCGCTCCATGGCACAACCCACACCGTGTTGCCCGACATGATAGAAGTAGGCAGCTTCATAGGCATCGCCGCCATGACGGGAAGCGGGCTTACGCTAAAAAACGTGGGCTACGACGACCTTGGTATTATGCCTGACAGCTTCAAGCGGATTGGCATCGAACTGCAACGCTCCGGCGACGACATAATCATCCCGCAGTGTGACGGATACGAGATCGAGACATTCATCGACGGCTCCATAATGACATTTGCAGACGCTCCCTGGCCAGGGCTGTCGCCCGACTTGCTGAGCGTGTTTCTTGTCGTTGCCACCCAGGCCAAGGGAAGTGTACTGATACATCAGAAGATGTTTGAAAGCCGCCTGTTCTTTGTCGACAAACTGATTGACATGGGGGCACAGATTATCCTTTGCGACCCGCACAGGGCCGCGGTAATCGGTTCCGGCAGACTGCACTCGCTCCGCGCCACCACCATGGTATCGCCCGACATCCGTGCCGGCATCGCCATGCTGATCGCGGCAATGAGCGCAAAAGGCACAAGCAGCATCCACAATATAGACCAGATCGACCGCGGATATGAGGATATCGACAAGCGCCTCAATGCCATAGGCGCCCACATCATGCGTGTATCATAACAGATTGACCTATGATTGAAGAAAAAGAGCTTGTAGAGATTGGTAAAGTCGGAAAGCCCCACGGCATCCATGGTGAGATCAACGTATACATAGACGAGGATGTAATCATTGATCGCCTTGAAAAACTGATTGTAAACATCGACGGCATATATGTGCCATTTTTTATTGAGTCGATACGCCCTAAGCGTATTGATTCGGTAATCATGTCGCTTGAAGGAATTGAAAATGAGCAACAGGCGGCTGAACTCACCAATCATGAAGCCTTTGCCCTGATTACCGACGATGTAAAGGAGCAGCCGGATGATGACGGGATGTATGCTTCCGACCTTATCGGATACACAATAGTACATACCAACGGACAGCCGATCGGGGTAATCACCGGCGTGGAAGACAGTACTGAAAACGCCTTGTTCATAGTAGAACTTCCCGGCGGCGTGACAACCTACATCCCCATCGCCGACGATCTCATCGACGAAATAGACCAAGATCGCAAATTCATAATAATGACCATCCCCGAAGGACTCCTCGACTTATGATTTTAGAGGGCTTAATCCCAGAGGGTTGTTTTTATGGCGTAGCGGGGGCGATGCTTGACTTCGTTGAAAATCTTGCCTACATACTCGCCCACTATTCCTATGCCCATAAGAATCACACTACCGAGAAACCAGATTGAAAGCATCAGCGAGGTCCAACCTATTATCACCTTGTCGGCAAAATAAGACGTAAACACATAGATGGCCACGACTATGTCAACGCACAGCAACGCAAGGCCCAAAAGAAATATCATCCTGATAGGTTTTGCCGAAAACGATGTTATGCCGTCGATTGAAAAACTAACCATCCGGGTAAAAGAATACTTGGATCTACCCGCCACACGCTCCTGACGGTTGTAACGCACCACTCCTGTATCAAGTCCGAGCTGCGGAATTATGCCACGCAGAAAAAGATTTGACTCCCCATAGTCTGCAAGCATTTCTATAGCCCGGCTGCTCATGAGCCGATAGTCAGCATGATCATAGATGGTATCTACTCCAAGTCGCTGCTGCAGGCGGTAGAAAGCCCTTGCGGTAGTACGCTTAAACCAAGAATCGGAAGCCCGGCTTGCCCTGACCCCGTATACGATCTCCTTTCCGGCAAGAAAAAGATCGGTCATTGCGACAATAGCCTCCGGATCATCCTGCAAGTCGGCATCAATGGTCACTGCGGCATCACATTTCCCGTTCACAGCCGTCAATCCGGCAATAAGGGCATACTGCTGACCACGGTTATGAGCAAGCGCGACACCCTTTATTCGGGTATCGCGCTCGTGTAAATCGGATATCACAGCCCAAGTATCATCGGTACTACCGTCATCCACACATAGAAGATAGCTTTCTTCCGCCACTCTGTCGGCGACGATGAGTCGGTCAAGTATCGCCGTAAGACGGGCTACCGATATAGGCAGAGCCTCACTGTCGTTATAGCAAGGGATGACAATGGCAAGTACCGGGGCTGCCATAATTTAATAGTTGCGGGCAAAAATCACGCGCTGTGCCGAAGGCTTGCCGGTAACCATACACTTACCGGGAGTCTTGTCACCGTCAAGGGGTATGCAGCGTATTGTCGCCTTGGTCTCTTCCTTGATCTTGTCCTCGGTCTCGGGAGTCCCATCCCAATGAGCAAGTATAAAGCCGCCCTTCTCTATCTCAACCTTAAATTCCTCATAGGTCTCAACTGTACGGGTCATCTCTTCACGATGCTTAAGTGCTTTCTGATAGATGTTGCCCTGGATCTCTTCGAGAAGCGACTGCACGCGCTCGGCGATTCCTGCAATGGGAAGAACGTCTTTTTCCAATGTGTCACGGCGCATCACCTCGACAGTGCCGTTCTCTATGTCACGCGCACCTATTGCAAGACGCACGGGCACACCCTTCAATTCGTAATCGGCAAACTTGAAGCCGGGGCGACGGTTGTCGGCATCATCATATTTCACGCTGATACCAAGATCACGCAGTGCCGACACAATAGGCTCCACTGCCTTGCTCACCTCGACAAGCTGCTCGGCATTCTTATATATAGGCACAATCACAACCTGTATAGGAGCGAGGTGAGGAGGAAGCACCAGACCGTTGTCGTCGGAATGAGTCATTATAAGCGCACCCATAAGTCGAGTCGACACGCCCCAGGAGTTTGCCCATACATATTCGGGCTTGTTGTCCTTGTTTACAAATGTCACGTCAAATGCCTTTGCGAAATTCTGACCGAGATTGTGTGAAGTACCCGACTGGAGAGCCTTGCCGTCTTGCATCATCGCCTCGATAGTATAGGTATTGAGCGCGCCGGCAAAGCGTTCGTTAGGTGATTTCACACCCTTTATTACCGGCATAGCCATATAACGCTCGGCAAAATCGGCGTAAAGGTTGATCATCTGCACGGTGCGTGCCTCCGATTCCTCGGCGGTGGCATGAGCGCAGTGTCCTTCCTGCCACAGGAACTCGGCGGTACGGAGGAACATGCGTGTACGCATCTCCCAACGCATCACGTTAGCCCACTGGTTGCAGAGCACGGGCAGATCGCGGTAGCTGTGAATCCAGTTTTTATAAGTACCCCAGATGATGGTTTCCGAAGTCGGGCGCACGATAAGCTCCTCTTCAAGACGAGCATCAGGGTCGACAACCACACCGTTGCCGTTAGGATCATTTTTAAGACGATAGTGAGTCACTACGGCACACTCCTTTGCAAATCCCTCTACATGCTCCGCTTCACGGCAAAGAAACGACTTAGGGATAAGAAGCGGGAAATAAGCGTTCTGCACTCCCGTCTCCTTGAACATCTTATCAAGGGTCTGCTGCATCTTTTCCCAGATGGCATAGCCATAAGGCTTTATTACCATACAGCCGCGCACCGCGCTCTGCTCGGCGAGATCAGCCTTCACGACAAGTTCGTTGTACCATTTAGAGTAATCTTCACTGCGCTTAGTGAGATCCTTAAGTTCCTTTGCCATAGCAAGATATATTATATTTATTCTTTAGATTTAAATTATTGTGCAAAATTACTCAAAAGAGTCAACATACACAACGATTTACCCGCTTTTCAAAAGCATTGCACACGAGTTAACGAGAGATTATAACTCAGGAATACACAAAAATATATCGCTAATCCCAATTAATCCAATTTACAACCCTGCCTGTCGATTGATTTCTTATTTAACCTCTCGTCATAATCAGACATCTTAAACATTATAGGCAACGCCATCCATTGGTCAATTGGATTTCCATCCATCTTGCCGGGCGTAAATTTAGGAAATGTTGATACGATCCTCAATGCCTCAGCGTCAAGAAAGGGATCTTTGCTCCTTAATATTTGCACAGAGTCAATATCTCCGGTTTTATCAACAAGAAACTTCACATAAACCCTACCTTGTATTTCTCTATCGTATGCTTCCTTTGGATATCGGAGATTGTCGTAAATATAATCAAGCATTGCGGTTTGCCCACCGGGAAACTGAGGTGACGAGTCATCAGTAGCAAATAACTTATCATTATAATTAAGCACTTCAAAGTCAAGAACAATTCCCACTTCCTCAGCCACTTTAAACCTCAAAATCGGAGAATCAAAAACCTCTCTCTTAAACAGGTCGATAATCGAATCATTATCACCTTGAATACATACATCTATCGTACCATCGGGGTTAGAACCGGATGACATATTTCCTTGGGCAATTTTGCTATAATTCCGGGATATCGCCTCGTTCATAAGTTCTCGGGTTTTTATCTGCTCATTCTTAGAGCATACACCTTCGCCTAAATCAAACTCATCTCCACCAAGCAAATCCGCAAGCATGTGGCGTAGCCTTAATGTATCTCCAATAACATTTATAGTCAATCTATTACGGTCATTGACAACACAACCTGAATACCATTCGGGGAAATCCATATCATCCGTCATTCCCACACATGTAGAATCAGCCCCGAACAGATATGACAGCCCCTCAAAATATGTCCAAGCAGGTTCCTGCACCGCCCCCTCCTCATCACTTTGGCTATCCGAGGAGACCTCCATCTTTTCCTTAACAGGGACAGACTTGTAGATCTTATTAGAACAGCTCATGGATACCAGAACAATTACTAAAGAGATCATATATGTCGGCTTTCTCATATGATATAATAAACGTTGAATAATTTGTAATTAAACAAATATACGAAATTTTTAGTTCCAATCATCGGCATACGAGAATATAAGATCACATTAGTTTTTTGTACACCGTTATTGCAGACTCATTTCAGAGTTATTTAATCAGATTTTCTTTAAACAAGTCGTGAAATAGTTTGGATTATAAGTAAATAATCGCTAACTTTGCACCGCTTTTCGTAATCTCTGGCAAGACAAGCAGCTTGCTATATTGCGTATTATTAACATTTTAATATCTGATTAAAAATGGATTTGATTAAAGTTGCTGAAGAAGCATTTGCCACCGGCAAGCAGCACCCCGAATTTGGACCCGGCGATACCATCACAGTCGCTTACCGCATCAAAGAGGGTAACAAAGAGCGTATCCAGCAGTACCGTGGCGTAGTAATCCGCATCTCGGGAGAAGGCACAAAGAAGCGTTTCACCGTACGCAAGATGAGCGACAATATCGGTGTTGAGCGTATCTTCCCTATCGAGTCACCGTTTATCGACTCAATCACTGTCAACAAATATGGTAAAGTACGCCGCGCAAAGCTTTACTATCTCCGCAACCTTACCGGCAAGAAAGCCCGTATCAAAGAGCGCCGCGTAGTAAACAAATAATCGGCGACTACATCCGACAACCGAATCAGGGCGACAATGCAGCTTGCATTGCCGCCCGCTTTTTTATACATCGCAAAAAGAATTTACAAAATGAACATTTGTCCGAAGGACATATCCCTCAATAGCCGGGGGCGGAGCGTAGCGACTCCCCCGGGAAGGTTGATCTAAGGGTCGGTTTCTGAAAGAAACGTCATAAAGCGCTATTTCAGAAAATATGCATCATCACCTGAAATCCCATTCTCCATCAGCCATAACCGGAGTTCATCTATGTAACTCATGGATAATACATATGTTGCGACTCAAGTTAATAAAAGTTTTGAATATAAGCAATTATATAAAATTTATTTGTGAGAGGAAGGATTCTGACGTTTCTTTCAGAAATGATCGTGAATCATTCTTTTTCCGGAGGAGTCGCTACGCTCCGCCTCCGGCTATTTGAGGGAAGAGTCCTTCAGACTCGCTTATCCCAGCCAAGGATATATGACGCAACATGCTATTAGGATTTATTTACTGAAACAAAAAACCGGGGCTGCCAGCGAGGCAGTCCCGGTTTTGCTATTTAAATTGTCTATATTATTAGAGCCAACGCACGTAAGCGAAGTCCTGACGATGAGGAAGAGCGTCATTCCAGGGATATGCACGGAAAGCATAGCGGAACACACCTGATTCACGCATCTTCGACTTCAACTCGTAAGTGACATTGTCGCCATCCTGACCGATAGCCTTGAACGGCTCGGTACGCACGAGTTTCTCTTCACCATTGACTACCTTGTAGACAACGAGCTCTACATGCAGATCACGACCGATACCGTTGGTATTTACCTTTATCACGGTAGAGAAAGGTTGACCGGTCTTGCTGTTGCTTTGGTCTACCGACTCGACGATGGACTCAACCTTGACGCCATCCCATTTCTCAGCCACCTTTTCTTTCCACTCAACAATCTCCTTGGCAAGAGAATAATTGTGAGCGGTAAGCTTCTTGGTGCGTGCAGCCTCCTTGTCATAGAAACGATCGATATAATCGTCGATCATACGTTTCATAGTGAAGTTGGGAGCAATCTTGGCAACAGAGTTCTTTATGTACTGAATCCATTCGGGTGAATAGCCCTTTGAATTCTTGGCGAAATACAACGGAACGATTTCATTCTCAAGCATCGAGTAAATGGTAGCAGCATCAAGCTGATCCTGCTGAGACTGATCAGTGAACGTACGCTTGTCGGTGAGCGCCCAACCGGCTTTCTCACAGAAGCGATAGCCCTCATACCACCAACCGTCAAGCACTGAGAAGTTGAGCACACCGTTCATTTCGGCCTTCTCACCCGATGTACCGGAAGCCTCGAGGGGTCGTGTAGGAGTATTCAACCAGATATCAACACCCGACACGAGACGCTTGGCCACGATCATATCGTAGTTTTCAAGGAAGATAATCTTACCGAGGAACTGCGGCATGCGTGAGATCTCCATAATGCGCTTGATAAGACCCTGGCCTGCACCGTCGGCGGGGTGGGCCTTACCGGAGAATATAAACTGGACAGGGAACTGAGGATTGTTGACAATAGCCGAAAGACGGTCAAGGTCAGAGAAGAGAAGATGAGCACGCTTGTAAGTGGCGAAACGACGGGCGAAACCGATTATAAGCGCGTTGGGATTGATCTTGTCGACAATCGACATGATGCGAGAAGGATCACCCTGGTTCTTAAGCCACTTCTCACGGAAGTCGCGACGCACGAAATTGATGAACTTGTTTTTCATCGTCATGCGAAGATTCCAGATATCCTCGTCGGCAACATCATATATCTTGGCCCAGTAATTTGTGTCGCTCTGATGGTTGAAAAACTCCTTGCCGAAAGTCTTCTCATAAAGCTCCTTCCACTCTGAGGCAGCCCAGGTAGGCATGTGTACGCCGTTGGTCACATATCCGACATGCGACTCTTCCCAGCTGTAACCTTTCCAGATACCTGCAAACATCTTCTTTGACACCTCACCGTGAAGCCAGCTTACGCCGTTAGCCTCCTGACAGGTGTTAAGCGCAAACACGCTCATAGAGAAACGCTCGTTGGTGTCGGGATTCTCGCGACCCATATTCATGAGATCGCTCCAAGAGATACCGAGCTTTGCCGGGAACTCACCCATATACTTGCCGAAGAGACCCTCGTCAAAATAGTCATGACCTGCGGGAACCGGAGTGTGTACGGTATAAAGGCTTGATGCGCGCACTACCTCAAGGGCAGTGTTGAAATCAAGGTTGTCATCCTGCACGTAATCAACAAGACGCTGAAGGTTGAGAAGAGCGGCGTGGCCCTCGTTGCAGTGATAAAGCTCGCTCTTTATACCAAGCTTCTTAAGCATGAGTATACCACCGATACCGAGCATGTACTCCTGCTTGATACGGTTTTCCCAGTCACCACCATAAAGCTGATGGGTTATCTGACGGTCAAACTCGCTGTTCATGTCAAAGTCGGTGTCCATAAGATAAAGCTTCATACGGCCGACGTTGACACGCCATATGTGAGAATAGACAATTCTGCCGGGGAACGGCACTTCAAGTATTACCGGGCGACCTTCATCGTCAACCACCTGGTCGATGGGGAGTTCGTTGAAGTTCTGAGGCTCATAGTTGGCGATCTGCTGACCGTCGACAGAAAGAGTCTGTGTAAAGTAACCGTAACGGTAGAGGAAACCGACGGCTGTCATGTCCACGCAGCTGTCAGAAGCTTCCTTGATATAGTCACCGGCAAGTACACCAAGACCGCCGGAATAAATCTTAAGGGCATTGCAAAGACCATACTCCATAGAGAAGTAAGACACAGAGGGGATGTCCTTACGCATGGGCACCTTCATGTAAGCCTTGAAATCGGCATAAACAGCCTCGATACGTGCCATAAGGTCTTCGTCATTGATGATCTCCTGAAGACGGTCAAAGTCGAGACGCTGGAGAAGCATCACAGGGTTCTCGCCCACCGCACGCCAAAGGTCGGGGTTGAGATCGCGGAATAGAGATTTACCCTCGCTGTTCCATACCCACCAAAGGTTGCGGGACATTACTTCGAGGGACTTGAGCTTGGATGGCAAGTCAGATTTTACCATAATGTCACGCCATGCGGGAACATTAGTGTTGCTCACTTGTAATTTCATACGCTAAAATAAAAATTATTAATCTTTCTTGATTATTATTGTTTAACACGTGCATCGGCGGCATTAAGCGCAACGGCGAATGCCTCCACATAGTATTCAATAAAATAGCTCCATGCGGCAAGCGATGCCATATGCATGGCACGCGAACGTATCAATGCCATGCCGGCAGGGTCGACACCCACGAGAAACTCGAGAGACTTAGCTATGCGGTCAGCCACCTCATTGTAATTGAAGTCGCCGCGCGCTATCACATTGACACCCGACTCGCTGAAAGTATTGTCTTCAGTGGCGAGCACCCATTGACCGAACCCCGAAAGTGTCGTAGTTATTGTGGGGACTCCGAAAGCGATGCTTTCAAGCGGAGTATAGCCCCACGGCTCGTAATAGGAAGGGAATACGGTGGCATCCATTCCGATAAGCAGGTCATAATATGTCTTGTTGAAAATACCGTCATTTCCGTTGAGATAACACGGCACATAGATCACCTTTACGTTATCAGCCTTACAATTTGAGAAGCCGATACCGTGTATGCGGCAATTTATGGGATCCTCATCAGGATTGTTAAGGGAATGTGTCAGCACGGGATTTTGCAGTGCGGCCTTGCGCTTTAATCCAAGAGCCTTTTTAAGGTCGGCACGCGGCTCTTTAACCCACGCCGGGACCATGACAAACGCAAGCACCGTATGGGCGAGCTCCAGTTCACGCAGCCGCGCGAGCGAATCAAGATACAGGTCAATACCCTTATTCCTGTATTCACATCGTCCCGAAGTCGCCACAATGAAAGTGTCATCGGGCAATTTGTAACCGAGGAGAGATGAAGCCACATTCAGAAGCACACCGCGTGCTTCTTTACGAGCTTCTATGAATTTACCCTTTGCGGGCACAAAATTCTGTTCAAAACCATTAGGCGTAACCAACGGGCGGCGCTCGAGCAGCTGCTCACACTCCATAGCAGTGATATCGCTCACGGTCGTGAAGCAATCGGCATTATGCGCGGCGGCTTTCTCAAGCGAGTGCTTCGACTCCATGTTAAGCTCACGAGCCATCTGATCGCCGTTGTAGCCGCGCAGATAATCGTAAAGCGGCTTGCCGTTGCCACAGATGCTACGACCGATACAGGTAGCATGAGTGGTGAAAATCGTAGCGACAGAGGGCAGACGGTCCTTTACATACAGAAGCCCCATGCCGGTAGTCCACTCATCAAAATGGGCTACGACATTTTTATTACGGATACCGGTATAGTCACAGATACTCTCGATCACAATGCCCGCGGCATGAGCGAAAGCACATCCTTCATCATAGTCACCATAGGCATGAAGGGAATCCACCTTATAAAGGTCCCACATCCTTCCGTAAAAATCATCTTTTACAGCATACATGCCGTCAAACTTCACAAGCACGACAATAGGTCGACCGGGAATATCCCAGCGACCAACGCGCACGGAAACTCCTTCGGGAAGGTTGGCCTTAGCCTTCCATCTTTTCAGAATAGTATTTGACGGGATGAAATATGGTGAAGGGTTATCATCCGACCATACATCGGGACCAATAAAAATGACTTTATCCTTGTATAGCTTCTGGAGCGTCTTGGCTTTTGTCGATAACACCGTGTATATACCACCTATCTTGTTACATACCTCCCAGCTTGTTTCGAAAAGCAAGTCGACATTTACAGGCGCTTTATCCATATTGTAAATCAATTTATTTTACGGGCGCAAAGATAGTAATTTTTTTTCACATAGAACTCATTTTTACGATTTAATAATCGCTTACCATATGGACATAGAGTAATTTAGAGTTAAAATCGATTATTGTCAACACGATTTATAGATCTGATACGCGACATTTCTCCGCGACAAAAGGCAAACAGCGCCTGATTTTACAAGAACTTAACAGTCTATAAAATTGTTATAGAATCATATAATATCAAAATCACCTGCCATGTTATACAAAAAAGAATTATTGGGTATCATAGGCCTGATGCTGCTGATTGCATGCAGCAACAGCCTTTGGGATGATCTTCCGGAACCTATCGCGACCTTTATTTCGACCTACTATCCCTTGTCAGGTATAAGTGAATACAACGAACACAACGGCAATTATTACGTCACGATAAAAAACGGAGCGACACTTACATTTGACTCAAATTATAACTGGCTGGAAGTAAATGGCAATGGAGTCGTACTGCCGGAGCTCTTCATACAAGACGCCCTCGAGCCTAAACTCATACAGTACCTAATGGAACTTGAACTTACCAACGAAGTGTATGCTGCAAAAAATGACCCGCGAGAAATAATACTCGACATGCTTGACTACAAGATACGCTATATCAAGGAATCAGGTGAGATAAGTCAGATAGGAGGCACACCTAAGGGTTAGGCTCCGTCATACGGAAAAAACGCAGCCTGCTCCTGTATATCGGAAACTCAAACGACAGTATCCCCTCCTCTGACAATGTGGCATGCAGCTCTTCATCCATCCGCTCCATCATGCTGTCATGCCACACAAGATTATAATTGCGTTGAAACGGAGTGGGTGAAAGCGCCCCTTTCAACATAAGAGGCTTCCATTCCGATTCATTGACCCTTGCACCGCCATAATAAAGGATGTCATATCCATTGCCGTTGCCTAATATTATCACCTTATACTGACCGCCAAGACGCGCGCGTGAATCATCGGTCTCACGGTCGAGATAACACCATATGCCCTCCATGGGGTCAACCGATAGCTCAAGGCGCTTCATCACCACTTCCATTTCATAGTCGGTGGTAAGATTCTTAACTTTATCCTCACCACATTCCAACACCACAGAGGCAATGTCAACAGCCGACGACGAGACTATACGGCATTCACGCGATTCAGGCAAAGACACGCCAAGTTCCATCACCTTATGAAGCTCTTTGGAGCCGGCAAATACACGCATGACACCGTTGCCCCACTCCAAAAGCAGAGAATTGAACCCCTTAGCCATGTTTATCCCTGACGTCATAACCTCTTCGGAGTACACTCTGAAATCACCGTCTGTCATGGAACCATACTCTACAGCCATTACCCGACGGTCATCAATCGCTCCGAAATCAGTATTGAAAGGTCGCAATACCACATAATCATAATCAGATGACGACCGGTAATTCCACGCAATCCCCCACCATGAACGCCCCCTACCCGACTCCTCCTTTACCGACTGCAATGCGCAACGCACCTCTATAGCCACTGTAGCCGGATTCTCGTCAAGAAACAACACGGAATCTACCGTCATGTCATTGCCGGTAAAATAATACCGCTTCTGTGCCGACAAAGTTATTGAGAGCAGCAAAACAGTTGAGAGGAGAATGATTTTCATATGTGTAAGGTATTGAAATAAATCCTATAATAGGGAACTTACATGCTCGACAAATTCTTCACGCCCCATGTCCCACGGGAGCCAATTGATCTTAAATCCGCGCCGCTCCATGCCACGAAACCATGTCATCTGACGTTTCGCAAACTGATGTATCGCCGTCTCAAGCCCTGTCATCATCTCATCGCGCGTCAGGTCGCCAATAAGGTAACTTGTCACATATTTATATTCCAGCCCGTAATATATAAGATCTTCAGCCGATATGCCTGAATCAAGAAGCGATTTTACCTCATCAATCATCCCTTCCTCCATTCGCGAGGAAAGGCGTGCCGTAATACGCCGGCGGCGGTTCTCTCGGCCTATGTCAACACCCACGATCGTGACATTTTCCATAGGTCTTGGCGTAGCCTGCACAGCCGCCTCGGGGTGTTGCTGATAATAGCACTGGATCTCTATGGCGCGTATCGCGCGCTTGCAACTGTCAACATCCGTAGTATTATGAAGCGACTTCATGGACGCA
This sequence comes from uncultured Muribaculum sp., assembly GCA_910587665.1. Lineage (GTDB taxonomy): Bacteria > Bacteroidota > Bacteroidia > Bacteroidales > Muribaculaceae > Muribaculum. Next base: position 111,008 of record CAJUMZ010000006.1, read on the forward strand.
AGTATTGCGGTAAGCTCTTCAAGCGACTTTCCTGCCAAAGAGTCCCTCAGTTCACGGTTTTCCGGTACTTCCGGCAACCGCAACCCGTTGATCGCCGATTCAATGTAAAGCCCTGTACCGCCACATAACACCGGCAGTTTTTCCCTTCCGGTTATCTCCTCATAAGCAGCATCGAAGTCACGCAAATATTCGTATAGGTTATACTTGTATCCCGCCGGGCATATGTCGATAAGATGGTATGGCACTCCGTCATATTCGTCAAGATCCTTTCCGGTGCCGATATCCATGCCACGGTATACTTGCCGGGAGTCACCGCTTATAATCTCACCGTCAAGCACTTTAGCCACATCGACAGCACGCGATGTCTTACCCGATGCCGTAGGACCGGTAATGACAAGAAGCTTTTTATTCGTAGCCCCTGACATGCTTGCGCCAGAATTTACGAAGTTTAAAGAATGGCTTGTCTTCATTGTCCTTAGCAATAAGAAGCCACATAGGATCATCAAAATCTCCGTCGACCAATTCAAGTTCCCTCAGACGGAAAGATGGTTTATAATGCTTTATGTCATACAGACGATAACCCAGCTTGTCATACGTCTTTTTAGCCATCATAACGGTATATACGCGATGGATCTCGCTCATCAACAGTCCTGAAAGTTCACCATTGGCGTGCATGCTTTTAAGCTGACCCTGACTGAACCATCCTCCCGACAGCCTGGAGTTGTCAACCTCCATTCTCGAAGGTATGACACAAAGATAGTGGAATATATTACTGTCAGCATGATTGTTGGAGTTTTCATACAGGAACTTGATGTCAACATTTCCGTTGATTCCCGACAACAGTGAGAAATTTATCGCCGCATCATAAGGAGTCATGCGCTCGCGATATGGTATGTGCATCATAGCCGGAGTATCGGCAAATTTGCCATCCTCACCCTCCTTTTTAAGATACACATAATCGTCACATACAAGAATATAGCGCAAAATGGTCGTAAGCTCCGCAGATGAAGCATCACCCACAACATTCTCACGATAGAATATATACAGACGGAAATATCTCATTGCAAGGTAAAGCAACGACAGCACATAAAGCACGACCGGCAGACCTATGTAATAATATTTGTCGGAAGGATTCATGTTGACATTGTTGTAGGTTGTCACGTAGTATATCCAAGTATACACCATAACAATAAGGTACATCAATATCAGTAATCGCAACTGATAACGGGTCTCGATGTCAAACACCTTTCCAAGGAATCCACGCTCATGAGGAGTACCATGCTCAACAGTACACATATGGCAGAACGATATGCGGTGGCGCATCACGTAGCCCCAAATCGATATAATGCTCGCCACCGGTGCGAGTACGAGAATGGTTATATAGGGGATATTCTTGTTGGCGCGACCGAGCAGGTATTCCTGTGGATCGATAAATTTCATGTAATATAGATTGATGGCAACCATTACCGCAGCCGTAACAAGCAGGATACGCACGGTAATATAAGGCAGTATGTTGCACACTTGAGAATCAGATTCACGCATGGCGGCAATACGCCACGTCAGTAAAAGCGCAAATCCAATCACAAAAGCCGGTAGCCAAAGTTTGGTTACAAACAGCCCAAGGAGCACTGTCAACGCAAGCGACCCGGCTGAAAGAGCCCAGTTTATCCACAGACTGTCAATGCTCTTTAATGTAAGTCGATTTCGTAGTTTACTCATGGTCATTTCAAATTCCGATTAAAGAAGTCAAGCATATTAAGATATACGAGCGAACGTGCGCCACAACCGTATATCGAATGGTTCATATTGGGAAATAGCAGCATGTCACATAATTTTCCCTGCGACTGCAGAGCGGAAACATACTGCATCGTGTTCATCAGGTGAACATTGTCGTCAGCCGTACCGTGCATAATAAGCAAAGGAGTCATGATGCGGTCGACATAAGATATCGGCGCGCTTTCACGATATCCCTCCTCGTTTTCTCTCGGCGTAAGCATGTATCGCTCGGCATATACGGAGTCATAGTAACGCCAGTCGGTAACCGGGGCAACAGCGACAGCGGCATCATAGCCGTATTGTGACGCGGCGAGAAGCGATTCATATCCACCATAACTCCAGCCATAAATGCCTACTTTCGACACATATGGCAATGACCCGGCATATTTGGCTGCTGCAATCTGGTCAATTGTCTCATAATGTCCGAGGTTGCGGTATACGACATTCTTGAACTCCTTTCCCCTGCCGCCGGTACCGCGCCCGTCAACAGTCATCACAATATAACCCTGCGACACGAAGAAATAGTCCCAGTCCATGCGCCAGCGGTCAAGCACCTCCTGCGATCCGGGACCGCTGTACTGCGACATTATCACAGGATATTTGCGTGACGGATTGAAATCGGCAGGCTTAAGTACGGAGCCGTTAAGCGTGTAGCCGTCGGAGCTGATTGTAAAAAATTCCTTTACGGGAAGTGAGCCATAGCGTGAACGATATTCGGAATTGTCCTCAAGCACACGCAGACGCTTGCCCGACGCAGCATAAAGAGTAAACACCGTAGGGGTGGTGACATTATTATAGGCAATCGTATAATAAGCCATATCAGGCGAGCATAAGAGTGATGTTGACCCATGCTCTTCGCCGATCACCGACACTTTCCCTTTGGCATCAATACGGTTTACAACCCTGTTGACCGGACCGGAAAAGGTCGATTGGCAATAGTGCGATGCCGTGGCGGCATCATAACCGTAATATTCGGTAACATCATAGTCGCCGGAAGTGATCTGACGCATCTGAGAGCCAGAATAGCTGTACTGATACAGATGGTTGTAACCCGATTTTTCCGACATCACGATAAAGAAATCATCGTAAAACCGTGTGCCTTCCCATGCAAGCGGATCAATCCATCCGGTATTGTTCTCGTCGACATAAAGCGACTTGCTGACAGTGGATTTTGGATTGATGACATACATTTCCATACGATTCTGCGAGCGGTTGAGAGTAGTGGCGACAAGACGCTCGGGAGTGCCGGCATAAGCGATACGCGGCATATATTCGATCTGTGAATCGCTGAATGTAATGTCTTTAGTCTTTCTGTTGTCCACGTCATAGCTGTGAAGGGTCACAATCGAATTCGGCTCTCCAGCCACAGGATATTTATAGCTGTAACTACCGGGATAAAGCTCATACTGATCTTTCGGCTCACATGTGCCCTGATACAGAGGGAATGAATAAAGAGGCACATCTGTCTCGTTGTATTTCAGATAACACAACGTAAGATTGTCAGGCGACCACGCCATGGAGCATGTCGTGTCAAACTCCTCCTCGTAAACCCAATCGGGTACACCGTTGATAACGCGGTTGCTCTTTCCGTCACCGGTCACCGCCACCTCGGTATTGTAGTCAAGTTTACGTATATAGATATTGTTGTCGGAAACAAATGCAATCATTCTTCCATCGGGGGACCACACCGGAGATTGCTGCTCCGGATGCTCCACACTAAGGGGTTTCAATACGTTATGACGCACTTCATATACATAATATTTTGCCTTGAACGAACGGCGATATACAGGCTTCTTGCCGGCATATATGAGTATGTGGGACTCATCCGGGCTCAGTATGTATCCCTCGATAGACTTAACCTGATTTTCACGTGTCGACGCCACATCAATCACCGTAGCGATTTCCTCGCCCGACTTTATGTCATACTTTACAAGGCGCGTACCGTCATCGGCAAGCTGCATGTAGCTTTTGCCGTCGTTAAGATAAGTCATCACACCTGGCGATGCAACTGTATTTTCAGGGTATACGTATGGGGATATATCATCGGCCCTTACCGCCTTTGACTCAACTGCGGGAAACAATGCCGCAATAATCAATATATCATATTTCAATTTCATTGCTGAAAGTCTTAATTTCGAATTTTAAAATAATGACATCTGTGCCGCATTGTCAGGCGCAGGCTTCCGTGGAGGTTCCTGATAGCCGAAGTCGGCATCAGAGGCTATCCCGGTGGTTTTAGCCACCATACCTTCCGGAGGCGTGGCGATCAACCATTCGGTACTGTCAAGAGTCTCGTCGATAGCCGATATCTTCGGCACTGATTTCTTAGCGCCTCTTTTTCTCTTCGGTTTTTCAGTCACAACAGGGTCAACAGCCGGCTCTTTCAATTGTTCACACACGCTATTAAGTTCTTTTTCCACTGCAGCGCGGCTATGCACGCTCTCTTCAAGCGACTCCTTAAGGTTGGCAATCTCTTTTTCAAGTGACATCACCTTAACGTCCAATGACTCTTTCTGCTCCTTAAGTGCCTTTATTTTATCATCGCGCCTTGAAAGGACATCTTCCACCTTGACCATCTTGTCGATCATCTCCTGCTTTACTTCCTCAAGCAAAGAATTGGCTTCTTCAAGTTCAGCGGCAAGAGCCTTCACCCGGGATTCCGATTCATCATATTTCAATTGCAATTCATCTCTTACCGCTACAGCATCGTCAAGTTCTTTCCTTGATGTAGCACTTGAATTGCGTATATCACTCAACATCTTGTCAGACATAGCCATCTTCGTCTTGTAAAGCTCGGCATTTTCAAGCACCTCAGCGTTAAGGCGCTCAATCTCGGCGTGTAATTTTTCATTTTCAGCCGATGTGTCTTCCAGGCGAGTACGCATGACCGCAATATCCTCAATCGATACGCCCGCACCAGCAGCAGCATCGGCCTCATGCACACCTACGACTTTCAATTTGTTGACAAGGCTTTTGTTTTCAAGGATAAACTGCTCCTTCTCCGCCTCAAGCGACAATACCCGTTGCTCAAGTTCACGCACCTTATCGGATAGGGCGCGCTTCTGCCTGTCGGCACTGAGCTGACGCTGCTTAAGCTCATCCTCTTTCTCCTGATTTTTCTTACATCTCTCCTGCAGACCGCTTATCTCGTCATGAAATTTCTTTGTCTCACTCCTCGACTTGACCATAAGGGCCTCCTCCATGTCGCTGTGACACCGTTCAAGATATTCCTTGAAAGAATCGCCGAGAACATCATACAGGTAGCGACGCTGCGCGTCTCGGTCAAGGCACTGCTTTACAAATTCAGGCTGCGCGTTGTTAAACACCTCAAGTATCTCGTCAAAAAAGGTCATAGGGAAAGACTCTGTACCGGAACTTTCCTCCTTTATTGCTGCCCCATTTCCTGTGACGGGAGGTGTTATAACGACATCCTGCTGTCTCCTGTAAGGAGTCACAAGCGCCGATGGTGCATCATCTTCAAAGTCATCTTCTTCGTGACCGAAGCCGAATGCCCTTAATACTGATTTAAAAAATGACATGTCAAGTCTATTATTCCATTACAAAAAAGTGACCGGCACTCACTACGGCTTAACAACCACCCCGACTCCTTTTCTGCCGTTGATACCGATTGTAAGAGGAGCGTCAAACCGCACTATCCTCAGAAAGTCGCTCTCGTATTCAGCAGGGAGGCTGTCAAGGTATCCCACATCATAAATACCGTCGTTTGACGCCGGATTTATAGTGAAATACCCCACACCGAAAGATGTCAGGTTTTGAAAGAAATGAGTGCCCTGACTCGGCTCGATACGATAGTTGCTAAGCGACGACTCCACTATCAGGCGTGCCGACGATATATGCGGCCATTTGACCGGAATACCGAGAGCCGTGTCGCTCGAACCCCATCGCCCGGGGCCTATCAGCACGTAACCTTCGTTACGCTCCGTAAAGTTACGATTTATTTTTTCAATTTCCCTTGCAATTAAGGAATTATTTGACGAAGAGAAATTTTCGGGGCGCACATATATCACCGTACTGACATTTTCAATGTTGCCGTGACCCAACGCCGTGTTACTGCGCAGAAGCACCTTGTCATCAGGGAGAGAGAGCACACTATCATCCACGAGATCCTTTCGTTCGACTATCGGGCGTATCTGAAGCCAGTAAAGTGTGCCTTTACCCTTGTCGGTTATGTCAAGGACTCCGGCAAATTCAATCTCAACCGGTCGGCCCATCTCCTCCTGACCCTTGGAGAGCATAAAGTCGGTAATTCCGGCAAGCGGGAACACACCGTGTTGGAGTATATTGGCAAATGTCACCACTCTCCTGCCCTCTCCTTCGTCACAGTCGCGGATGATCTGGTCGCGGAAATCATAGGTCGACACCAGATAGCGCAACGCACCCGTCGCGGCAATATCCTGAATACGAAGCTTGGCTATGTTGAAGCTGTCATCAACCTTGAAGTCCTCTTCAACCCCACGCTTCATGTCGAGGGCATAGAAGCGGGTCTGGGTATCACGTAGCGCAAGGTCAAGCGTGGATGTCTGAAGCACCTTGTCGGCGTGGCGCGGTGAAAACCTCAGGCTCAGACCGCCGTCTACGATATATTTTCCAAGTCCTACGGCGACCTCCACAACTCCATCCTCAGGCTCCTCGTCATTTATCGGGTAATAGTTGAGCGAACGTCCCACCCCGGAAAACGATGGGAAATAGTAATCACCCACCTGCTTTCCGACTACCTCCTGAATGATCACCGCCATCTTTTCCTGGTCTATGACATTGCTTGTAGCCGTCATGTACGCCTTACTGTCGGCATAGAACACCGAGGCATATACGCTTTTTATCGCGTCGCTCAACATTGCAAGCATCTCATAACGGTCCTCGACATGTGGGATCATGTATGTCGAGTATATGCCGGCAAAAGGCTGGTAGTGGGAATCCTCCAGAAGGCTCGAACTGCGGATGGCAAGCGGCTTGTCAACCACTTCGAAAAGAGCGAAGAAATCCTCAATCAGACGCTCCGGAAGCCTTGCCTGAAGGAAATATTTCAGGATCACCTCATCGCTCTGATCCGACAATGCCACCGGATAGAGATTGTTGGTTTCCATAAACTCGTCGAAGATATCGGTACAGATCACCACTGTACGCGGTATAGTCACGGTAACTCCGTCGAAATTGTCACATATAGGATTTTTCTTTATAATTGAGTCGATAAACGCAAGACCCCTACCCTTTCCGCCAAGGGAGCCTTGTCCGATACGGGCGAAGTTGGAATAATGGTCAAACCTGTCTTTTCGGAAAATAGCCACGACACCGCGATTTTTCATCTTGCGGTATTTCACTATCAGGTCAAAAAACAGTTGCCTTACCGCAGGTGCCTCCTCGATATTCTTGAACCGGTGGCTCTTGATCACTTCAGCGATTGGAAACAACGCACGCGAATAAAGCCACCGCGATATATCATTATATGAGGCATGATAGAATAGCGACTTAGCCGGTATGTCAAAAATATGCCGTTGCAGATCCTTAAGGTCATGTATGCGCAACAATTCCTTTCCTGTTTCCGGATCGCGTATCACAAAATCGCCGAATCCGAAATCCTTACGTATCGCATCACCGAGATCGACCGGAAATTTTTTTGAGTTTTTGTCAATAAACACTCCTCCAAACGACTTTACCTTAGTCGCATTCTCTTCTTCCGACGATTCCATTATAATCGGGAGATAAGGATCCTTTTCACGCAGATAGGCGGCAAGCTTAAGCCCCGCATGGGGATCCTTTACCCCTTCATGCTTAAACGACACGTCGGAAATGACTCCAAGCACATTTTTACCATAACGGTCGTATAACTCTACAGCCTCTTCATAGTCGCGGGCAAGCATCACCTTAGCGCGTCCGCGCATGCGCAGCATCTGTTCATGTTCATTCAGTGCCTCGGTAGAGAATATCAACGACTGTTTCAACAGGAACTTGTAGATGATAGGCAACACGGATGAATAAAATCTTACCGAGTCCTCGACAAGCAATATCATCTGAACCCCGACCCCGTTGATGTCATTGTCGGCATTCATCTTGTCTTCAAGAAGCTTGATTATAGCAAGAAGCAAGTCGACATTTCCAAGCCAGCTGAACACATAGTCGACTGCCGTAAGGTCTTCCTTGGCAAGACGCCGCGACACCTCCTTTGAAAATGGAGTCAACACCACGATGGGCGTGTCAGGATACAGAGCCTTTATATTCTTTGCTCCGATAAACGTCTCGCTGAGGTCGATACCGGGCATCATTATGATAAGGTCAAAACGCTTTTCCTTGAGCAATTCAAGCGCTTCATCCGGGCGCGACACACGGGTGACACGCGGCGGTGAACTCAGGTTGAGAGCCACATATTCGAAATAGAGCTGCTCCTCAACCCTGCCATCCTCCTCCATCATGAAAGCGTCGTAAGGCGACGCCACCAGCAATACATTGAAGATACGCCGCTGCATCAGATTTTGAAAAGCGGTGTCTTTCAGATATAATTGGCTTAAACTTTCCTCGTTCATGGTCAGCAGAAATGTAATAATGTAACAAAATTACATCATTTTTTCCGATACCGCAAAACGATGCCTTACATTCGGGGAAATTAACCGGTAAAATTCATCGGCGGATTATGCGCCGGGAAGTGTTGGTGTTGATTATCAGCGGCACATTCTCAACGGTGACGCTACTTGTGTCAAGACCGAGCGCACGCTCGTCGCTAAGCCCCATATGACGCAGGAATCCATACATTGACATTACCATGCGGCATGACGCCGGACAATTGCTTGAGGCTGAAAAAAGGCGGTGAATTATGATAAACCGGAAATCGCCTGGAATACCATGCTCCCGCAATGACGGGTAGCGGCTTGTAAGGTCGATATCACCCGAAGCCACAAGATCCTCGACAATCTGACGCAGATATACGCTCACCTGCGGCTGTATGCGGAAACCGATAGTGATGTCGACGCTTATCAGTGTATGCGGTATCAATATACGGCTGCTGTATTCAAGTGTCTCCGGGGCATCATCGTAGTGAACGCGTATCACCCAATAATGGTCGGCACGCTTGGGATGCTTGTTTATGATTGAATAAAGCAATTTGCTCTCCACCTTTTCCGGCGACTCCGACTTGCTTATGTACACTACATTTGAAGCATATTTAGGTATCTCGCGGTCGTTGCAGATATCACGGATTATGTCGAGATAGCTGTCAAAATCGCGATACTCTATATAGCTGTTACGTATGTTGCGTGCACGACGCCACACAAGCATCACGCCACACACAATACCTGCAAGGAGCAGCGTGTACCAGCCGCCGTGCATGAATTTAAACATGTTTGACACCAGAAATACCGATTCCAGGATAAGGAACGACACCATGAACAGCGTTACAATCCACTTGGCAACACCCTTGTGGCGGAGATAAAACCCGAGGAGCACCGTAGTCATCAGCATAGTGATTGTTATAGCAAGTCCATAAGCGGCTTCCATTGCCGAAGATGTACGGAACAGGAGCACCGTGACTATACATCCCACATAAAGGAATGTATTGACAAGCGGTATATAGAGCTGCCCCTTCAGAGCCGACGGATATTTCACTTTGAGACGAGGCCAGAAATCAAGTCCCATCGCTTCGCTGAAGATCGTAAACGAACCGCTCAGCAAAGCCTGACTGGCTATGATCGCAGCTCCAGTCGACATCAGAATACCGGGGACAAGAAATCCGGCAGGCATGATTGCGTAAAACGGGTTAACTCCGGCAGCCGCAGGAGTTGAGGCAATAAGCCATGCCCCTTGACCAAGATAATTAAGAATGAGCATTATCTTGACAAAAATCCAGCTATAGGTGATATTCATTCTACCGCAATGACCAAGATCGGAATAAAGTGCTTCAGCGCCGGTTGTACACAAAAACACGGCCCCGAGAATCAAAAACCAGAAAGGATAATCAACAAGCACCTTAACAGCGTAATACGGATTGAACGCCTTGAGTATCGACGGCGCGTCGCCTATGTGCATCGAACCTAATACACCGAGCATGAGAAACCACAGCAACATGAACGGTCCAAACCAACGCCCGATAGCCTTGGTGCCGAGCTGCTGTACAAAAAATATCGCAGTTATTATAACAATCACGATAGGCACAACCGGAGCCGACTGATCAAGCACCGTCACCCCCTCTATCGCCGAAGTAACCGTCACCGCCGGAGTGATCACGCCGTCGGCAATCAAAGTGCTCGCCCCTATCGCTGCCGGAATGTAAAGCCATTTACGTGGCAACCGCTTTACCAGCGAATACAAGGCGAGTATGCCGCCCTCACCCTTGTTATCGGCTCGCAACGCTATTACGACATATTTCAATGTTGTCTGCAAGGTAAGTGTCCATATTATACATGACACCGCACCGATTATGTAGTCGGCATTGTAATTGCCGTTAACACCGGTTATCGCCTTCATAACATATAGAGGCGAAGTGCCTATGTCGCCGAATACTATGCCGATGGTGACAAGAAGCGCCATGGCTGTCACCTTATGAACTGACGATGATGATATTCCTTGTACTTTTCCTTCTGTCATAAAAAAACTCCGTGATCGTTTATTACGTAAGTAACGACCACGGAGTTTCAAAAGTTTATTTCGACAGACAGCCCCAGGCTAATCCTCAAAAGTCATTTCATCAAAACCGGCAGCATCAAACTCATCGTCATTATACTCGTCGCTGCCATAAAATTCCTCGTCAAAGTCATCAGCACCCTGAGCCACGGCGGGGGTATTCTTAGACTCATATTCATCAATATCCATCATCTGCACGGGAGCTGCGCCCATAGAGGCGACACACACGGGATCTTTCAGATTTTTGCCCGGAATGCTCTTCTTCATCTCGATAAAGAAGCAACGGTCGGTCATGTAATCAAATACGAATATAAGTCTCTGACCGTCATCGACAAAATCGCTTAACACGGTCTCATCCATCAGATAAATATCCTCATCGGAATCAGAGCCCATATCCTCGAGGGTTATCTCCTTGCCCTTCTCCCAATTGTTGTCGCAAAGGAAGAATGAACACATCTGATTTTTATCATATCCCACTGAATCACAGATTGCGTTTCTGAGATCAAGAAAGGTCGCGTCGGCATCAATGTTGATTTCACGTCGGAAATTATCAACCTCGTCTGACACAAGTCGGAAATTGAATATCATAATCTTAAGGTTTATTTATTATCATCTTTAGCGGACCGCGCCGTAACGCGATTCTTCACACCGCGAATTTAATAAATTTCCCATATAATCCACCAAATTTTTTATCTAATAATTTCAGTGGTCACGCAATATTATTTTACGATAATCTTGCGTGTGATCAGATTGCCGTCGACCGATGCCTTGACCAGATATACACCTGCCTCAACAGCGACTTCCCCGGGGCGGTCAAGTTCAGCCACCGTCATGCCGTTGAGAGCATATATCGCGGCATTGGAAAAGTCGCCTTCAATGCCGATGACACCGTCACCACCCTTCACGTCAAAAGAAGCGCCGGTTACTGAGTCTATACCGGTAGAAGGAGTGTCAATGGCTACTGACGCCGAGTTGAACACCTCGCAATCATTGGCATCAAGTGTATTGTTGTTTGAGACGAAAGCCACAATGTCAAGATCGCCGGCGTCAAGCTTGTCATCAATCACAACCGAAGCCTTGTAGCTGTAAGGCTTCCCTTTTTCAAGGGCGATTGACTCACCGTAATTTCCGGTCAAAGAAGTGCGGAATATATGACGATGCGTATACTTTGCGCCTCCACCTTCCTGATAACTTACATCGGAACGCTCGACCAAGAAGATATTGACAACCGGGTTAGTCCAACTGTCAAATACTTTTACCGGAGTACCCGACACCTCAACATCAAGTTTACGTGTGGAGGGATCATATGTGTAATCAATATTCACATCCACCCAGGCATAACGGTCGGCGGCAAGATCGACAAACTCTTTCAAATCATCGGCACCCGATATTATAAATACCGGACCGGGAGAAGGCGACGTAGTCATTCCTGTCTGGGCAAGAGCACCTTGGTCAGCGAAATTGACACGATCCATCATAAATGCCGGAGCCCATGATCCGGTCTGATAAAACCACAGATATGCACGATCAAGATCAGTAGTATAACTATCTTCCATATATCCGGAGTGGTGAGCTACCACAATCATGTCATTACGCTCTTTACTCACTGAGGCAAGTGCGGCATGCGCGGAAGGACAATTGCCACATCTCGCGGTAGAAAATTCCTCTACAAGCACTTTGCGCGGCAACATCGCCGATGTGCAGTCCACGGTGTAGCCCAACGATGCAAGCTCTTTGCCGGCTACAACCGGCACTACAGCAAGTTCGGCTTCTTTCTCTTCTTCAAGGGAGAGATCAATCGAATAACCGGTACAAGTTCCGGCGGCAAGCCCCTTTTCAAATTTAACCGACTTTATCTCATTCCCGCCAAAACGACAAGAAAGATCATATGATTCCACGGGAGTCGAGCCATAATTAAACGCCAATCCTGAAACCGAGAACATATCACCCGGCTTTACCACATCAATGCCGAACGCGGAGAGAAGCATGATGTCGCCTGCTGGCATATCATCACCCGCTATAACCGCCTTGACAAGCACATTGCCACAGTCGGAGTCGCCGGCATGCTCCCAGATAATATTCCCACGGGAATCGGAATATCCCATAATATCACCATAACGGGTCGCGGGTCCGGCATCAAGAGCAACAGGAAGCGTCTCAGAGCCACTGTTTGACTTCATGCTGTAACCAACATATACATCCTTGTCACCTGTGATTACATAAGGCTCGTCAAAAGTGACCTGACTCCATATCTTACCTTCGACCACGGAACTTTTACTGACCACAGCCTCGAAATTCTCGATATTCTCGGCTACAAAAGCCTCAACCGTGTTAACCTCGGTATTGCCAAGGGTATATGTCTGACAAAGCAGTTTAACTCCGGTGACAGAAGCGCCGGTATATTTGGCGGCGATCTCGGCCGGTATATGGATTACCGCATAATTGGTTGTACGATAAGCACTCGCAACAAATTGCACCGGTTCTGCCGCTGAATATCCATAGTCGACAGTAGCCGCCGATAGCTGCATAACGCCTGCAAAAGAGGCGATAACGGACAGAATAGATTTTAGATTTTTCACTATTTGCACTTTAAAGATAAATTAAAAACAAGGTAATTATCGCTGAGACTCAGGAAGTGACGAATGTATCACTTCGAAACTCTGCTCCATAAGCGACGGAAGGTCATGCTTGCCATCAATCGCCTCGATCGGCTTATGGATGGTCAGGATGATGTGTCCCCAATGCGGAATGTGCTTGAATCGGGGCATAATATCAAAAGATCCGTCGATAGTGATCGGCACTACGGGAAGTCCGAACTCCACCGCAAGCATATAGGCGCCTCGCTTAAACGGTCGCATTTTGCCGTTCCATGTACGCGCGCCCTCAGGGAACACGACAAGCGACATGCCACCCTGCAGCTGACGCTCCGCTTTTTCCATGGTAAGTTTAGTGGCCGATGGCGACGAGTTGTCCACCATGATATGCCCTGACACCTTGCAGGAATATCCCACAAGAGGAATTTTCTCAAGCGACTTTTTCATCATCCAGCGAAACTGGTGATTCAAGTATCCGTAGATGGAAAATATGTCATAAGCGCCCTGATGGTTGGCGACAAACACATAAGATGTGTCAGGATCAATATTCTCGCGCCCCTTTACCGTCACTTTCACAAGCGTAAGCACACAGAAGAGCCGCGCCCACCAATGCGGGAAAAAATATCCCGCCCAGCGACCAAGCCCCACACTGCTCAATATGATTGTGACAGTAGCCGTCAATATCGTGGCGACGAGAAGTATCGGCGCCATGACAATCAGCTGATAAATGCGATATAATATTATCATAAGGGAGAGAATACGGTCACGCCGGCAAGCGTGACCGTATCGTTAATCTGTTATCAATATGCAAAGATGGGGTATGATTCCATCTTCTTGTTGACCTCTTCACGCACACCGGCAATCACCGCAGGATTGTCATGATTGCTCAATACGGTGTCGATCATCTCGACGATCTCACCCATCAGGGCCTCGTCGGCACCACGCGTGGTAATAGCGGGCGTACCGAGACGGATACCCGATGTCTGGAACGGACTGCGGGAATCAAACGGCACCATGTTCTTGTTTGCCGTGATATCAGCCTCAACAAGCACCTTCTCGGCTACCTTACCGGTAAGGTCGGGAAACTTGGTGCGGAGATCCACAAGCATGCAGTGATTGTCGGTGCCACCGGAAATAATCTTATAGCCCTTGTCGACAAGAGCCTGTGCCATCACGGCGGCGTTTTTCTTCACCTGAGTCTGATAGTCCTTGAACGAGGGCTGGAGAGCCTCGCCAAACGCCACAGCCTTTGCCGCGATCACATGCTCGAGGGGGCCGCCCTGAACTCCGGGGAAAACGGCTGAGTCAAGGAGTGCCGACATCTTGCGCACCTCACCCTTGTTGTTGGTCTTGCCCCAAGGATTGTCAAAGTCCTTGCCAAGGAGAATCAGACCGCCGCGCGGACCGCGAAGAGTCTTATGGGTGGTTGAGGTAACTATATGGGCATATTTGACAGGATTGTCAAGAAGTCCGGCAGCAATAAGTCCGGCAGGATGAGCCATGTCAATCATGAGGATGGCACCGATTTCATCGGCAATCTTACGCATGCGTGCATAGTCCCACTCACGGGAATATGCGCTTGCACCGCCGATTATCAACTTCGGGCGTTCACGCAAAGCTACCTCTTCCATCTGATCGTAGTCGACAAGGCCGGTGTCTTCCTTTACATTATACTCAAGGGCCTCAAACATAAGACCGGAGAAGTTAACAGGGCTTCCGTGAGAAAGGTGACCTCCATGGGCAAGATTCAGACCGAGGAACTTGTCGCCCGGCTTCAGGCAAGCCATGAATACAGCCATGTTGGCCTGTGCGCCCGAATGAGGCTGCACATTGGCGTATTCAGCACCGAAAAGTTCCTTAACGCGGTCGATAGCAAGCCTTTCAGCTTCATCTACCACCTGACAGCCGCCATAATAGCGGTGTCCGGGATAACCTTCCGCATACTTGTTGGTCAAGCATGACCCCATGGCTTCCATCACCTGGTCACTGACAAAATTTTCAGAAGCAATAAGCTCGATACCATGTTTCTGACGCTGATGCTCGCGCTCGATGATATCAAAAATGCGTGTATCTCTTTCCATTAATTATATAATTAGAGTTATTAATCTTTTTTCTTTTTAACCGACCATCCGAATCGGCCTATCTCCTTGCCCAAGGTAAAATACTCACCATGGCTATAGGCAAGCAAGCCGGCGTCGGACAGGCGGAACACACCCGTAGCCGGGTCAATGTAACGCTCGTCGGCAAGGATGTCAAGCACCTCGGCGATAAACATATCATGAGTGCCGAGACGCACAATCTCCTTGACTCTGCACTCTATCGACAACGGCGACTCCGCAACGTAGGGACATCCGACCTTTACCCCTTTCTCGGGAGTAAGCCCTGTCTCGCTCCACTTGTTAAAGTCCCGACCCGATTTCACTCCCGCCCAGTCGGTAGCGCGCGCCATAGACTCGGTGGTAAGATTGATGGTAAATTCCATAGTCGATTTGATGATGTCATAGCTATGGCGCGAGGGGCGTACGGAGATATAGCACATCGCAGGATCGGTACATATCGTGCCGGTCCATGCAACGGTAATAAGATTGCTGTCATCTACCGACGTGCCACACGACACCAGCACAGCCGGCAGGGGATATATCATTGTCCCGGGTTTCCAGACTTGTCGAGCCATCAGGATACTATTTTATATGAGCGTTTTCCGCACTTACACAATGTCCGCAATAGTGACAGCGTATCACCCTGTTTTCCGGGTCGACAAGCTCAAATTTTGTCTTCATCGGCTCATTGTTGGTGATGCACTTGGGATTGTCACACTTGACGATACCGACAATTGTCTGGGGCAATGTCACCGATGACTTCTCCACTACCTCAAAATCATTTATGATATTGATCTTGGCGGTAGGTGCTATCAGGGCTATACGGTTTATGACATCATCGGGGAAGAAAGTGTCGGCAACCTTTATGATTCCTTTTGTCCCGAGCTTCTTTGAATCGAGATTATTGCCTATGGTCACATGTTTGTCAAGCTTTTCAATGCCAAGGATCTTTACCGCCTTAAACAAAGCGGAGGATGGTATACGGTCGATAACCGTGCCGTTGCGCAATGCCGCTACCGCGAGCTCTTTTTTAGTCGTTGTCATGAGTTTTCAATTTGGGGAATGTCAATACCTAACGCACGGCATATTATAGCCTGACGGGCATATAGCCCGTTTTGTGCCTGCTGGAAGTAATAAGCCTTTGGGCTGTCGTCAACATCCTGGTCAATCTCGTTGACACGTGGCAGTGGGTGAAGCACACGTAGATTATCACGCGAATTTTCAAGCATCGCCGCGTTGAGATTGTAAAGATTCTTTACTTTCTCATATTCCATTATGTCAGTGAAGCGTTCACGCTGCACACGGGTCATGTATAGGATATCACTGCTGTTAATCACCTCAGGCGAAAAATCGGTATATTCATTATACCTTATACCATGCTCGTCGCAAAATTGAATATATTCCCTCGGCATCTGCAACTCCTTGCAAGCAACGAAATTGAATGTAGGGTTGAAATACTGAAGAGCCATGAGCAGCGAGTGTACAGTCCTGCCATACTTGAGATCACCGACCATCGTTATGGTAAGATTTTCAAGTGTACCCTGAGTCTTATAGATCGAATAAAGATCAAGCATTGTCTGCGACGGGTGCTGGTTGGCACCGTCACCGGCATTGACAACCGGCACATCGGTCACCTCGGTGGCATAACGTGCCGCACCTTCAAGATAGTGGCGCATTATTATCAGGTCTACATAGTTGCTCACCATCTTGATGGTATCCTTAAGAGTCTCGCCCTTCGACGAGCTTGTAGTGCTGGCATCGGAAAAGCCGATCACCCTGCCGCCAAGACGGTTAACCGCTGTCTCAAAGCTGAGACGCGTACGGGTGGATGGCTCGAAAAAGAGCGTGGCAACCACCTTGCCTTCGAGTATCCGATGATTGGGATGCTCCTCAAAATAGCGTGCCTGATTCAGCAGACGCAATATCTCCTCCTTACTGATGTCGGAAATGGAGACGAGACTGTTACTATTCATCGCTGTCGGAAATGATTGTTTGACAACGCAAATTTACTACTTCCGTAGCGCAAATGCAAATAATCCCGTCACTTTGATTTTTCAAAAAGACGCACAATCTCTCCGACCCATAACACGGCTGAAGTAACCCCAATTATAATCGCCCAATCGACGATACTCAACGGCACGACATTGAACATCTCGCCGCCGACCTCGACAATCATTATCTGACCGGCAAGGATCACCAATGAAATAAAAAGAAATTCAGAGCATCCCTTCAGGTGCAGTGCCGAGCGGTGAGTGGCATAGGCACGCGCGTTAAACATGTTCCAGAACTGAAGGAACACGAATATCGAGAAGAACGCACTAAGTTCATATGCCGAAAGATTATGGAACGACATGTCGAGATTGAACGACAGAAGGCGAGTGAGCGAAGTGACATCGGTATGCTGGAATATGTACAGCAGCCCGAACAGCAGAATGAAGAACGTGATGCCCGTGCCTATGATGTCGGCAGCCATAGTCTTTGTTATTATAAATGCCTTGCGGTCGCGCGGGCGGTCTTTCATTACCGACTCCGAAGGAGGAAGGGAGGCAAGCGCCATCGCCGCAAATGTATCCATGATAAGATTGACCCACAGCATCTGGGTGACTGTAAGAGGCGACTCTGACCCCATGAACGCACCGGCGAGCACGATAAGACACGCCACCACATTGACCGTCATCTGAAACAGCACGAAACGCTGTATGTTGAGATAAAGCGACCTACCCCACATGACAGCGCGGCCGATACTTGCAAATGAATTGTCAACGATAGTGATATCGCTCGCCTCTTTCGCCACCGCAGTGCCGTCGCCCATCGACAGCCCCACGTGAGCAGCCTTTAGGGCGGGGGCGTCATTTGTGCCGTCGCCGGTGACAGCCACGACCTCACCCTTCTTCTGAAGGGTCTCGACAAGACGTTTCTTGTCAAGCGGCCTTGCGCGGGCTATAATCTTGAAATCGCCTATCCGGTCAAGCAACTCATTGTCGGGAAGCGCGGCAAACTCCGGACCGGTTATTATGTTGCGGTCATTGTCACGCTCATTCCACAGCCCTATCTGACGTGCTATCTCCTTTGCCGTGTTAGGCGTGTCGCCGGTGACAATCTTGATGGCGATGCCGGCGTCTATACATTCTTTCACCGCCGCGGGCACCTCGGCGCGTACCGGATCGGATATAGCTACCACGCCCATGAATATAAGACCGCCGGGGACAAGCTCCCCGTCTTTCACCGCCTCATCGCCCGATTCGACGACACGGAAAGCGAAACCGAGCGTACGCATCGCCTGATTCTGGTAGCCGAGCAATTTTTCATCAATCACCGCCTTATCCACACCACCCGCGACATTGTCACACAGCGAGAGGACTATCTCAGGCGCACCCTTGACATACAGCACTTTCTTGCCGGGCAAGGCCTGCGAATCAACCAAAGTAGCCATATATTTGCGCTCGGTATTGAACGGGATCTCGTCAACGACGCGCACACTTTCGCGCATCGAACGGTAATCTATGCCATTGTCACGAAGCCACAGTATGAGCGCGCCCTCGGTAGGATTGCCGAGCACCGACGGTTTTTCCGGATTTGAGAGGTCAAGCTGCGCGGTAGAATTTACTGCAATCCCCTCTTCTATAAGCCGGCTCTCGGCGGAGTCGCCAAGCGTCTGTCCGGGAAGCGAAAAGAAGTCGGTACGGTAGACGCGCATCTGATTTTCGGTAAGAGTGCCGGTCTTGTCGGTACATATGACCGTCGTCGCACCCATTGTCTCACAGGCATGCATCTTGCGCACAAGATTGTTGGTGCGCAGCATGCGGCGCATACTGTAGGCAAGGCTGAGGGTGACCGCCATAGGCAATCCCTCCGGCACCGACACGACAATAAGCGTCACGGCTATCATGACCGTCTGAAGGAGGAAGGCAAGGAAATGAAACCAGTCAAAATCCACTCCGCCACCATTCACAAAATACATCACGACACGCCCTGCAATGACAAGCGCGCCTATGCCATAGCTGACACGGGAAATGAGTCGTCCGAGACCGTCAAGCTGAATATTGAGCGGCGTCTTCACGCTGTCATCTATCTGTGTCGCCTCGTATACCTTTCCGTTTTCCGTACGGTCACCTACGGCAGTGACTTCATAGACGCCATGCCCCTCCATGACCTTTGTGCCGCGAAGCACATGGTCGGTAGGGAAAGTGGCATCAGGGTCAAATTGCGATTCATCCGTGCTTTTTGCACATATCGGCTCGCCGGTCAACGACGATTCGTCAACCTGAAGAGACGAGGCTTCAAGCAGTGTGCCGTCGGCTGGAATCTCCTCGCCGGTGGTTATCAGAACTATATCGCCGACAACAACATCGCGCTTCGGCACCTGCACGGTATTGCCGTCGCGGATCACCTGTACCGGTTCGTCATCATTTACGCGGTTAAGTATGGCGAATTCCTTATCGGCTTTAACCTCAAATATAAATGCGAGTCCGGTGGCAAGAAGTATCGCCACAAATATGCCTAGCGGCTCGAAAAACACTTGCGCCCCTTCATGCAGCCCATAATATTCATAACAGGAAATGCCGACAGAAAGTACCCCCGCCACAAGCAGAATGATTATCAACGGATCCTTGAACTTATCCAGAAAACGCATGAACAGCGATTCTTTTTCAGGCGGGGTCAAAATATTGACCCCGTTTTTAGCCCTGCTTTCAAGCACTTCCGCCTCGCTCAACCCTTTATAATGCCTCGGCTCTGCCATAATTCACATTTATATATTAAACACATTATATAAAATCAAGTTGCGAAGTTAGACAATATTCATCATCCGCGCAAATCTACTCCATCACCATCAGGGCAACCGCATCAGAATCCATAGTTATTAAGAATAGTTCTTAAATAATC